>PBMQ01000024.1 GCA_002722615.1 Methanobacteriota archaeon | reverse complement strand
TATACTGGTTGAGATCTATACCATGTGGAATCCATGCGGTAGGGATTCCAGGAAAACGAACTTCACATTGCTTTTGCGTTTTCTTTGAGATGCAAATCAACAACGAGGCCTTTGCAAGTCCTTGTTTGACCTTCTTAAGATCTTTTTTTCGAATGAATGAAGGATGTTGTTCACCAACCTCTATGCCATCGCGTACATAGGGGAAGAGATGAAACAAATCGTGGACAGTAACCACTGAAGTTCCTGCCTTGGGTACAAGACCTGCTTGTTCTTGGTCTGTGATGTGGAGAACATCGCATTGCTTTGACAACTTTGCAACGTTGGAAGGTCCACGAAACCACCGTTTCCAAACCCGAGAGAAAGGATTCTTTGTGACATTGTATTCGTACTCACTCGCCAATTCATATCCATCGATTAATCCAGATTTGAGTCGTTGAACGAGGGATGTATGAGCGCCTCCTAAGCCAGAGTAAGGCGACAAAGCCCCTCCTCTTGCTAATGTGACCTTTCGCAAAAAACCCCTCCCCAGTCGCAAGGCCTTGGAAGAGCGACACAGCACTTTGAACCTTGCATGATTCGAATGCATCGTCTTTGCTACATTAGCCATTCCCTTTTCTGCCGGCCCGGCATCGGAGTTTTCAAGTGATATCGGACATTGTTGATGTTCATGCGAGTCATGGCCGTTTTGCTCATGGCCGGACTCATGCTCTCTCCGGGCTGTCTGTTTGAGGATGATGTTTTTCCTGAGGAAGAGATTGTCATCGACGTTGTCCGTGGTTGTACGGATGAAAATGCAGAGAATTACAATCAAAGCGCAGAAGAGGACGATGGTTCGTGTACATATCCTGAAGCCGATCCTATTTTTGGCTGCACAGACCCAGAAGCGATGAACTATGATGATCAGGCAACAGACGATGATGGAACATGCGAATACATGGAAACTGTACCTTGTAACGGTATGGTCCTTCTTTGCCACCGGCCTTATGATCATGTCACATTTCCTGAAACTCACAATGCCTTCTCCACGCACGAAGACAACATCTACTATCCTGCGAGTAATCACAGAACAGGATTTCAGGCACAATGGAATGCGGGGATGCGTGCCTTTATGCTGGATACACACTACTTGACGGATGCAGATCAGAGCGAGTCCAACGTACGGTTTTGCCACGGAGATTCAAGTCGCGGCTTCAGTCCATGCACTTATGGAAACGTTGATCCATGGATATGGTTGGGCAATCTAGAATCTGAAATGCAATCGGAAGAGCGAGATATCGTCACATTATTGATTGAAAACCATGTCGAAGCAGACCACCTCAAAGCATTGTTGGACGATGTTGGTCTAAGTGATATGATGTATATTCATGAACTAAATTCTGAGTGGCCAACACTGATTGAACTCATCGATATGGACAAGCGGTTGGTTGTCTTTTGGGAACAATCCGGAGATTCTGAGCATCCGTATTTCCATGATTTCCTCACCTTTGGTTGGACTACAAACTATGCTGATGATAGCACCTCTTCGATGGACTGTAATCCGCTGCGAGGAGACGCATCTCAACCCGTGTACCACATGAACAACTGGTTGAAGAATCAAGCCGGTCTTTCTGATCCAACGCGCTCGGCAGAAGCCAACGATGTTGATTTCATGGTTGAGCGAGCAGAAGAATGTATCCAAGATCACGGAAAACGTCCAACCTTCATCGCAGTTGACTGGTGGGAAGATGGTGACGTTGTCGAAGCCGCACGATTGGTCAATCTCATTGAGGTTGCATGAACCTGAGCGGACTTGCCAAGGTTGTGACGTTTTTCTGCTCAACAAGGGCTCCTCTGGCAACGCTTTGAGCATCTGCTAATGCTTCTGAGACTGTGTTGATCGGTGCACAGGGAATGCCTTGCAACATCCGTTCTACCTCATTGCGATTGTAATGTCCAATCCATGCTTGAATGGTGGTCTCAATTTCGTCTCTGTTAGCAATTCGTCCAGCATTGGTACTCCATTCTTCACGAGGAGGTATCCCTGAAATGGAACAAAACGATTCCCACTGGGAATCCGAACCAACGGCAACAACAAACCACCCATCCTTTGCTTCGAAGGCTCGATACGGGACAAGATTCGGATGAGCCGAACCCATTCGAGTAGGATCGATACCGCTTGCAAGCACGTTTTGGGCCTGATTTGCAAGTGAGGCGATAGCGCAATCCCACAAACTCACATCGATGTGTCGTACAGTACCTGTTCGTTCCTTATCGAAAAGAGCCGCAAGGATTGCGTTACCAGCGTAAAGTCCAGTGATAATATCAATCCAAGCAACGCCGACCTTGACTGGAGATCCATCAGCTTCTCCAGTAATACTCATGATTCCACTCCGTGCTTGGAGAGCAAGATCGTATCCCGGTTCATCCCGTCGTGGTCCGGTAGCCCCATAGCCTGAAATTGAACAGATGATGGTGTCGCTCGGAAGTTCACCAAGGAGTCGTTGAAGAGTTCCAGGTTTGAAATTCTCAACGATAACATCGGCCCATTCAATCAGTTCCATCAATCGATCTTTTTCTTCTTTCAAATTCATTTGAAGTATTGACTTTCCTCGATTGCAAGATAGGAAGTATGCAGCAACCCGCTTTCCATCAAAATCGGTTGCGAATGGAGGCCCCCATCCACGTGTGTCATCGCCCCATGGGGCTTCGATTTTTGTTACATTTGCACCCAAATCAGAAAGCATCTGAGCGGTGTATGGCCCAGCTAAAATTCGAGAAAGGTCGAGAATATTGATTCCGTTCAAGATTCCGCTCATGACACCTCCAGACATCCGAAAGAGTTGAACCCAACCCTCTGGCTTTGTGGCCATGAGCGTGGAGAAACCCAACCACAATCGGGCGTGGTGGGGCTTGCTCATCTTGGGCCTTCTGCTCCATTTGTCATCCGTTGCAAACAGTGATTACGGCCTTGATACTCATCTCCATCTTGCAGCCATTGAATCGAACGAAGACGGTACGCCGAATCTTGAATGGGGAGATGTACGTCCAAGTGATCCCTTGGCAAGTAATCCTAGCGAGGAACAAATTCTCGAACGGGGATGGTGGCAGATTTTGGAGTTATATCCTTCGTGGTTACTTCCCTTTGCTGCATTCTTGCCAATGCTTGCACTGATTTGCCTTGTGTTGGTGATGACGAAGGGACAACCCCAACTCGCCGCACTCGCCGCACTTCATCCCTCATTCATTTTTGCTACAGGTCGTCTTTACCCTGAATCGACGGTTGCTCTTGCTGTTGCGGGCATCGTAATCGCTTCTCTCAATCTTTTTCGTCAGCGTGGTTGGGCTCTGCTCCAATGGATTCTCTTGGCCGTTGCGAGTGTCCATCTTCTTGTTCTTGTCAAAGGCCTCTCTTCGACGATTGGCTGGGGCTTGCTCGGGATTCTTCTCGCATGGATTCTTCTCGACCGAACCGTTCCCAAATTAAATTCCTATTCCCGTGATCCGTTGAGGGCACTGTCGCTCTCCATTCCACTTGTTCTGATTGCAATGATTGCTGCATCATTTTCCACTGGTGGCTCATTAGCTACAATTCAAACCCATTCTGTAGCATGGCTGTTTGCCCTACTCATCGCATTCCTTGATGGGTTCGGCTTGTACCTTTTGGTTGGATTTTGTTGCTGGCCATTTGTATCTGATTTCGTTACGTATGCGAAACAATCGAAGGACAATGAATCGGTTTTCCTTTCGACATTTGTCGCTTCAGGAACCCTTCTGATGTCGATGTGGATTGCATCACTATGGGTTTTCGAAGCAGATCGATGGGGCCTGCCATTGTGGGAGAATATGATTTTGATGGGGAACAATGGGAGATACCTTACGGCTCTTATGTTCCCGCTTCTATTGCTTGCTCATCGAAGTATGAAGGGCAAGGAAATAGCGCTTGTTCGGCCGCTCGTTCTTGCACTCATTTTGGTCCTTCCTCTTTCGATGCTGGCAGGAATCCATGGTCAAACCATGTGGACCGATGATGCCGCACAATCGTTTTCAGATGACCTTGAGAACGGAGATGATTTTCTTTACATCGATGATGAAGCACTTGCTATGCATTGGCTGTATACGTTTAGGCTCGAACTTGACCCGGATGGAGAACGTAACATAACCGGTCATTGGCGTGCACCGGAGAGCAACTGGCAGGTTGAACTTGAAGGGCAAGCCGTCATCAATCGAGGTGATCTTAGCAACGTTCGAATCATTGTTGTCGCTCCAGGTTTTGATATGGATCTCCCCGAGGGGTGGCAGCAAACGGCAAATGGAGAGGCTCCTTTCCTCAATGGAGGGGGCGAATGGAAGGTCTATCGAACATCGTGAGCGCAGCGAGGGGTTCAAGTCATCCTTGCCCGAGGGTCAATACGGAGGGAACATGGTGCGACGTGCCGGTGCTCACAACTCATTGCCTGATGAGGACCCTATTCAGACGCATGAATGGGAACTCTCTGTCAAGGAAGTCGTCGAACAACAAGGCGCTCAGCGTGCCGAACGGTTGCTCCACAGTGCGGTGGCAGCCGGAGCAGAATCCGGAATTGATATCGATACAACAACCACTCCATATCTCAACACAATTGCGCCCGATATGCAAGGTTCGTATCCTGGCGATATCGAAATGGAAAAGCGACTTCATACCATCAACCGTTGGAACGCAATGATGTTGGTCACTCGTGCCAACAAATACGTCGACGGAATTGGAGGGCACATTTCCACCTATGCTTCTGTATCTCATCTCTGGGAAATCGGTTTGAATCACTTCTATCGGGGTAAGGACGGAGAGGGCTGGGGCGACCATGTTTACTGGCAGGGCCACGCATCTCCAGGAATCTACGCCCGAGCTTGGCTTGAAGGTCGACTTAGCGATGAGAACATGAACAATTTCCGTCAAGAAGTTGGTGGAGAAGGACTTTCATCGTATCCACACCCTCGATTGATGCCAACCTTTTGGGAATACCCGAGTGTATCGATGGGACTTGGTGCAATGACTGCAATTCATCAGGCTCGATTCAATCGATATTTGCATCATCGAGGTCTTGCCGATACAACTCTCTCGCGAGTATGGTACACGATGGGAGACGGTGAATCCGATGAACCAGAATCACTCTCCGAGTTGGCTCTTGCAGCCCGTGAAGGACTGGACAACATTGTCATGACAATGAACTGTAATCTTCAACGTCTGGACGGTCCAGTCCGAGGGAACTCGAAAATTGTTCAAGAACTAGAGGGTCGTTTCCGAGGGGCAGGTTGGAACGTTATCAAGGTACTTTGGGGATCATCTTGGGATGCATTGTTCGAAAAGGATACCAGCGGGATACTTGCGAAGCGACTCGCCGAACTTGTTGATGGCGACGAACAGCGTTTGTTCACTGCTGAGGGTGCGGTTATTCGCAAAGAATTGTTTGCAGGAGAAGCATTGACTGCAATGGTTGCAGACTATTCCGACGAAGAACTCGAAGCGTTGACAGAAGATCTTGGTGGCCATGATTTCCACAAGATACACGCTGCATACGCATCTGCCTGTGCTCACAAAGGGCAACCGACTGTCGTTCTCGCTCGAACCATCAAGGGATATGGACTTGGACCAGCCTTCGCGGGTCGAAATACAACTCATCAACGAAAGAAAGCAGACGAGAAAGATTTGCGTTTGATTCGAGATGCAATGGGATTGGATTTCAGCGATGAAGATTTGGAGAACCTACCGTTCATTCAACCCAAGGATGTTCCTGATGTCGTTGCATATGCCAAGAAACGCCGTGTCGCAATGAAGGGTCCAATGCCTGAACGACGCGTTCCAGAAATCAATCTCACACTTCCAGAAGACTCTGTTTATGCAGAATTCGATGACGGTACAAAGGGTACTTCTCAGGTTTCGACCACAATGGCCTTTGTTCGTCTAATGCGCGGTTTGATGAAAACAAAAGAGTTTGGTGAACGTGTCGTTCCGTTGATTCCTGATGAGGCAAGAACGTTCGGTATGGATCCATTGTTCTCAGAATTTGGAATCTATCATCCGGAAGGACAACTGTACAAGCCAGTCGATCACAAGGTATTGATGAAGTACAAAGAATCTGCAAAAGGACAGATTCTCGAAGAGGGGATTAACGAAGCGGGAGCGCTTTCCTCGTTCATTGCGGCAGCAACATCGTATGCCACGCAAGGTTCTCCAACCATTCCGTTCTACATCTTTTACTCGATGTTTGGATTCCAACGCGTTGCTGATTTAATTTGGTCTGCCGCTGATTCACGTGCACGTGGCTTCCTCGTTGGAGCGACTTCAGGTCGAACAACTCTGAATGGAGAAGGCCTGCAACATCAGGATGGGCACTCCCTCTTGATGGCCCATTCCAACCCGGCGGTTCGTGCTTATGACCCTGCTTTTGCATTCGAATTATCAACCATCATCAAACAAGGAATCGTTGAGATGTGTGAGCAAGATACTGACGTCATCTACTACCTAGCAGTCTACAATGAAAATTATCCAATGCCAGCAAAACCCAAAGATTGCGAAGAAGGTATTCTGAAGGGCTTGTACAAACTTCGAGAAGCTCCATCTGGAGATGGGCCTGTTGTCCGACTCCTCGGTTCTGGACCGATAATGCTTCAAGTTCTTGATGCAGTTGAGAAATTGGAAACGTTTGGTATCCGTTCAGAGATATGGTCTGCGACATCTTACGGCGAATTACGTCGAGAAGGAATGGAAGCATCTCGCTGGAATCGCCTCCATCCTGGTGACTCCATGAAGAGTTCATGGGTTGAACAACAATTTGGGAAAGATGCATCACCAATCATTGCAGTTTCCGATAACGTAGCATCCGTTCCAGAAATGATTCGAGAATGGGTTCATGCGCCGTACACGGTTCTTGGAACCGATGGCTTTGGTCGTTCAGACACACGTCCAGCACTCCGCCGCTTTTTCGAAATCGATGGCGAAGCGGTTGCACTTGCAGCGATTTCATCGCTTGTTCGAGAAGGAAAATTGGATGCATCGGTTCATGCTGATGCCATGGCATCGTTCGGCGTATCTGCAGACCGAACGGACATCACAGGCCTTTGATTGGGGGAATCCATCCTCCATCTTTTCGAGCATGATCGAGGATGTGCCAATAGATTGTATCCAACTCATTTGATGAATCTTCAACCGAATCAATCTCGCTCGCATCAAGAGCTTCGGAGAGATTTGCCCATGCCCGTCGAGCATTCCAACGCAATCCAGTGATATGTTGGGCGGGGCCACAGGTAGGCAAGGACAGCCGCGTTTTCCACGGACGTTCAATCAACGAAGTCTGCTTGACTGCAGCGAGAACGGTTTTCCAAGATTCTCCTTTTCCATATTTTTTATTCACAAGCCATGATGGATTGACAGAAGAATCGACAACAAATTCCTGTTCAATGAGAACGGGAATCATCCATGAGGCCAGGTAGCCTGCTGGAGCGCGAAACCATCGTCTGAAGTGTTGTGGAAACTCTTGTTCTAATACCGTTGCAGCTGCTTTTAGATCACGAGAAAACCCTTCAGCATCCTCTGGCCATGCAGACCAACTCCGATGGTGGAGTCCATGGCAACCAATTGTAATCCGCTTTCCGAATGATTCACAAATGTCGCATATCATTTGAACAAAATCCTCCGATTCGCATTGGTCAGCAATGACAAACAAGGTAACTGCTCGGTCATGTGTGTTCAACCATTCCTTGAATTCGATCATCCCATTACGAAATGTATCGGACAACACAGGGAGGTCTTTGTCGGGTTTTGAACGAGTTGGATGTCCCTGATTCGAAGGAACATGACGTAAATCGTCGGTATCGACGGTCAACCATACTCGGGTCAAATCGCTCACACCTTTGGCAAATCAACAACGTGAATTTTGTGAGGGACGGTTTTTCCGTTGATTTCAATGCCAATAAATTCGTCAATAATTTGGCCGTTCCATCGGTGACAAATTCGCTCTGCTGTGATGAGGCCTGCCTCATTTCGAGGATGGACAGTGATTTCGACTCGGAACACACTCTCTCTTGAATCAAGCCAATCCAAAACTGCATCAACGGCGTTTGAAGCGATTCTGCGGTTTCGAAACCCCTTCCGGACCCAATATCCAAGGTTGTAATTGGAATGGACCAATTGCATTTCATCACCAAGGCCAATCAATCCAATGAAGGTGTGCTCTTGATCGTGAATTGACCAAAAATGAACACGATCTGCGTTGGATAGATGTTCCAAATCATGCAACATGTCTGACAACTGGCGAGTAATATCTTCCTCACTGCTCAACCATGGAAGTGCCGCCTTTGCCGATTCAGGGTCCTCTGTATAAGCATCAATGACCATCGGTAAGATTGCCTTCGAAACCGGTCGAAGGGAATATCCTCCGTCCAAATCAGGGAGATCCGGTGTTCGTGGCATGATATCCCTCAAGCAGACAAATGCGCGATTGCATTCTTGACGTTCTCGTCGTTTGGATGGACGCGTCTTGCCATTTCAAGCATCCAATTGAGATGTTCAGCTCGACCCGCTTGCTGTAAGATTAAACCAATGTGGTACAGCAATGAAATATCGTCCCCAAGTGAAGGCCCAAGTTGGTCGATGTTGTGCTCAGCCTCTGCAATTCGACCTGCTCGAACCAATCCCAGTGATTCAACGACAATTCGATGGACTTCTCGTGGATCCATGGGCTCAGAAGCAGGCCAAGGCCAAATCCTACTATTGGATTGAACTTCTGGAGCGACATCATCCTCTGTTTCGGGGACTTCGGGAGAGGAGATAACGTCCTCTTCCTCAGGCAACTCAGGAACATCGCCATCATCATCAGGTAATTCTGGAGAAATCGTTTCTTCAGGTAATTCAGGAGTAACCTCTTCGTCTTCAGGAAGTTCTGGAATGGGTTCCTCCACTTCACCGACATCTTCAGGAATATCTGGGATTGAAATCTCCTCTGGTAAAAGGGGCAAATCCTCCTCGGTGTCGGGTAAGTCCGGTAACTCTGTGGGGTCGGGCCCAACCGAACCGGCAAAATCGACGTCCGTTTCGTCATCATCCGATTGGAACAATTGGCCTTGACCGGTATGGATGGGTTCCTCAACTTCATCCAATGGATTTGATTCAGGGAGCTCAAATCGCTCTTCAATCTCGGGAGCATCCTCAGTGGTCAATTCGACTTCATCTTGTGCTTCAAATTCCACCGTTTCAGAAAGGGTTGGCCCTTCACTGTCGATAAAGGAAAATCCGTCACTTGAATCCGGATCATCGTACTGTTCAACTTCAATAGTAACATCTTCGAGGTCCAATACCGCTTCAACAGCGAACTCTTCATCATCGCCTGAATCATCATCATTCATGAGTGTTGAAAGCAAATCGCTTTGAACATCTGAAGCGACTTCGAGATGTTGGTCTCGAGCGGGTTTGTTCAAATCATAGTAGCATTGAATGCAGGTCGTTGCTCCAACTTCGTTTTGTGCGCCGCAAAACGGACAAGGATTTCCATCCTCACTCCCTCCTTTCTTGCGCTTCCAAAACATCGTCTCGCCTACTTTCACGGTAGGCACTTGTGGTTTAAGCATCACCATCCCATGGGCGAGGAACGTATCATTCGCCATAGTCTGAAATGATGGCAACAGGTGGGAGAACCATGGCAGAGCGAGGCCGAGTCCGACGGATGGACAGTTCTTCCTATGAAGATGACCTGTCACCGGAAGGCGAAGACGGTGGGATTTGGCGACGCGGGCAAGATCATTTTCGGCACTTTACATCGTTGCTCGAAGAAGAATTACAGGAAGAGACATCCATCATACAGGAACGTTGGTCTTCATGGTCGCATCACCGCCTCCAAGCATCTGGCCTTGCTTTACTCGGCCTCAAAGGACGAACAAATGGTACACTCTTCGGTGAGGACATCTTGGTGTTTGAACATCTGGAACGTCAACACCTCGGCCAACACCGATTCACACATGGCGACATTGTTGTCATTAGTCGATCCAAACCACTCGGCGAGAAAACCATTGAAGGTATCGTCCTCGAACGTGGTCCGACCCGTCTACGCGTTGTTGTTGGGCAGAGGCCAAAAGACCTACGAAAAGGGACATGGCGCCTTGACCGAGGAGCAAACAGAGTCGCACACGATCGCATGCAAGAAGCGCTTGAAATGTTTCATTCTGTAGAGGGAGACCGTGGGACGATTCTTCGAGATGTGCTTCTCGGCCAAGTGCATGACCCAGAAGAGAACGCATCGATGACGCCGAAGATTTCAGGGAAATTCATTCGAGTTGAACCGTTGGATGTTGCTCTCAATCCGTCCCAAGCGGAAGCAATGAAAGCAGCAATGTCCCGTCGCTTGACCATTATCCAAGGCCCTCCAGGGACAGGAAAAACTCACACTGCAGTGGCAACCCTTGCTCAACTTGCTCGGGAGGGGAGGGGGCCAATTCTTGCAACTGCTGAATCCAATGTTGCTGTCGATAATCTCCTCGAAGGATTGCTTGATCATGGTATTCGAGCAATCCGAATTGGACGCCCGGTTAAGGTTCGCGAAACGTTACGAACTGCAACACTTGATGCACAATTGGAAGATCATCCGAAGCAAGATGAAATCGCAATTATACGAGACGAGATGGACGAGGTTCACAGAGCGTTGCCGAAACTGAAAGGACGTGAAAAAGGACTCGCACACCGTGACATACAACACAACAAGAAAGAAATCCGACGATTGGAGAAGGAGATGATTGCATCGGTTTTGGATAGTGCCGAGGTGATTTGTTCAACCAACATTGGCTCCGGGCACCGCCTTCTTGAAGGCCGCCGATTCCCAATCGTGCTGATGGATGAAGCAACGCAAGCCATCGAACCGAGTTCTTTAATTCCGATCTCCAAAGGTTGCCGGCAATTGATTTTGGTTGGAGATCACAAGCAACTTCCCCCGACGGTCATCTCAAGGAAAGCAGAGAAAGAAGGACTTGGGCGATCACTGTTTGAACGTCTGATCGATGTTGGCGTCAAATCATACTTACTCGATGTCCAATACAGAATGCACCCAGTACTTCGAGAATTTCCAAGCGCTCGCTTTTATGACGATCAACTCAACGATGGTTGCGATGCTTCCGACCGCCCCGCTCCTGCAGGGATTCTATGGCCAGATTGGGACCATCCCTTTGCGTTCATCCCTCTCGAAGGAGTTGAAGATGAAGAGCAGGAAGGAGGAAGCCGAAGCAATCCGATTGAGGCAGCGAGAATCTATGATTTGGTCCAAGGGTTGCTCCAACCGGGGGACGTTCTTCCTTCTGATGTTGGAATTATTACACCGTACAGCGGGCAAGTTCGGGCTCTGTCTGATATCTTTGACAGTAATAAGGGAAGAGAACAAGGTGGTCTTTTTGCAGGGCTTGAAATCAATACGGTTGACGGATATCAAGGGCGTGAAAAAGATGTCATTATTTTCTCAGCAGTGCGTTCAAACTCAGATGGTGTTGTTGGTTTCCTCAGTGATCAACGACGATTGAACGTAGCGATAACACGAGCAAAGCGCGGCCTCGTTGTGGTCGGGGACCCTCAGACTTTACGATACGATCCAACGTGGCGCTCGTGGCTGGAGTGGGCTGAAGAGAGAGGGCTGTTTGCTTGGCATTTGGTTAATGGCTAACACGCAGGTTCAACAATAAACAGCGATTGGAGGAATCATGGCGGAAAGTCCAGTTGCGGTCTATCAAGGCGGCACACTTGCTCAACAAGTCCTCCAAACTGCGCCCGAAGGGATGCTTATCGCACCTGTTTGGCGCCGCATTGCTGCATTCGCAATCGATGTTATCGCAATGTCTCTTCTTCTCCACGGCTTGACACGATTTGTGTTTCTTGAAATTCTCTTCAGTTGGTATTACCTTGTGGAAGATGTACGCTATGCCATTTCGTTCCTCTCTACTTGGACGATTTTCTTTGCCTCTCTCTGGTTGTATTGGAAATATACAGGACGTGCCTACGGCCGATCGCTTGGACAACGCGCATTCCGAATTGCGATTGTGCACGATAATGGGACGCTTCTCGAGTTGCACCATTTTGGCCCGAGAGCATTGCATAAACTTCGATACCTTATCCCCATACTCGGTTGGTTCTTGGGGCTTCGAGACATACTACGCGCCCAATCTAAGGCTGCAGAATATCGGACATCAATTGACGTGATCAATCATACCGTAGCCGCAGTTGATTGGTCTTTGCCGAGCGATACGCGCTTGAACTTAAAGTGATGAACGGTCTACGCATGACAGGTGAGAGAGATGAGTCAAGAACATACGGCTACTGCTGGTTCGCTTTCTGTAATGTTACAATCCGTTCGAATGGAAATTGACGATGACGACGAAGACATCGTTGAAGTCTCACTTAACTTGACCAATGAATCTGCGATTCCAATTGGTGGAATTTCTGCAAAGGTGACAACCAGCATTGGGACCACAATCGAGCCTAGTTCGGGTGTTTCATCGATTGGGCCGGGCTTGACACGTTCCTTTTCATTTGCTTTCAAACTCAGCGATGGAGAGTGGTCCTTTTCACTCGATGGACAAGGGCAATCTCTCAACTTAGGCCCGTATGATGCAGAATTTGAATTTCAACAAGCAAAAGGGCGACAGATTGGAAATGCTGTAGGCTCGAGCCTTTTCTCTGGCGCTTTTGACACCAACCTCGGTGATTTCGGAAACGTTCAAGAGCGAGAATTGATCGATCCAACGGAGGTTCAGATGTCTACGTTCTTCGGAGAGAACGCTGAAGGAGGAGCAACCAAAATCAGCGTTGGAACTTTCAATACTGTTGAAGAAGACGGACCGAGAACACCACCATGGGAGCAGAAAAAGAACCTAGATCCTTTAACATCTCCTCCTGCGAATGACCCCTTGCTCTCAACACCTGTCGCTGACCCACTCCTCTCTACGCCTTTAGTAAGCAAAGAGCCAGAACAACCTGCCGCTGATTTGTTAACACAAACACCGCTTACGCCACTCGCCCCTCCACAACAGTCAGTTGAGGAAGCTGTGGCTGAACCTGTTTCGGAGCCAGAACCCGTCGTACAAACAAAATCATCTCCACCTCCATTGCCTACAGGGCCTGCCCCCTCTCCCTCTGGCCCACCAAGCGGGCCTTCAGGTCCACCATCAGGTCCCCCAAGCGGTCCACCTTCCGGCCCTCCAAGTGGCCCACCTTCCGGCCCTCCAAGTGGTCCACCATCAGGTCCCCCAAGTGGCCCACCTTCCGGCCCTCCAAGTGGTCCACCATCAGGTCCCCCAAGTGGTCCACCTTCCGGCCCTCCAAGTGGCCCACCTTCCGGTCCTCCAAGTGGTCCTCCGTCAGGTCCACCAAGCAAACCTGAAATTTGAGGTGGTCTGATGAGCGATGGCTTTGCAATGGAATTGTGTGGAAATCAAGCCTCTTGGCAGATAGTCCCTGAAGGAATTACATCCATNGATATCGAAAAAGTTGCGGCAAAAATCATCGAGAGCGGGTTTGAGGTAGGGGTACANTCTCGGATTGTTTGGACCTTTACTGGTACAGCGGATCTTACATTGTACCCAAGTGGTAAATTGCTTGTCAAGACTGCCGACAAAGAACTTGCAGAAGAAATCGCTAACAAGCATATGTCGGTTTGGACTCGTGAGTGATGGTACTATGTTCATCTCAAATGAACAAATTGACTACATCAACAATGGAGGAGTCGTTGCATACCCAACGTCGACACTTCCCGGCCTAGGGTGCATTCCAACCAAGGAAGGCCTCGACAAACTGTTTGCCCTCAAATCTCGTTCTCCGGATAAGCCCGTTTCTCTGGGAGTCACCTCACTCGAGCAAGTGCGGGAACTTGTCGAGATCGACCCTGTTATGATTGAATTTGTTGAATCCTTCCCACGCGGAGGATTATCTGTTCTTTTCCCAACAAGACAAACCATGGATACTCGTCTTGGAGGAGATTCTATTGCCATTCGAGTCTTTGAACACCCGGTTGCACGAGCACTCGCAGAAGCGGTTGGCCCAGTGACGGCTACGAGTGCGAATGAAGCTGGAGAGGAACCGGCAGATACCGTAGTTGAAGCAGCGAAAGAATTGAATCTTCCCGAAATCGCCATNTTGAATGGGNNTCGAGCTACAGGGCCGGGGAGCACGTTCGTCAAAATTGATTTGAAGAACGATGAGCCATTGGTAACTATTATCAGAGAAGGCGTTGTACCTACGCGTGACGTGGTCACTTGGTGGAAGAATCGACTCTGAAATATTGGAAGGATGCAGGCCACGTCGCTCGACGCACGCTCGAAGCGATGAAGCTTGAATTGACACCTGGCAAGACCTTCCACGAAGTCATTGAATCTGCTGAACGCTACATCCATCGCCATGGTGGTAAACCTGCATTCCCTGGAACGATCGCTGTCAACGACCTTGCAGCTCATTTTACAACCGACCATGCCGTCAATCACGTCGAAGATTGGGATGGCGAGATGATCCTTCANAAAGGGGACTGTGTCAAGATCGATTTCGGTGTCCACATCAAAGGACACATTGCAGACAATGCTCTGACCTTTGAAATCGGGAATGGGAATGAACATACTGAACAAATCAAAGCTGCGAAAGAGGCAAGAGATGCAGCAATTGAAATGATGCATCCAGGCACTCCTTGGTACAAAGTAGGTCAAGCCGCAGCCCAACCTTCTCTTGATGCAGGATTCCAACCCATCCGCAATCTATGNGGTCATCAACTCAAACCTTGGGAACTCCATGCTGGAGTTTCTGTCCCATCTTATGCTTGTGGTCCAGATAATCAAGGCTTCAAGGGTGTTGTAGAGGAAGGCGGAATTTACGCGATTGAACCGTTCAATACGACAGGATCATCTGGAATGATCAAGAATCTTGGTAACCCGAACTCATCGAACATCTATCGGATTACTGGAGCGACAACCTCACGAAAAGCACGTGCAAAAGGCCAACTCAAACCCCTCGGTGCTCAAATGGCAAGGAACTTGGAGGAGCGATATTCNACGCTTCCCTTTGCTGAGCGTTGGGCCTACCCAATGCTNGAGAAACCGTTCCCAGAAGCCGACGAAGAATCTCGGCAAAGCAAGTGGAGGGCGTTGGTCAAAAAACTGATCAGCATCCGATTCTTAGAAACATATCACGTCTTAGCATGCAAAGACGGCGGTAACATTTGCCAGTTCGAGCACACCGTCCTTGTTACCGATGGCGGTCCTGAAATTCTCACCGTAGAATGATTTTCGAAANTGGTTCAGATTTTGAATCACAGATAACGCATATAAAGGCGAAGTGCATACCATATATCGAACAGGGCTGTGAAGTTCTCGTTGAGTGCATCCCATCCCCTCTCCGTAAGCTCTCACCCTGTTCACCCATTTTCTAACAAAATAGCGGGAGCAATGCGGATTTCACAAACGGTTTGTACCACTCGGAAGGATCAAAGCAATTTTATTCTTCACAGAAAATAAAGGTGCAGTATCGCGAATAACTTTTGATTCCCATTCCTTTCGCCCGATGTCTTTAAATAGTATCTCTGTGGTAGCAGAAATGCGCCCACTAAGGGCGTTGGAGGACAAAAATATGCAAAACGAAAACCGAAATGAAGAAGCAGTCAGCCCGGTTATCGCTACCATCCTTATGGTTGCGATTACTGTGGTTCTGGCAGGTGTACTGTACGTCTGGGCATCCCAGCTTGCAGAAGGAAACACTGACGGAGACTTCTCGATGTACGACTTTGGTGTTACCGACGCAGCCGGTACACCTGGAGCTGATGGATCAGAAGCACTCGTCTACGTTGCAATGGACAACGGCGATGACCTATCATGGGCATCCGTCATCGTTCAAGTAGCGGCAGATGGTGGTGTCTACAACACATGCACCAACCCTAACGAAGCAGTCGACACTGGCTGTGCTGTTTCTGACAACGACGACGGTAGCTGGGGCTTCGGAGAAGAAGTCACCATCAGCGAAGGAACAGATTCAATCTGTGACAGCGCTTGCTCCGTTCAAGTTAAGGTTCTAGACCGTTCGAGCAACAAGCTCATCTACGAGTCAACCGTAACCAACGTTCTCTGATTCGCTAACNTAGCGATACGAGATTTGTTGTTGTAATCACACAGACAGAGTTTGTGTGAATCCGCCNCCTCATGCATTCNGGTGCATGGGGNGGCCTTTTTTTTTTTTAATTTCGACCGTCAAGATGTTGATCCCACATGTGGAGGGACGTTCCTCTTGAACTGTTCCATAGCGCTCGAATCAGGTGGATGTTGCTGTCCACCACCGAGCCTATTTGGTTGAGTATTGGAACCTTCAACCCAAACCGAACGGTCAACCAGGAGAGAAGAATACTGGCTTCAGTTGCAAATAATCCAACATGTAATGTTGTGAGGGTTGCATTTGAATAATCAATTTCTGCAAATCCAATCGAGGCCCATCGAGCAAACATTGTTACAAATACGCCTAGGAGTAGTAGCGGGGTGAGAAGATGCATTGCAGCTTCCTGGCGTAGGATTGTTGCGAATTTACCGTGTCTGCGATTAAACCAATGCTCTCGTTGGCGCAGCAGGTGTCGTTGCAACCCCTGTGCGCGTCGCACCTTCTGTCGAGAATGTTCTTTTCGCTCAAGAGGTGCATGATCAATAAAGTGTGCGTCCTCATCTTGAATGACTCTCAAACCGTTAATTCGGACATTGGTTGCAATTTGAGCATCATCAGCATTTGAGGCTTCATTCAGTGCATGAACATCCAATGCTTCGGTTCTCCAAGCCATGCATGATCCTTCGAGGAAGGGGGTACTGTCAAGTTTGGATTCCAGATTTCGTACCATAGAGAATAAATTTCGATGTCCCTCTTCTTCAACACGCTGACCAATACGTTTTGGCGAGGCACCAACGCAACCAATGCTTGAATCGGCAAACCATTGCAGGAGACGAGGAACAGTGTTGGATTCAAACATTGCATCCGCATCCGTCATCAAGGTGAGATCCGATTTGATCGAACCATGAATGTGGTTAAGAGCCTGCTTTACCGCAGCAGTCTTTCCCTTACGTTGCTCCATTTTCAACATAGTATAGCTTTCGAATGCTTCCTTTCCAACCCACTCTTCTGCAATGGATACTGAGTGGTCGGTTGATGCGGAGTCAATGATGACAAGATGTGGCTTGAACGATTGACATGTTTCNTTCAAATTGTTCAATTTTTGAGTCAGTAGGTTAGCTTCGTTCCATATCGGAAGAAGAATGGTGAGTGTTCCAGTAAAGTCTTCATCGGGTCGAGACAGAGTACGTTTTCTGGCCATGAAGAGGTCAAACCCATGCTTTGCATACGGTAAGGCTGCTATTGTTGCAAACCCAACTTCAAACAAAGCGGGTGAGAACAGCATGAACCTCTTTGTTCCCACTCCATTCTTCACTTCTCCGTTTGAAACAATGAACAAAGAGGGTTTTTTTCCATAGATGTCAAGTGTGCAGGACCGCTCACAACAATCATGCCGACTGTTGTGCATGTTGGGCCTATTTCAAGCCCAGGAGGTATTCAAACGGTCATCAGGACTCTTTCTTCCTACCCTCCAGAGGGTTGGGATGTTGAAACCGTAGAGAGCCACTCAAGTGGATCGTATCTGTCAAAACTTCAAGCCTACAACAATGCAAAACAGCGCTTAGAGAAACTCATCAATGAATCAGGAGGNGACATCCTTGTGCACCTTCATGCAGCGTCCGACTACTCGTTCATGAGGAAATTGCGTCTTGCTGAACATGCGTATCGTCTCGGAGGAAAGATTGTCTTTCACATCCATAGTGGGAACATCCTCTCATGGCTAGGGAGGAAAGACCGAGCAAGGAAGATGAAGCAACGTCTTCTCGACTGCAATGCCACCATTGTATGTCTTTCAGAGCGTTGGAAGGAACTCATTACACCGTTCCTTGGAAAATGCGTAGTTTCCTCAAACCCAATCGACCCGATCCACTGCATTGATCAAACGGTGATTCGAAAACCGAATCAACTTCTTCTCCTGGGTCGTAATGATGCTGTCAAAGGCCATGATTTCGCTTTCCAAATTATGAGGGAATTGAACAAGAAGGGTTTAGAATACGAACTTCATTGTACTGGACGCGATCGCGCTCCAGATGATCTTCCCAATGTGATTGCGCATGGTTGGGTATCGGCCGAAGAGAAAGTGAAACTCCTTCAAGAATCATCACTCTTGCTCTTACCGTCTTCCTACGAAGGACAACCCATGGTTGCACTCGAAGCTCTTGCATGTGGAACGCCCGTTCTTGCTTCAACTACGTTGCACTCACTACCAGAAATAGTTTCTCGGCCAGAGGAGGATACGCCAGGAAGTTGGGCTGATTCATTGAACAAACTACAGGGGTCCGATGTTAAATTGAATGAGGAACTTGATCGACACTCTACTAAATTCATCAATCTGATACTCCTTGATGTGTACCAAGAATTGATTGAACGAGACTGATGAATTTCAACCGTTCCTCTTCTTCACTGTGAAACGAAGGAGCATCCATCGAATATGCTCTCAAGATTGCACTTGCGACGGAATCTACATAACCGAATGTAGCGACAACGCCAAGTTTGTTCTCTAAGCAAAACTCTCCCATCGGAACACTTGCGCTTGTTACCGTTGGCCGGCCAAATGCAGCCGCATCGAACATCTTCACAGGTAGGGCTCCTTGGCGAATGTTTTCTGTTTCAGGATTATACATTGCATACATAACGTCAATTTCAGCCATTAATTCGATGAGTTTGCTTTCATCAAATTGCCCACGATAATCTATGTCTTGGTAGCGCTCATTCATTCGATTCACACACGGCCCATCTCCAGCAAAGATGGGTGTAAATCCTATTTCTTTGCAACTTTCAATGAGCAACACCATGGCATCATAATCACGAATCCGACCGAAAAAGCCTATTTTTTTCTTCTTCGGTCGTTCAAGTGGATTTGGGTTTCTAACATTCAGTACAACAGTTGACTCAATTGTGAACTGCTGTTTAAAATAAGCAGCAAGTCCAGGTGAGGATGTGAAGAAACCATCATAGGAATTCGTATTGTTTCTCAATTGTCTTTTCATTCTTGAAGAAAGATACCTCCTCAGAAAATTGGTTTTTTGCATCACGGGCCAAGCGTGAGCAATGTCATGCAAATCGAGGATTCTGTGAGCAGCCGTGATGTTTGAGGTACCAATTGAATCTGAATCATTGTGAATGACGAGATCGAATTGACCATGCAATGNAGTGAGAAATTTCTTTTTCTGACGTACAATGCTCACAGGACCGGATGAAGCTTTACGACCGATACGCTTACGCAAAATCGTATACCCTTCACGTATAGTTTTCCCATCGAGATTGTGATTGCGATCCCACGCAAAGATTGTCACTTCATGACCCTCATCTACAAGCCAACGTGCATGACGTTCAACACGTGGGTCAGGAGAACAACCGTTTGTAACAACCATTGCAATTCTAACCATTTACCTCACCTCGAATGCAGTCTGCAAGTATTTGGACACTCTCTGACCATGAAAGATGTTCACGAGCATACTCGATTGCAGATTGACTATACTCAGTGAATTCTTCATTGCTTATTGAATTCAGGAATGACGAAATTTCCGTACGTAAAACCGACGCATCATGCAACTGCATCCATGGNCCAACATCGTCCTCAAAACGATGTCCTTCGTGATCAAGGCCAACCACGAGCAAGCCACTTGCAAGGTATTCTCCTCGCTTGAGTGGACTTGCAAGTTTCCAAATTTTTGTTGTTGGCATTGGTAAAATCCCAATGTGATGGTCGTTCAATTGTTCAAGCACTTCATGATGAGACATGCGGCCTTTAAGGGTGAAAAAATCTGGATTTTTTGCATGCATCTTTTTGATTTCAGAAACCGCTGAACCCTCGCCAATCAACGTCAAATGACAAACAATTCCGACGTCGTTCCAAGCAACAATGTGCTTCATGAATTCGAGAATTCCTCGGTGTTTGTCNAAACGACCATGATACACAAATTTCCACGGTTCATCATCTTCACGAGAAAGCGGAATTGCATTAAGAGATGTAACGACACCTGTTTCNAGAACTGAAATGTTCGTAGCAGGAATGTTCGTAGATTGTTTAACAAATCGAAGATGAGCATTCGAAACCACAAACCCGGATGTGAACGAACCTTTCTTGACAAGCATCCAAACATCCTTCCAATCTTTCCATTGCATCTTTGCCAAGATTCCCAAATCAGCCGGAGGAGACCGATCGATTAAGAAACAGGGACGATTTTGTTGAGAAAGCTGTCGACCAACTTTCGTTCCCACTTGCCAGTCCATGATGTATGCATCATAATCTAATTCCATTGATTCGAGATGTTTGATAACTTTCTTCGAAAAAGAACGACTCTGAAAGCCTCGTACTGCATTTGTTTCCAATCCAATATGCTCCCAGGTCGCATCGGAGTGAGACCCGTCTTGTTCTGGGTTCATGATGGTTAAATCGAATCCCAGTTCAATGAGTCCGTTTGCGAGAGCAATGGGTGTTGTAGCACAGAAATCACCGAATTTTCGGTGAGTGATCCATAACAGCTTCATACGTACTCAAGTAGCGCTGTTCGTCTGGTTTTGTTGAAGATATCTGATGAATTGGATTATCCAACCATGTTTTGGTATGCATTTTCAACTAGTTCAAATATTCCATCAGAGAATTGTATTTTTGGTTGCCATCCTGTGGCATCTATCAATCTAGAATTATCGGCCATAGAATGACGAATATCTCCAACTCTCTCAGGCCCAAATATCGGAGAAATCTCCACATGTTTGGTATTGATTTTTTTCAGAGAGGTATTTATCTCGTTGATCAAATCAATTAGTGACAGTCTGGTTTGAGTTGCAACGTTGAACACATGGTTCTTTGNGCCTTTCCANTCGTGATTAAGGAATTTGAAAATTGCCTCACAAACATCATCGACATGAACAAAATCTCGAGTTTGAAGTCCATCTCCATTGACCCGCGGTGAATTTCCTTNAACCATCAGATCGACAAATTTTGGAATCACTGCTGCATAAGCAGAATCAGGGCGTTGTCCAACTCCATATACATTGAAGAATCGAAGAGCAACACCATTCAATCCCTTTCCTCTTGATTCCAAAATCTGTTCTTCATTCTGCCATTTTGATTCAGCGTATGGAGACAATACCATGCCTCCTGCGTCTTCATTGAGGGGGAAGTTTTCATTTTCACCATAAACTGCAGCACTTGATGCTACTATCAGTCGATTGACGCCGTTCAAGATACAACTGTCGATAACATTTTGAGTTCCAATTATGTTGATTTCTTCAGTTTCATGGGGGTTTTCAACCGATACAGGTACAGAAACTTGAGCACCAAGGTGGATCACAGCGTCGATCCCGTCGAGGAGAGAGTTGACCAACTCAAAATTTCTCAAATCTCCAATAACAACCGTAGCACCAAGCCTCTCAAGTTTGTCAGCATTTTCTCTGCTTCCAGTAGAGAGATTATCTAGAATCGTGACCGAATGACCCATGCTGAGTGCTAGTTTTGCAAATGTGCTGCCAATAAATCCAGCACCACCAGTCACGAGCAAGGTATGCATCAGACTGAATCAATAGTCGGAGGATTACATACGCTTCGGCGAATCATTCCAAATTACATTGATTTTAAGGCACATTGATATTACATCGGGAAATCCAGAATTATGATTCGGCGTACTTTAATGCGCAGGGCGTATAATTCTGGTCGTTGGGAAAAGGCACGGAATTATGCACGAAAAATAGTAAGTAAGCCAAAGGAAGAAAAACTTGCTCGTAGCGTTATCATTCGTTCATATTGGAATCAAGGAAATTATTCGATGGTACTGGAATTAAATCAAAAATGGGATGGAGAATTCGATTATCTTTTAGAACAAAAATCTTCAACAAGCGACCAGTTTGGGCCAGATGGGGATCGAATTTTTCCTCAAAGAGTTGTTGCATGGCACAGCAATCAACCTAGTCCCGGAGACACTTATATTGAATATGATGAAACAAATGTATGCAATAATTTTCTCCAAGAAGGGGAAAGAGTTTGGATGCGCCACCCTCATGGATGGACGTTTTGGGACATGCCTCTTGGGTTCAGCCTTAAAAAAACCCATCCGGATTTACTAAAATTAACTGCTGAGATTCTTCTATATCCTTGGTACCCTAATTCAAGAGGAAAATCAAAAGGATCTAGGAGAAAAGGAAAACAACCATCTCTCTCATTTTCAGCAGGCACCGATTCAACAGCAGCCTGCATAATAATGCCTGAAAATACTATCTTAGGATATCACCGTCGTTCGGTTAAATCAACCTTAGATCATAGAAATGCAGATACATTACTCGAACATTTGAAAGGAAACGGCCGAAACGTAATTGATGTGATTTCAAATCATGAGTTGATCCGAACATATCATGGTAAACAAATTGGTTTTTCTAGTGACTTTGCTTGTGCTACACATCTAATCCTACTCGCGGACATGTATGACATCGGAGCGATTGCTTTTGGTATGCCAATAGACAATAGCTACCTTTGGAAGGGAAGATTATATCGCGATTTTGGTGAAGGAGAATTTTTTCAATACTGGTCGGGTAGATTTGAATCAGCAGGTCTGGATTTGTTACTACCTATAGCAGGTATATCGGAAGCTGGTGCGTTGAAAATATGTAAACAAAGTCCGTTGATTGATTTGATGAATTCATGTTTGCGAGGCGACGGCAAAAGTGGATGCGGGGACTGTTGGAAATGCTTCCATAAAAATGGCCCTTTGGGCCGTTCGTTCAATATTGAGGCGCGGGAGATTCAAACGTTTCTAAATCGCATACCGATGCCTACTGCCATGCATGCCCTTTGGGCAATCCAAACTATGGATTTGTCAAGAAAAGCTCCTCAACACCTTACCCCTATGTTAGAAAGAGATCTTTCTTGGTGGTCGCAATTTTATCCTCCTTCAGAAAAAATCATCCCGATAAGGTGGCGGGAAGAGATACTTCAAAAAATTACTTCTCTACTTGGGATTATGAAAGAACCCTACCAATTAGAACAGGTGAATCTATACGATGAAACTAGAAAATAAGCCCATAAAATCAGTATTTGATTGTGTTTTGTTGCCAACTGTCAATAACTGAAACCAATAGCAAAACACATGGAAGAATCCGATGACTTGGTTGGTCTTGATAACGACTACCAAAGGCTTAGAAAAATATCTTCTCTCAAACGCGAAAACAGAAGATTACGCAACTCACCCTCCTTTCAACTCGGCGTTCATCTCACTGATAGCATTCGAAAGCCTTGGAAATTACTCCTTCTTCCAATCTCATTTCCAGCCCTATGCATTAAAATCGGATTAATTCGACTTGGTAAGAAAGCATCTCCAACAAATGGGCTAGGATTTGACGATGACATAAAACCAAGGAAAAATGCGATTGTTTTATTCCCTACCAACGGTGTTGGATTTGGTCATTTCACACGAATGTATTCTGTTGCTCGTGAAATACGAAAGCAAAACCCTGAAATGGAAATCATCTTTTTCACAACAATGCCGACGTTGCATATACCGTATGTTGATGACTTTGCCACCTATCATTTGGCGGGTAAATACAAACACAGCGATATGGATTCATCGACTTGGAACATGTTGGTTGAAGAAATGCTGACCCTTGTCTTGGAAACTCATAATCCCAAATTTTTCATGTTTGATGGTGCTTTTCCTTATCGCGGCATGTTAAATTCGATTTATGGAAGAGAAGAAATAACACGGATTTGGATGCGTCGAGGAATGTTCCGCAAAGGTTCGTCAATTCCAGTTGATAGTATCGAATATTTTGATCTGATTGTCCATCCTGGAGATGCAGTGAATGTTCCACAATCTGATTCTATTCACTCCGTTGAGACATTGCATATTCCTCCAATCACATTGCTAAGTAAAGATGAGATGTTGTCGCGAGAAAAATCAAGGAGTCGATTGAATCTTCCAATCGATGCTCGAGTAACATATGTTCAATTGGGAGCGGGTCAAATCAACGATATTGATTCTGAGATTCGGCTGACTATTGACGCCCTNCTTCATTATCCGGATATGCATATTGTACTTGGAGAATCAATGTTAGGTGAGCGATTAGATTCCGATCACGAGAGGGTTCATTTGTTGAGAGATTATCCAAATTCAATGTACTTCAACGCATTTGACTTTGCAGTCCAAGCAGGTGGATACAACTCGTTCCATGAAATGCGGAACATGGGCATTCCAACTCTTTTCTATCCAAATATGAACACAGGAATGGATGACCAACTCGCTCGATGTAAAATAGCCAAGGACGAAAACTGGGGCCTAGTTTTGGAAAATAGAACCCAAGATGGAATCAATCATTCAATAGAAGAATTATTGCAATTAAAGCCAACTAAGAGAATAATAACTGATTCAGGCGCTGTTAAAATTGCGAATTACATTAGTCAAAGAAGGTGAGAATTAAATGTCCGGTGAAAAATCTCCCGAATTCAAGAGGTTTTATCCGCCCGAGAACATAAACAAAGTGAAGAATGCATTTGATTTTTATATATCAGATGACGAATCGGTGATTTACAAACGGAACAATAATTCCAATCAGAAATTTTCGAAACTCTTGAAAGACTGGAACAACAGAGAGNATTTTGTTAGAATCCTTANAGGAGAATTTTTNGACCCAATCCTAAGAAGTCACATATGTAATGGGTTTGACTTAGAGGCAGATGGGTCACATAAAATGAAATTCTTGCACGGATATCGTTTAGACATGATTAGAAACTATGCTATTGATGGGGACACGGCTAAGTTGGTACTTGAACAATGCGAAATTCTTCTCTATAAGTTAAGTATAGTAAATGAAAGTGGAACTTTTCTTGGAGATTGGGCGACACACAACCTGGTTTATTCTTTAGAACATTGCGCAATTTACAACATAGACTTGGAAGGATTTTTGACATATAATCCTGTTCCAAAATGGGCTGATTTTAATGTCTTTGAAACTTGGATGAAGGATGTAATTCGTCAACTTGAAGNTGTGGTTTCGGGAGAAGAATAAGCAATATGCCTGTAAGTTATATTCCTTGGTCTGTTTTGATTTGGTATCACAATCTCATATGGTAACTGATTCCTCTCTATCATTTTATTTTGAACATAATGGGTATTCTCGGTTAAGGATTCAGAACTGAAATTAGAGGCAGAGCCCTCTAGAACCCTGTACGAATAAAGAGTCTCTCTAAGGTGTACCATCTCGCCTATTTCTGAAAGCTTGAGGAAGAAATCATAATCTTCTGCGTTTCTCAAATCTTCGTTATGTCCACCTACTAATTCCCACGCGTCTCTTCTGAATAACCTCGGGTGATGAATAATCATAGATCGAGTCAAACGTTCTCGTGAATATAGCGGTTCTTCCCAACCTGAATCTATAATCTCTCCATATTTATCGATTCTCAAAAAATTCCCATATGCGCATACGTTTGTCTTTCCAATGGCACTGACAAGCAACTCAACTGCTCTGGGGTGCAAAATATCATCCGAATCTAATTGAAGAATTAACTCGCCAGAGCCTTGGGCGATTGCAATATTCGTTCCTTCTCCGAGGGTGGATAATTTCGACGAAATGATAATTTTCTCATTTGAAGAATAATGTTGTAATAGTTTAGCATAAGTATCATCAGCATCTCCTCCATTTTGTATACTTATCTCAATATTCTGATAAGTCTGCATCAAAGCGGAATTTACACATTCAACAATGTATGCTGCAGTATTAAAAGCAGGGATGTAAATGGTAACCTTTGGTGTATCGGGTAATTCTTTCCATTCAAGTTGATTTGGAAGTTTCATNCCCATTGGAATTTGTCTGTTCCCCCACCCTTCAAACATGGAGAGGGGGCCTTTCAAGATCTCGGACTCAAGAATATGCAATTTCTTCCAAGACTGAATTTTATTTAATGTTTGAATCATTTCTGCCTGTAATTCAGTTTCATTATTCGCTTGTGCCCAGATTCTCGTTTGATGTTCGATTTCAAACTCAGTGAGCCAGTTTTTCCTTCTTGGGCATGAGTACATTGTTATGTTATTTTCTTGAGCCCAAACGGCAATATGAAGGTCAACCATCCGCAGTGTATCAAAGCGTTCAAAACTAGGGATGCCTATTTGGCTGTGGAACGCAATCGTCCCAGTACCTAGGCAATTTACTTGGGTGAATGAGGAATTTGCAGATGTGAATGTATGTGTTCTCCGAAGGTCTAGGTACTCGGACCATCTGGTAACGGGAGGGCCTACCGGAAATACTGCTCCATGGACACCAATAATGCTTTTACGACCAAATCGATCAACATATGAGAGCATTTTTTCAACATAATCAGTTGGATAAGAGATGTCGTCATCAACAGTTAAGAAATAACCGCTAAATTCATCCATGTACTTGAATTTCCCGTTATCAGCATCATTCTTTTCTGAAAGCCTTACATCAATTCGCGAATCACTTGGTAAATTCGTCGGTGGCTTGTCCGAATTAACGTGAAGTATAATTCGATCAACTTTCTTTGTCTGCTGAAGTATGGATTTTATGGCATCGACCACGGTTTCGAATCCGCCAGGATATGTTGCCATGAAGACCGAAATTTCATCCTTTGATGAGTTCGTAACTTCAACTGGTTGTTCATTATTTCGTAGACCTAGTAGGTTTCGAAGTTTTTGATCAAAAATATTAGGTGTGTCCATTATCATTTCAGTAGAGGGCTCNGCAAAGTCACTAAAAGTAAATTCATTATTTAGCTTAACCTTATCATGTGCTCTTCTATATCCTGATACGTACCTTAACCGAGTCTCCCCCGGACCCATCCAATCAATCTCATTTGCGCCACCTCCGGTCAACGAATCATAATGATGGAGTGCGAGAATGTCTATGCCGCTGTGGCGGTAAATCCGGTTCGGACCTAATAAAAAACTAAGCCGTTCAAAAAACTCTGAATCCGCACTAAATCTTGCTCTCCCATCAAATCTTAGATGATTCTCATCAATGACTACCTTTCGAACAAAAACACCGACTAGGCAGAATTGAGAAATTTTACTACCATTAAACTGAATTTGACCTCGTTTGTCTATTCTAATAAAACGACCCATAACTAGGTCAACATCATGTTCTTGGATTATACTCATGCTTTTCGAAATTCGATCAGGATGATTCCAATCATCGCTGTCTGCAAAGGTGACATAATCGCCCAAGGCGATTTCAATGCCTTTATTTCTACAGGCATACGTCCCTGAATTTACATTCATTCTGATTCGTTTTATTCTTTCATCCGTAAGGAATTCATCATATCTAATTTTGTCGTTTGTCGGTGAACAATCATCGACGATGATTAGTTCCAAATTGGAATGTGATTGATTCAGGATTGAATTTACAGCTAATGGGAAAGCATCATTCCATTTGTGGACAGTCATAATCACTGAAACTAAAGCGCCATCTCCAGTCGTTTTCCCTTCCCTAAAGGTGGTGGGCAATAAAGAGTAAAAATCATAATTATTTTCGAAAAATGAATTTGGCATAACTCTACGCTTTTGAGAGGTAAAAACATCATTCAGAGTTTCCTTCGCTAACTCATGCTGTTCTGAATGCCGGTATATCATATGGAGTAGAAGTGACCTTTCAGTACTATCTCTTACTTTATCTTGCGTGCATTGAATCGCCTCTGTGTATCTTTTTAATTCCATAAGACACAAGACTTCATACAAAATAAGGGTTGGATCTGACAGATGTTTGTTTTGGGTATTCCCTATCTCTTCCAAGGCGCTTGCATAATTCTTCTTAACATGGAATGGCAACCCAACTCTTATTCGTTGAGTTCTGGTATCCGAAACTAGTCTATTTTCAAAAAGTAGATTTCTTGCGTAATCGATATCATTCATTCTTATCGCTGCAATCGCGATAGATGCGTAGTCTATCTTTGAAGACCTATGTCTCATTGAGAGAGTAATATCGGCCGCTTGTAGGATAAGGGAAGGGGAGCCAGTCAAAATCGCTGATTGTACTAGGTACAAGCCACAGACTGCATCCTGTGGTTCAATTTGAATGCATTCATAGGCAAAATGGAATGCTATTATAGGGTCGAATACCGATAAAATGGATTTTGCAATTTCTTGCCGCATTTCAATCTCTTCCAGCATGCAATTTTGACCAATCAATACCTCAATTAAGTTGTATAATCTCTTATCGAATCTATTTCTAACCAGATTCCTCAAGGAATTTGTAATTGGCTTAGCTATTCCATTTGGATTATTCATAAACATTTTTCTGATTAAATGGGGCTGTTCAGAACGTAAACAGTGTTCAATCATCCATGTGTGTATTGAGGACGAACTATCAATCTTAATCCCTGCATAAATCATGTTTTCAAGAATNTCTTCTGTCAAAAACTTACGGGGGTCGGTTCTTTTTCCAATAACCCTTACTGCTTCCTTAACCATTTCAGGGGGTGTGTGTTTGAGATACTTATGTATCACTCTTTCCAGAGAGGGCGATAGGATTTCATTGACGCATAGTGCCTCCAGTGCGTTTGTTGATATGGTATACGGGTTTATTTCGGCGATAATCCATTCACTGACGGCCTGTAATTTATTGGGAAATCTTCTCATCGAAGGGCTAGCCCATATTGCTATATCGTAAGCCGAGTGCAAATCGACAAATTGTTCAAAAATAATTCGGGCCTGAGAAACCGAACGAGAATATGTAACATTGAGTATGTGGCCCAGGTAGGGCCCTCCAATTGCTAAATCAAGACACAACAAGTCAATCTTGTATATCGAATCTGGACGACTTTCAATATCGAGATTGGCCCATTTAACCAAAATATGATTATCAAGAATTTTNATGGTATTTTCGTAATTGACACTTTCAGCGAATTCATGATCAGACAATGATTCAATNTTCCTANCTAATGTAGAACGTATTACATTTTCGTGTTCAGGATTGGCAATCGAGGGAATGACGTAATTCAAGACATCCCATTTCTTTGTGTAGATTGCACAACGAGCAAGTTGAAAAGCGCAATCTTTGTAGTTTGGATTGATTTCAAAAACCGTTTTGTAAACCTCCAGGCCCCTTTCCCAATCTCGTAATGATGTAAACGCCCTNGCTCTAAATTCTAGTACAAAAATGTCGGTGGGATTTTTTGACAGAAATGCACCAGTTTTTTGTAAAACGCTGTTGTATTCTTTCATTCGGTATTTATGTGCAATGATTCGTCTTTTCAAATTAAAGGGGTGTAATTTCAATCTGAACCCCCCCGAAGCATTGCGGTTATCTCGTGATCCAAGGAATAGAGATGTATATCCATTTCTGGAATCATCTGACTCAACTTTTCTTTGGTGATTTTTTGGTATTTACGAGGTAATAAATCAATTGATTGGCCCCAATATTTGTTCAAGAATCCCAAATCCTTTGACATTAGAGGGATTAAATCATCTACCTCATCTGGTAATTGACGATTCAATTTATGTAACATCTGGAGAGCAANGAGTGTTGCAATGCCTTGCTTAAGAGGTCTCTTTGTCAAAAATGTAGAAATTTCTGGACTCATTTCCCACTTGAGGTTATTGAAAATATTTTTTCGAAAGCATTTCCAACATGAATCGCATGTTTCCCCAGGTATAGTTGAACGCAGGCAGGAAGTTGCTAACCCCTCGTATCCGCTTTTGTTTACAATAGTGTTGTTTACGATTTCTGAGCACCCTGCTACAGGTTGGTATATTGGAATCCCGAGATATGAGAAAATGGGTTCGTATCTCTTCCAAAAACCACTCTCTTTGAAGTCACGGATTCTTATGCCATGGAAGAAGTATGTATTTTCAAGCGGCATACCTGTCCCTGCCGCATCCAAATCAAAATAATCAGCAACTAAAATCAGATGAGCCATACAGGCGTAGTCAGTTGAGAATCCGGGATTTTTGTTGTGAAACGTTCGAATTTTTTCATGATTTGATTGAATTGAAACTACATGCCGACCTTCCTTTTCAAGATGTGAAAGAATCCGATGGGCATTTGTATGATGAATCATACTTTCAAAATTACGCTCTAAGTAGAAAAGAATTGTATCTTCTGGCATTAAGCACATAGCTGCGGTAGAATCTACTCCCCCCGAGTATGAAAGTCCTGCTCTGTTACCCGGTCGCCTTGTGGGAACCCACTCATTATCGTATATCTTATCCCATGGAGAAAGCAAAACATGCTCAATCGCCCACAATAAGTCAGGTGAGGTTCTTTTCAACGAGAACATTTCGGGCACATGGAATTCGACATCAATATGATTGGTTCTTAGAATTACTTTGTCCCCTTCCTGATTCCACTTGCTCCTATCAAAATCAGGCAAAAAGAAATGGGGATTACTTATATCAATCTTGGTACCTGACAACAGTCTCTTTCCTAGGAAAGATCGTTTTGCTTCTTTGTGCAAAACAATACCTAAAAATGAGCCCCTGGTCTTGATAANGAATGGATTGAGCTCGACGAAGTCGTCTAAAATATCTTTTTCTCTATGGGAATAGATTAAGATAGAAAATTTGTAGTCATTACTCTGATACTTCTCAACAATCTCCTTTGCTGTTGGATGGTGAGGGGGAATGATTAGTATATCAGTCGATGTCGAAAGTTCATTGACAATTTTTTGGGTACATTCCCAGTCGCTTGTGTCCCATTCCTCAATCACGTGAAGNTCAGATGTTCTCGGAAAAGAAAGNCCTTGCACTGCTTTGAATACAGAATATGGAGGAGGCCTCATTCATTCTCCTCCAATTTGCCTTTTTTAGCACGCTCATAATACGTACGAATCGCCTCATCCGGGTTGCCTAGGAGGATAATCTCTCCTTTTTCCATGAGCACAATTCGGTCACAAATTTTCGAAAGCATCCCAAAACTGTGGCTCACGATAACAACAGTTCCTGCTTCTTCAACCATTTCCATGATTCGATTGGTAGACTTTTCCTTGAATGTGGGGTCGCCCACTCCAAGAACCTCATCAATNAACAAGATCTCTGGTTGAATTGCACTTGCAACCGCCAAACCCAGTCTTGCTTTCATGCCGGCAGAATATGTGCGGATTGGCTCATCAATGAATTCTCCCAATTCGCTAAACTCGACGATTTCAGGTAGTTTATCGCGGATTTTATCTTCGCTGTATCCGAGTATGCTTGCGTATAGAATGGCGTTTTCACGTCCAGTCTGATGGGAAGAAAAACCTGTTCCAAGCCCAGCTAAGAGTGAAATATTTCCTTTCACCCTGCATTCTCCNTCATCAGGTGGGTAAATCCCAGATATCACCCTGAGCAGCGTTGATTTACCACAACCATTTGTTCCTATAATGCCAATTATTTCTCCTTTGTGAATTTCCAAACTGATGTTACTTAGAGCAGTATGGAACTTCTTGTTAGATTTCACCAAGCCTGCAATGAATGCAAAAAGCCCCTGTTTCTTTGGGAATTTCAAGAGAATATTTTCCAAAGAGATAACAGTNTCACTCATAGGTGCTTCACCGCCTCAGGTTCATATTTTCGGAAAATAATATTCCCTAAAATCCAGAACAAAATAGTCACACATACAGTGTACGCAAGCCATTCAGCCGGCATCTCTGGCCACTTACCTTCCAAACCGTGTCTTGCAATTGTTATGGGCGCTACCATGGGGTTCCAAAGCACCATTTCCCCGTAAACCCCCCGTTGCACTGCCATTTCATATGTCCACATTACAGGTGAAACAAAAAATCCAGCGCGGACAATAAACCTAAACAGGTGTTCGATGTCCTTGTAGATGCAGTTACAAGGTGCAAACATTAATCCTAATGCCATCCCCATTACTCCGGCAATGAAGATCCCAATTGGGATTAGAATAAGATGTATTCCGATGGGAAAACCATAGGCTATGATGATTGGAATTACTACAATACTGCTCATCATTGTCGTTACAATTGTGGCTAGCATTGCTGTGCTAGGAAAGATGATTCTAGGAAAATATACTAGATGGATAACTCGAGTATTTCCCGAAAGTGAGGTTACAGATGACATTAGAGATTTTCCAAAACAACCCCACACAATCACTCCAATTAGCACCCAAACGGCATAGTGTTGATCAGGATTCCCTGCCAGCATGATAAATAAAAACCAATATACAAGAGAAAGCAAAGTCGGTTCAATGACTGCCCACCCATATCCTAGCAATGCGTTACGATATTTCCCTCTGACTTCCCTACGAACAAGATTTCGGACTAGAAAACGATGCTCGACCAAAACTGCCAAATTTGAGATAGGTGCCTTCCATGAAACTCCTCTCTTCCCCACGTTTTTGAGAGGGGAAGTAGAGGCGAGTTCGCGCATGTAATTGACTTCTAGGTGGAGTTTATCAATTGGGGTGGTCGAGACCTTTTTTTTTGACTGATTTACCAACGATTTCTTGAACTCAGACTATTTCGCTAGACTGAGTAGGATGGTAAAATCGGTTGCAATCATTGGGCTTGGATATGTTGGCCTACCTACTGCGATTGGATTCCATGATGCGGGTTTCAATGTCTGGGGCGTCGATGTTTCAGAACGCTCAGTTAAGATGATTCTTCGTGGTGAAAATCCAACCGGCGATCCAGATGTTGATGACATTGTTCCGCAACCGGGTTCAGAACGCTGGAACATTACAATGAGTACGGCGGAGGCAGTTCCGCAATGCGACGTTGTTTTGGTGACTGTACCAACTCCAATTACACAGGATTTGAAACCTGATCTTTCCTATGTTGCAGCCGCTGGAAGAGCCGTCTTTGAGGCGATTCCCAAGGGATCGAACACTATTGTCGTTCTTGAATCGACAGTTTATCCTGGCGTTACGACTGAAACATGGCTTCCAATCATCGAAGAATTGGGATTGATTATTGGGGAAGATGTTGAAATTGCCTATTGCCCCGAACGTTTCAATCCAGGTGATCCAGCCCACGGAGTGCGGCAAGTTGCACGTGTGATTGGATGTTCCAATCCTGGGGTTGGAGAGAAGTTGGTTGACTTATATTCCAAATTAACATCAGAAGATGTCCGATATGTTGGCAAACTCGAAGTGGCAGAAGCAGCGAAAGTTATCGAAAATGTTCAGCGAGACATCAATATTGCATTAGTGAATGAACTTGCGAGAATCTTCCCTGCATTGGATGTCGACGTTGAAGACGTCCTCTCTGCAGCGGCGACGAAATGGAATTTCCATCGTTATACTCCAGGAGTAGGCGTGGGAGGTCACTGCATTCCAGTCGATCCGTATTACATGATTCAACGGGCTGCTGATGTTGGTGTACCTGCTGGACTCATTACAGCGGCTAGAGCCGTTAATCGCTCGATGCCGAGCCACGTTGCAGGTGTTGTTACCGACCTGTTGTGGAACGCAGGAGTCCCCGCAGGAAAAGCGAAAGTTTTGCTCCTCGGTTGGTCATACAAAGCAGAAGTTGGTGACCCACGTGAAACACCCGCTGAACCCTTGGCTGCAACATTGATGGCCAAAAACATCGAGGTTGGTGCTTGGGACCCTCACATTGAATCTGCTTTGTATCCTGAAGGCGTTGTGCCTGTTGAGGATGTTTCAGATGCCGAAGGATATGACTTAGTCATTCTTGTTACTGCCCACAATGCTTGCTTGGAACTCGATTGGCATACCCTGCTCAGCAAGATGCGTACGCCAATCTTATACGATGGTAGAAGAGTTCTTGATTTAGATAACCTCAAGTCATTGGGTTGGGAAACATATGCTGTTGGTCGGCCCATTGTGGAACACTAATTGCTGAGCTGCGGTGAATGATACGATGCAACCAACCCGAAGAAAAGGAATTCAAATCGGTGATTTATTCGGCTCACTCTTCGTTTTGTTTGTTGTATTTTTATTCTCATCAACGTCTCTATTCCCCCAGGTTGTGAATAACAGCCTGATTGAAAGTAACGCTATCAAGAGCGGAAGATATGCTGTGACTTTCCCTGCATTGGATACAATTGAGGGGGAGGATTCTGAAGCCATTATCACCATCGGGTCCTCCATTTTGCAATATGCAACGGATGGACGTTGTATCACGGAACAACTCGATATTCCGAATCATAACGTGTACAATCTCGCAATTTCAGGTGCAAATCCGTATACAGAGATGATTCAAATTCCGAAGGTCATTGAATCACATCCACGAGCAGTTTTACTCGACTTAGGGCCTAATTCACTTTGGAATTTTTATGAATCAGATAGTCTCGATGAATACATACAATTTCGTTTCACAATCTTAAGTATAACAATGCCATTCAATACGAGTTTGGAATGGGAACATTTGTTACGAGAAAGGGACAAAGAATACATTGCAACAACTTCGATAGAACGAATGAATCTTACTTCATCCTACTCACAACTTGCTTTCGATCGTGTTCTGTTACAACACAGTCATGATCTTCTAGATCTGAACTATGTTGATCGGAAAATACCGGGAGTTGGAGATGAAGGNTGGGTNGAGTACCTTCAAACACCTCAGTTTCTTGCTCCGAATTTTGAATTAAAAAATCAATCTGAGGTTGATACTTGGTTCGAAGAAAACATGCCAAAGCGAGTGAAGTATGGAGTATACAACCCACAAAGCAATCGCACACTCAATCACTATTCACTTGAGTACACAATTGAACAGCTCAGAAATGCCGGTATTGATGTGTTCATGATTGCTGCCCCCCATCATCCTCAAGTCTACGANTATCTTGAACCGGGTCAAATCGATGGGCACAATCACACACTTCAGTACTTTGAAGAACATTATGGGGCGATTCCAATCAACTGGTTTTGGGAAACGTGGGAGTCTGGTATGTTTCGAGATCGTAATCATCTTGGAGATGTGGGAAGAGAGTATTACTGTGAACGAATAGCGGCGGAGCTAAATTCGTATTATTCATGATGAGGAATGGTCATGGACTTCGTAACCTCTGAATATTATCTCTACTTCCTTCCTGCAGTTGTTTTTCTGACAATTGGAATTGCTTCAAGAAAGAGAAGAATCCAGATTTTGATTCTTCTCGTCATGAGCTACCTCTTCTTTTGGTTAGCGTCAGGGTGGCATATTCTTCTNCTATTCATTTCAACGTGTGTTGATTGGACTGCTGGGAAAAAGATGTATGAATCGGAAAACCAATCGTATAGAAAACGCTGGTTACAAGCAAGTTTGATTGTNAATTTGACATTGCTTGGCATTTTCAAATATCTCGATTTCATCATCGAAAGTCTGAATTTTGCTTCACTTAAATTAGGAGGAGATCCCTCNCTTGATGCTTTTGGACTAACCCTCCCTGTAGGAATATCTTTCTACACATTCCAAACCATGTCGTATACGATTGATATTTACAGAAGAAAACAATCACCATACGAATCATTTCTTGATTTTGCATGCTACGCAGCCTTCTTCCCACAATTGGTTGCTGGTCCAATTGTTCGCGCAGAACATTTCAGAAAAGAGATCGAACAACCCGTTCAAACCAACCCTTACAGGTTTCGATTGGGCCTAACACTAATCATTTACGGAATAGCAAAGAAACTTGTCATTGCTGATAATGTAGCATTGCACGCGAATGCCGTCTTTGTAGAAGGAGACCACCTCGCTAACATTGGGCTTATTTGGTGGGCGACACTTTGTTTTGGAATTCAGATTTATTGTGACTTCTCTGCATACACCGACATTGCGATTGGATCTGCTCATCTCATTGGCGTACGTCTTCCTGAGAACTTCAAGACGCCATATGCTGCGACTTCACCTCAAGAATTCTGGCGTCGATGGCACATTTCTCTCTCAACGTGGTTACGAGATTATCTGTACATCCCTCTAGGGGGTTCAAGGAATGGGCAAAGACGTATGATTTTCGCCTTAATGATGACAATGCTATTAGGTGGATTATGGCACGGAGCGTCTTGGAATTTCGTTCTTTGGGGATTTGTTCACGGTCTTCTCTTAATCATACATCGATTTGGAAGCAAGGTTGCGATTGTTGAATCATTTTTCAACAGAGTAGGACGGGTTGGAGTGCTAGCATCGTGGTTCGTAACCCAGTACCTGGTCTTCTTTACTTGGCTTATTTTCCGAGTTGAGGATCTTGGAATACTCATTCCCTCGATGAAGACCTTCTTGGGAATTGGGGGTCATTTCGATTTGAAAGAAATGTATGAGGTACTTCCTGAAGTCAAAATCCTCCCGTTTATTCTCGCTTTCGCATTTATATTGCTTCATGGGATTAGTGGAAAAATCAACGGAGGAAAACTGTGGCTAGCACGTAGACACCCGTTGATCTGGGGAGGGATATGTGGTCTTATGCTGACACTGGCCTTCTATTTGAGGCCGGTAGAAACAGTAGATTTCATCTACTTTAGATTTTGATTTCTCGCAAAATCAGCAACTACCGCAGCAACCGCCGCCATCATCCTTGGCTTTTCCAGCATCGAACATCTCGCGAAGTGAACCATCGTTCAGCATTTCAAGAGCAATATCTGATCCGCCAATCAATTCTCCGTGAACGAAGATTTGAGGCATGGTTGGGAAGTCTGACCAGGCGCATACGCTTGGTATTGCTCGAGGGTCGCTAAGGATGTTCACCGCTGCAAAGGGTTCTCCAAGTGTCTGCATGACTTGTGCAGCACGGTTTGAAAAGCCACACTGTGCTTCATCCGGTGTTCCTTTCATGAACAACACCAAGGCGTGTTCATCAACGATAGCTTGCAATTCTTCAGGTGTCCAATCCATATTCATTCCTCTTTTTGACGGTTAATTCGTCGAATGTGAACGCCTTGACCACCTGCGTGTGGATCAAAGGCAGTGTCGCCGGTTACGGCTGCTTGCTCAGGTGTCATGCACTTGAGATCGATGGCATGCACTGGGTGTGGAATGAATTGCTTCATGTGATTCAAGACCTGCTTTTGTCGTTGAAGAGGTCGCATGCCTTCAAATGAGGGACTGGTGATTCGAACGTGGAAATGGTCACCACTTCGGTGCAAATCAATGACTTCAACATCAGCATCTGGTACGGCTTTGAGCACTTCTGCTTCGAGCCACTCGGTACTGACCATAACCACACCAGCCGATACTCTTCTTTGAACCTGTCTAGTTAAAACAGAGTCAACCGTAACCATAGAAGCATTCTCAATATCAATAAATTCGGTCATACTAAATAGTGAGTGTAGGATTGAACAGCATGCAAGCACAGGAATACTATCAGTCTCTGATTAGTCAAGGTTATACCGCCGAGCAAGCAAAGCAGTATACGGTTCAGTATTACCCTGATTTCGAACCGATGGTGCCTACTCCGAACGTGACCCAACCTCTTCCTGAAATACCAATTCCAATGCCTCTACCTGGGATTTCCCCGTTACCTCTAGGCGACTTACCTCCGCCATTTGTTGGGGGAGCATTGCCAAAGCCAGAATCCGTTGCAACTGGTGGAATGGAGAAGAAGAAAATCATCTCCATTGCTTTGGCAGGTATACTGGTCGTTGCAGGTACTGTAGGAATCATGTATGCGTTTGGTGTCTTTGGCAAGGGAGATGCAGATTTTGTTGGAGAGTGGGTTGATGAACAAGGGTATATTATGGCTTTCAACGAAAACGACACATTCGTCTCCTATCCTTGGTGGGACGATGATCCCTATGCAGGATATCCATCTTGGCCATTTGAAACAACATGGGAAAAATCGGGGGATCAAATTACCACTACATATGAACGAACTCTATCCGCCGACGAGTTCGAACCTTACGTTGAATTCACAAGGATTGTATTCAAATACGAAATTGTTGATAGTGTAATGTTTGTCCAGTACATTGAAGCAGTACAAACCGAGGATGACGGTGACAAAAGAGTGAATGAATACGATATGATGGACGAGTTAAGCAAGACCTGTACTGCAATGGTTAGCAAAGGAAGACTTGATTTCTCAGGTGAGGATTGGAATGAAGATGCTTACAATACCTGGTTCTCTATGGTTAACTCAGTAGATATTCCAAGTTGGTGCGATAATGAATTCAAAGACGAGTACAGATTTTCGTTCAGTCTTGGCCAAAGTGACTCTTTTCGTCTAACCCTTGAACAATCGAAATGGGATCTCTTGGAAATATCCGATATGGCGTTCTTCATAACAATTGACGGTGGCTCAGAAATAGAGTGCTTCTACGACGGATATGACGGTGTTTGCTCTTACTACCCTCAATTCGGTAGTGAGAAGATGAACCCTGGTTCTGTGATTGGTTTTGGTAGAGGAGACGCATGGGAAGCGGATTGCAGTTCAGGATGCGACTTGAATATCCGAGTTGTACACAATACAGATTCTGGTCCAATCCTTCTCGATGAATTTAGTGAATTGTACGTATATGATGATGGGCCATGACATTACGAGAGTACTGTCTTTTTCGAAATTGTCAATCGATTGATGTTCTTACGATGCAAAAGATGTTAAATTTTGAGAAAAAAAACATTCAGTTATAACCTCGGCAAATTCATGAGAGTTCTATGAAGAAAACCGCCGTATATGTTGTATTAACTCTCTTGATTGCCTCCACACTGCCTCTCAGTACGCAGGCTGACCCCACCCAAGACATCCCAACCAATGCTACAAACACGGGGATTCACACCTCCCTTGTTGCAGCATTATCCCACGCAAATCTTGTTGCAACCCTCCAAGGCCCTGGGCCATTTACTGTGTTTGCTCCAACTGACGATGCATTTGCCGACGCAGGTATTGATCTCAACGATTTCGATACACCTGAAGAGAATCAAACACTTGCAGACATTCTCCTGTACCACGTCATCTCTGGTTCCGTTCCAAGTACAGATGTCAGGAACGGGATGCTCGCAGAAATGGTAAATGGTGACAAGGCAAAGTTCGGTGTTAGCGGCGGAACTGTTACGATAGGTGCTGCAGAAGTGATTCAAGCAGATGTGCAAGCATCCAACGGAATTATCCATGTCATTGACACGGTGTTATTGCCACCAACCGATATTCCATCAACCGCTAACACCACGGGTATCCACGATTCACTTGTTGCAGCTGTTATCCAAGCAGACCTCTTGTCAACCCTAGAAGGTACTGGCCCATTCACAGTCTTTGCTCCAACCGATCAAGCCTTCACAGATGCAGGAATTGACTTGGCTGCACTCGACACTCCTGAAGGAAAGGCAACATTGTCCGACATTTTGCTGTACCACGTCGTATCTGCAGAAGTACCAGCAGAGCAAGTATCAGATTGCCTACTCGCTGACGCCGCAAACGGCCAACAACTCTCGTTCACAGTTGGAGATTCTGTTATGGTTAACGATGCAAACATCACCCTCACAGACGTTATCTCCAGCAATGGTTTGATCCATGTCATCGACAAGGTTCTAACGCCAACGGATTCGCCACGAGACATTCCAAGGACAGCCCAGTGCACTGGTATCCACGATTCGTTGGTTGCAGGTATCGTCCAAGCAGAGTTACTCGAAACCTTGCAAGGTCCCGGCCCGTTCACAATCTTTGCACCAACCGATCAAGCCTTCATTGACGCTGGAATCGACTTGGCTGCTCTCGACACTCCTGAAGGCAAGGCAACACTTTCTGACATTCTCCTNTACCACGTTGTTTCCGGAGAAGTTCCATCTGCAAACGTGAACGAATGTATGTCTGCGGATGCAGTCAATGGCCAACCGCTTTCGTTCACAGTGAACGGAGGAGTCATGGTCAACGATGCGAACGTAACACTCGCTGACGTNACNACAAGCAACGGAGTCATCCACGTCATCGACAAGGTCCTCACACCAAGCGATGCACCAAATGACATCCCTCGTACTGCTCAATGCACAGGGATTCACGATTCACTTGTCGCAGCCGTCGTTCAAGCCGAATTGCTGGAAACACTGCAAGGAGCTGGACCGTTCACGCTCTTCGCACCAACCGATCAAGCATTCACAGACGCAGGTATTGATCTGGCATCATTGGATACTGCAGAAGGAAAAGCAATACTCTCAGATATTCTCCTCTACCACGTCGTTGCTGGAAACGTACCATCGAGCGCAGTAACAGAGTGCATGAGTGCAAATGCTGTGAACGGGCAACCTCTCTCGTTCACTGTAGATGGGGGCGTTATGGTTAACGGAGCCAACGTCACACTTGCTGATGTTTCCACCAGTAACGGAGTCATCCATGTTATCGACAAGGTGTTGACGCCCACCGATACGCCGACCGACATTCCACGAACAGCGCAATGTACTGGAGAACACAACTCCCTCGTATCTGCAGTTGTTCAGGCAGGGTTGCTTGAGACCCTTCAGGGCGATGGACCATTCACAGTCTTTGCTCCAACCGACCAAGCATTTGCCGACGCAGGTATCGATCTTGCCTCACTCGACAATCCGGTAGGAAAAGCAGCATTAGCAGACATCTTGCTCTACCACGTTCTCGACAGTGAAGTACCTGCTTCTGCGGTAACTGATTGTCTCTCAGCGACCACTGTCAACGGTAACNCGCTATCGTTTGCTGTAGGTGATGGCGTAACCGTCAACGGAGCAAACGTTACTGCAACCGATGTTCCAAACAGCAACGGTATCATCCATGTCATCGACAAGGTTCTGATTCCAACTACAACACCCGATGACATCCCTCGAACAGCACAATGTACTGGTATTCACAACTCGCTTGTTGCAGCAGTCGTTCAGGCTGAACTCCTCGAAACCTTACAAGGGGAGGGTCCATTCACCCTCTTTGCACCAACTGATCAAGCCTTCACAGATGCAGGAATTGATCTTGCTNCACTTGACACAGAAGAAGGCAAGGCTGCTCTCACAGACATCTTGCTCTACCACGTTGTATCTGGAAACGTACCATCTTCCGATGTGGGAGAGTGCGGTACTGCAACAGCCATCAATGGCGGCACCCTTTCCTTCGGTGTAGCGGACACAGTCACCGTCAACGGAGCAACAGTCACTCTACCTGATGTTGCCACCAGTAACGGTGTTATCCACGTCATCGACAAGGTATTGACACCAACGGATACTCCGAATGACATTCCGCGAACGGCACAATGTACCGGAGTCCACGATTCTCTCGTTGCAGCCGTTGTACAAGCAGAATTGCTCGAAACCCTCCAGGGTGAAGGACCGTTCACAGTGTTTGCACCAACCGATCAAGCCTTTACTGATGCAGGAATCGATCTTGCCTCTCTCGATACACCAGAAGGCAAGGCAGCTCTCTCTGACATTCTTCTCTATCATGTCGTGTTTGGTGAAGTGCCATCAACTGCACTCAGCAACTGTATGACAACAACTGCTGCAAATGAGCAAACACTCGCCTTCACAGTTGGAGACTCCGTGATGGTCAACGATGCAACAGTCACAATCGCNGATGTAGCAACCAGCAACGGACTCATCCACGTGATTGACACTGTTCTTACCCCATCCGACGCACCGAGCGACATTACCCAAACTGCACAATGTACAGGTGTTCACACCTCACTGGTCGCTGCTTTGATTCAAGCAGAATTGGTCGCAACGCTTCAAGGAGAAGGACCGTTCACGGTCTTTGCACCAACTGACCAAGCGTTTACAGATGCGGGCATCGATCTCGCAGTTCTTGACACGCCGGAGGGTAAGGCGCAGTTGAGCGACATCCTCCTGTACCACGTCTACGCAGGAACTGTCCTTTCTACAGACATTACAGAAGGAATGACTTTGCAAATGGTCAACGGCAAGAATGCTACATTTACGCTGAGCCCATCTATTGATGGTGCGAACATTACCGGTGCAGACGTTCTAACCTCCAATGGAGTCATTCACGTCATCGATGCTGTCATCATCCCACAAGCAGAAGTCGATCCTTCTACAACAGGAGATGGTGCTGAGTCCGAGGAAGAAGACAGCAACATTGTGTTGATTGCGAGCATCATCGGTATTGTTCTGGTTGTACTCATCGTTGGTGGCCTCCTCTATGTTCGAGGTCGCGATGAATCCTCTCCTTCCGAAGAGAAAGACTTCTCATCCAATGGATTGACTGCAACTTCCCAAGCTGCAACAACATACTCCTATGAGCCACAACAGGCAGCACAGTCGACCTATACGTCGCAATATGCACCTCAGACATCGCAACCACTGCAACCCGTCCAAGTCCAACAAACTCAACCTGTGCAAACACAAGTTGCTCAACCCGTTGCCCAAGTCGAAACAGTACAACCAGCTGTGCAAGCACAAGCAACACCTGCTGTTGCACAAACGCAAGCCTCTCAGGCAGCGGTTGCACTTCCAGAAGTCCTCCAACAATGGACCGATGAAGCAGGTCACACATGGCGTCGTATGTCCGACGGTGGTACCATGTGGTGGAACGGAACCGATTGGCAAAAGTATGCTTGATGACCCATTGATTCATGCATCCTCANAGGTTCGAGGAACCTATGAGCGATATGAATCGACGGCCAGCATTTGGTCGCGACAGCGTATGGCTCGCCTCGGCTGATGTTGTAGCAGTCCTCTTGGCCTTTGTTGGCCAACTGGTCTTGGCACGAGCGTTGCTGTCCGAGACATACGGATTGTTCGTGATTGCCATCGACCTGTTTGCAACACTGTTCCTTCTCTTGGATTTGGGATTGCCAACATTGCTTGCACGCGATGGACCACGCACNCCCTCCTCTATTTGGCCAGGAATGCTCAGAATATATCGCTTGCAGGGTCTTGCAATACTGCTTTTTGCTCCAATCACAGTATGGATTGTTCTCTCTCAAAGCGGGCATGATGTCTTGATGCTGATCGGTGCAGGTGTTGCGTTGGCTCACATTGCATCCTATGCTCCACGGACTGCTTTACGTGCAGCAGGAGATGCTCGTTTAGAATCCATGACCAAGGTCGTTGAGAGGTTACTAACAACCATTGGATATGGAGTTCTTTTCGCTATGGCATCGACCGATGTCGTTGCATATGCTTCAGTATTCCTCATGGGGGCAGTCATCGGATTCATGGTGGCTCTTGTTGGAGCATATCGCGTCTGTGCGACGAATCAAGAACAAACCGACTCATCGATGTTGGGCAACGATTGGGTCAACNCCAAGAGCATCGTCTTGGCTGCTCTCCCCTTTGCCATTACGCTCGGNGTTCTTCCCTACGTCATTCGAATTGAGAAATTNATTCTTGCGAATGAACTTGGATTTGATGAGGTCGCCCTCTTCCATGTTGCCCAACTTGCTTGGTTAGCAGGTCTGCTTGTTCCACAAGCGATGCGCTCGGCATTGTTACCAGTTCTGGGAGCAACACGAAACGACCCTGCCTTGTTTCACCAACATCTTGAGCGAGTTGAGTCGATTTGTTTTGCATTGGTACCGNTTGGCCTTGTTGGTGGAGCGAGTATTGTTTGGATTCTGCTCCCGATTGGTTTTCCCGCAGAATACTTTGATGGAAGTTTAGGGACTTCAGCTCGAGATGTGTTCATGATCCTCCTCATAGGATGGGCCTGCACTGTACTTTCAGTCCCTTCTTACACTGCGTTGCAAGCAGGAGGGAAACCTTGGTTGTTCACGTTGCTGATTCTAAGCGTCGTTGCTTCTTCGACGGTTTTTGGTCTCTGGCTCATCGGATGGGGCGCTGAGACAAGCGGTGGTTTAGCAGTCGAAATGGCTGCTTACGCATCGGTCGCTTCGTCCTTTGTCATGCTGTTCCTTGGGATTGTTCTTAGTCGTCGACTCAATGATTTCAAAGAGCGTGCNTTCCAGTGGCTGGTCACAATTGGTGTCGTCATTGGAACCTGTGTTGCATTATCTGAGCAATCGTACTTGGCCATTGGCGGCCTAGGATTGTTCATTCTTCTTCCCCAAGGCCTTGAAGCAATGAAGACCACTGTTGAGCAACCGTTTCAGATAAAACACGATGAGGCAGAGTGATTGGTGAAGCACCCCAATCGGTTTCGAGTGCGGCTTCACATGCGTCTGCAAGTGCTTCCGGTGTTGCCTTATCGAGTACGAATGTGCTTGGCAGATAGGTTGCAACATCTCCGACGTTGGTTGAGACAACCGGTGTGCCACAAAGGATTGACTCGCGAGCAACCAACGGTCCTGATTCACGATGTGAGGTGATGAGGGTGACATCTGCAACGATCATTCGGTCCCAAACAATACTACGCGGTTGTTGTTTGAGTGTCGTCATACCAACAATCCAGCCCCGCTCCTCAAGGATCTCTCCCGTTTGGAGAGCAAGAAGATGGTTCTTTTCTGGACGNCGNGGATCGGCAGGAAAGAGGATGTCGATGGATTCACGTCGCCAACGTCCTTTCCATTTCTTCATCGGACGCGCCCATTCATCGTCCATTTGACTGTTGCAGGCAATGGTGTAGGATTTCTTGGGCTGGACGCCGGATTCGATTGCAGTCATCCGAAGACGATCACTGACGAAGACCATTGAATCAGCGGATTGCATGAGTGATTTGATTTTCTTTCCAGTTGTTGAATGTGAGAGTCCAACATCAACGTCATGGCCATGGACGACGCCTGTCCAAGGAACACTCCATCGCCTTGAAAGTGATTGAGCAAGTTCCCCAACCGGCCAAAGTGTATGCGCAATGATATGTTCAGGACGCCAACTACCGAGCCATTTCTCGATGGAACGTTGACGGTTTCGAATGCTACGAGAGGTTAACCAAGGATAGGGATGGTCGGTGTATGCAAGGTATCGGGGCGAATAAATTTCGAATTCATTGTGTTCGAATTGCTTGGGGGCCTTNGCAACTCCAGTGAGCGTCGATCGACTTTGCTCCATGTATTTCAGTAGCTTTGGAAGCGGATTGACGATACGAACATCATGCCCCATTTCACGCAGTAACTGAGCATGATCGGCAACAAACGTTCCCCTGGCCGCATTGGTCGGGAGGGGGTGAAGAAGCGTCACCAGNAGAATCTTCATCAAATCACTCAGTCATTGAGGGCTTGATGAAGCGTTGTTAAGTTGTCAGCAACGCTAGCGTTGGCATTAAACAATCCAGATCCAACAACAGCATTGGTCACGCCCCATTCACGAAGCATGGCGATGTTGTGAGATTTGACACCTCCATCGATTTGCAATTGGACGTTTCGTCCCCCTGCAGCGACTTGTTCATCGATGGCCTTTCGAAGCGTTCGAATTTTTGACTCAACCGTTGGAATAAATGACTGTCCACCAAAACCAGGATTGACACTCATGATGAGGACGAGGTCAACATCGGGTAGGACTTCGAGAGCGGCTTCAACCGGCGTACCTGGATTGAGAACGACACCTGCCGTTGCTCCGCCCTCTCGGATTGCATGAATGAGACGGTGAAGGTGCTTGACGGCTTCGACATGCACAGTCAAGTGATTGCAACCGGCATCGATGTAATCTTGGTACATTGTTTCTGCATTTTCAACCATGAGGTGGGCGTCGAAGATAGGTCCATCTCCGAGGTGTTTTCGAAGTTGCTTAATGACCGGTGGGCCAAAGGTTAGGTTTGGTACAAAGTTACCATCCATGACATCGAGATGAAGCCAATTGAGACCAGCATCAACGGCTTCGTCGCAAGCTGAACCAAGGGCTGCAAGGTTGGCGGTTAGGACACTGGGTGCGATGATCATCAAATCCCACTAACCGTAGCGAAGGGGTTGAGCCTCATGAGGCTTTTCTTATCGCTTTTGGACCGTTACAACATCATCCCACTGTCGAGCAGAACCTCTCCGATAGATGTTGTTGTGGAATCCTCGATGCAAATGGTGGACGCAGCGAGCCAATCGCCCTCTGTGATTGTAACATCCTTGACGAGTGTGAAGTGGTGTGAAGATTTCGCCTAGAGGAAGTTCTGGACCGTCAAAGGGGGGGCGCTCTAACTCAACATGCTCGCTTTCCCCGTCCCATTGCAAGTCATCAATCGTTGGTGCTGCAAGGGTCGTATCGTGAAGTACGTGCAACTGCCCCTCGGCAAGTTTGCCTGGTTTCCACTTTCCACGCGAACCATCACCAAGATACTCCATGAGTTTCCGAACTTGTGGCATGGTTGCAAATCCAAGGTGCGTTCCTTCCCACCANCCAANGGTACGGGCAATAGTGACGTGATGAACACCAGGATTCATCATTCTTGGATCGAGGGTATCGGTCCATGTACGACAGATATCATCGATTCGTACGTTAATGATTGGAAGAGGCCCTGCATCAATATCAGCGAGTCTGCACGGATTAGCAAGCTCTCCTGTCAGTAGAATCAAACGTCGTTCATCCATTGAAGAGACTCCTTCTTGTTGGAGTAAAGCATCGATTGAGACTCCTGATGTAGTCTTCCATTTCCCTACGTGTTCCTTGAGCTCATCATCTGTCATATTCTCAGCATCGAAGCGTTCTGCATTGACCCAATGCAGATGATGTTGCGTAAACACAAGGGGTTGAGGAGGAAGTGGAAGAGGAGAATTTGAGGGCTCATATGGCCACATTCGTGGGATTTCTGTAAGCTTCATTCGATCACCAAATCAGTTGAATATCGACTCATGCATGCACTGTGGGCATTTGATTTTGATAGGACGTCGACTTGGAATCCCAAGTGCAACACCACATCCTTGACACACAATTGCCTGATCAACTTGTGTACGTCGATCTTTCGCACCACTCGTTGGGTCATAGTCAAAGTGTAACCCCTCCATCGAGATATGCTTTGGTTTGTTNGGAAGCTGAGGCACTGTCTTGCTCGCCACTGGTTCAAACGGTTGCTGTGATGGCTGTTGTGATTGACTCGCTGAGCGAAGTATGGACATGATCTCATCCGGACTCATAGCGTATTTCCGAGCAAGGGCATCAATTTCGAGCGTCAAGTCGTATCCTTGCAACCCAGCCAACCGTTGCAAATCTTGTGCAGAGATGGAACTCATGATAATGCGTTATGCTTCCTCAATTTGAGGTTTGAGGGTATGTGTGTGCAAATGGTCCGACTTAGATGCCCCAGTACCGCTCGGACTGCGCCTGTTTTTGTCGAAGTCCCTTGAGGATGGTCATTGTCACCCACAGAACAGCAATCCAACCGAATGGAACAGAGAGTGTATTGATGATGTTCTGAACGTTGAACTCATAGGCGTTTCCTTTCAAGATGTCAATCGCAATTTCCAACGATGTGTTCACGAAAGAATAGACGACCATACCGAAGATACTCAAGACGATCAGTGAACCGGAGAAACTTCCACGCTTGAGGCGCAATAGCATGAATCCTGCAGTGGATGTCAAGAACGCAATAACGATCCATGCAAGAGATGAATTCGCAACTTGCATCCANAGAATAGATTTGGTTTCTGTATCAACGAGATCATCGAAGGTTTGCCATCCTTCAGCCCCCGCAAAGATGGCACTGAAGACCGTTGCAGTCCATAACAAGGATGAAAACATTGCAGCATCAGCGTTTTCACGCATTTCTTGGATGACTCTGTTGACCGTCGTTTCAATTCCAGCACCTTTGGCGAAGATGAACAAACCAAGGAGAAGTGGAAGGCTACCGATGACGATTCCACCGATTTCATTTGGCAGCATGATTCCCAGCCCAAGAATAGCAAGAACGAGACCGAGAGGAACCATGAATCGAGCACGCCACTTTGGGTCTTCCAAAGCCTTGACGATGTAGTAGTAGGTTCCTTCAATACCCTTGGATTGCTTGACGATGATTTTCTCAACATGGTCGATTCGAACTTGTGATTGGATGATGGGCAGAACCGCTTCATCTTCGGCTCCGTCGGTGATCAAAATTGCTTCATCGGGTTGATATGCTGAAACGACTTCTTCCAGTTGAGCTGCAATTGCACGATCGGATCGAACACCGACCTTTTCGTCACCCGTCAGAATTGCAACCTCAACTTCATCATCGTCTGCTCCGTTCTCAAGAAGGATGTCGTGTTGAGANAGAGCACCTAAGATTGCGTTTGTATCGCTTTCTTCAGGGTCTGCAATTCCGAGTTTCAGGGCTGCAGTTAGGACTTGCCGTCGACCGACAACAGGGCCACGAATTGACGTTTTGATACCGAGATCATTGTCTCGGTCAACGGTCAAAACGAGGACTCTTGCCATGGTGCTCCCTGTGTAATGGTAAACACTCCTTTACTTCAAACTCTTGCTTCATTAGAGGCTTCTTCCTGCTTCTTTTGAGGTGCTTCGGATTGTTGCTGTCGATGCTTCCTACGTTGTGTCGCACGGATGTACTTCAGCGGATGGTCCAACCAAGGCTGGTCGCAAAGACGGTCATCACCAGGTAGGACAGGGCAGTTGTGATTGATTTTCAGTTTTCCACAACCTGATGGCGTGTATCCGTGTTGGTAGACGTGGCCAACTTGGTAGGTTGTGGTACCCGCATCAAAATCTGGTGCACCCCGGAAGAATTCCACACACGACTCCTGTGGTAACGCCAAGGTTGCAGCCATTGATGCAAGGAACAAACGCCCAAAGTGGTTGACGTTGACACCTGTAGACAAATCCGCAACGGCCCTCCTCATGCACGGAGGCCAATCGTCCTCCTCAGCACCAACCAATGCGATTGCATCACTGGTTTTCTGAGCAAGAAGATTTCGAACCATACCCACTGGTTCTGCAAGGCGAACAGCGAGATCAGTTGTAACTTCAGCCATTTTCTTGATGCCCTCTTTCTCCACATCGCTCTTGATGTGTTCTCTCAATAAACGAGCCAGTTTCGCAGTTGAGGAGTACTTCTGTTCGTTGTGCAAACGAACCATTCCTGCATCGACGTCACAATTTGGCAATCGCCATCGGTTGCCAGTAATTCGAGGACAAACTTCGATGAAGTCCGAAAGTCCAAGAGACCACTCTAGCCCATCTTGCGATTGACGCAGCGATTGAATGTCCGTACCGACCATTGCTCGTCGAGCGTTCTGTCCTTGTTGTGTGTGTTCCAGAGTTGAGATGTACGTGTTGGCGATGTTGTGCAGGTTTTGACTATCTCGAATCAGTAAATGTTCTGCTCGAGCAGCTTCTGCTTGCGCCCAACGAGCCAACAAACGCTCGTCCTCAGATGCACAGATAACGAGTCGAGCATAGTAAAACGAGAAGGCTTCAATCAAACGTCCTTCTTCGGTATGAATGTCTCCGCCACTTAACTCAACACCTTCTTTCGATTGTACGCTATCGACGAGTCGAATACGTGCACGCTTTCGAGCAGGNTCCATCAAGGATCCGTCAAGTAGGTCATCCAAAGTGATGTTGTGTTTCGCAGCCATCTGCTGAATCCAACCGCTTGCCTGTGGCAAAAATGGATAACGCGCAAGCGTAATCTCATCCGTGATGGATGGTTGATNGGGTGGTCGCGGCACAATCAATGAACAAACCCGATACCATATGAACTTGACAACCCATATCTTTCTTGAACGACCTACGAGTGGAAGGCATGTGCTGAAACCTATTCAAGAGAACCTCATCTCTTTGCAGGATGAGGTACGTGAAGCCTTTGACTGGTCCTTGGATGCTGACGAACATTCAGCACATGAAATGGCAAAGGCATTCTCGATTGAGTCTCCATTCGGGCACAAATCGTGGGACAGAACATCACGCTCCAAAGCCTTGGAAGCGCTCAGGCAATCGATTTGTTCTGCTCAGCGTTTGGTGGTCGTTGGTGCAGGAAGTGTACCAATTCACGTTGCAGATTACCCCGATGCGTGGTTTATTGCTGCTGATGGAGCAGTGGGCGCCATCGATGAGTTCTCACGGGTTCTTTGTGTCATAAGCGATGGTGATGGTTCGGACCATCTCGAGCGTGCTGCACAAGCAGGCATTCACATCGTCCTCCATGCGCACGGTGACAATCTTGACCGATGGAGCCAACTCGCTTCGACATGGTCTTTGNTTCAAAATCCTCCTTCCCTAACCCTTACACATCAATCCAAGGCAATGCATGCAGGCATGTACAATCCAGGAGGATTCACGGATGGTGATCGAGCCCTCTGCTTTATTGAATCCTTAGGGCGTTCACTGGAGAACGTTGAATGCCTTGGATTCCGAACTGATGTCGTGGGACCATGGTCTGGTGTTACAAATCCGGAGCGGAAGATGCAGAAATTGAAGTGGATGAGAGAAGCGATGCGTCGCTTAGGCGTTGAACACTTCCTCATAAGGTAATCAGGAGATATGGCANGTATGGAGCGCAAACGGATTCTCAACATTTCGTTGTGGGTCATTGCTCTGCTTGTCATCAACGTTATCTGGGGGAACGTCGCTTCCAACGAAGCATCACAGCAACTCAACGACAGAGGATTTGAATTCCAACCTGAACGTCAAGTATCGCTTCAAGCAGTGTTTGGTAGCGATGCTGAACTACCAATTTCGATTACAACAGAATTCGTCCATCAGGATGATCCGACTCGGACAGAAAATGTTTCATGGAGATTACTCGATGAATCAAACAACGTCGTCCTATCTTGGGAAGGTTCAACCAATGAGATTGCAACCTTCGATGCAGAATTGCCACCAGGAGAATATACTCTCAACACGTCTGCAGGTGAGAACATTGTCGCCATTCAACACCTCGACGTAGCTCCATTCGTNCCAATTGCTACCCTTGGCCATGTGTTACTTTCTCTCCTTTTGGTCGTCGTCGCCTTTGGTGAGTCTGCGGCTCGATCTTACATTGCAAAACGAATCGAGCAAACAGAATCCAAGCATTCAACTCCTGCCGAATTCCGTAAGCCTCGTGTNGGAATGCCTGAAATCGATGGCCCCGACGAAGGGGACGAATCGGCATGGCGCGATCCGATTACGTTATAGTTACAAGAAATCGGTTAGTGACATTTGACGAGCTCGATCGTTGTTAAACAACGATTCTACACTTCCTGCAAGCCACTCCATGTTTTGTCGCGTGTACGTATCAACACCATACTTTTCCATGACGTGTTTGGTTACTTCGATGTATTTCCTTACTGCACCCTCGGATACGGTAAGAGCAAGACGACCACTGCATAAGCCACCTTCACTTCGAGTTACGCCGTGTGCAGATAGNCCACGACCAACTGACTTTTGCGGTTGAATGCATTGACCTGCAAGAGGCATTCTTCTGTACGAATGGCCACACTTCAAACAACGAACCTTTTGTCGGCCATAGGCGTTTAGATTACCTCGCAGGTCGGGCAAAAAGTGCGAGCGAATAACAGAGGATGCTACGGTTCGTGCATCGATAGCTCGCAAACGCTGACAAAGGTCCAGCTGACCGTTCATTTTGTCAATCATGGTTGCAAGTGTCTTGTAGGCTGAGAGTTCAGGGCCTTCGTCGATTCGATCGCAATCGTGTGTATATCCATAACCTCGAACAGCAGCAACAGAACCCAAACGACGCTCGACGAAATCCATCGAATCTGCAATATCTTTTGGATGCGGTTGCTCGAGTGTGGCCTCGTANAATTGGCGCTCATAGAACCAAGCAGAATCAACATTCAGTGCCTCTTTATCGATTTCAGTTGGGTTAAGTCGAGTTGTAAGAACAAGAGGTGCATCCATCTGACCACCGCGATTGGCAGGGAGAATTTCGCGACTGAAGTTCAACAACCCATCCATCAAAAGCATGATTGCATCCTCATCACCATCGCAGTTACGACGCTTTGCTGCGTGGAAGAGTGGGTGGGCATAGCCACCAGAACAGTCCGCCCAACCGATGATTCGCGAAAGAACTCCACCCGATGTGTGTGGAGCGAGCGCACAGATGAGTTGACCAACAAGGTCGTCTTTGTTGNTAGCGTTGTAGTACGGTTCCATACCATAAAATTTGACGAGAACTTCATCTACGAACTGGGCAGTGCGGACGAAGTAATCTGCAGCATTCTTGGCAACGATGAAATCTTGGGGGAAGAGTTCCAACATTTGATCATCACGTTCAAGCGGTGCCCCTTCCCAATCGTGCGTGTAGCCAAGAGCATGCAATCGCTTCCAATCAACATCGACTTCCTTTGGAGTGAAATGCGTTACAGGAACGTCACTCATGTCGAATCGAATGGTTCCGTCTCTGAACACTGGAAGATTGTATTTTGCACGAATCAAACCTTTTTCAATCGGTTCAGGAGTTTGATTCCTGCTCTTCAATTCCTTCACACATTTGACCTGCTGTGGTAAGCGACTCATGCCGATGCGCAATTGCGCATCTTCCAAAATGGACTCAAGAGGTACACTTTGCATCTCTCCACGCCGGCGACTGTTTCCTGTCGACTCTTTCATATCTGTACGGCCACCGCAGGTCTCTCCCACTTTGGGAATACCTGCTTCGTCAACAATCCGGTGATGGCATTGAATAAATGGCGAATCCTTTCCACATTTGGAACAAATCCGCTTACCCATTTGAACTCGGATGGATCCCTTTCCAGCTGCGTTAGACATAAGTCGCTGATTCCCTCCTTCTAGAGCGATGGGAAACAAGGTGTGTGAACGAGGAGACATCTCACGCGGAGCTGATTTTTCTGGCCGACCCATTCGACAACCGACTCGTTGAGGCGCTGCATGTTCCCAACGTAGCGGCGAAATTTCTCGTATCAATGGCAAGATACCATCCACGATATGATCGTCATGGATGCGCAATGAAGTTGTATAAAGTGCAGCATCTGCTGGACCGGGGTCTTCGACTGAATCTGCAGCTTTTTGCCCAACCTGGTCCGTTTCAGCGATACCAAGTCCTTGTTGCCGAGCNTCGGTTTCAGCGGCAATCCGAACCGATGCTCGTTGATTTTTCAGTTCGTTCAATCGCTTGGATTCATCAACCAAAACCGTGTTACAATGGCGCAACTCAACGATTCTTTGNTCGACCAAGGATTTCAAATCAACATTCTGGTGCAGACCATTACCTTTGGTAGTGTAGCCCAATCCATTCACCATCGCTTGCCATCCGCTGGTGGCAACGATGTCCTCGCCATCGTGATGATGTGTAACTCCAAGCAACAACAATGCGCCTTTGAGTAAACCGTGTTGCATGAAGGTCCAACCCTCTGGCAATGAATCTTGGAAGATCGGTTCCTCAGGTTTGTATTCCAAACCAATCACAGGAATTTCATTCAAAGAAGGGATGAATTCAGGTTGCAGTTTATCCATCGTTTTCGGATCCCAGCCTTTCGCAGCACCCTTGAATCTCAACCATGATGATTCACTGTGTGGGTGTTGTACATCGCTATCGATTTGGGTGGGAGCTTCAATGGTGCTGAGTTTCAACACCTCGAGTAAAGNAGGAACCCATTCGATGGGCAGGTCAAGGAACCAAGGATTGTGCGGAGGAGCAAGGGCTGTACGCCAGCGCTTTGCAACCGCGGAGGCTTGTTCCCAATCAAGAGTCAATTTGGAAAGATAACGATGCCATCGACGTCGAACGTGGAACTGAGCATGAGAATCCTCGATGTCGGAAGCGCCAGGCACTCCATCGGGATGTGGGCCTAAATCCTTGCAAAGAGATGCGAAATCTTTCACATCTTCTTCGGTTTGCAGAGTGTCAATGAGGTCACTCGCCCACCAATCTGTTGTGTATCCAGCAGGGACGAGATTCTTGTTGTTCTCCATGAACTCTCCATAACCAATTACAATCTCTCCATTGTCCCAAATCGAGCGTATGTCGCTGTGGATTTTCCGTAAATTTTCGCTTNCATCAATCCGAAGGAATTGTCCGGATGAAAGGATAACCCATGGCCCCTCAGAATCGTTGCTTGGCGTAACTGCNCAGGCTTTTCCGGGACGTTCAATCTTCATCTGAGTTCCAATGGTGATGAAATCATCNAGGACCAGCATTGAGGCAGGATTCAGAGAAGCGGCCGCAAGTCCTGAAGGACGGCCTCTGCCATATCTCAACCGGAATCCACCAGGTTGTTGTGGCCCTCCAAAGATGGGGCGACCAGCAATAATGTCCTTCATGAATTTGTCAATAGGAGTGACTCGACGACTCTTGAATGCGTCTTTGTCTGACCCTCCAGAATCTTCTTTTCCCTTGGAAGCAAATTTGGAAATAAAGTCCCATCCGGGGACGTTCAGTCGCTCAGTGTGCTTCTGAATTTTTGGAGCTTTGAGACACATTCCTTCTCCAATAACGAGCAATACACCGCCTCGGATTCGTGCTTCGTCGATGTTCCGGACTCGACCGTATCCTGCGCATTCGATGGACTCGGTCGATTCTCCGTTGATCATGACAGGGCATGCACGAACGATTTCGTCAATCTCGGCGGGTGATGGGCGGTATTGCAAATTGCCTCGGTACAACCCGAATTCTTCCTTTACCCGCTCAACTTCCCCATCACTAGGGATGTACGGTCCCAAGTTCAATTCTCTTCGAATCATGTCAGCAATCAATACAGCAAGAGCTTGAGCAGTACCTCCAGCAGCACGAATCGGTCCTGCAAAATGGACGGAAACAAAAGCCGAACCATCGAGATTGTTGAGCAATCGAACCTCGCTGATTCCTTCCAGTGGTGCAACAAGAACGGCTTCTGTTAGGATGGCAAGGCCGACGCGAAGGCCAACATCGATCGATTTGACCATGTCGTAACCCTTCTCGCGAAATCCTTTGGCGACACGCTGCGCCATCATGATGGACGTTGTTTCACGATCATGTTCCGCAAGCATTGCGCGGATATCGTCTGCAACAGGGTATGATTCCAGATGTTCAATAAGCAACTTCTCGGTACGACTTGCAAGGTCATTGGCTCTCGGAATTTCGACGTAGGGTTTTGGATCAAGGCCGAGATTTCGTGCTTCTTCAGCCACCCTGTACGCGTGATCAGCATGCTCATCAAGCAGTTGTTGGTAATGTTGCATTTCCTTTTCCAATCGGGGTATATCGACGCCAATCAGGGGATTGAGTTCATTGGTCGGTGATTTCGAAGACATGAAACAACGACCCCCGAATACAAGGTATTGTCGAGACTTTATGATGCAATCGGCGAAACCGTATCCCCTCTCCCAGCCCAACATTCATGCGATGGATGCCACACCCCTGATGCATGAGCGTTCACGAGTCGTTGAAATCCCTTCCAGAATGGAATCGTTTGGTTGAGATGGTTCGGGAACTCGCTTTTCTTGATGGTGGCTCCGATGATGCATTCACTCTCGCATCCGGGCGACAATCGCGTTGGTTTTTCGACATGAAACCCGTCATGATGCATACCGAATCTTCAAAATTATTGGCCCATTTGTTCAATCACCGCCTTGACGCATTGGAGCCTGATTTTGTTGGCGGACTTGAACTNGGAGCTGTTCCACTGACTGCCATCGTCATTACGGGCTCAGAGTCTGAACACAGAAAGGGCTTCATGGTCCGAAAATCACCGAAAGGTCGCGGCGGTCGGAAAACCAACAACCCTCCCGGAATTGAAGGAGCATCAATTGCAGCTGGTGGAAGCATTGTCATCCTTGAGGACGTGACAACGACTGGAGGTTCTTCCATCCAAGCAGTTGAACGCATTCGCGAGACAACATCGTGTGAAGTCCTTGCCGTTATCAGTATCTTGGATCGAGAAGAAGGCGGTGTTGAAGCCTTCCAAACAGCAGGCATTCCCTTTGAGAGCATCTTGACGCGCTCGGACATCACTCAGTAGGTGTGGCAATTGGAATTGTTGATCCCATCTGAACAGACTCCGGCGGGTCAATCGGTTCCTGATGTGTCACTGAAGGAACTCTCCTTGTACCATGCAAGCGAAGGTAAACCNNTGGCTACACCTTGGCAGGTAGCCATGACTCGTGCAGATTACATCGCACAGTTCGATGTACCATCGGGACTGCTCCTGGACTGTGCATGCGGTTCAGGGATTCAACTCGCCGCTTATGCATCACGATTGAAACGTCCTGCACTGGGTATCGAACTTGACCATGACCGTGCTGTTGCCAGTTGTTTGAACCTCAATACTATCGCAGAGCGATACGCGAGTTTTGACCAAGGCTGGCATCGGCGTTCACTCGTGGTTGCAGGTGATGGAACAGCGAGCGATGAAATCGCTTCAATTGCAGGCCTTGAGCCGGGCGGCATTGCTATGCTGATGTTGGACCCCGCCCGTCCACGAAACTCCCGAACACACGGCTTGGACGAGATGCAACCCANCCTTACGAACGTCTTTGAAGCATGGAAACCGTATCTATCGTCCACATCACGTGGGCCATGCATCGTCCTNGACTTGTCACCTCGATTGACNCAAGAACTNCGGGATGGTGTTGAACAAATCGTGGACTCGTNTTGGCCTGGAATCGAACGAACATGGACATGGATGTCGCGTGGCGGTGGNCGCGTCGATCGCTTAGAGTTGTGGCTNGGTGGAGTTTCCTCACCCGGCATCAGCAAACGATTTGTCCGTCTTTCTCGCACCTTTGGAGGCGAGGATACTGTCATCGAACAGCACTCATCAATCCAAAATCCACGGCATGGACTCCAGAGTGCACGACGAAATGAATGGGTCACCATCCTTGATGCGGCATTGGTTGACAGTGGGTTGGTCGATGCATGGATGGATGCACAACTNAGCAGTGCAGCCGATGTTCGTTGGGCAGAATCGTCACCTCGCCGACCCCGCATCCATCACAACGGNCCCTTGAAGNANGATTCACATCCATTCGTAGTCGCCTCAGGAAGGGTTGTTGAGATTCTCGATCTNCCTCTCGATTTGGAGAACATCGACTCNCTTGTTGCAACCGCTTTGGAGAATGATATTTCGGCGATGACGATTCGTTGCGGTGTTGAGGCAGACCTCCAACCGAAATTGCAAGGAGCTATCGATCGNCAANTGAGAAANCGACAAGGACGCAGGAAGGCGTTTTTGACGCGTCACACNGCCTCAAATCACCTCCTTATNTGCGTTCAATATCCTCAGAATGATGGCACCTGAAATCGGACCCCTGCATCGCGGTCTTGATATAGGGGGGGTTGGTCGGAAACTTGCTCGACATCATGTCGTAACGTAAGGTGGACAAGAATGGCAAAAGGAAAAGAAGAGGAACTCGGCGACGATTTTTCATACATTCTTCGAATGGCAGATACGGATATGGATGGCCTCAAACCACTCTCTTCCGCTCTGACATCCGTAAAGGGAATCGGTGTACGAAGCGCAATTCAGATTTGCAAATCCACAGGATTCGACCCTGCTCGTATGGCTGGCCACCTCAAGCCTGAGCAACAAGAAACACTCCGACTTGCAATCGAGGATTACGTCAACAACGTTCCTTACTGGATGGTCAACCGTGCAGCCGATATTGAAACCGGCAACGACATTCATTTGACTGGCCAAGAGGTCAAACTCACTCTCGAAGAAGACATCAACCGTCTTCGTACCATGAAGTGCTACCGTGGTGTTCGCCACGCTAGCGGTAACAAAGTCCGTGGACAACGCGGACGAAGCAACGGCCGTGGTGGCCTGACTCTCGGTGTTAGCCGAAAGAAAGTATGAGGGTGATTCAAGATGGGTGAGCCAAAGTTTTCCAGACCAAAATTCGATACGCCTCCACATCCTTGGAAGAAGGCACGAATCGAAGAAGAGCATCTTATCCAGGCTAATCACGGCTTGAAAAACATGCGAGAGATTTGGAAGGCAAAGTCTCAACTCCGTCGCCATCGACGACAAGCCATGCGCTTGATCGGTATGATCGACACAACCGAAGGTCACGGTATGCGTGAGAAGGACGACCTCCTTCGATCTCTCCACCAAAAGGGTCTCATCACCAAGGAAGCATCTCTTGACGACATTCTTTCCCTTAACGCTGAGGACATCCTCAACCGCCGTCTCCAAGCGCAAGTCTACTACAAGGGACTTGCATGTTCACTCAAGCAAGCTCGTCAACTCGTGACCCACGGTCACATCTGCATTGGCGATCAAAAGGTCACCATCCCTTCCTACCCAGTCACTCGTGACGAGGAAGAAATCATCCAATACCATCCTTCCAGCGATTTGAACGACCCTGACCACGACATTCGCAAGGCAATCGACGGACGCCGTGAAATGGCTGAGTACGCTGCTGAAGATGAGGAAGTTGACCCAGAAGCAACCAAGCCGTTCGCTGATGAAGTCAAGGAGGCTGCAGAAGCAGCACCAAGTGCAGAAGATGGAGGTGAGGCCTGATGACACGTCGAGCCATCGTCAACATTTTCTCTTCCTACAACAACATCCTGATGACAGCAACCGATCTTACCGGCGCTGAAACCATTGGAACCTGTTCCGGTGGACAAGTTGTCAAGTCGTCTAAGGACAGTGGTGGCCAATTTGCTGCTACTCGTGCCGCTGAGCGTCTTGCTGACATGCTCAAGGACAAGGAATTTTCACAATTGATCATCAAGTATCGTGCACCAGGTGGCAACAAGTCCAACAATACAGGACCAGGTGCACAAGCAGCTATTCGAGCACTTACACGTGCAGGTATGACCATCACTCGTATTGAGGATGTTACACCAATCGCCCACGATGGCACCAAGAAAAAGGGTGGACGGCGTGGACGACGTGTCTGATTTGGAGGAATGAACATGAAGGCAAGCGCTGTTGACGGTTACCCAAAAGGTAACAAAATGAAAATTCTAATCGAAGGTACGGATGCATCCCAAGTGAATGCACTCCGCCGTGCAATCATGGCTGATGTTCCAAAGATGGCCATCAGTAAGGTCATGTTTACGCTCGGCGTTAACCAAGATAACAACCGTGGCGAGATTTTCGAATCCGTTAACGCACTTCCTGACGAAGTTATTGCACACCGATTGGCCATGATTCCAATTCCAACACAACCTGATGAAGGCATGGCCTTCCCTGACGAATGTGAAAACTGCATGGACCTTGCTGAAGAAGACAAGGGCTGCCCGAACTGTCAAGTTCTCTACACACTCAACGTCCAAGGTCCATCTGCAGATAGCGATGAGCCGTACCGAGTTGTTCGTGCTGGTGACTTGACCAACGTTTCAGATCCACTCTTTGACATCAGTGAAGAGATGAAATCCATCCCGATCACCTACCTCGCTCAAGGCCAATTCCTTGAATTCATTGCATTCGCAACTCTCGGACGAGGTCGAGATCACGCAAAGTGGGCTGCTGCATCCGCTGTCACCTTCCAACCGTGTTATGAAGCTGAACTCAAGAAGCCAAAGAAGGCATCCGTTCTCTTCGATCTCAGCCTTACAACCTCCGATGGCCGACCAATCGATGCAAAACTCTTCTCCAACAAGAAGTGCACCGATATCTCTACCGTTCTCGACATTGAAAAAGCACTTCACCAAGTCGGTCATGGAACCGGACGTGATGCAGACTTCGATGAAGCAATTCTCCTCAACAAGGTTGACGGCAGTTTCGTCTTCTCTTTCGAGACCGACGGTTCACTTGCTCCAGAAGCAGTGTTCAACATTGCAATCGAAGAACTCAAGTCTCGCTTCAGTGACCTTGGCGAAGACTTTGGACGAGCATTTGCTTGATTCGGAGACTGACTTCTCCGCCATCTTGATGATTCGTAGTGAGATGGCTTGACTATGGCAACAGTTCGGGTCGGTGGACACATCACCCTTCTGTTCTCCATTCATGATGACGCACTTCTCCCGCGAAACCAAGGTAGTCGAGGGGCAGGGCTTTGCCTCGAAAAAGGCGTTCAAGTTTCGATTCAGGAAACAGGTCGAACCACTGCGATCGAAGAAGGCCAAGAAATGGCCGGATGGGATCAAGATATTCTTCCAGTACAAGCAAAAGGTGAGATTCACCTCAACATCAGAGGCATTGCATCGAGAGAAGAAGCAAATGAAACAATGTACGTTGA
>PBMQ01000023.1 GCA_002722615.1 Methanobacteriota archaeon | reverse complement strand
GTTGACAGAGGGCACTGTTTCGAGTGCTTTGAAGAGGTGATTTTTCTCATCGGTATCTTTGATGTATGTGTCAATTAGGAGAGAGTATGTTTCTGCGTGGATGTTTTCCATCATAATCTGGAATCCATAAAAGCATCTTGCCTCTGCCCACTGAACCTCGTTTGCAAAGTTAACGACAAGATTCTCGTTGACAATCCCATCACTCGCAGCGAAGAACGCAAGAACATGCTTCAGGAAATGCTTTTCTTCAGGTTTTAGATTTTCCCAATCTTTCATGTCCTCGGCGAGATCGATTTCCTCTGCAGTCCAGAAAGAAGCTGCATGTTGCTTGTACATTTCCCAAACATCAGCGTGTTCGATAGGAAACAACACGAATCTGTCGTCAGATTCTTGTAGCATGGGCTCGATATGTTCTCGAGATAGGTCAATTTCAATTCCATCATCATTATTTCGATTATGTTCGATTACCATGTTGTCACCTTCCGCCAATGCGCTGGAGTTTCTCCTCCATCCGAGATGGCTCATAAATATGTGCATGCCTGACGCACATAAAGTCGTGTTTTCAAAGGAGGAAAAAACAGGGGGCTGCGCCGATAAACATGTTTATGCGACCGATTTCTATAAGAACCTATTTTTTTGAAATGTGAAGTGATATTTTTCAGCCGAATTATACCTATATTTCCACTGGAACAAAATCAAAGACTCCTTGAACCACCAAGAAGAGGCAAAACCATGCGAACCCAAATTCATGTCAAATTCGCAAAATTGAATGGAGAGGCGCGCCTTCCCACACAAGGTAGCGCACAGGCTGCAGGTTGGGATTTGTATGCGCTTGAAGAAACGACCGTTGTGAAAGGGGCATCGGTGATGATACCAACCGGTCTTGCATGCGCTATTCCTGAAGGATGGGAAGGACAGATTCGATGCAGATCATCTCTTGGAAAGAAGGGCATGATTCTTCCAAACGGAGTTGGTACCATTGATTCAGATTATCGTGGTGAGCTCAAGGTTCTTGCAACATGGATTGGAGAAGGTGACTCGTTTACTGTAGGAAAAGGTGAGCGCGTTGCTCAGATGTTGTTTGCACCCGTTCCCCTTGTTCACATAGAAGAGGTAGCCCTTGATGAATTGGAATCGACTGAGCGTGGAGAAGGTGGATTCGGATCATCTGGACAGTATTGAGGAGGGAGCATGCTGTCCATTGACATTCGTACTCTTGGCGTCATAGAATACACAGACGCACTCAAAATGATGTCCACATTGCAAAAGCAACGGATCAATAATGAAATTCCAGATACCGTTCTCTTTCTCGAACATCCTGAAATCGTTACCGTCGGACCGCGTGCACGTAATGACGGGGTTGCACCGCCTTCGGATTATCGGAGTCACCCAGTTGATCGTGGTGGCGGTCTCACTTGGCACGGTCCTGGTCAATTGGTCGTCTATCCGATCATTCACTGGAACAAAGGCGATGAAAAATCGGTTGCAGATATCATTTCAAAAATTGAGTCATGGGTGATTGCTTCCTTGGAGACCCTTGGTGTCAAAGGCTACAGGGATAATAGAATGCAAGGCGTGTGGGTTGATGGGAAAAAAATCTGTAGCGTTGGATTATCGTTCCTGCAATGGGTTAGTCGACATGGATTCACCATCAATTACGATACTCCAACTGGAAGGGTTGAGAATTTAGCAGGATGTGGCCTTCAAGAATCTACGACAACATCACTCGCGCAACTGAATTACAAAATCGACAGAAAAAAACTTCAAGATTCGCTACTTGATACGATTTCAGACATACTCAATCGATGAGACTGCTCATTCCGGCTGGCACCAACTGGGGAAGTCACCATTTGATTCTGCATCTTCAATTCGGTCATTGTATGCTGAATTCGTTTTCCCAGCATCACCTTTCAGGTATGCAATGCACTCTTCTTTTAATACGCTATCATCGTTATCAATTGGTGCAAGAAACAAAATATCATCAACGACTTGATATTTGAAAGTATAATAGTAATCATCTTCCTCGAGGATTAAGTTTCCGTATTCAATGTACCATTTGTTGAATGTATCTGTAGATTCGTCGACATCTCCATTGCTCTCCAAACTTAATTCGTCGACTGGATTGGTCCAAGTTCCAATAAGATCGTCATCCAAATTATTCGACAAGTTTGCTAATCCAATGAGCAGGAAGAGTATGAACAATGCTGCGAGCAATGTCCCTGCATAAATCGCTTTGGCCTTATCAGATTCTGAAAATCTCTCAACTTCAAACCAAGGTAGTTCCTCCCCCTTTGAAATCAAGAAGCCTCCTAAAATCCAGAAAAGGATTGGCGTTAACGTGGAAAAGAATCCAAGGAAAAACGTGATGTCTGTACCGGTAAATGAAATGAGGAAATCAAGTACACCAAAACCAATCAATACATACCCCAAGAAAGTTATGTACTCTTGAGTTCCTGTTGGATTTTTTCCGTGCATGCTTGGTTGAAATTGAAAAAGATGATCTGCATTTGATTCTAAGTTTGGATTTGCCATCTCATTCGATTCGTGCGGAATAGCACCATTCTCAAGAGCTTCCAGTTGCTTTTGTGTAGGCATCCATTCACCGTCAATGTTTTGCCAAAACCCATCATCGCTTATCTGCGTCATAGTATTACTTCAATGGAGATATAATTAAATTCATTCGGAAATGTAGGGAATAATCCACATTTCTTGTTCGAGGAATTATTGAGGGATACAAACAAGTGCATATATCAGAACCGGTCAAATAAACAACATGGGCGAGGTCGTTTTGGGAATCTCTGGTGCAAGTGGAGCCATCTATGGCGTTCGACTTGCACAAGTGCTGAATGAACTCGGTGTGGGAATTCGTCTCGTCGTTAGCGATTCAGGTCGAATAACACTCAAACACGAATGCGATACGACTCCCGAAGCACTTGCTGAAGAAACCGGTGCCATTCTTGAGGAACAAGCAAACATTGGTGCGAAATCAGCATCTGGCTCAGCCCCTATTGACGCTGTTGTCATCTGCCCGTGCTCAGGGACAACCCTCGGAAAACTCGCAGCAGGAATTGGAGACAACCTCATTACTCGATCTGCTATTGTTGCTTTGAAAGAACGACGGAACCTAATCATCGTTCCGAGAGAGGCTCCTTACGCAACTGTTCACTTGGAAAACATGGCAAAGTTGTCAGGTTGGGGAACTGTTGTTATCCCTGCTTCACCAGGGTTCTACAATCATCCCACATCAATCGATGACATGGTTGATTTCGTTGTAGCTCGAATTCTCGATCAAATTGGACTCAAACACACCATCGGCAAGCGCTGGACTGGTGAAGAATTAGACAAATGAGATGCATCTCTCCAACGGGTTCAAATGTTGAGCCTGATTGAAACCAAACATGAGCCAAGCGGAGTCATTCAAATCCATGACTGTTGCAGAACTCAAAGTTCTCCTTGAGGAACAAGGACTTTCTAAATCTGGAAAGAAAGCCGAACTTATCGAACGGCTCAGTTCAGTGAATAATGAACCCAAAATTGAACTCGTTTCTTCAGTCTGGACGCGAACCGTGATTGGACAATTTAATTTAGCACAAACTGTTGGTTCCGTAGCCGCAGTTTTGCTGCTTGTACTCGTTGTATTGAACCCATCGATTCTTGGATTTGGCGAAGATGAACCCGTGTATGAACCGATTGGCTTTGATGCGAGTCAAACCCGTTGGTATGCGCAGGAGCTTGTCAATCTCGGACATCCTGAGTGGGAAGGTCGTATGTCAGGTAGTCCTGAAGAAGCAGCTGGGGCTCAAATGATTCTCGACAACCTCACTGAAATGGGCTACTCCCCTCAGTTGAATACCTATCCAGTCCCTATGTTTGCAATCAACAGTGCGCCAATTGTTGCCATGTGTCAACCACCAGCAGGGGGTCTGCTAGGAGCACCTGTAACTGGTGCTGCATGCAACAGTGGTATCGGGGCAGTTACTACTTTCGAACATCGGACTGATTTTGTTTTGCAAGGATACTCAGGTTCTGCAGATATTCAATTTGGCCAAGAAATGGAATTGGTCGATCTTGATGATGGAACAGATGATGGCCTCTGGGGCTCAGCCTCCGGCAAAGTAGGAATTGTTCGAGGTGGCAATAGCATAGATGGGAATACGGGAATTTACATCAAAGCCGCTGAATTTGGGTTAGCAGGTATTTTCAGAATCAACAACCAATCCAATTGTGGACAAATCGAGTCAGACGATTGTGTTCCTATCTTCAAATCCATTCGAGTGGACGATATGAAAGCAGCAAACAGTGGTTCGATTCCAGAAAACATCCCATTCATTGCAGTTTCAAATAACACTGGAAATTTGATGATTGAACTTGCAGAACAAGGAGCATTTCTAAGGCTCTTTTCTGATGTGGATAATGCAGGTGAACTCTCCGTGAGCGTACCTTGTGGAACTCTCTATGGAAAGAGCGAGGAACTCATTATTGTTGGTGCACATCACGATACAGTTTACCATGCTCAAGGAGCAGTTGATGACACATCCGGAACTGCGACTGTTCTTGAAATGGCTCGACAAATCGCCATGGTCGCAAACGAGAGTGGAACTCCAGAATACACAATTCGATTCTGCACGTGGGGTGGAGAAGAGGAAGGACTCTGGGGAAGCAAAGCCTACGTCGGTGCAAATGCAAACGAGTTGGCAAGAAATCTTCGCCTTTACATCAATTTGGATATGAATCACGTTGACATCGACATTGCTGAAAGAGGAAACTCGCTTCGTTTCTTTTCCAATTCTAAAGGAGACATTAATGCGATGAAGGATATTCTTGACGTACTCGAAGAAGAGCGGCCTGATCTTTTTCCCAAGTATTCGGTTTCAACTGGATTGTTGGAAGGAGAAAGAGGCGCACCTGATGGCATGCCCTACAACTCCGATCATGGACCATTCGTCTACGACCTGCCCGATGGAGTAACGGGGAACGCATTGGTTTGCTACGGATCAGGTTCCTATGAGTATCACACCTATGCGGATACGATGGACCGTTTTAATGAGGAATCGCTTGGAGTGTCCGTCATTGCATACGGAACCTACATTCGACACCTTGCTTGGCCCGTCTTTGCCTAAGCGTTGAGTTCAAGAAGGAAACCGAGGTGGCCACACCATGGTAAAACCAAGCGCCCATGCATCGCATATTCTCGTCGCTTCAAAATCTGAAGCCGTCCAAATTTCTGACAAGATTGGGAAACTCAAGGATTTTGAGAAACTTGCTCGTAAGAAATCAAGCTGTCCGTCATCGCAGCGTGGTGGCGACCTTGGTTGGTTTCGGAAAGGAAATATGGTTCGAGAATTTGAGGAGGCTGTCTGGAGCACACCCCTCAAAACCGTATCTTCACCGATTAAGACTCAATTCGGTTATCATTTGATTTGGGTCCACGAACGTGATGAGGAGTGAGAATTTTGACCTTCACCGTTGGCCTTGACGACTATCTCGTTCAAGGCATTCACGGATACTTCGACGAAGAGCATCAAAACCCTCAACCGTTCAATGTCTCGGTTCGAGTTGATCTATCGACTACGATACACGAGGGGCAACTTGGAAGCACGTTGGATTATGCTCAGTTGCAAGGCGCAATCGATGCTGTAATCTTGGATTCGCCTCCAATTCGGTTGCTTGAATCGATGGCAATCAAAATATCTGAACGTATTCAACAATCGAAGAGTGTACGTCGCATCTTAGTTCGAATCGAGAAACCTGAAGCACCCCTCCCACATCCAGGCGGGTTGCCGTACATTGAGTACACTTGGAATCGCTGAATCTTGCGGTTCTAAACGGTAGCATTGAAAGGCTTCGGCGTGCAAGACGCTTCATGGATTCACCCAGCCGTGTGTTTGTTCCATCCGTCCTTGAAGTGGATGGGAACGCCATTGGTATGGGTTGCTTTAGTACCGAACAAATCGCATGGGAAGTCATGAAGACCTTTCTTGCCAAAAGCGAACAGATGAATCTCGAACAAGCGACCATTATCGCATGGGATGTTGATGTTGTCGGAACGGATGGCATGACTGTCCTTACGACTCTGGAAGGCAAAATCTGCCCGGTTTGTCAACGAAGGACCTTTTGGGTTGATCTTGAACACCTCTCAGCATTGTGCTATGGTTCGCAATGTTCGGCATGGATTGAGCAGAGCACCGTTGATCCTGAAATCATTGATTGTGGATGGCCTCCACTTCGATTCTTGAAACAGGTCAAAGATATTGAAGAAGCATACAATGAATTGCGGACAGTTGGAGCTGATGTTCTCGCCTCAACAGAGGAATACAGCAACACTGCAACTCAAGCTATCTACGAATCGATGAATGAATCCACGGAATGATTACATTTCTTCAATCGGAGTAATTCCAAGTCCTTCCAAACCAGATCGCATCAGTTCACGCGCCATTTCACTGATTGAGAAAGCAAATGAATCGACCTTATCGTTTTGAACGACGGGGCAATCACGATAAAATCCATTGTAGGCATTGGCGAGTTCAAGCATGTGAAGGGCGAACAAATGAGCTTTCTGTTCTCGAACAGAACGTTCAATCACATCGTTGTGAGTGCACATCAAACGCAGTAATTCGACCAATCCCTCTGGCATGCTTTCTACTGTAGGACGTTCGAGTTCAGACACCGGAAGACCTACAACACGACGTGCAATTGAGCAAGCACGTGTGTGTGCATACATGATGAATGGAGCAGATCCTGCTTCAAAGGCAAGTGCTTCTTCCCAGCGGAAAGTAAATCCTTTTTCAGGACTGACTTTGATGATGTTAAATCGAACTGCTGCTGCCCCTACTGCCTCAGCAATTTGGGCCACTTTTTCATCATCGTATTCGGGACGCAGTTCCCGAACAACCGCTGATGCTTGTGCATGTGCTTCCTCAAGGAGGTCATCCATGAAGACAACGTTGCCTCGACGTGTACTCATCTTACCTTCTGGGAGTTTAATGAATGAATAGAACAGAACATTAGGGCGCTGTTGGCCAAGTTCCTCCAACGTCATCCCAACCTGTTTTGCCTGCAATTTGTGATCCTCGCCAAGCACGTTGACAAGACGATTTGACTCACCCCATTTCCACATGTGATAAGCAACGTCACGAGTTGCATAAAGACTCGAACCGTCGCCTCTTCTATAGAAGAATTCAGTTTTACCTTTGAGACCTCGCTGACCCAGATCAAGGTATCCAGCTCCATTATCAGCAGTTCCAGATATCTCGAGGCTGTCGAGAGTTTTCATCAGTTCTGAGACTGTTCCGTTGACAACAAATGTCGATTCCTTCGTGAACGTGTCAAATGAAATTCCAAGTCGTGAGAGTGTGGTTAACATTCCGTCCAAGACGGGACTATATGCGGATTCAAAGGACTCAAGGACGCCGACATCACCATGTTCACTTGCATGGACTAATTGACCAATCTCTTTTTCAATCTCCGATTTACGCGCCTCATCAGCATCGTTCCTTAGAAGTTGAGCCGCTTGATACCAACGAACACGCTGATGATCTGCTTTGTCAGCCCAACGCTCGGAAGGTGGTTCACGTTCCGAAAGGAGGTTTTCGACGTCCTCCTTGCCGAGGTTCTCAAGAGCCCATGCAAGAACACCAACCTGTTTACCCATGTCATCGACGTAATACTCTGCTCGAACATCATCACCATGGAGGCGATGCAGACGAACCAATGTGTCACCCAAGATTGCGTTTCTTGCACGACCAACATGGAATGGACCGTTTGGGTTGGCAGAGGTATGCTCGAGAAGCACCCGTTCACCGGTTTTTCCAGAGTTTTCCAATGCATTTCCGACATAAATCTCACCCGAAAGAATGGCATTCGTCAGCCATTCAGGATGGGCTTTGAAATTCAGGTACCCATTTACGGAAGAAACACTCAGCAATGCATCCAGGGGAGGAAATGAGGCTGCAAGTTCATCAGCAATCGCTTGTGGAGCCATTCTGAGAACGGATGCAAAAGGAAAGCATGGTAAGGTGAGATCACCTTGGCTCGCTTCTCGACTTGGCTGTAGCATGGACTCCCATGTTCCCTTCTTTACGCCCTTTGCGGAGAGAAGGTGTTCCAAATGTGGAGAAATCATATCCTGAAGTAATTTCAATTCAGCACCTCACATCATTGGATAACGCAATATTGCTGCAAGGCCACCAAAGCCGTATGCAAGTTGAGCCCCTTCTTCAGTATCGGTTGAAATAAAGGCAATCTCACTGTTGGATTTTGCAGCCATTTCACTCAGGACATCAATGAGAGAGATGTTGTTGAGCTCCTTATGTAAGTCATTACCTACTCTACATGAAGGACATTCTGGAAGTTCATCGGTTCGTGAAAGAGATGCAGTCCAAGTGTGCCCGCATCCTCCACATTCAATCTCAACTGAGTTCTTACGCATGCTCTCGGATATGAGTAACGTATCAACTGCACCTTGATCGAGTGCTTGACGCAACATCATTTCACCATAGGTTGCTCGTGGCTGAGGCTTGATCAATTCTGCCAAAAATCGATTCATCGTTTGACGTTCAGCATCCAATTCGATTTCACCCATTAAGGCACCAGCATTATCGACGAGTTCACGAACTCCTGATTCGTTTGAATAACCAACATCGAAATGTGTTTTCGCAATCTTCTTGGCGATTTCGTGGTGGAAGTATTCGTTACGTACAACGTAATCTTTCGTAGCACCAGGGCCGCCGATGATGATGGCCTGAATGTTTTCGAGGTTCGGCAGCCAATACGAACAAGCGTGTTCTGTTGCTCGCTTGAAGAAATTGTGGGCTGCCTCTTCGATCAATCTCTCGAAACGTTGAGCAGACTGACCACCTTGACGGTGCTTCCCCATGATGTTTGAAACAAGATGTTCCTGAACATGAATTCTCTTGCCCGAAGCGATCCCATATGCTGCTTCTGAACGGTCGATGACAAACAAACCGTAAGAGCGCTTATCCACGAGCATATCCTCAAGTTGTGTCAATTCAAATTTTGAATCGCATCGATAGCGAAAAGAGAGCAACTCCTGAGGTGGGTCGTCAATGACAACGGTTGTTTGGCGCGTCTTGTTGTTTCCAACAATAATTGCGCCTGTAAAGAGTGCAATACCACGCTCACCCGGTGTTTTGAAACGAGAAAGTGAGGAGATTGCAGATTCAATCGCACCTTGTACATTCTTCCGGGTGGATTTTGACTTAATGTTGGCGGCCTGTCCGTGTTCGTTTTGTAAAAGTGAACGTGCATCGCTAATCTGTCGGTCAGGAGGAATAATGACAGTAACAAGTTCAGTACCAAACCCTTTCATTTCTCGAAGGTCTTCAAGGGCAAGTTTGAGGCGAAGGCGACGTGCTGCGAGTTCAACATCTTCCGACACTTCCTGACCCCCTATCTATTGGGGTCGGACCAAGGGTTTTCAACTCTCGCCTTGGATTTGATAGGACAAGCCATAAGAAACGCCTTGTCGAGGCGAATCCATGGTCGCACCAACCATCATCGCACTCGGAGGTTCGCTCCTATACGGCGACCATGACGTCAAAACTTGGCTAGGACAACTGCGTCAAACCATTGTTCATTTCGAAGGAAATGGAAGGAAAATTGGCCTCGTTGTGGGTGGAGGAACGCCTGCACGCAACGGGATTCAACTCGCAGATCACTTAATTTCAGATCGATTTAAACTCGATGAGATTGGCATTGCAGCTACACGATTAAACGCAACCATCCTGCAAACAATGCTCTCCGAAATTGGCTGCAATGTTGCGAACGAAATTCCAACAACAACTGACCATGCTGCACAATTGTTTGAATCGTTCAATATTGTGGTTATGGGAGGGACTGCTCCCGGCCATACAACGGATGCGGTAAGCGTCGCATTTGCTAGAGACGCAGGAGCTGCACACGTAATTATTGCAACAAATGTTTCTCATGTCTATACAGCAGACCCTCGCAAAAATGATGATGCAAAGCAAATTGATGTCCTGACTCTTCCAGAACTGCAAGAGATTACAGGAACTGAACCACTTGGCCCAGGCCAGAGTGCAGCTGTCGATCCAATCGCTGTCAACTGGGCAATCGATTGTGGGTTGAGAATTGGCGTCCTTGATGGACGAGACATCCGTCGGATTGAAGATGCATTGGAAGGACGCCCGTTTGAAGGAACCTTGGTTCAACCGGAGTGATTCGATGGTCGACGCATCAGCAGTGAAGCAGAAAGTCAAGAACATGCCAAAACGTTCCAAAGCATTAGCAAACACGCCCTCTCACAAGCATTGTCGTGTCTGTGGCATAGACATCTCTGCCAAAGCAGAAGAACGAGTCTGTAAAGATGCAGATTGCATCAAGAAATACGAAAAGGACGAGAAAAACAAGGAACGCATGCGCGTTTGGATGTTAGTTTTCTTCGGCATCTTTGCCTTCCTCACAATGCTGCCGGTGCTCGCTCGGTTAATGTGAAGTTATCGAGAACGATGCCACCCCTCCGGTAATGTGAGGGGATCAACAACTTGAGCAGCCTTGACTTTGCGCACAACTTCAAGCCGTAATGCATCAAGACCAACGTTTTCCAAAGCACTCATTGTTGGGCGATCTTCATCATCGTACAAAAGCGGTAATTTCGGTTCACCTTGGGACCCGTTTTCTCTCCATCGCTCTTCGTTTTCTCGAATTAAATCCCAATCATTCGGCAATGGTTTCAGAGCATCTGCTTTCGAACTCACGACCATCAATTCAGTGCCCGGTAAGAGACGCTCAACATCTCCAAGCAAGTTCATTTGGTCCTCCCATGACATTCCACATGTTTCTGTTCGATCAACCAAAAACAGGACAAGACTTCCAACGTGTTCAAGTGCAGCAATTGCTTGTAATTCGATTGAGTTGCGTTGATCCATCGGACGATCCAGAAGACCTGGTGTGTCAACCATTTGATGTTGAAGTCGTCGGTGAGTAAAATGGCCGATGTGAATTTGCTTTGTCGTGAACGGATAATGATTCACTTCCATTTTACCCGAAGATAAAGCGCTGATGAAGGCTGATTTACCCACATTGGGAGCCCCACATACCACGATTACAGGAAGAGTGCTGTCAATCTGAGGAAGTGCTTTGAGAATCTCCCTTGATTCATTCAACCATTTCAACGAGGGTCCAACACGCCCCATGATGGAACCAATTCGACCGTACGCTTCTCTCCTTGCCTCATGCATCAATTCGATTCGAGCTGTGCGAACAATCTTGCGATTATTTTGTGTTGCAATCCTCTGGACTTGCGAAGCGCCCCATTGGAGCATGGAAAGGTGATGTCTGTAATCGTCGGTACCGACACAGGCTTCAATCATAGCAACGTCAAACTGCGGAGACTGATCCAACGAAGGCCAAGTTCTGACTGTTTCCGTCAACATCGTGTGAATGATATCCGCAGCAGTTTGAACCATTCGAGTCATCTGTTTCCGAGTTCGGAAGACACGATTGTGGTCTTCGACACGGTCCGCGGCCTTCCTTGCACGAGAGAATGCCTTGTCGAGGACCTCGTCCTCGAACAGGACCGTCGGCAATTGCCTCCACGTGACTTTCATGTGAACCCCGAATCAAGCGGAGCGACGTCCCTTCAAGAACCCATCACCCCGTTCGAAGCCTGAAGAAAGAAATTGCACATGGTTATGTAGGGTCGCCAACCAGAGTGCATCATGGCGAAAAAGACGAACAAAGTTGAACTACCTGAATGGGCCGTTGGGTTGTGGAGTGACCTAGGCTCCCCCTCCCTTGAAGAATTACAAGGTGTTCATCATGGAGATCTCCTCGAACGAAGGAATGGCCTGCGCAGAGATGATTTGATTGAGATTCTCATCGACGCTCGCGCCCTTCTTCCAGACGCAGAACCATGGGTTCGTGGCCGTCTGATATCTTCAGGAAAGACAAGCCTCGAAATTCTTGATGAGACTGGTGCGAGAAGATTTGTTGCTCGCGATACGGTAGTTCAAATCGTCCTCATCGCACACACGAGACCTGCATACATCGACGATAAGGAACTTCTTGCGTTTGAGAGAGAAGATATGAAGCGACGATCGACCCTTCACGAGAAAGTAGAAAAGGAAACTGCAGGCAACGACGATGCACATCTTTGGGGTTGAACCAATGGAGGTTCCCACTGGGTGGTCGATTCAAGAAGACCATCTCATGAGGGAATTCTCGTTTGAAAATTTTACAGATGCAAAGACCTTTGTTGATGAAATAAGTGTCATCTGCGAAGAAAAAAATCATCATGCAGACCTTCATTTTGGGTGGGGATACGTCGTTATTGAACTTACAACACACGACCTAGGAAAGGTTACTTCACTCGATGTTGAAGTTGCATTGGCAATCAATTCTCTAGAGGTTTGAACGATGCCAGTTGACCCAAAAGGTCGCAATTCACCTGGTTACGGACGGCACGTCTTCATTTGTGGACATGAACGCCCAGAAGGGGCCTCTCGGCCTTCTTGCAAAAAACGAGGTAGTCTTGAATTGCTTTCAGCGATTAAACTCGCAGCACGAGAACAAGGGCTTCAGAATATACGAATCCAGAAATCGGGATGCCTTGATTTTTGCGAGAATGGAATCGCATGTGTCGTCTATCCTGAGGGTACTTGGTATAGTTTACAATATGATGTCGATATTCAGTCGCTGGTCAAGCATATCGAAAACGGAACCATCGATTCCGTTCTTCAAATGACGTTTGAAGACTAATTAATCAGAGTTTGACAGGCCGTGTTGCACCACAAGCTTGACACTTCAGTAACGTAGTTCGATCCTGTTTGATGAAATGAGTATCTGGAGCACCACACTGACTGCATTTGATGTAGGTGTTGACATATCCAACGATTGCCTTCTTCAAACGCTTTGGAGGAATACGCCCCTTGAATCGTGCCCGAGGACCGTCACGAGAACCTGAGGTTCCCAATTCATTGAGGATGTATTGGTAAACGTGATTATCGTCACGGTCCATCATTCCAACAACTTCTGTAAAGTTGCGAAGGATGGTGTTTGAACCCTCGATCATAATCTGAGGTTCGGGCAAACGCCAACGTGCTCGGGATGAGATATCCTCCGGGATGTTGTCACGTGCTCGGTTAAGCAGTGTCTCGTAATCGAAGTCGCTCATGTTGTATCCTGCCACATCTTTCTCTTCAAGCCTTTGATGGAATATATGCAAAGCCTTCATGGTGGTAAGGGTGTTCGCTTAGCACGATAACATGACACTAAGCATTGAAGAACTCAAGACCATCGTGAAAAATCTCCGTAAAGATGGCCTCAACTCTCAGCAAATTGCAGATGAGTTGTCTCTTTCTCAGGATACAATCCAGTGGCTTCTTACCGATTCAAAATCCGAACGTCCAACAGACGTCCGTATCGGATGGAGGACAATCGGGGTGCGCCCAGCACGAATTACTGCAATCGGCGACATCATGGCAGATGTTGTAATGGAAGAAGTGGAAGAGATCGACACGATCGTTGGCATTTCCATCAACGGAATTGCTTTTGCTCATGAAGTTGCACAAGCCCTCGATGTTGAGGTAGCAATTCACCGAAATGTGGATGGAGAACCTGGTGCAGGTGCACTCTCCAATAAATACGGCCAAGTTGGAGGTGGGAAGAAAGTAGCAATCATTGACGATGTCCTCTCTAGCGGAGTCACCATGAGCAACACCATTGCAGCTATCCGAGCCTCTGGAGGAGAGGTTGTCCTTGCTATCGTACTGGTCAACAAGACTGTTCGTAACGAAGTCGATGATGTCCCTCTTCGCGGACTCATTCGAGCCGTACCTGTTTGAGGTGAATTCATGCATTGGTCGGATGTTGTAGCACAACGCCTTTCCGAGCGTGGGACCAAGCATATTGTCTCGACTGGAATCACACCGAGTGGTGAATTCCACATCGGCCACCTTCGTGAAATCTTGACAGGGGATATGATTTCAAAAGCTGCAAAGAAGGCTGGCTTGGATGTTGAGTTCGTTTTCATCGTTGATAGTGCTGATCCTCTGAGAAAAGTATACTCCTTTCTTGATGACTCCTATGCTCAATACATCGGCCATCAACTGAAACAAATACCGCCTCCCGACGATAGTGGATGTCCTGACATGGACCGTTTTTCGAAGGGGATATCCTACGCCGATCACTTTCTCAAACCGTTCAAGCAGGCGCTTGAACAAATCGATGTTCGGCCACGATTCATTGACAATTTTGATTCATACGCCTCGGGTAAATTTGCAGAAACTGCACGAATTGCTTGCAACAATGCGGACAAAATTCGAGAAATCATTGAACGCGTATCAAGCCGAGAATTATCGGACGATTGGTTTCCGTGGAATCCTATCGACGCAAAGGGGTCAATCGATGGAATCACGGTCACTGGTTGGAATGACCCCATTGTTTCCTGGATTGATTCAGAAGGAAACGAAGGTCAAAGCGATGTGACAAAGGGAGAGGGGAAACTCCCCTGGAGAATTGACTGGCCTGCAAAATGGGCATGGATTGGAGTTTCAATGGAACCGTTTGGGAAAGATCATGGTGCAGCAGGAGGTTCCTACGATACTGGAAAAGAAATCGTCGAACTCTTTGGCCGCAACGCTCCTGTCGATTTGACGTATGAATGGATTAGCCTTCGTGGTCAAGGGGCGATGTCGTCCTCTTCAGGCAATACGGTTGGGCCACTTGAAGCACTTTCACTTGTACCACCGGAAATCCTCCGCTACTTGGTAGCATCCACCAAACCCAACAAGGCCATCGAATTCGACACAGGTATGGGTCTGGTCAATATTGCCGATGAATTCGAGCGGACAACATCAAGAGATTTCGCTATAGAAATGGAGAAAGAGGGCCTAAGCCGACGTCAGATGGTGGCGATCGAAGATGCAAAAACGGCTCTCGAATTGTCCTTGATTACACCTCTTGAGGAAGCATCGTCAGTGACATTCCGCCATCTTGCTATGCTTGCTCAAACCAAATCGAAGGATGAGGATGTATGGGGATCCCTTGGAGTTGACCAGTCTCCGCCTTCAACGATGGTTGAACGCCTGAATAGAATGAGGACCTGGATCAACTCCAGACACTTCCCTGATGAACTGCGAATTACGATTTTAGAACAACCAAATCGTGAAGCAATCGCTCTGCTGGATGAAGACAACATCGCAGTTCTCCCCCAACTGATACAAGTTCTTGGGTCATGTGAATGGGATTCTGCATCGATTCAATCCTCAATATCTGGAGCAGCGAGGAATCTTGAAACCTCGCCTCGTCACGCATACAGGGCACTCTATCTGTGCATCATGGGTACAGAACGTGGGCCACGATTGCCAGCGATCCTTTCACAACTCAATCAGAATTCGATTGTAACTTTGCTTAACGCGAGTCTGGCGGTAAGTCAAGAATCCTGATGTTTGCATCCTACTGACCCTAAGAGTTGAAAAGAGGTCGGGCCATCTCAGCATCATGGCAGGGGTCTATTGCCCAACTTGTGAGGCTGGGGTTGAAGCCGCAGCCAAGTTCTGTCTTTCCTGCGGTCATGATTTGACTGTTCAAGGACCAATCACCTCAACAGGTCACGACTTGAATCAAATCAAAGAGGTCATCCGTCATCGTGAAGATCTTTCAATGGCCGAGAAATTTGACATGATTGCCCGAGTTGAAGAAGGAGCAAATCCAATCACATTGGGAATTGCAGCGGCTGCTGACGATGGAGAGTCTATCGACATTGGTCAAGCATTCCAAGGAGCAAAAGAAGAAATCTCACCCTTCAAAAATCATGAATTTGGTCAATCACCTGCTGCCAATGCTGCTGTTCGAGCGGTCGTTCGTGGAACGACTGGCTGGGACATGATTCAGGCAGGAACACTGGATATGTCCGATGGCATGTTTCGGGAAGCGATGGACCACGGAATGGATGCTTCAACGCACATCCATGATGTAGCAAGTGGAGAACATGAAGGAATCGATCCGGACGCGATGCGTGCAATTCCCGTTCTCAAACCTCCCAAGAGAAGCTTTTGTCCAAAGTGTGGATCTGACATCCACAACAATACAATGCTTCAATGGCGAAAGTGGAAAGAATCCTCATCCGACGTTGTTTCAATGCAAATGGAAGCAGCAATGGAGACTGCTCTCATTGAAGTTGCAAGCCATTACGTCAATGTCATTCAAGCCCTCAAAGATGAACGTGATGATGCCGTTGCCCGTGCAGCAAAGAGCGCTGCTGAAGGAAATCAAGATGCGATTCGAGAAAAACTCGAAACTGAAATACGCGCTGAATTGGAGAAGGAATTCAAAACGGAAGGTAAAGCAAAATCATCTGGAAAATCCGATTCAAAATCAGGTTCCAAAACGAAATCCACTCCAAAAAAGAAGAATCCTAAACCGAAAAGTAAGCCGAAAGCAGGAGGGCTCTTCGGTGCTAAGAGGCCCAAGCGAACCTATGAAGGAGAACCCGGCGGGAAGGCTGATTGGTTCCTCGAGGAAGCACTCGACACGGTTTACGACCCTCATGGAACTGGGAAGTCAGTCAAAGGAGCAACGATTCTTGCTCGATCATCAGAAGGAAATGTCCGTGTGCGAGACGTTGTTCGAGCCTATGCACTTCAAGGNAAAGATGGAATTAGTGAATTGGCATGGACAAACCCTATCACTGAATATCTGATTGAAGCNTACGATGCTTGTTGATTAAAGCAAGCGTGAANACAGGTCGATNGCGTACCTGATGCCAATGACAAACAANACTGCAANGAANAGTCGCATGATGTGTTGTTCGGAAACCTTTGCAATACCGAACCTCGCACCGAGATTTGCTGCAATAACAACCACGATTGGAAGGGTTAGAATCAAAACAAGATTGGACGTAAGGACTTCGACTTGACTTGAGTCAAGTGCTACAAAATGTGTAAGAATGGAGATTGGAAGAACAACCATCATGATGTGCAGACTGGTTCCAATTGCCTTCCTTGATTCCAATCCACCGTACGCCCTCAAAACAGGAACATAGATTGCTCCAGCACCTATTGCCAAAACGGATGATAAGAGGCCTCCTGAAGCAACTCCTCCACGAAGAGGTATCAATGCAGGTTCTCGTGGTCGATTGATTTGATGGCTCTTTGAACGAAGAGTCTTTACGATTGCCCAAGAGACAAAGACGAGGCTCAAACTNTTGAAGATGAGATCGAACGAACCGCTCAAAGAAACGACAATAATCACTCCTAGGATCGCACCAGGCAATGCTCCAGCCAGACTTTGCTTGAATAGTTCATCAGAAACATGTCCTTCCTTTCGATGGCGTAGTCCAGACCCCCATGCAACCGTGGCTGAAAGCCCCAACGACACGATCAGAAGTGCCCCATCAATATCCCATCCAAGACCATANTGCAACAACGGAGCAAAGAGGAGGCCTCCTCCTAATCCAAGGGGTGCAAAGAGGAATCCGATACAACCGCTGCCAAGGAGTACCAAGGCTACGGTAACGGCGTCCATATGGATTGCACCCCTAAGCAGCATATCATTCCAACGCAGTTTGTGGTATAGATTCATAAGTGTTTGAACGAACCACAAGGTATGGACGCACTTGTAATTGGTCTCATCGTCGGCGGATTTCTTCTGCTCATTTTGATTATTTGGTTTTTCAGCACATGGAACCGTTTGGTACGCTTAGAAGAAAATGCAAACAAATCATGGGCAGACATTGATGTCTTGCTCAAGCAACGGTACGACATGATTCCAAACCTTGTCAACATTGTCAAGGGATATGCGACACATGAGCGAGAAATTTTCGAACAATTCGCTCTTGCTCGCCAAACTGCAGCTGGATGTCTTGCTCAAGGAGATGTCAAAGGTGTTGGTGCAGCAGAAGGAATGCTTTCTGGACTTCTGCCTCGAATCAACATGGTCGCAGAACAGTACCCCGATCTCAAGGCAGATACATCGTTCGTCAATCTTCAAAACCAACTCGTATCTTTAGAAAACCAACTCGCTGACCGACGTGAATTCTACAACTCATCCGCCACCAACTTCAACGCTGCAATCCAAATGATTCCAACCAACTTCGTTGCTGGAATCAAGGGATGTATGAGGCGAGACCTCTTTGTCGTCGAAGGTGTTCAGCGAGAGAACGTTGTCATTTCCTTCTGAATACGAACGTTCAAGTCTAAACAGCCCTTTCAAACCATGAGGAACACCCCATGTTCTTGGTCATAGGACACAGCCCCATCGCTGTTAATCTAGCCAGATGGTGCTCAAGACGCCGCCCCACTCGATTGATTGGTCTTGCCTCAATGCTTGAAATCTCAGAAGAAATAGGTGATTGTGAAATCCTCCAATTGCCACAACCAATGACAGCATCAGCTATTCCTGATGGAGGACAAAAACCAACTGCTGTGATTCTTGTTGATTCCGAAGTACTCGATGGAGAGCAGTCCCTTCAGGCAATGCGAGAACGATGGCCAGAGACACCCATTCTTTCCGATAAATCGGCAGGCGAGAACATCGACACTGTCGACAAAATCAACTCTCAAGAAATCATAACAGCCGCGTACAAAGAAAAGGTTCGATCATGGGAACGCCATGCTGGAGCAACCGTCCTTGAATCGTATATTCGTCATCTCCCTGAAGAATCCAAGGTTGCAATTTTTTGTCATGACAATCCTGATCCAGATGCGCTTTCATCAGCAATGGCGATGCATGATCTTGTAACTCATCTTGGTCACCAACCAACGATCTATCATGGTGGTTTGATTGAACATCAACAAAATCAAGCCATGGTTCGACTCCTCGACATTCCACTGCGTAGGATTATTCTTGATTGGGAACTTGAAGACGTTTTGTCAGAAGCGGAATGCATCATCACTGTTGATTTCCATCAACCAGGTGCAAACAACATCCTTCCCTCGGAATGCGTGCCGCACATTATCATTGATCATCATACATCAGACAAACCTGTTTCTGCCGATGTTGCATTTCTTCGACCCGAGTACTCTGCTACCTCTTCACTCATTGCAAATCTATTAATGAGCATGAATTTCGAAATGACACCTCGTTTAGCAACAGCCCTTTCTTTTGGATTAAGAACCGATACGCTTGCATTCACTCGGGCATTCAATCAAGTCGATCTTCGTGCCCTGATGTGGCTCAATACGTGGGTCGATGATGAACTCCTACAATCGATTCAAGCACCGCTTCGCACTCCTGAGACACTTGCTTCATTCCGCCAAGCTCTCGCAACGATGACACAGAACAATGGACTCGTTCTTGCACCAATCCAAAAACTCGTTCATCGTGATGATTTGGCCCAAGTCGCTGACTTCTTGTTTGCAACCTCAGATACCGAAGTTGTCTTTGTCTATGGAATTCAAAGGAATCGAATCCTACTCTCTGCACGAAGTCGNNGAGAACATTTGCACATAGGCCTAGCCCTTTCGAAAGAATTCCCGAATGGACAAGCAGGGGGGCATAAGGGCATGGCTGGTGGCCAATTGCAATTGTCAACATTAGGATTCGAAGACACACTACCCAACGAAGAGACACATGATGAAATTCTCAAAACTCTAACGCACCGCTTGGANGGTCTATTTGCTAAGGAGGTCGAAGAATGAGCGATTCAGTACCTTTTGTTGACATTTCACCAACTTTGCGGGTACTGGGAACTGCTCACGTTGCTACAGCATCGGTTGAAGCTGTTCGCAATCAGATTGAAACCTACCAACCAAAGGTGGTCGGAGTAGAACTATGCAAAACGAGACATGATGCCTTGGTTGAGGGAAGGCGCCTCGATAAAGAGGGGTTGCGCAGGGTCATCAAAGAGGGAAAAGCACCGATGGTGTTGATGCAAGCAATGTTGAGTGCTGAGCAACGCCGAATGGGTCTGAACGAAGGTCAAGAGCCAGGTGCTGAATTACTCGCTGCTGTAGAGACTGCTAAAGAAGCAGGTCTTGAGGTTGCATTAGTGGATCGTGACATTCAAGTCACCATGCGTAGAGCATGGAGAAAAATGCGATGGAGAGAACGATTCCGACTGCTCTTTTCCCTCTTCGGTGATGATGAAGAGCCAGAGGAAGATTTTGATTTGGATGAATTGCTCTCCGATTCAGATCTTTTGTCGAGTATGATGGAAGAACTCAAAGAATTCTCTCCTGGAGCTGGTGAAGCNTTAATCGATGAACGAGATCGATACATCGCTGAGAAAATCATGCAATCCAAGACCGATGAAAAGATGCTCGTTGTAGTTGGAGCAGGTCATCTCAAAGGTATTGAGAGAGCGCTTACGCCCTACACCCCACTACCTCCAGAAGAATTTGAGGCGATTTCAACGGTCCCAAAACGAGGTATCGTCGGCAAACTTCTCCCCTTTGCAGTTCCAATGATTATTATGGGTCTTGTTGGATTTGCATTGTTCAATAATGATGATATTGATATTGTTAGAATGCTTACTGTATGGACGTTATTCAATGCTGTGTTTGCTGCAATCGGTTGCATTCTAGCGCGGGGACATCCTTTAGCAATCCTGACTGCTGCACTAGCAAGTCCAATCACTTCATTGAATCCAGCACTTGCAGCAGGTTGGTTTGCAGGGTATGTTCAACTTCGAATCTCGGAACCAACAGCAGAAGATCTGCAATTGTTCCTCAAGGGAACTTCTATTGGCGGTTTCTGGAGTAATCGTGCTGGGAGGGTATTGCTGGTTACAGCCTTAACGAACCTTGGAAGTATGCTTGGAGCATGGTTCGCAGCAGCCGGATTTATTGGTGGCGGAGTCACTTAATCCAGTTCCTTGAGAACTCGCATCAAATCAGAATGTGCTTGCACATCATGGACACGTAACCAATCAATACCTACTTGCTTGGCGAATGCGGCAACGCCCAAGGTACCAAACAATCGATCTTCGGTCGATGAATGGCCAGTGAGTTGTCCAATCATGGACTTTCTTGATACTCCCCAAAGAATTGAGAAATCATATTCTCCACGGAAGTGTTGCGATGATTTCAACAAATCTATGTTGTGATCAAGTGTTTTCCCAAAACCGATCCCTGGGTCGAGACATATCTTCTGGGGGTCATGACCCGCATCCACAAGAAGTTGAGCCGTGTTGAGAAGTTCGCTTGAAACATCATTTACGACATCTTGGTAGGAAGGGTTGGATTGCATCGTCTTCGGTTCTCCAAGCATGTGCATGATGCATACAGGGACCTTACGATCCAAGACCAAATCAACCATTTCCTGATTCCGCAAACCCGACACATCGTTGATGATGGTAGCACCTGAATCCAGTGCTTGTCGTGCGACCTCATGATTACGAGTATCGATTGAAATTTCGATGCTCGATGAAGCGGCACGAAGCCCAGAAATAACTGGGAGGACGCGTTCTAATTCTTGTTCTATAGAAATGGTTTTTGAGCCAGGACGGGTACTTTCTCCACCAACATCGAGAATTTCTGACCCTGATGAAATCATAGAAAGTCCATTTTGGATTGCGTCATCGACGTTTCTTTGGCGTGAAGGTCCATGGAATGAATCTGGGGTGATGTTGAGAATTCCCATGAGGCCAGGAGAGGATGATTGACGGCGGAACGAAAAAGGTGTCAATGCATCAGCCATGACCAGTTGCAGTAAGGATGGATTCATAAGGCCTCATACCCAAGGGTTTTGCATGTCGGAGATTGAAAGCATCCATTCAACGGATGGTTTGAGCCATTCAACGACTGAACTTGGCGTCAGTGAAGCCACGCTGGATCTCGCTGAGCGTGTCGCATTACGACTCAATGTTTTTGACAAGCCTGCAATATTCAACATGCTCTCAAACCGAGCAAAACTTGGAGCAGGTATCGTAACAGTATCCGGTTTGTTTTGGTGGTTATTGATCAGTAGTTCATCCTCGGACGATCTATCGATTGGAGTTTCGAAGTTCTTGGCATTGGACTTTAATCAAGTTGCTTTGGCAGTAATGGCCCTCGCATTCCTTCACTCTGCATTCGGAGATTTTGGACGTGAAATGGGATCTTTAGTCCCTTCCTTGATTTCAGGATTCATGATTATCATGGTCTTGTTGTATGTTGGTGAACCACTCGTCACGGCTTTTTTGTCAGATTCGATAGAAGTCAATACAGGGTTGTGGAGGAGTGCAAGACTTGCAATCCTTGGTGCGGGAACAATCTATGGTGGCCACCTTATTGTTGACGCGTACCTATTGCTCTGGTTACGTCGGTTCCTCGAAGCAAACGAAGACATGGAGCTCACTCCTCCAGGGGAACACGAAGAGAATCTTAGCGTAGAGTGAAATCCGTTCTCTTCATGAACACCACTAACGAGGCGAATCCATGGCCGACCATGATGTCATCATCCTTCGCCTTGGTTATCGGCTCGGTCGAGACCCGAGAATAACGACTCACCTTGCCTTGGTAGCACGTGCCTTAGGCGCTACTAAGTTCCTTTTTTCTGGGGATGAAGATGATCGATTACCAGAAAACATTGATTCGGTCAATCAACGATTTGGAGGCGACATGGTTGTTCAGCATATCAAGAGCCCAATGGCTTGGTTGAGAAAATTTGTTCGCGATGGAGTTGATGGAAACCCATCAGGGACAGCTGTTCACTTGACAATGTATGGTGCATCCTATCGTAGTGTAACGCCAAGCATCCGAAGAGATCGTCCTCTCGTCGTCATTGTAGGTGGAGCAAAAGTACCATCTGAAGTCTTTCAAATCTCACAGTACAATCTTGCTGTAGGGAATCAACCGCACTCAGAAGTCGCTGCACTCGCATTGTTTCTGGATGGTTGGTATGGAACAGGTTCAGTGGAAAGAAACCTCGATGGCGGAGAATTAATCATCAACCCAAGCAATACTGGGAAAGACGTTACTGATACGAAATGATGGTTGTAATTTCCATCCAAAACCATCCCCAATCATTATGGATGGCCTATAACGAATACCGCTGATGTCGATGAACGGTAACGGCCCCTCCGGATTTGCCCCGGGCCGCCGTAACCATGGCGTCGCAAATGCCCCTCTCTTTCCAGACGCTGCTGATGCACTCGTTGAGAATTCAAACCTTCCAAAAAAGGCAACAGGTGAAGGAATACTTTTACTCGCAGACGGAGGTCGTTTTGAGGGCACACTCTTCGGGGCAGAGGGCTTTGGCGAAGGGGAACTTGTCTTCACCACAGGCATGATGGGATATCAAGAATCGCTTACAGACCCGTCATGGGCAGGACAAATCCTTACTTTCACATACCCACTTATCGGAAATTATGGAATTCATGGAGGGAAATCTGAATCTCGCGCAGTATGGCCAAAGGGTGTTGTCGTTCGACATGCAATGAACGATCCTGACCATAGAGACTCAATCGGCACTGTATCTGAACTTCTTCAAGCACATGGTGTTCCCGGAATTGAAAACATCGACACGCGAGCAATTACCCGGCGTGTACGTGAGTTAGGTACTGTACTCTGTATCTTTGGACCAAAAGAGAAAGAACAAGAGATGGTCAAGCGACTTGAGGTTATGACATCCCCAGAACTTGATGACCTCGTTGATCTTGTATCAATCGATGAACCCGTTGTCCTCAACTCTGGGGCGACCGATGATATCGGCCAACCATTACCTCGAATAGGCGCATTAGACTGTGGAGTAAAATACAACATATTGAGAAATCTTTGTCAACGATTTGAAGTTGTATGGTGCCCCCCTGATACCGAATTTAATGTCTTACAAGAATTTGGAATTGAAGCGCTCTTCTGCTCAAACGGACCAGGCGACCCAGCCCATCCGGGCAAGGCTACTTCTGCACGTCATACTCTTGCAAAAGCCGTCTCATCTGGTTTACCCGTAATGGGCATCTGTCTTGGCCATCAACTGATGGGTCTTGCATCGGGTCTGAAAACCTACAAGATGCGTTATGGCCATCGAGGAGCGAACCAACCTGTCGTCGATTTGAAAACTCGACGTGTTTGGATTACATCACAAAACCATGGTTTTGCAGTTGCAGACCCGCAGCACGGAATGCTTGCAGCTCACCCAAGTGGAGCCACATCGCCTGAAGGAGAGAATCTCCATGGATACGATGTTGAGGTTCGTTACATCAATGCGAACGACAAAACCGTCGAAGGCCTTGATGTGTTGGGACGGCCGTGCTTTACAGTCCAATTCCATCCAGAGGCATGCCCTGGACCGCATGATGCTGAACCCTTGTTCGACCGCTTCAGAGAACTCGTCGATCGTCATCGCAGAGGTGATGCATGATGCCACGTCGAGACGATCTCAATACCATTCTTGTTCTCGGTTCGGGCCCAATCAAAATTGGACAGGCTGCAGAATTTGATTTCTCAGGATCTCAGGCAGTCCGTGCTCTTAGAGAGGATGGATACGAGGTCATTCTCGTCAATTCCAATCCTGCAACCATCCAAAATGATCCTGAAATGGCAGACAGAGTATACATTGAACCCCTCTTACCCGACACTGTTCGAAAGATTCTGGAAATCGAAAAGCCTGATGCCCTCTTAGCAGGTATGGGAGGCCAAACAGCACTCAATATTGCCAGCGAGTTAGCACACGATGGCACACTTGAGAAACTAGGCGTTGAATTGATTGGATCAGATCTCGATGCAATTGACAAAGCAGAAGATCGTGAACTGTTCAATCAAGTTTGTGAATCGATTGACCTGCCAATCTCAAAAGCAATTGCTTGCAACTCCATGGATGAAGTCATCAAAGCAGCAGAAGAAATTGGTTCATGGCCGATTCTTATCCGACCTGCGTTTACACTTGGGGGACTCGGCGGAGGTACTGCTTTCGACATGGGCCAACTGGTGGAAATCGCAACGCTCGGACTTCGTAACTCTCGAATTAATCAAGTTCTCATCGAAGAATCTATCCTTGGATGGCAAGAACTGGAATATGAGGTCATGAGGGACACAGCAGATAACGCGACTATTGTCTGCACAATGGAAAACATCGATCCTATGGGCGTTCACACTGGAGAATCTGTTGTCGTCGCACCACTCCAATCCTTTTCCGATGCTGATCATCAAGAACTCCGTGACAAAGCACTAGCATTAATCCGAGAATTGAACATTAAGGGTGGATGCAATGTCCAGTTTGCTTTCAATCAGTTCACTGGTGAAATCCGAGTTATTGAGGTCAACCCTCGAGTTAGTCGTTCCTCTGCACTCGCCTCAAAAGCAACGGGATATCCCATTGCAAGAATGGCTGCAAAAATTGCAGTTGGTTACACACTCGATGAATTGCCAAACCCAATCACTGGCGAAGGGACCACTGCTGCATTCGAACCAACATTGGACTATGTTGTTGTGAAAATCCCTCGTTGGCCGTTCGACAAATTCCGAACAGCTGACAGAACGTTGGGAACTTCGATGAAATCCACTGGTGAAGTCATGGCCATAGGTCGGAACTTCGAAGAAGCATTTCTCAAAGCATGGGCTTCACTTGAACAAGGATGCCCATATCCTCGTCCCTTGACAAGAGCGGATGAATCCGAAGGAGAAGGAATGGCCGAACGTGCACATGAACAACTCCCGGATAGTGTTCTCGTTGATTGGCTTCGAATTGCAACCGACCGTAGAATGGGAGCATTACTCGAGGCATTCAGAAGAGGCTGGAGTATTGAGAGAGTTCACGAAATTACGCGTATTACACGTTGGTTTTTGCAACGATTTGAGCACATCGCAACGATGGAAACCAATCTTGTCAATATGAAAGTTCGACCATCTTCGCTCGATCATAAGACGATTATTCGCTACAAATCACATGGATTCAGTGATGCCCACATAGCAGATGCGTTGAACGGATTCGAACCAGCCGGTTGGAAATCATTACCTTCGGATTGCAATGAAGACAGTGTCATGCACCGTCGTCATGAATTGGGTATTCATCCGCGCTACCGTATGGTCGATTCCTGTGCTGCAGAATTTGCTGCAAAGACACCGTATTACTACTCGACATATGAGCCATTCCAAGACGATGGTATCGATAACGTCCCAAACCTCGAAAAGAGAAACAAACAGCGAATGGTTGCGATTGGTTCTGGACCAATACGAATAGGGCAAGGTATTGAATTTGACTACGGCTGTGTTCATGCCGTGATGGCCATTCGAGCAGCAGGTATGGATGCAGTGCTAATCAACAACAATCCTGAAACCGTATCGACCGACTTCGATACCTCCGATCGATTGTATTTCGACCCATTAACCAATGAATGCGTTTCAGAGATTTTGTTGCGTGAGAAAGCACACGGAATTCTATTGCAATTCGGAGGACAAACAGCCATCAACCTCGCTCAACCCATCGAAAAGCGACTCAAGCACCTAGCAGAAAAAGGAGCAGATGTCCAAATTCTTGGCACGAGTGTGGATGGAATTGATGAAGCAAGTGATCGTGAACGATTCGAAGCCTTCGCAAAGAAGCATGGATTAAGGATGCCGAATGGTGCTACTGGAACATCAGCAGACGATATTCGAAAGGCAGTTGAAGACATTGGATTCCCAGTCTTAATCCGCCCTTCCTATGTTCTAGGAGGACGGGGAATGGAAATCCTATCGAACGAAACACAGTTGGAAGCTTATCTCAAAGAAGCATATCTTGCACCGGACAAACCGTTGCTTGTCGACGAATATCTTGGACATGCTACTGAATTGGACGTTGATGCTGCAGGTGATGGAAACGATGTTCTTGTTGGAGCAATCATGGAACACCTCGAAGAAGCAGGTATCCATTCTGGCGATTCAACATGTTTCATACCCGCTCAGAACATTAGTGATGAAATGCTTACTCGTGTGGCAGAACAGACGCGAACTATAGGATTAGGTCTGAATATCAAAGGTTGCTTCAACATTCAATTTGCAATTCAGGGAGAAGACCTGTATGTCCTTGAGGTCAATCCACGCTCATCTCGAACTGTTCCCTTTGTTGCCAAATCATCCGGTCTACCTCTAGCCAAGATTGCAGCAAATGTGACAATTGGCATTCCTCTTTCTGAACAAACAATTCCTAAGCGGACCTCTGGTCAAATTTGCGTGAAAGCTCCTGTATTCCCCTTCATCAAGTTACGTGGTCTCGATCCAGCACCAGGTCCGGAAATGAAATCTACTGGTGAAGTATATGGATCTGACATATCTGCGGACATTGCATATCTTAAGGCAAGATTGGCCACAGAGGTCCCTGTTGCATCAGAAGGCGGAGTCTATCTAACCGTTCGGAATGAAGACAAGGAAGGACTTGTTTCAATTGCTGAGGAACTCTTTGACCTCGGCTTCATACTCTATGCAACTCCAGGAACTGCTGATGTACTTCGTAGTTCTAACATCGAGGTTACAACTGCCTACAGAATTAACGACAGGAAGCACCCTGATGCACTTGACTTGATGCGCAGGGGAGATATTTCGTTCATTGTAAATGTGCCCACCATTTCTGGTGGTGCTGTCCGTGACGGGAACATGATGAGGCGGCTTGCAGTTGAACTCAACATCCCATTTGTTACAACAATCCGTGGAGCACGTATGGAAACAGCTGCTATCCGAGCACTCATCGAGAAAGAGATCACTCCGAGAAAACTTGAAGTTCATTACGACTCAAAATTCCTCTGAACAAAATTTCAGAACACTCGTTTTGAACAAATCACAAATCGGTTGCGATCTTGCGTGCCATGAATGCCAACAATCCCATCTGGAAGAGCATGATAACAACACCTGAAATGAAGATAAGTAGCCCTCCAACTCCGGGGCTATCCTCAAGCATTCCAATACCTGCACCAGCCATTATTGCTGATGTAAGGATAACAGGAGTAGATTCGAGAATTGCTGTGAATGCAGTCTTCCAACTACCGATGTAGCCTAATCCTGGTTTATCCAGCCCATCAGAAATACCCATTCCCATAACTAAAGTAAGCACTTGTGTAACTGCGAGGATGTTGAAAAGAACACAAATAATCATAGAAACCACAAATCCTACTGCAAAACCTTCGACATCATCTGCTCCGCTTAGAGCGACATAGAATATGATTCCATTTACAATGATGATCAGAATCACAGTAAGGATTGTGCTCAGGAAGGCTGCTAGTCCATACTTGAGTGTGCTGAAACCACGGGTGAAGTCGAGTCCGCTAGTACCTTTACCACCCATATTTTGTACCATGGGAGTCACGGCAGGCGTTGAAACAACTGTTGGTACAGGAGTTGTGGCCAGAGTTGTTTCAGGTGTTTGAACTTCCACTGGTTCTGTTTCTGAGATTACAGGAGCCTGTTCAACAGGTACCCATTCATCGCCATTCCACATATAATTGCCATCTTCACTTAATTGCATGAATGTCTTAAGTCATACCTTGTAATAAAATGAACTGAGGTAGTTACATTAGAATGAGGATTTCATTAACACATTTTGATGAACGGTAAGAAAAGTTGCGCAATGTTACACTTAGAGCCTCAGATTTCATCATTTTTCCAAATTAATTCGCACTCTATTTCCTAACCAAAACCCAACGATGTTTACGACGATATCTGAGATCTTATTCCCCCATGTTTCTTTTGCAAATTCAAATGGCAAGTAAAGTTCAAGCAATTCCCAACCTACGGATAGAGCGAAAAAAACATACCAGTTCGAAAGTAAGAAACGACCAACACCAGCCCACTGGACGAAGTGTCCTAACGACCAGAGGTTTAGCAAAGTCATGTGAATCAGAGCGCCTCGATGACAATGGCAATTCCCTGTCCACCGCCAATACAAGCTGTTGCAATTCCGTATTTTCCTCCGGACCGCTGCAATTCATGTGCAAGGGTTAGCGTTAGACGAGTTCCTGTTGCTGCAAGTGGATGACCTAATCCGACAGCTCCACCGTTAACATTGACTTTGTCTTCGTCGAGCCCAAGTTCTTTTACACACGCAACTGCTTGTCCAGCAAATGCTTCGTTGATTTCCCAACGGTCGATATCCTCGATGGAAAGACCTGTGCGCTGTAACGCTTTTCGGGATGCAGGTACTGGCCCATAAGCCATGATTGCAGGTTCCAATCCAACAATGCCCCAACCAACGATTCGTGCGAGGGGTTTGTCTCCATCTGATTCTGCCTGAGATGCAGATTTAATCACGACAGCTGCTGCTCCGTCAACAATTCCTGAAGCGTTACCTGCAGTAACGAGAGATTCTGGGCCAAAGGCGGTAGGGAGTTTCGACAACGATTCTGCTGAGGTATCCCGTACAACGTGATCCTCATCTTTGGCCGTGATGACCTTTTCACCACGACGGGATTTGATAACAACATCAACGATTTCGTTCTCGAAAACACCGTTTTCGATCGATGCGAGGGTGCGTTGGTGAGAACGTGCCGCGAAGGCATCTGTTTCTTCACGAGTTACGCCTTTTCGTGCACAAATTTCGTCACTTGTTTGCGCCATGAATTTACCACATGTCATGTCTTGAAGATTTGTCATCATATAATCTTCAACAGGTGGCGCGCGACCAAGTTTCCAGCCATCCCGGCCTCCGCGAAGGACGTGTGGGGCTTGGGAAAGATTCTCCATTCCTCCTGCAACTACCGTCGAAGCTTCGTCGAGCATAATCATCTGAGCACCAGTTACAATTGATTGTATTCCGGATCCGCAAATACGGGAAAGGGTAAGCATTGGAACTTCTTGAGGAATCCCTGCCTTAAGGCCTGCATGCCGAGCCCCGTAAATTGACTGGGAGCACGTTTGTAGAGCATAGCCCATGACGACATGGTCGACTTGTTCTGGAGCAGTGTTGGTCTTTTCCAATGCACCTTTGATGGCAATCGAACCCAAGTCTTGTGCGCTAACTGATTTGAGTAAACCGCCTGGCTTTCCATCTCCACGCTTTCCCCCAACCCATTCACAAAACGGAGTTCTTGCTCCGCCAATCAATACGACATCTTCTGCCATGAATCTCCGAACTCAATTCGGGTCAAGAAGGATGCGCTCCTACGCTCAGAGGTTCATCAATGTAAGAATGAGCCCACCTAGTGTCAAACAGAGAGGAATGAGCATAACTTCGAATGATGATCTCATTCGCCCAATGTTGGCTAATTCAGTACCTCGCTGTAATGTAGCTTTGATTCCAGGAGCATCCTCTCCAACAACTTCGAGAAGAGTGTTCTGGAGAGTTCCGTCAAGGCCCTCATTTTGCAATTCTTCCTGAGGTCTGCTTCGAGTAGTACCAAGAACATAGACAGGATTGCCAATTCGAAGTGCATAAACAGTCCAGCGATGTTTGATGATGTCCCCTCCCGTGAATAAGCGCGATGCAAACTCCATCCCCAACTCTTTGGTAAGACTGTCAGCATGATTCGATTCCCATCGTTTGAGGTACTGGCCCATATCAAGCCGTTTAAATGAGGTCGGATCTACAAGGATACCTCCTGTCCCGTCATTCAAGATGAATGGCACACCGCCGTTGTCTTGTCGGATTGTTTTCCAATACTCTCGAGTCTGTTTTTTCCCTTCACTATCGGTAGTCGTTTCACGAATCTTGACTTCATAGACCCAATTAAACTGAACACAGTTTGGTATGACCCTGTTTGGATGCCCATCAACAACAACTCGGAGTACACCTGATTTTGAAGGTCGGACCTGACCAACAAGTTCTGGATTACCGACAGCAACCGAACGTACGAGACTGGTTGGAGTATCTGCCATCTGGCGTTGCATCTTGTATTGGAAATATCCAATCAGAGTCCAAATGACGCCAATGCCAAGAGCGACGTATGGAAGGAAGGAGAGATTCTCCTCAGGAGTTGAGTTTTCAACCCCATAAAACGTAGCAATGCAGACTCCAATCACAAAGAGAGTCATCATAATTCCGTATGTTGAGAGTGTTGCCGGTCGAGGAGTCCCCACATTGTACGGATGTTCTGGTAGGGGGGTTCCATCACCGTGAGGGAGGTATTGGTTCTCGTTCCAAGTCGTTGGACCAGGCGCTGTCAAAATCCAATCACTGGGGTCCGCAGTAGGAGTGTAGGAGGTTCGACCCATCCACCATGAATCAATAGAATATCCCTTTTCCAATGCCTCTTTCTCAAGGTCCTCTGGTTGTGGAGCAGCCGATCGAACCTTATGGAGATCTGCCTCCAGAGAACCAGGAGAGCAGAGACCAACCAACAAGAGGCCTATCAGACTTAGAATTGGACTTACAACACCAGCAAGAATCAATACGACTCCAAAAACCCATCCAATCCAGTATTGCCATCGATATGGAAGCGTAAATTGAAAAAATCCACGATTGAGTTCAAGTTCGTTAATATTCATATTTTCCCCACATAACGTTGGTTTATGTTTGTAACTCAACTTTCAGCAAGGATTCCGACCACTTTCACGAGAATTCGTTTCGACCGTTGCCCATCAAACTCAGCATAATGGATTTGCTCCCATGTCCCGAGTTGCAATCGACCGTCTTGCACAGACATCGTCACTTGTTGACCCAGAAGTTGCCGCTTTAGATGTGCATCACCGTTATCCTCGCCTGTCCTATGATGCTGATATTCGTCTCCGGATTCACCATCTTGCCCATGATAGGGAGCTAATTTTTCAAGCCAAGTCATAATATCATGATGAAGACCATACTCAAGGTCATTCACATAGCATGATGCTGTGATATGCATCGGATTAACAAGAACCAAACCATCAACAATACCGCTTTCTTTCACGATTCGTTCAACATCGTTGGTGATGCATATGATTTGATATCGTTTAGGAGTGTTGATGGTTAATTCCTCGGTATAGGTCGCATATACTCCTGAATTCTTCACGCCCAATGCATCTCCTCCATGGAACTAGAATTGCTTTTGCTCGCCCCAATTAGGTTGTGAAGTAGGATCAAGACGTACGGGCTCTAAATGGGCATTGTTCGACATAAGAGGGATTGCTGCCAGGAGGAAACACATGGCACCGCAGAAGAGCTGAGATCCAATTCCAATACCATAATACAATCCCTCTGCGTTTTCATAGGTAGCAGGAATTGGTTCAGTAAAGAATAAAATCAACTGGATTACAAAAGAAACACCGATTATTCCGAATGTTAGATGAACACCTAATCGTTGACGATTTACCATTAGGTATCCTGAATAGATGTAAGCAAGACCAATGACGACAGAGACAAATGAGACGATGTAATCAATCGCACCCATCGTCAAATCTGTTCTTTCATCCTCGGGTAAGAGGTTGTTAATAGATTCATTCACGAAAGGTGAAGCAAGCGTCAATAGGATTGTGAAACCACCCCAAAGGATGACTAGAACGCCAATAATCTTAGGTGCATCACTTGGTTTCTGCATCAATATCATTTGATTTTGCTTTGCAGAAATGTTCTGTGGGACACCGGCTAGTACATTTTCATTGGATGAAGATCCACCAGTAATGACCATAGAAGGAAGCGATTCGTTTTGCTCGGATTCTATTGCTCCCCAGAAATCATCCTTCTCTTCCATGTTATTCCCTAGTCCTCGTGATTTATGAATCATCGGTCTTCTTCAAGAAGGCCAACCACTTCGGTCGAATTGGAGGCGAGGTAATGACCAACGTGCTTGTTGTGTACAAGAAAAACTTCGAATCCATTCATGATGAGAGTTTGGAACGACTCAAATCGATTCTTGATGAAATGAGATCAACCCATCAACTCCGTGTCGAACTAAGAGCAAGAGAACGTGTGCGTCGTGCTGATTTCATTGGACGCGACCTAGTTATTGTTCTCGGAGGAGATGGTACCCTCACTTCTATTTCGCACAACATCGATGAGAATACACCTGTCATGGGCGTAAACTCCCATCCAGTAAGTAGTGATGAAAATGGGAGTGTTGGATTCTATATGGATTCCACCATTGACACATTTGCAGATGATTTCACCAAAGCACTTAATGGACAAGCTCTTGTCAATAATTTACCAAGATTACGGGCAATTATTGACTCAACATCTGGGAATAGATACACAACCGATCCTGCAATGAATGAGTTATTGATTGCAAATACGCATCAGTATGCTCCGAGCAAATATCACCTTAGAAGAGGAGAACTCAATACAAATCAACAAAGTAGTGGTCTCATCTTTTCAACTTGGCTTGGCCAAGGCGCGTGGTTTTCGCACAGTTTGGACACCCATACGCTTGAACAAGTCCGAGCACGTGTTCTTGATGGAGAAGAAGAGTCACATTATTTCGTGCTTGCTAGAGATTTGAACCATCACCAACGCGACAATGAGCGATGGTCTTGGGTTGATTGGACAGAGGTACCAACTCAAATCCTTAGTGACATGCACAGAGGGTACGTTGTACCTGATGGCTGGGATGAGGTTCACTTCAACCGTGGCGCATCCATCACAGTCGATTTGAATGCCCCTAAACTTCGCCTCCTTACATTCCGCCAGTCAATGAAGGAACGCCTCCTCGAATCGATTGGGAAGTGATTGATTGAACCATGAACAATCTGTTCTTGGTGTAGATATTGGTGGCTCTTCAATCAAGTTCTGCATATTGACTCGGGGCAAAGTCGGTCTTCATGATACAGTGCATTACGAAAACGGGACGAACCCTCCTGAAATTCGTAGGATGATTGTTCGCAAGATCAACGAATGGAAGTTTGTAGGATACGTCGGAATTGGCTTCCCAGGGATCATTGAAGGAGAGTCAATAATAGATGCACCAAATCTTGGTACGGATTGGAAGGAGTACAATCTACTTGGACATCTCAGAAAGGAAGTTGATTGTCGCTTCGCAATCATCAATGATGCTGATGCAGCGGCATTAGCTATGTGTAGGGAAACCGGTGGATGGGAAGATGAAAACATTCTTTGTCTAACACTGGGTACCGGAATTGGTTCTTCTTGGTTGAAGAAAGGTGAATTAGAGGCTGGAACAGAGTATGGAAGAATTGTTCACCCTGATTTGCATTGCTCACTCGAGCGATGGGCATCCGTTCGAACATTGAATGAAGAACAATTATCCATCCATGATTGGGCCAATCGTCTTTCTACCATTCTTCAATTCCTTGAAACAAGGTACAATCCCGATCGATTCATCCTCAGCGGAGGTATATCGACGAGCTCAGACGATTGGTTGCAGAGCATCACAGAGAATGTTCAGACCCCTGTGCTCATTTCTACATACGGTGATTTGACCGGAGCAGTTGGTGCAGCAAAGTTACATTCAGTGTAAAAAGTAAACTGTAACATAAGTAAAAAAAAGGTGGAGACTGGGACTCTAGGAGCCCCAGCCTCGCTTTTCTTAGGAGGTGATCCATCTGCAGGTTCCCCTACAGATACCTTGTTACGACTTAACCC
>PBMQ01000022.1 GCA_002722615.1 Methanobacteriota archaeon | reverse complement strand
CAACCACACCAATTACACCAATTATGAGACTGCGGATTTCACAAATCTGACCGTCCGTGGAACCGGCTCTTCTGGTGCAACGTCGCCCGGAATTGCTGTTGCTGCAATTGAAATCAATGCTACAGGGGCATGGCTTGAGAACGTACTGGTCGATGGGGCATCATCGGTTGGTGTTCGTTTGTTCTTTGTCGATTCGAGTACAACGCTTCGAAACATGACGATTCATGATGCTGGTGAAGCAGGTCAAGGTGCGCATTCAGCAGGCTTAAGCATCCAGACATCGTACTTTGCCGTCAACCTCGAAGATCTAGAAATCAGTGGTTCACCAGGCCCAGGAATTCATTCCTCAAGTGGTGGTTCACTCCAAGGCTACAATTGGCATCTTCACAACAACTCAGAACAAGGGTTGTTCATCGATTCTGCTACGGTTGTTGTCGATGGTTTAACCACTGCTGATAATGGTCATTCAGGCGCTCATATTTTCGATGCCCGATACATCACACTCTCAAATTTCACATCCACGAACGACGGCACGCTTGGCTCGAATGCAATGGAAAAGTCTGGACTTTCCTATCAGAAATCCAATGATTTGGAAACAACATCCGGTGACGTCGTTTGCATGGATTGCCGAATTGAATCACCTCAAGGCCATGGAGTCTATGTGATCGATTCAGTCGATCTTTGGCTTGACAACCTCTCCATTTCTGACGTTGATTCCTCGTTGCCGGCAATGTACGTCAACAACGGAGGATTGACCCTTGGCACTCAAGGTGGACGATTCAATCTGTTGAATGCAAACATTGAGCATGAATCCACAACTGAGTATGCACTCTACATCGAACAGGCGGCAGGAAACATCGACGCTTTGACATTGATTGGAAATCACTCAGGTGTGTATTGGGATGCCAACCACAATGGAAATTTCCCCTCGACATTGAGCAATACTGAATTTGTTGGAACGGAGTGCCTCAAGTTGGTGAATCATCCAGATCTTGGGGGCTACGGAAACGCGATAGGAACGGATTGTTCAGGGCGAATTTGGATTGAAAATTCAGATGTCAATTTTTCGAATCTAGCTGATGCAAGCGGAACACATATCATCGATCTTGATGCATCGTCAGTGATGCATTTGCATCAACCAAGCAACGTTGATCTCTCCGTTGCAAACATTCCTTCGGGAGCAACCATCGATGTTGCTTGGGATGTAACTGTCTGGGTTGTAAATAATCGTTCAAACGGCGTACCTAACGCCTTTGCAAACGTGACCTTCACTCAATTTGAATCGCCAGTTGAAGCATTTACAAGCGATGTAGGGCAGGTTCTCTTGTCGGACTTCATTGGCCAGCGATGGACCAATTCAGGGGCTTCAGCCATCAATGATGTTACTGTCGATTGTGGCTATGATAGCCAAAGCAATTCCACGACCACAAGTCTTGACGGAGATAAAGTAATGTATTGCAGGCTCGAATTGGACAATCAACCCCCATTCCTCAATTGGAGTTCGCCAATGGACGGGGATGTTTTCCCTTCACAAGGACAAGTTCTCTTCGACGCACAGGAATCGTGGGATTTGGACAATGATCCGCTTACTTTGACGTGGACTTCTTCCTTGGATGGTGTGATTTCGATTGCACAAAGTACTGCTCCATTCGTTGCAAACGATGGACTTTCAGGATTTGTTCTGAGTGATGGAATTCATGACCTTACGTTGGAAGTCTGCGACAATGCAGGTCATTGTGTTTCAGAAATACGTACTATTGAATTGACAAACCTTGCACCTGAACTCAATGTATCCTTCGAACCAGCCATCACCCAATGGAACGAACTCATCATGCCACAAACCGGAACTGTCACCATCAATACGACGGGGACATTTGATCCCGAGGGTGATGATTTTGCTTGCATCATCACGTTTGGTGGTTACACCCGTGCATCTCCTGTCTGGAACAATCAATGGGTTTGCCCAGAACAGTTGTCGTATACCTTCGATCACTTCTCTGACGATCCTCCTGCAAATTTCTTCCTCAACGTCTTTGCTTGGGATCAAGTTGGTAACAATGCAACGTATTCTGTAGAGGTAAAACTGTACAATGAAATGCCTTCCTCGTCGTTTATACTTGAACGAAATGGAACTGCGAGTGAGGACTCAATTTTCTTCAATGGAAGCAGTTCGATGGACCCGGAAAACAACCCCATTTCCTTTGAATGGTGGTCAAATGTCGATGGCTCTCTCATGACTGGGCAAGACATCGAAAACATCTCATGGAACGGTTATTTGTCTCGAGGGGTCCACCAAATCGAGTTGAGGATTAGTGACAATCGAATGGATCATGGAGGACAACTATCGATTTCGTCTCAATTGATTACTGTCGACAATTCCGCACCAAAGGCCGTCATTGACGAACTTGCCGTCTTTTCCGAACTTGATTCATCGGTTTTGATACCATTCAGTGCCAACGGAAGTGGTGATTTCGATTCCGCATGTTTCACATTCCCGAGTGAAGGGGACTGGCATTGTGCAGAGGATGAGCCTGCAGCGGGTTCAGAATTCTTGCAAATTGATTGGTCCAGCGACCTTGATGGTCGATTAACTCCTGAAAATGAGGATTGGCTTACCTTTGAAACAAGACTATCTGCAGGAGTTCACGTCATCACACTAACGCTTAGTGATGGAATTAACGACAACGTTTCAACAACTCGCACCCTTCAAGTCGCAGAATCAGCACCCGTTCTGGTTCTTGACTCCCCAGTCAACGGTAGCCAATTCGCTTCCAGTGATGTAATCGTTGTTGATGCACGACAAAGCGTTGATTACGACGAAGATGCCTTTACAATGACAGTCCGTACGTACGACCTGTCTTCATCCACATATCTTCCAATGCTTGAGGACGTTTCAACTTCCGTTGTTCATGACCTTCAACTCGATGCAGGTTTACAAACAATTCAGATTGAATTGACCGATTCGACTGGCAAAAACAGGGTCGAATTCATTGAACTTCTCATCATCCCATCCGATCCAGTTGCAGTCATCGTTTCACCAGAGAATCTGGCTTCAATCGAACCAGGAACATCAATCGTGTTCGAAGGTGCTTCAAATGATGCAGATGATGATCTCGTCATTCGTGAGTGGAGACTGCATCAAACAGGTGTCCAAACGAGTGTATTGAGTACCCAATCAACGTTTACGCAAACCTTCTCCCCAGGTTCTCACCACGTCTCATTGTATGTTCAAGATGCACGAGGAGCGTCCTCTGAACAACACATCAATTTTACAGTCCGATCGAGTCTGCCTGAATTGGTTCAAACCAGCCTCGTTCTTTCGCAAACCGAGTTTATCTCAGATGAGCGGGTTACGCTTGAAGTCTCCGTTCAATTGATTGATGCAGATGGAACAACAGACGATGTCAGAGTCGATATCGTTCACAACATCCAATCATGGAGTTTCAATCTCTCCGATGAAAACGGAGATGGGATTTGGGAAGGGTCACTTAGTTTCCAACCCTCGGGAGCTGGTCAGCCTAGTTTCAAAGTGATTGCAACGGATGGTGAAGGTGACTCTGCAAGTGTCGATGTACTCTATACTCCGCTGAAAGTTGTTGAAGCGGATGGGTCCGGTTTCATGTCAACGGGAGTCCTCATTGCAAGCGTCGGACTTGTCATCCTTGTTGCCTTGCTCATTGCATTGCAACGCCGTAGGCAGGCTGCTGTGGAGATGAAGATGATTGATTCTTGGGGAGTCTTTGGAGACGGTTTGACAGATAAAGAAGAGTCTGAAAATCCATCTGAAGAAGACCAAGTGTTGGACTGGGATAATGTCTGATAGAGGCTATAATTTCGGTTCAAAAGTGTAATAAGTAAATCAAAACAGTCGTAAAACATGAGAAAATCACTAACCCTCCTCCTCGTTGGATTGTTGACAGTAACCGCTCTGCCTGCACAAGTAGCCGCAGACGAAGCCGAACCGATTGCCTGGGGTATCGAGTACGACTTTACGAACCTCAACACAGACATAGCTTCTATGATTGGAATTGACCTTCAAGAAGTCTTCCAAGAAGTTATGGCCGCTGGTGATGATTCAGGTATCGATATCCTCATTGGCAGCGTTACAACAGGTGTTACAACCATTGTCTTTGAGCAGTATGATGGTCCACTAACCACGCTTAGTGTCGATGGTACTCCAACAGATTTTTCCACCAAGGTAACAGAACTAACCGTTCGACACGGCTTACTCGATGATTTCGCAATTCATTCCGAGTGGAGTGACTCCTACGGCGGAATCGACTTAACGATTGGTTATGATTCCCAACAGTCGTTCAACGCTGACGTGATTTACACAGAATACTTCGATGATAACATGGGCCTCCACGGAATGGATATGCAAATGGATGTCGAAGCAATGATCGAATACACAATAGGTTTCAGTGGCGAACTTTCCGAAGAAGAGGGTGGCCAAACCTTGCCGTTTGACATCGATTTAACACTGGGCACATCCTTTGATATCAACAACGGTCTGCTTGAAGTTCGAATGGATGAACCCTCTCCTCTTTACACAGAAATGGCAAATTTACAACCAGGGGAAAGCCTGTTCTGGTCCTGTGGAGATGATGACCATGGAGATGACCATGAAGATCATGATGACCACGGAGATGACCATGATGATCAAGACGGTGAAATTCAAGATCAATGTTCAGATAGAAATATCCATTACGAAACAGAAACATCGGTTCTCTTCGAACTAACCGGTATTCCAACCGAAGAATTTGGTCTACCTGCTGGTGACTTCGACTTCTCAATTTCCGACACAGTCACCGATATGTACGATGGTGATGTTGAACTCTTCTTCATGGGTGGTGCTATGGAACTCCTTGATGAACCAACACAAATGATTACCATCGATGATGGAAGCACAATTGAAGTTCACCAAGCATATGCATCTCCTACTCCATTGGCATTCCCTGCAATGTGGGCAATGTTGTGGGCAAACTCAGCTGTTGGTAGTGGCGATTATCCAGGTATTGTCGATGCTCTTCTCAACAACGACAAATTCGAAGAATTGTTTTCAGATGTTGTTGATGACATCCTCTCGGAAGACAACGATGATGATGATGANTACTTNATCTGNGCAAATCTNAACGAAATNCCNCGNGAATANCTCGAAGATGGTTANGATGANTGTGGTGACAACTCGGACGAGGAATTCATGTGTGATGATGGAGAGCAGATTCCTCCTGGCTGGGTAAACGACGGATGGGATGATTGTGCTAACGGTGAGGATGAAACATCGAATCAAGTTTCAAGTGTTGATATCTATGTAAACATGGAAGATGCAAGTGAATCCGAGATGAACTTTTACTACGAAGTTTACAACATGGATTACAACGAAAACTACGAGGTTTCGTGGACTGTTACAGATGATGAAGGAACAACTTCCGATGCAGGATCGCAAGCAGTGGTTAACACAGACTACGCATCCGACAGCGCAACAGCCGAGATTGACGGCTTTGGCGAATATTGTGTCGACATTGAGGTCACTCGTTTGAGTGACAATGCGGTTGTTGGAACAACCCAAGAATGTGAGTCCGTATCGCAGGATATCGAACCGAGTGACCGTCTCATATCCATTGCTGAAGCACTTGCAGAATCGACTCTTAGCAACACTCTAGAATCGTTTGGAAGTAACCTCGAGAACCGATTATCAAACTTTGAAGATGATTACGATATTGCATACGAGGACGCTATGATTTATTCCTTGTATGATACTGAAACCGATCGTTTCGTTGGTTTCCAATTGGTCGCTTCTCCTGGTGGCACACAGTGGTTCACACTCATAGGTCCAGAAAGCAGCGGGTATGGAACACCCCAACGTGGAGTTTCAGTCAATTACTTCACTGGAATCGAAGCTGTACAAGAGGCTGAAGAAATTGAAGACCAAACAGATTTGTCCGACCTTGTGGATGTAACTCAACACAATACTGATGAAGTTGAAGCAGTCAACGAAGGAGTTGATCCAGAAACACTCCCAGATGCGCCAAGCAACAACGATCAGAATGACGATACGACTGAAGAGACGTCGGAAGATGAAGTCTCCAGTCTCCTGCCCTTCCTATCACCAGCAACGACACTTGCCATGATTGCACTCGCAGGAATGTTTGTATCAATCCGCTCGAAGGACCAAGAATGAGCACAGGCCCAGAGCCCCAACCAATTGCTGGTTGGCGTATTCTTGCTAGCCTCGCTCTTGTTGCTCAGATTGTAGTTCTGCTCGCCCTTAAATCATCATTGGAAGATGAATCATGGTTCGTTGGAACGGTTTCAGCAACTGTGGAAGAAGGCCCCCTTATGCTTGGGGGGGTTTCTGGCAATCTGACCATTGATATGCAGAAAGAAAAAGACGACATTAGCATTGACTTCTTTGGTCCACTACGATTGAGTCACTGGCAAGATGAACGTGACAGCCGGGCAGTTTTGTCGGAACAAGAGAATGAAAAATACGATGAGAATGTGAATGAGACATTCAATTCTCCATCACCAAGTACAATAAAATCCACAACCTTTACGTTGATTCATCTAGGTATTGGCTTTTCAGTACTTCTCATTTTCTTGACGTGCATTGATNTAAAGAAACAGCACAGCGGAAGTTGGATTACAAGAACTCGTAGATTTGTTTCTCTGAGTGCTGTGGTAAATATTCTTGTTGTCCTCATCCTCATTCTCCTCGTTTTACCAGCATCATGGCTGGGAACGATAGCAGAGAATCCCAAGGATTTCTCAGCCAGCGAGGAAAATGAAGCGTTTCTTGCTCATGCACAACTTTCCGTTGAATCGGAGTTGGGATTGGACGGATTTCTCCTCGAGTTCGAGGTAAGTGGATACGATGTAGGAATGGTTCGGCCTGCAAATCGTAGTGCACTAGAAGCGGAGCCACCTTTGCCGGATTCACCTGATGCTGAATCGTTTATGTTAATCTCCGGTGAAATGCGTACTGAAACACCGCAGTACGTTTCTGAGATGACTTACTTTTGGATCGTATTGTGGATTTTTGTTCCGTTTGTACTATTGATTCGACAACGTGTAGCNATTGACAGGCGCCTTGGCCCCATCAAGGTGTACGAGTAATCATTGTTCAGGCAATGTCCCATTCAGACTGTCNGGATTGCCCTCTAAAGGCCCCCAATCTGTTCTTTTTCTGGCTAGGCCAAATCGCTTTGCATAGAGGAAGCGTAGGTTTTTCCAACCGTCTCCCCATGTGTGAATTTCTGCATCTCCTACGCGGGGTCGGTACGGTACCGAAATTTCGATTGCTTTCTTTTTTCCGAGGTGTCTTCGAGCTAGAATTTTGACCTCTTCGGATAGCGGCATCCCATCATTNGTAGGCCTCATTTTTGGATTATCAAAAATTGATCTTCTAAACACCCACATACCAGATTGAGAGTCCTTGATTCCATAACCAAAGAGAAGACGTGCATTAAACGAAAGAACCCAGTTTCCGAATCCATGAAGGCCAGACATGGAACCGTCTTCAGCCAAACTTAATCGATCGCAGGTAATGAAATCAAGTTCATCATCGACTAATCGCTTAACCAATTCAGGAATCAACTCCGCAGGATAGGTGCAATCCGCATCCATTGTGACAATGATGTCGTTTGAAGCGACCGCAAAGCCGGTACGATACGCACGGCCGTAGCCCTTTCGAGGTTCAAGATGGACACGAACATCCTTTTCNAGTGCGATTTCCCGAGTACGGTCGGTTGATGAACCATCCACGATCATGATCTCCAGTGACTCACACCATCCGCGTGGTATTGCATCGACTGTTGCACCTAGTGCTTCTTCTTCATTCCGTGTTGGAAGCAAAACAGTGACAGAGACTGGTAAGACTTCGTCCATGACTGGTCGATAAGCAATGAGGGTTTGAATGCATTGCTTCAACGGTTAAACGATTAAGACCACCGAGCCCGAAGACGTCGAAGAGATAGTTTAGCTGCAAGACGGATTTTTCGCCATTTTGAGAGACTCGGTCTTTTGCTAAAGACATCTCCAGAGCGACGGACGATTTCATGGAACATTGCATCGTAGGCTTCACACATCAATTGAGGTTGCAATCGAGACTTAGAATCGAGATATTCAAACAAGTGTTGTGCAGATTCTTGGTGCCGTCGAACGATTTCGATGTATTCTTGAACGAAGGCTTTCCAGCGATTATTGGTTCCGAATTCGGCATTCCCTAACTCTGAAATGTTGATGTTGTATTCACTTAGTGTGTTAATTGGTAAATAGATTCGGCCACTTCGGTAATCCTCGGATACGTCTCGAAGAATGTTGATCATTTGCAGTTGGATGCCCATGTCAATAGCGTGGATGCGCGCACCAGCATCGTCGCATCCATAAATCTCGATCAATACAAGACCTACAGCAGATGCAACTTTGTAACAGTAAGCACGAACTTCATCCCAGGTTTTGTGTCGAACTTCGAACAGATCATCTTCCATTCCTTCAATGATGGTTTCGAAGTCGGTTAAACGAACTGAAAATTGTTTAAACACTTCACTCATTGCTACAAAAATGGCTTCTCCTTGAGATGCAGTTTCATCACCCTCGTACAAACGAGTAAGGCGCTCTTTGGCATCCACCAAAGCCATAAGGCGGTATCGATGTTCCTCTTCTGAGTTGTTCATCGGTGTTTGGTGGATGTTTTGCAGGAGTTGATTGCGTTCATCTACGAGTTTGTGTAATCTTTGAGATTCCTGAACGATAGGATGCGAATCGCCATCTGCAATATCATCAAGGTAGCGACATAGTGCGTAAACCGCATGAACTGCTCGACGCTTTTGGTATGGTAAGGCGGAGAAACTGGCGAAGAAGGTTGATGATGCACGACGACAAATTTCCTCACATTCGAGGAATGCTTCATCGACAGAATTTCCTTTGCTCATAGATTAACCTCCTTCGTTGTAGTTATGAATGCGTGTTGTTTTCCTTGTTGACATCCATGCTAATGAGATGAATAGCGAGTCCTACTGGCATCAACATGACGCCGAACATGATTGCGACTTGTGCAAGTGTTTTGTTGATTTCTGTCTCGACACTTCGCTTCCAAATCCATCGGGTTACAATAATATCGCCAATAACAAAGTGTGTCCAAGCCAGAACAGCACCCTCGGGGGTACCGAGCACGTCAGCGAGTCCAGAGACCACTCCACTTAGTGAACCGTCCCCGATCATGTCTGTCAATGCACCTAAATTCATGAGTAAAATCAGCAGATAGGAAACAAGTGGTCCAAGTACGAACCAAGGTCCAGACATCCACTTCTTTGTCCGTTCTTCAAACGGTTGGAGCAACATCAGCATCCAAAACGGTCCGACCCATATCGTAGCCATGAAAAATGCAGCTAAGAGTATTGTATCGACCATCAAATCAACTTCTTGTACTCATTTTCAATTATTTCAATAGAATTCTCGTTTGGATAGTACGTGGTACTCTCCCACTGGATGATTCCATCCTGATCGATAAGGAACAATTCGGGTGTACCTGGGAGCCCGTAGTACTCAAAGACAGATTGACTCATGTTCACTTGGTCAATCATTCGTTGAATCGAATCTTCTTCGCTTGGTAAAACAATCGGCCAAGGGGTGTAGTGGTTGCTCTCAGGAGTTCCAAACTCAGCAGCAACATCATCGCGGTCTTCAAAGGCAGGATATCGTTCAACAGAAACAAGTTGTAATGGTGGATCTTGCTCCATCCATTGCTGATGATACTCTCGAAGATCATCAGTCCAATCTTTGCATCCTGTGCATCCTACTCCAATGAAAAGAACCAGTACTGGTCCCTCGCTGAGGTTTTCCTTCATTGAGTAAACTGGACCAGCATCCTCAACTCGGTCAAGAGTTTGTAGCGTGAAGACACGACCGTCTTCCAGTGTCGATTCAATGCAACCTGAGAGGAGCATAATCAGCACCAGAGCAACGAATCGCACGTTGTTCCCTCAAGCGTTGGTCGGCGTTCCTGTCTCTTTCGTGGTGGTTATGCTGCGCTGGGCCTTACGTCCATTTCGAGACCGGCGAACGCCTTCAAACCAGGTGTCGACACCGTTCCAGTCTGGATCGATTCCAAGATCGTCAAGCACTAATTTACTGCTGATACGGGCGCTTTCAAAGATGGTTGGTAGACCGCTGCCAGGGTGAGTTCCTCCGCCTACGATGAAAAGGTTGTTTGCTTCTTCAAATCGGTTTTGTGGTCTGCGCCAGAGCATTTGCTTGAGGTCATGAGTCAGATTAAAAACTGCACCTCGATAAATATCGGATGCTCCCCAATCGTCCGGTGTGATGACGGTTTCTGAAACGATGTGGTCTGCTATGTCGTCGTAACCAAGCTTTGCAAGTTGTTTGACAACGACTTCTCTGAAGTCTGCTTTGATATCTTCCCAAACGATGCTCTTGTGTTGGTTTGGTACTGGCACGAGTACGTAAATGGTGGAGTGTCCATCTGGGGCGAGTGAATCATCGGTGATGGAAGCATTTTGAACGTAAACTGACGGGTCATCCCAAGTTAAACGATGGTTCGTGATGTCCTTGAGGTTATTTTCGTATTCTGAAGATGCGTAGATCTGGTGATGAGGCAAATCATACTCTTTGTCGACACCGAGGTACAGCATATATGTCGAACAGGAATATCCTTTCTTTTCGAGCTTCTTGTTAGACCATTTCTTTCGCTTCTCATTTGGAACGAGAGTTGTCATTGCGTGAGCAAAGTCAGCGTTTACAACGACTCTGTCGGCCATCATCTCTTTTCCTTCGATTCGAACGCCAGTAACGGTTTTTCCTTCATAGATGAGGGACTTGACAGGAGTGCTGAGTCGAATGTCAACTCCCATCTCCTCTGCTATTTCGCCCATGCGTGCAGTGATACTTCCTAGTCCACCCTTGGCGTGGAAGATGCCGTGTTCGTATTCAAGGAATGCAAGAATCGTGAACAATGATGGTGCGTGGAATGGACTCATGCCCAGGTACTTCGTTTGGAATGACATAGCTAATCGAATTCTCTCATCGTCGAAATGCTTTCCAAGATCTCCTGCAACACTGGCCCATGGCTTGAGTACGGTTGCGACTCTCATGGCTCGCTTTGAAAGAATATCGAGTGGGCTTGTCCATGGAGTTTGTAGGCATTTCTTGGACAAGTCAAGTTTTCTGCGGTTTTGCTTTACGTAATTCTTGAATCCATCAGCGTTCTTATCGCCTGCAAGTTCTCGAATGCGTTCTGTCATTTGATCGAGGTCACTGGTTGCATCGATGTGACCACCAGCACCGAAAACGAGACGATACATTGGATCGAGTGGCATTAAACCGAGTTCCTTGTGGGCATCACGACCAATGGCTTGGAAGATTTCTTCAATTACTTCTGGATAGTGAAAGAAAGTTGGTCCTCTGTCGAAGGTGTATCCATCTTTCTTGAAGAGCCTGGTACGTCCACCGACAGCATCTGCTTTCTCAAGTACAGTGACTTTTACTCCAGAGTGTGCGAGAAGAAGCGCTGATGCAAGGCCTCCAGGACCTGAGCCTACGATGATGGCGGTCGGTTTGCTGTTGTTGTTATCCATATGTTCACTAACAAGATTCGGCTTATAAAGCGACGTTTTGCACCACTAGTCAGTAGGCTTCAAATTCGCATTCCAGAAGGCAGAATTCGTTGTTTCCTGAGAGGTTTTCTTTTGTTCTGAATACGGCAATTCAACAATCGATGCAAATTCATCAAGATAAGGGCCCATTGAAGTGATAAGATCAACATCGGGTTGACCTCGCAGTACCATTCCATCCATGTACATTAACGAGCGAATGATTGGAAATGCTTCTTCACCAAAGCGACATCCTGCTAGAACTGCACAGCGGACTGTTTTCATCATTTGTTGAGTGAGAGAAACTTCGCTCACAGTCTTACCGATGAAACCAGAGTAGATTTCATGCATACTGGACATGTACTTTTCCTTCGCAGCTCCGCCAGGTGGCGTATCCGCCATGAGCAACATTGCTTCGAATGATTCATCCAATTCACCTTTTGCAAGATGGAAGAAGAATCCAAACAAGGCCGAACGAACTTTGTCAGGGGCGTGAGAGATTGCTCCGGTGTCAATAAATGTGAATTGGCCTCCGTCGTCAACCATTGCGTTGCCAGGGTGGAGATCTCCATGGAAGGTTCCTATTCCAAACATAAATGCCCCATGAATTCTGAAAAGTTGCAACAGATTATCCCAAGACATTGTTCCTTCAGCGAGACGGTCTTCAAGTGTTGGAGATTCGATATGTTCCATCACGAGGATGTGTTGATTCGATAACTCTGGCCAAACTCGAGGGAAAGAGAGAAGTGGCATGGGGAATTGGTGCTCCACTTCTTTCGCCTTTCGTTGCAGAAGTTCAGCACCTTCAATCTCGTTTCGCAAATCGAGTTCTCTTAGTGTGTAATCTTCGACGTGTTGCAACAAACCGACAGGATTCCCAACCTTTCGCAGTCTCGGATTGAGGAAGAGTCCAATTCGTAGCCACCGCTTCATTCGTGCAACGTCCTTTCGGAAGGACTTTTCAAAGTCGGCTTTGATGATTTTCACGACGACTCTTGTTCCGTCTTTGAGCACTGCTTTGTGGACTTGGCCGATGCTCGCCGCTGCGAACGGTTCCTCATCAAAATGTGAAAAAGCATCAAGGAATCCACTCGGGGCCCTCTCTTGAATGAGTTTCATTGAATCTTCTCGTGGTATTGAATTCGCTCGCTGATAAAGGGATTGAAGTTGCTTGCACTTTTCTTCAGAAAGCAAGTCTGGGCGAAGTGCGAAAATTTGAGTAAGTTTCACTGCAAGCAGACCCATGTTCTGGATTTTATCCAAATCAGCAGGCCCTTTCTTCGTAATCATCCGAATGAATCGTACGAACGTTAAGAGGCGCATAGTTAGAAAATCCCCTGTTCATTTATCAATCGGCGTTTTTCTTCAAGAGAGTTTTGATCGGATTTGCAAACATTGGAGGTGTTGCAGAAACCCATTCTTGGTACCCTTCTCGTTGCTGTAAATCAACCTCAGACATTTTGACTCCACTGACATACCGTAGAAGCAATGTCAAAACCAATGGCCCGATGAGAATGGGGGCCGATTCAAATCCGCCAACAACAACCGCAAAGCCTCCAATCGACCACCATAGGATGGCTTCGCCTAAGTGATTTGGATGACGAGAAACTGAGAACATTCCATCTATTTTCAAGTTCCCCGGGCCATGTTTCGAACGGTATTTCTTCAGTTCCATGTCCGCTTTGTGCTCAAGTGCCAATCCTAGAATAAAGCCAATCAAGCAGAATCCAGACAAAGCAATCGACAATGGCGACCACTCCAGAGTCGCTGCTTCGTTCGGAATCAGCGAGAAGATTGGTAGGGCGATGAGCAAGAGAAGGGCACCTTGCAGGATAAAGACCTGCAGGAAGCTGATCCACCACCAATTCTTGCCAGCGGACTCGCGCATTCGAACGTACCTCTGGTCTTCCCCTCGTTTTTTTGTCCGTTGATGGAGAACAACTGCGAGTCGAAGCCCCCAAATCGTCACACACAGTAAACAAGCAATGCCAGCAATATTGTACGATTCAGCGAGGAGAAAACGAGTCCAAGCGATGGCAACAAAGCCCATCCCCCACAAGACGTCCATGACTGTAACATTGCCCGATGAAACGGTTTTCAGCCATGCGAGTGTGACGTAACCAAACACGACAAGAATCGTGATTGAGTTGAGGTTCAAGTCCATCACGCCGAGGGTTCTGCTGGTTGTCCTTCATTGTTCATGATGATGTGATAGCGCCAAAGGTCATCCGGTTCTCCAGAACCCTCGTATCGGCGAACGTTGACGTTTCCACCCTTAGGGAATCGTGTCATCAAGACGCCTTCGATAATTCCATCATCCAGTTCCCACATCGGCAACACATCTGGATCTTCGCTAGGAGGATGGTCCAGTCCAACTTGAACGTGGAATACAGGGTCAATACCGTACTCAAGGCGTCCAAGGCCTGCAAATTCCCACCAATCCATCATCTCATCAAGGAATTCAACGTGATTTTCAATCGAGCGTAGTGAGAAGGCAAGTTCGTGTCCAACTCTGTTTCCAACCTGCCGTAGCATGCGAGCCAAATCGATTCCGAGAATCTTGAGGTTCGAAAGACGGCCCTTGGTCAACTCTTGACGTGCTTGATTGACTTCGGTCCCAGCAGCAAGAAACGCATCTGGATCAAACGGTGTATCGTGTTCAGGGAGATCATCAACACCGAGGGCTCCAACAAGTGAATCAAGGAAAGAGCCTTCGCCAATCGTCAATCGAAGAGGGTCATGAATCCGACCCTTTGAGAATCGTGCTTCTGCGACCTCAAATTGAACTGAATCTTCCCAGATCGTATCGATGAGGTTTTCTTGGGCTTTTGCAAAGGGTTCACTTTCGATGACCAAAGCGGCATCTTCCTTACCACGGCCTACTGGATTTTCTTCGATGTTGAGGAATTGAACGACATGGGTGCAGTCTTGTAGGAAACCTTGAGAATCAAGGTCATCAGAATGCTTGATTTCAATAGAATCGTGCAGTTTCTGGAAGAAACGAGTTGTTCTTCGGTCGAGTTGAGCAATGACCTGAACGACAACACCTTTCTCTGCAACAGAGTTGACCGTCTCGAGAGCTTCGCTTCGACACAAGTGGAGGATTCCATATCGGCCAAGGAGCAAGACAAGACGCTCTTCAGTGTCTTCTGCCATTCGTTCTAGGCGTCGGTAAATATGGCTTCGTTCTTTGAGTACGGCGAATCGAGGTTCGTCGCGTTGACGGCGGTTCGCTTCGTAAGAAGCATTGGCTTCTGTGATTCCTTTTGACATCTCGTTGAATCCTTCTTCGAGATTGTCCAATTGACGTCGACGCATTTCGATGATGTGCTGAAGTGCTTCATCCACACGGAGACTTGAGAACAGCATTGGACGGTCTGCGGTTGCGGTAACAATCCCCATTTCTTGCAACCTGGAGAGGCTGTTGTAGGCGTCAAGTCGAGTGGTTTGCAATTCTTTTGCAAGTTCACTCGCACGCATGTTCGGATTGTTCCCAAGGACCATGATTGAGCGTACTTCACGCTCAGTGAGTCCTGCTTCGTTGAGAAGACTGTCCCACATCACTCCGATCCTCCAGTAACTGATGAGAGGCTTTTGAGAATCCGAGCGACGTGCCGTCGTGGTCTGAACAACCAGTCATACACGTGATGAATTCGGTTGTCAGGACCAATGAGGAAGCTAGACTTAGCAGGGAACATTCCGAGATGGACTGGCACCAGGAACTTGTCTGCTACAGCACGGTCCGGATCTGCAAGGAGTGGGAACGGGAGCCCTCCGAGTTCTTTTTTGAACTTTGCATGAGATTCGCTTGTTCCTTCTCCAATTCCGACGACTTTACAGCCAGCAGAAATGAAAAGGTCATGTTGCTCCTTAAAGGTCAAACATCCGCGCTTGCAGGTGGGAGAGCCATCCTTTGCGTAAAAGAACAGGATTCTCCANGAACCGTCGAGGCTACTGCTGTCAAAACTGTTGCCTGCATCGTCAGTTAGTGTAAAATCTGGCGCGAGTTCGCCAATCAAATCTTTGCTCACTCTTTTCGCCTCAGCATAGGTGAGNCGGTCTGCTGTCAAAACTACTTCTGCCATGTGCATCACCCTCAGATTGGAAGAATGTGACGCATTCTCGACACTTTCGTTTGTAAATAGCCCATATTTTCTGTGCATATCCCTGCTTTGTGTTCAACTCGCGCCACAACGTTGATCCCGTGTTTCTCGAGTTGCTCGATTTTGTCGGGGTTGTTGGTCATCAACCGCACGCTTTCATGTCCGATGTCATTGAGGATGTGAGCCGCAATTTTGTAGTCCCTGCCATCAGCAGGGAGGTTGAGTGCGAGGTTGGCATCGAGGGTGTCCAACCCACGATCCTGAAGGTTGTACGCCTGCATTTTTGCAAACAGGCCAATCCCGCGCCCTTCTTGTCGAAGGTACAGTACAATTCCTCGACCTTCCTTCTGGATCGTCTTGAGCGCGTGTTGGAGTTGCGGGCCACAGTCGCAACGCAAGCTNCCAAGAGCGTCTCCTGTAAGGCATTCAGAATGNACGCGCACTAGGGGTGGTGTTTGCGCATTCATGTCNCCGAAGTAGATGGCTGCGTGTTCGGAACCATCTTTTGGGTCGATGTACGATCGTATCCGGAAATCACCGTATTTGGTAGGCAATTTTGCATCTGCAGGTACAGCAGTATACTTTTGTTTAGGGTTAACCTTCATGTTTATGCTTAACGACGTTGTAGGTATAAAGGACTGTTTCTAATTCCCATACGTTGTGGGGATTTGTTAAACGGTTCTTCAAATACTGGGAGTGAGACATCTCAAACGTGGTTGGAGGATTTGACATCGGTGTGGCTGCTGCCGTAGTCACTGAGACTGGAATTTTGCTTGTCCAAGAAGCAAAAGGCCCCTACGCAGGATGTTGGGGTCTCCCNAAAGGTCACGTTGAGTCAAACGAATCAATTGAAGACGCCGTACTCAGAGAACTCAAGGAAGAAACGAATATCTCCGGNGACGTCTCCGGCTTCATAGGTCTTCGAACAACCAAAACTTCCCACGGCGTCGGTCTCTTCTTGTGTTACAAAATCAATCCTACACAGCTCGAAATCAAGCCCCAAGAGGATGAAATCTCCAACGCAGAATTCTTCTCACACGATGACTTTGATCGCCTTGAATGGGTTTCTGCAGCAATGAGAGGATTCGCCGAAGTGGCTCTCAAANANACGACNCTTCCACTTATCGACCTCAGCTCAGAATCAAAACGACCCTATCACCTCGTCTTCAGTGATGGTCGCGAAACATTGACAGAGGAGGCCTTCCAATGATTGATGTCCGCCGAATTGATGGTAATGATAAGCCGTTGAACCTTAACGGCACGCACGTGGTTTATTGGATGACCAGTGCTCGTCGTGCTCGATGGAATCATGCCCTTGACCATGCTGTAGAACTGGCGAATGAACATCATGTTCCACTCATCGTAGTCGAATGCCTTGCACTTGGCCATCGCTGGGCTAACGACCGTATTCATACGTTCGTTCTCCAGGGAATGATGGACAATAGAAAACTCTTCGAAATGAGCGCAGTAACTTACGTTCCTTACGTCGAAACCAAAAAATTTCAGGCAGGAGGCTTACTTCAGTCGTTTGCAAAAGATGCGGTAGCTGTCGTGATTGATGATTATCCAACGTATATGCCTCGCGATGTCGCCAAACGCGCCAAGAAACTTGCACAATGCTCAGTCCGTTGCATCGATAGCAACGGAGTTGTCCCACTGCGTGCCCCAGAACGCTCATTTTCAACAGCTCACTCCTTCCGACGCTACATCCACAAAAACGTCCTAAACTTCATCGCAAATCCACCGTTGTCTCATCCTCTCAAAGAACTCAATGATGTTCCAGATGGTTCAACAATCGTGAAGCAATGTTTCGAGGAAGTGAACATTCCGTTGACTCCACTTGAATTCATTTGGAGAGTTTCGGAAGCATCTCGGGAAGGTAGAGACGCACTTCAAGCGCTCGATATCGATCACGATGTTCCCCCGGTCGATAGTCGTCGGGGAGGTTCTGTTACAGCCCGAACGGAACTGAAGAAATTTATTGAGCAGCGCTTGAACACATATCACGTCGACCGCAACCACCCTGAACGGCACGGCGGAAGTGGTCTTTCCCCTTGGCTTCACTTTGGACACATTTCTTCCTTTGAAATTGTCAACGAAGTTCTGACTTCTCAGAAGTGGAATCCCATGCTCATTACACCCCCTCACAACGGCCGGCGAGCAGGGTGGTGGGGTCTGAGCGAGGGTGCTGAAGCATTCTTGGACCAAGTCATCACTTGGCGAGAACTTGGGTTTGTGTATTGCTATGAACACCCCGATCACACCTCGTACCAAACTCTCCCTGAGTGGGCCAAAAAGACCCTCGAAGAACACGCAACAGACGAACGTCCGTACGTTTACACCTTTGAACAACTCGAGAATGCAGAAACTCACGATCCGCTATGGAATGCAGCCCAAATGCAGTTGCGAAAAGAAGGAATTATTCACAACTACCTACGTATGCTATGGGGGAAGAAGGTACTAGAATGGTGTCCTGATCCAGAAAAAGCCTGTGAGTGGCTAATCCAACTCAACGACAGATGGGCACTTGACGGAAGAGATCCAAATTCCTANACTGGCATCTTCTGGATTTTTGGTCGATTCGACCGGGGATGGTTCGAACGTTCAGTCTTCGGAAAGGTTCGATACATGACATCTGCATCTACGCAACGTAAGTTCAAAACTGAGAATTATATACGAAAATACGCTGATTCTTAACAAAGGAGATGCGTATGCCCATTTACGAACACACTGCAACATTCCCATTTTCTCGAGAAACCGTTTGGAACTGGCATGCTCGGCCCGGCGCAGTGCGACGAATTATGCCTGAATGGGAGGGAATTCGTCCACTCGAAGTCGGTGGAATCAAGGATGGAGCAGTAACCACATTTCGTATGTCCATTGGAATAGTTCCCCAAAAATGGAAGGCAAAACACCACAGTTACATTGAGGGCGAACAATTTTGTGACAACATGATCAAAGGACCCTTTGCTCGATGGAACCACACACACAAATTCCTTGAAAATGGAACTGACGAGATGAAGATTCAGGATACAATCGATTGGAAGCTGCCGTTTCACTTCTTTACTCGAATAGGAGCTCCAATCATGGTTATGCCACGAGTTCATCAAATGTTCAAACATCGATCAAGAAGAATTCTTGCAGACCTAAAACGACAAGAGATGTTCAAAGATGCGCCTCGTAAACGAATTCTCATCAGTGGTTCAACAGGTCTTATCGGCACTCAGCTAGGTGCGTTTTTAGAGACCGATGGCCATGATGTTCATCGTCTCCTTCGTCCAAGTACGAAATTGCATGCAGACCAAGACCCAGCAAAAGTCGTCAAATGGAACGATCATACTGGTGAAATTCTTGAAGGCTCTCTTGAGAATTTCGACGTTGTTATCCACCTTGCTGGCGCAGGAATTGGAGACAAGCGATGGAGTAAGAAACGCAAGAAGCTCATTGCTGAAAGCCGTGAGATACCAGGCAGAAACCTTTCCAATGCTCTCGCTGAGTTATCATCTCCTCCTTCCTTGTTTATGTGTGCCTCAGCCATCGGCTTTTACGATAATAGGGGCGATGAAGACTTGGATGAAACCAGCAGCATTGGTGATGGATTCTTAGCGAAGATTTGCAAGAAGTGGGAAGATGCAATGAAACCTGCTTCCGATGCAGGCATTCGTACAATCATCATGCGTAATGGAATCGTAACCACTGCGTCGGGTGGCATGCTTCAACAAATTCTCTTGCCAGCAAAACTTGGTGGGATGGGTCCAATCGGTGGTGGGCGTCAGTGGCAATCATGGATTTCGTTTGACGACCTCATCTACGCTATGCACTATCTTATGAATCATGAGGATGCAAGNGGAGTAATCAACATGACCTCCCCTAATCCAGTTACGCAGAAGCAGTACGCAAAGACGCTTGGAAAAGTATTGCGAAGACCTGCCTTTGCTCCCGTCCCCGGATTTGTGATGAAAATTCTGTTTGGCGAACTGGGTAAATCACTCATACTTGATGGTCAAAAAGTCCATCCAAAACGGTTACTTGAACTTGGATTCGAGTTCGAACACGAAACACTAGANTCCGCACTTCGTGACACATTAGGTCGCTTTGCCTAATCGTCGCTTTGTTCATAACCAGTATGTAGCATGGACAAACATGCTCGGGCGTAGCATTGCAGTTGGCATGTTTGCCCTGTTGTTGCTTTGCATGATTCCAGCAGTCCATGCCGATGATACTCAAGCAGCCTCGAATCTGTTAACGGATGGCGTCTCGTCCAACGGTTACGTTTGTGATCCGGATGGTTGCTCTCCGAATGACGGAACCGATTGGTGGCGTATTTTTGCTTACAAGGGTGACATTGTCAGCATAACGTTCTCCGGTTCGATGAGCAATGCGGCTTGGTGGTGTCCAGGAGATGGCTGGGAAGGTGATTACTCGATGCACGATGAATCGGGTTCACAAGTAGCGACCATGGGTAGAAGCGATGACAACCCCTCAGGTACGCTTTCCAAGACCATGGCGCAACCAGGTTATGTCTATGTGAAAATCAAAGGAAAGGATTCATGGTGTAACGATGGATTTGACTATACTCTTCTTGCCTCAATCGACAAGACCGACCGAGATACGGACGAGGACGGATTTGTGGATGCTGACGATGATTGTGACCTCATTGTAGGTACCTCAACGAATGACCGTAAAGGTTGCATAGATTCTGATTCAGATGGATGGTCAGATACGGATTCCGGATGGGATGTACAGAATGGTGCAGATGCTTTTGAGTCAGAAGCGACTCAGTGGCGGGATCGCGATTTCGATGGTTATGGGGACAACATCCTCGGCAACCAACCGGACCATTGTCCTGATAATCGAGGGTACTCAACATCCGACCGATACGGATGTGTAGATTCTGATGGAGATTCCTATTCCGATGCAGATCCTGGAGGTCTGAATGGTCTAGACCCATGGTTTGCTCATCCAGATGGACTCGCCGATGCATTCCCGTTTGAGGGGAGTCAGTGGCAAGACACTGATGGAGATGGATTTGGTGACAACTGGGATGACCCAATGTGGAACGAATCTCACCTTGATTGGGGAATTGGTCAATGGATCGATGTCGCTTACCAACCTGATGCCTGTCCATTCATTCTCGGATACTCGTTTGCAGATCGATATGGTTGTCCAGATGCAGATAATGATGCATGGTCAGATCCTGGTGAAAACTGGACTGCTTCAGAGGGAGCGGATGCATTCCCACTTGAACCGACACAATGGCGCGACAGAGATTTCGATGGCTATGGGGATAATCAAACCGAAGGTGCCAAACTCATCGATGATTTCCCAGACAATCCTACACAATTCCGCGATTCTGATTTTGATGGTTGGGGNGATAACCAAACATATGGAGCCACTCAAATCGATGATTTCCCAATGATTCCAAGCCAGTACAGAGATACTGATGGGGATGGATATGGAGACAATCTCNCAGGATTTGAGGGCGATGTGTGTGTAAATTCCAATGCTGAAGAAGTGGAAAGCGGATGGATTTCACGTTTTGACCGCCTCGGTTGCAGAGACAGAGACAAAGACGGTTATTCTGANCCAACAGATGATTGGATTTCACATCCTGAAGGATTTGCTGATGCATTCCCAGACGATCAATCGCAGTGGTACGATACCGATAACGATGGATTTGGTGACAACATGGAATACTTCGATGGTCTTGCATGGCGTCTTGCCTTNAGGGGNGATGGTTGTAAGACGACATACGGGCTTTCCACATTCGATCGCTGGGGTTGTCCAGATTCGGATGAGGACGGCTGGTCCAATCCAACACCATACTGGCTTGCTAGCCCGGGTGGAACGGGTGATGCATGGCCGGAGGATCCAACACAGTGGCANGATCGTGATGGAGACGGGCGAGGAGACAATCCTTCGGGAACAACAGCAGATGTGTGCCCCTCACAACCTGGAACATCGGTTGGTCCCAGTGCAGGAGGAGACCGTTGGGGCTGTCCAGATACAGACGGGGACGGTTGGTCGAATCTAGGAGATTCATTCATTCATGAGCCAACTCAATGGAGAGATACTGATGGTGATGGATACGGCGATGAATCCGATGGGAATGAAGCCGATGCATGCCCAACAATTCGCGGTACATCGATTCTTGACCGACTGGGTTGCCGGGATACNGACGGGGACGGTTGGTCCGATCCAACAGATGATTGGGAAGCACACCCATTTGGCCTAGCTGATGCTTTCCCAACAGAGGCATTGCAATGGAAGGACAGTGATGGTGACGGATTTGGCGATGTGCCTCTTGGTGCGCTTCGCGACGATTGCCCAGAGGCATTTGGAACTTCGATTCGAGACTTACAAGGCTGTGAAGACAACAACGGGGACGGTTGGTCGAACGAATACGGTGAATGGAATGCGGCTCTCGCAATCATGGGCGAAGATCCAGCCGCATCTTGGTTGACCTATCTGATTGTGGGTATTGCATTCATTCTTGGGGCATCTGCGGCACTCGTTGTCCGGACAATGCGTCCAGAAGAAGAAAAAATGTTGACTGAAGAGTTGCTCGGAATTGAACCCCATCTAAATGATTCGATGCCACTTCCTGATCCTTCAGTAATACCATTNCCAGATTTGGCTATTCCACTCCCCCCTCCTCCTGGAGGTGACCAAGGTGCGTAAGTTGGCTTTCTTTCTGACATTGCTGTTCATTACACCTCTAGCTTTGGNTGGAAATGCACATGCTGAATCCGATGCTGGTCTGGAGGAAGCAGGTATTACGATGGTTGCCCTTCGAAACGATTCCCTCGATTTGAATCAAGACGGGGATGTCGATGCTGTGCGTGTTGTTGTNATCCTCAACTCATCCATCCCTTCAACCATTGTAGATGTTCGGCTTATTGCCACACACAATGATCGAAGTGTTACCGAATCAACCACCATTGAAATTAATGGTCAAACAAATACGAGTCTGACATACGATGCTTGGTCTCGCGGCTCTCATGATCTTGTACTTGCATTCTATGACATGAATGGTGTTGAAATTTCAACGATTTCATTACCAACGTACGAGATGGTACCTGCCTTGCAGACACCGATGCTTTCCCTACAATTTTCTGGTCAGAACAATCTCCAAACGGGTTCAAATTGTGAAATCAATCGAATGTTTGCCGACGAAACTGGGCCCCGGTATGGAGCACTGGGGACGTTAACTTTCACGGGCGCTCCATTTATCGTTCTTGATAACGCAACCAGTATCGATTGTTCAACCTGGCCTGCAGGAGAATATTCATTGCGAGAAACCTATCGTAACGAACTTGGACAGACTGCTGAAACCTCTCTTAATCTAACCATCGAAAACCGTCCTGCGCCAACCTTTGATTTGGTTGTAACAGGGGATGGATTAACCACAGATCGTTCCTGTTTGGTCGCTGTCCAGCCGACCGATTCAAACGAAGACTTCACACCCTACACCAAGGAATGGGACGTATCAACAACGCCTCTCATTTCTGATGGTCCAGTGTACGATTGTTCAAGTCTACCCGCAGGAGTCCACCTGGTTGTTCTCAAGGTCACGAACATGGAAAACATTGCAAGTACCCAAGCGGTCAATATTGTTCGACTACCTGCTGCCGAATTGACACTTGATGAACAAGAAGCTCTGCCAAGCCAGTCTTTTGGTGATGAAACTGTCACGGAGGATGTTGGATGGTACACAATAGCAATTCTAGGCNTTATCGTAGCAATCGTTGTGTTTGTTCTCTTGGTTCGTGTCCGAGAGGATGATGAATTGCTCACTTTGCCTGAACTTGGCCCCGCACCACAAATCCTCAACGATGGCTCACCTGATCCTGAAGGCTTGCCCACTGTTCTCGATGATGATGGACAATTGTGGAGAAAGCATCCAGATGGGTCTCTTGACTGGTGGGATCCTACCTACAACATTTGGCAGCGCTGGTGATGATGATGTCGGATTGGCTCATGTACCTTCTAATCGGTTTTGGTGCGATCATCAGTCTTCTTCTTCTCAATGGGGTTTGGATTTGGTGGACTCGAGTACGACCTCGTCAACCCAAACTTCATGCTGATTGGGCTTCGGATTGCGAACTCACTCCGAGCGCAGTGTTCAATGATTCTTTGATCACCTTCCGTAACGTGCGCGACTTTCATTGGCGAACAACCAAGGATCGTGATGAGAAATGGGCTGACGAGGTAACTGTGGATTCAACAAAAGTCAAACACATCTGGTTTGTTGTCGATCAATTCCATGCCTTCAGAGGGATGTCTCACACCTACCTGACGTTTGAGTTCCATGATGGAACGTGCCTCTCCTTCTCGTTTGAGACACGTCGACAGCGTGGTAAAAGGTATCATCCTTGGACAGGGCTATGGCGCTCGTATGAGTTGTATCTTCTCGTTGGGTTCGAACGCGATGTCACCCAGTTGCGAACGCACGGCCGGAACAACATCGTTTCGATGTATCGTGTCATAACCCCTCCTGACAAAGATCGACAAATGATTGTTCAAATCGCACATCGCCTCAATCAATTGGCAAATCGGCCTGAGTTTTACCACACACTGTTCAAAACCTGCAATACCTCCATTGTAAGGGCTGTCAATACTGTGACTCCGGGACGTATTCCTTTCCTTTGGAGAAATTTCCTTCCAGGGTATACTCCGAAGGCTGCGCTCAAACTCAATTTGATTGAAGATTGGGGCGGATTGGAAGCAACGATGGAGAAAGCAAGATTTGACCAACACGCACAAGGCTGGGATGGCGTGAGTGATTACAGTGCATACATCCGATCTGGGATGCCACCCTCACCCTTCGATGAGCAACAAGAGGTCGCCTGATTGAGCGGATACGACGATTTCAGATTCAATCGCTTTGTTCGAAACTCCTTGTGTTCCTGTTGTTAATGAGGCATTATGAAGTGGATATTGACATCCTTCTAGTGTTACACCTTGAACCGACCCAAATGCGATGAGGCTGATGATTGCATCCGGTTTGATTTGGAATATAGTGGGTTTAGAATCAACTCGTGTTGCCGTCCATCCATTGAGAAGAATTTTGGCCGAACTCTGGCATTCAAACAAGGCTGAGTATGCTGCAAGATGGTGGTCGTATCTTCCGACCTCAACACCGATGATATCAATCCTAGCATTCGCTTGTTCTTGCTGTACCCATTGCAATCCCTTTGAAATGTCGCTCTTATCTTGGCTTGGGATGCGAACGATTTGGACCCCACTCGATTCACACTGATTCAACACTGTTGAGGTGATGCTGTCCAAATCTCCAATAATGATATCTGGAATTAAATTCAATTCGAGTAATCGATTTGCAGCACCATCTAATGCAACAAGAACATCGTACGTAGTTCTTTTATGGTGAAGATTGAACGAACTCGGCCATTCACCGTTTGCAACGATGAGAACTCGGCCCATGACGTCTGGACACATCCACTCTTCTTGACCTCATGGGTTGTTTGGAACCACTTGGAAATTAATCAAGTCCTGACAATGGTTTAGAACGTTGAGCGTTCTAACCAGTTTATGCGCGGGGAGCGGACGCTTTTCAAATCGGTCTTGTCGTCTGGACTTGTCCTGCTCATGCTTCTCCAATTGATGACTCCTCTCGCCTCACATACCATGCCCAGTGAATCGGTTTTAGGTGAAGATAACCTCCTTGAATATACGCTTCCAAGCGAACTTGAACATGGCCATGACCTTGCTGGACAAACCATCGATTTGGAAGGGATGACAGAACTCCTTGTACGTCAAGACTCGTCCATCGATATGTGGATGAGTGAAGTATTGGTTTCTGGTACTCCAAGCGACCTGAGTCGTCCGAGTGTGTATCTTGCGGAGAACGGTTCGAGTTACTTTTGTTGGATGAACAATCTCGGAGAAGTCAGAATGGGTGTGCGAACATCTGCAGGAGTGTTCACAGATTCACTCATTGATACGGTCAATGCAACACTCGGTCTAATCGGCTGTTCCGTCGTTGTTGACGACTCGTACCGGCCACTCGCAATTTATGGTGATGGGGCGAACGTCAAGATGGCCCGTCTTGCCTTCCAAGGGCAAGTCTACACAAGCGATACTTGGTTAAATCGAACCATTATCGAAGATTTGTATCCAGAATCTATGGTCCTCCGACTCACGGACGAGGGCCATGAATTTGCAGTTGTCCGAACAACGACGGGGGAACTGTGGCAGGTCAACAACAGNGCTCTTCGTTGGTATCATGATCGACTCGATAGCGGGCCTGTTGGCGAAGAGTACGAATTGAAGATGGATGACAACGGCGTTGCCAACATCGCATACACTCGCTCTGAGGAAGCTGTGCGTTTGCAGGTCGATGGCCAAGAGCGGACAGAACAGATTCTTGCCCGTGATGCGAGCGTTCATACTGCGATTGGCCTAGATTTAGATTTGAGCGGCCTTGCACAGATTGCAACGACTTCGTACGATACCGGACAAACTGAACTTTCGATTTTCAAGAGTTTGGAAGATCAATCCACTGGACGATTGTCCAATGAAGCGATGAGTTCGTTCGAATTGTATCCGGATGTCGAGGAAGGTAGTGCATCATATGGCGATTTCAACTCTGATGGATTCGATGATGTTGTTTTCACTCAACCAACAGCATCGGACAGTGGTTTAAACAACAATGGACGAGTAACAATTTTGTTCGGTGGAAACGATGGCCTTGAATCATCAACTCCGATTGTTATGAGCGGAACACAAACTTCTGAACTCTTTGGTTCGGGTGCAGTTGTCGGAGATTTCTTGGGAACAGGTGGTTACCAACTGTTGCTCTCATCGCCCGGTTTCGATAATCTCAGTCGTTCTGGAGAGCTCAACCATGGGCTTGTTTCGTTGTATGAATGGAATCAGACGCAGTTCGATCTTGTATGGAGTACAACTGGAAATGCCGAGGAAATGCTCGGGCAAGATATCTCAAGAATTGATGACATGAATGGTGACGGTTTTGATGATGTTGTCGCTCTTCAAGGAAATTGGAGCGATGGACTGAATAAGGGTCGTTTGTCGGTCTACGAGGGTGCAACGGATGGNCTTGTTTGGTCTCATAACATCTCAGCCAGCACCAATGGTGAATATTTTGGGCGTTCAATGTCCAGCGGTGGAGATCTGAACGGGGACGGATTTGGCGACTTTGTAGTTTCAAACTCGGGTGATGAAGCATCTCCAACCGGATTCTCAGCAATCGAAGTCTTCTACGGCTCAATCGATGGTCTATCCGCAACATCGAATAAATCCATACAACGTTTGGCTCAAGGTACATTGCTCGGAACAGTGGTCGAAATTATTGATGATATCAACAATGATGGAATGGATGAGTTGTTGGTTCAGGAACTTTCACCAACCGNAGCGCCCCTGGGAGGTATGGTTCACCTATTCTTGGGCAATTCCTTTGAAAACTTTAGTGAGACAGCAGATTGGACAAGTCAAGGAACAAATAACGAACGTCTTGGATGGATGTTCGCATCAGCAGGTGATGTCAATGACGATGGTTATGTGGATACGTTCATTGGTTCAAGCATGGGTTACACTCCNTCAGGACAACTTAATTTGTACCTTGGTTCGTCTGAAGGATTTGTTTCTGCAGTTGAAACAATTCGAACCGGTGTTCAAGGAAATAGCCTCGGTTTGGTCACCTTGGGTGGTTTTGACTCGAACGCTGATGGTGCGATTGAATTTGTGTATTCGNCACGAAATTCCACCCGTGGAACTAACTATGGCGTCGACATGATCACGGTCAGTAAGCAGGATTTCGATACCAGTCAATTCACGTACCAAGGTGAAATGTCCGGGTTAAAATTGACAACTTCAAACCGTGGTGAAACTTCGATGTTGTTCTCTCTCAATGATTCTTCATCACACTCCTTCGTCCATCTTGAGCATGTGGATGATGGCTCTCCAGGTGGTTCATGGGTAAGTGAAACCTTGGACACTGGTTCAACTCCTTTCTATTTCCAATTTGATGTCACACCTGCGGGGCAACCTCAGGTAGTAGTTCTTGACGAAACAGAAGGATACGTTTACCACACAACAACATCCTGGACCGCATTGCATCAAGAGATTCGTACGTTCAGTGAGTTTGGAACATATCCTGTCTCTACAGTCGATGCAAACGGCGACCTTCACGTGGTGTATTCGCACAACACAATTGAGAAGTTGTATTACTCTAAAGAAGAAGCCGGCACTTGGTCCTCAAGTGAGATTCTGTCGAACTCAAATCTATCTACTTCTCCGTCTCTATGGTTTGAAGGAAGCGATATGCACGTTCTCTATCGCGACTCGAATTTAGACAGCCTTGAGCACATTACCAAATCTGGAGGCACTTGGTCAACCGAGACTGAGTTGAGTCCCGGCATGGCTCTGGGTACAGAACATGTGTCTCTTCAACTCGGTAATGGAACAACACTGGTTGCAACAACTGTAAACAACTCAGGGGTTCATGAGTTGCAAATCCTTGACATCGACAACGATTTCTCAACCGTCCTGCGAAACATGAGCGACGGTACAGCTGAACTTTCGATGTGCATGGATACGAGCAATACAATTGTTGTTCTGTCNCTTGATTCAAATGGAATTCTTGTGACTCATGAGCGAAACGCAACAACGGAAGCTTGGACCAATGTCTCGATGCAACAACTTGGTTTTGTTACCGGGATTTCGGATGGGTACGATCTTGCATGCACACAACACGGGACATCACTGATCTTCGCAGTTCAATCAACAGTGAACGCTTTGCATGAACGAAACAGTACAGGAGCATGGACTACCTTTGGTACACAACCAATTTCTGCTGAAGGTGGAGCATGGGGTGTTCAATCAAGTGGTTCTGGAATCGTGCTCATGACAACCACGCCTTCGACGGATACACTTCGTATCAATACACTTCATCTTGACGGCCGTTCAGAAGACCGTACGACTTGGTCAACGCACGAAATGAAGAATGTTTATACGAACATGAATTTCTCTTCAACTGTTGACTCAAATGGTACTCTTATTGCCACATACTTTGACTCGGTTGACATGGATGTTGAGATGTTGCGTTTCTATGTCGATACTGATCGTGACCTCATCTTTGACCGAATTGATGGAATGCCACATGTGGGTGAACAATGGGAAGATGCTGACATGGATGGATTCGGCGATCATCCAACAGGTCCACTTTCAGATGACTGTCCTGCAGACTCAGGAATCTCGTATTTCTTTATTCAAGGCTGTGCTGATTATGAACACGATGGTTTTGCAGATGATATTGATGCATGCGATACCAACGACGGTCGCTCTGTNTACGACCGCTATGGGTGTCCTGACTTTGATGAAGACGGTTGGTCAAACAACGATGGTTCATGGGTCAATGGCGATCGCTATCAACAGAATTGGAAGCAATCCAAGGACAGTGATGGAGACGGAGTTGGAGACAATTACGGCGTTGATTGTTGCGATGCAATCTTTGGATTATCAGGGAATGTTGAACTAAGTCTGGGAGACAAGTTCCCTTACAACCCTCGTCAATACAAAGACTATGATGACGATGGATATGGTGATAATGAAAGCGATATCCTAACTGGAGACTTCTGTCCTTATGTTTACGGAACCTCCTATCGAGACCGTAATGGCTGTCCGGATTCGGATGGCGATGGAGCAAGCGATGCAAACAGCATAGGCGGAATCAACTGGGGCATTGACCTAGGTGCAGACAAGTGGCCAGACGATTCGACCCAATGGGCTGACACTGATGGCGATGGATATGGGGACAACGGTTCAGTTGGAGCCACAAATCCGGATTCATTCCCTCACAATTATGCTGCCGCAGAGGATAATGACAGTGATGGCCACCCAGATCGGTGGACTGCTCTGTGGAGTGAAGCGAACATTACAGGGGATGACGATGGGGATGGCGTGATAAATTCCGAGGATTACTGCGGCGATTCTAATTTATCAAGCTCAATCAATCAGTTTGGATGCAATACAGACGTCACTCTTCGCAATCAAACGAGTGACAATCCAGTAGCATACAACGGTGGCTTAGAATTGGATGGTTGCCCCGGAGTGTATGGAACATCGACCAACCCCACTCCCGGCTGTCCAGATAGCGATAACGACGGCTGGGCCAACACGGATGATGATTTCCCGCTCGATCCTACGCAATTCCTCGATTTCGATGGCGACGGATTCGGTGACAACGCTACTGGTAACAATGCAGATGATTGTCCGTTCCAATTNGGTGTTGCCGATGGAACAGATGGTGACGGCTGCCCTCTCGTAAACACCGATGACATCGACAGTGATGGCATCTACGATGAGATTGATCTATGTCCGGACACCCCTCTGTTCACAGAAGTCGATGCTGATGGCTGTGCACAATCCCAACTTGACGATGATGAGGATGGCATTTCGAATGCAAACGACATTTGCCCAGAAACAGATGAAGACGATGACGTCGACTCAAGCGGCTGCAGCGATGATCAACTCGTTCAAGACAGCGACGGCGATGGNATCGTCGACATCGATGACCTTTGTCCAGATTCTACGCTTGATGTCGACGCTGCTGGCTGCGATGAGAATCAACGTGATACGGATGGAGATGGCGTTGTTGATGGTGCTCCTGATGAATGTCCTGATACATTGCCGGGTCTGCCAGTAGATGCAACTGGGTGTGTAGATGAAGACGCTCTCGACCAAGATCTCGATGACGACGGATACTTTGGAGAATACACGTTTGACATTGACGATGCAACAGGTCTTCGAATCAATGAAGCAGGAGATGCCTTCCCTCTCGATGGAACACAATGGTTCGATAAGGATGGTGACGGGTTTGGAGACAATTCTGCTGGAAACAATGCTGACTTCTGTCCCGAAGAATCAGGGACTTCTTATCTTGACACCTTAGAAATAGGCTGCGAAGATGATGGAGACGGTTGGGCTGATAATTGGGGTCGGGATAAGTTCCCTGGCGATCCAACGCAGTGGGATGATTCGGATGGTGACGGATACGGTGATAACTGGGGCAACCCTGATTGGAACGACTCAAGAGATTCAGAGTGGCCAGGAATCTTCGTCAAGGGAGCATCATCACCTGACAAGTGTCCTGACTCTCCAACAACGAACGTCGATAATGAAGGATGCTCAAAGAGCGAGAGAGATACCGACCAAGACGGTGTAAACGATTTGCTCGATAATTGTCCAGAGCAACCAAAAGGTCCTGATGGATTTGATGACGGTTGTCCTCTGCCCAACTCGAAATCAGAAGATGAAGATAGTATGATTCTTGGAATGACATTGCCAGTCTTTGGAGGCACAATTGCCGCTGTTATCGTCGTTCTTTTGTTGAGTCTTATTGTTGTTCGACGCTTACGAAATCGNGGCTATGANCTAGATGATGAGGACGATGAAGATTTCTTTGATGACGATGATGAGGATGATGATTTCTTTTCATCGTTTGATTCCAAACCAATTGTTGCGGTGCCTTCGCGCTCAAAACCAGCGGAACGAAGTTCTCCAGCAGCCAAAGGCCCTTCACGAGGCCCTCCTGGCTCTGGCCCTTCCTCACCAAGTGGTCCTAAACGAGACCCACCTGGAAGAGGCCCTTCTGGCGGAGCAATACCAGCTTCAGCCGTATCTCCAGCAACCAAAAGATCACCAGTCAGTAGGAAGGTTGAACCAGAACCTTCCGAAGATTCATCTCCTCAAAAGAAAGTCCGTNGGGCAAGAATCGATGTTGATATGTCCCTCTTTGAAGACTGGCAAGCCGATGATCGAGAAGCCGCAGTTGTTTGGGTTGTTGGTGAACTTGCAGAAGGTGAACAAGAACGCACACTGCTGATGCAACTCCAAGGAACTGGATGGTCTGCACAGCAATCGAGAGCAATATACGACTTGGCTCGTAACCAACAATAGAAGGGAGCAACAGCAACCTCAAAAATACCACGCGATTGGCGAAGATAGGAGAGAGTAAATTGTCAGATGGAGTACCAGAAGGAGCCTCGCTTCCCGACGGTATCGAGGTTGACGATNCAGCAGCCTACTTCGGGGTTGTTGATTCCTCAGATGTGCTTCAACAAATGATGTCGATGNAATCCAAGCAAGCCCTTTCGAAGGCTCTTGAACATCTCGCAGACATCATCCTCCGACCAGGTGAATTTGATTTCGAAGCAGCAAGTGAACGCCTACAGTGTGAGGGTGGAGAGATTTACTTCCTTATTTTTGGTCATCTTAATCTGATGGCTTTACCCGACCCGCTGTTGCAATTTACTGGCCAACCCGACTCTACGGGTTCGGTAAACTCAGCACATCCACTTGCAACTCAAGAAGTTGTAGAAGCATTGAGTCCGTTGTTTGACCCAATGCAATTCCTGAAGATTCTCGCAATTGCATATGCAACCGGCGGGAATGATGAAGTCGAACGTTATCTTCAATCGATTGAAAAAATCATGGCATCGCCATCCGATAACGTTGCAAGCATGCAAACTATGGCTGAAGAATTGAACGCTTCACTCGATGTTGCAGGACATGCGCTTCCAATGGCGTTGTTTGCCAGCGATCAAGCACAACCTGCTGAAATCGAAATAGGATCTGTCATCGAACGGAAAGCACTTGAACCAAAACTAAAACCAACCTCAGTCACTCCGGCTGCAGCAGAACCCGAACCATCAGTTTCTGAACCTCAGGTCGTGTCGGTNCCTCTTCCAACAGAACCCGTTCCTTTGCCTACAGAATCGGTCCCACTTCCCGCTGTTGATTCCGTCCCCCTACCCGTTCAGGAAGAAGCGATTGAAGAGGTTGAATTCAAGAATGAAATTGAAGTTGACCATGCCGCTCAAGATGCCTTTGCAGGTGCATTTGGGTCTCAGATGGTTCCAGAACCAGAAACCTCTNCTGAAATCATTGAAGAGGTACCAGAAACCTCTCCTGAAATCATTGAAGAGGTACCAGAAACCATTCCAGAACCTGTTCCAGTTGCTGAAGAGCCTGCGGAGGAAGAGTGGGTCAGTGATGCAGAACGATTCATTGCCGCAGACGTTGACGACTCAGGCAGCCTCTCGGTCGAGGAATTAGCAGTTGCTGCCAATGTGTCTGTTCAGGAAGCAGAAACGCTTCACAGTGCAGCAGATTCAGACGGTGATGGTGAAGTCTCACTTTCTGAATTTGTGTCTTCTGAAGCCGCTCAGAAAATGTCTTCCTTGCCTCGGCCTTTAGCTCCGGTCCGCAAACCAATTCAATCACAACAACCACAGCATTCGAAACAACCTCCTCGCCAACAACCCACTTCTCCAGGCGTTACAGCACCTCAAATGGGCTGGCAACAACCTCCTCCACAACAACAGATTCCTCAGCAACAACCCATGATGCCTCAACAGCCCAACATGAACATTCAGCCAACCATCCGTTCGGGAATCCATTGCCGTGGTTGTGGAATTGGTTTAGATCCAAACTGGAGATATTGTCCAGTTTGTGGAAACGTGAACATGAACGCCCATCGTTAATCGTTACCGGGCATAAATTCCCCAGACTCTGTCAAACAGGTGTCGTCAAGCCACACTGATGGTTCTGCCAACACACCAGAAACGTGTATGCCCGCATGAGAACTTCCACCAAGTCCTGAGTTGTCCCCAATTGAGAAATAGCAACTTCCCATTCGCTTTTCGTCNTCTAGNACGTTCCCAACAAGTCGGGCATTTGGATTCATCCCAAATCCAAATTCAGCAACAGTCCAGACACTCTCTCGATCCTTTGCCTTCAATTTCTTTGCAACTTCACCATACGATTGTCGAATTGTAGCCGCAAGACTTCCTCCCTTCACATCAATAACGGTCCCATCTTCGATGATCAATTCAACCGGCTCATCGATCAAAGTCGAATCCCATGATCCATCGATAACAATGGTTCCATTCATGGTTCCCTCTTTCGGCAAAACGAACACTTTACCCGCAGGCAGGTTTGTCAACATGCGTGGACGGTTGCAAATCCCATTATCATCGAGTTTCCAATCTCGCCAATTGACTTCAAAGGTAACATCGGTACCAGATTCTGACTTGACATTAATGATTCTACGTCGTCGAAGAAAGTTAGCGATGTTCGAAATTTGTCGCTTAACATTTTGGAAATCTGCGGTCATTCCTCCCTCTGTATACAACTTGAATGTCATCCCTGGCATTGTGGCGACTCGGGCACCATCTCGAACTGCCTGTCGTACTGCTTTCGTGTGTGTAAGTGAATATTTTGTGGCGGCAATAACAACCTGTTGTTGTCGCATTAGAGCCGCTACTGGCGTCGGAGGTTCTTCTCCATGATGTCGTGATTTTGGCATAACAATCAGAAGTACACGGTCCGATCGCTTTTGTGTTGCAATGTGCAAGGATTGGCCGATTTCTGTTGTTGTTGGATCACAAACGATGAGAACGTTTTCTCCTCGTCGAATGTCCATGCAGGTTTGAATGACCATGTCAGAAATTGCGTGCAAGCGTTCTTCATCGGTACTTGGTTCTGGGAGGAGTTCCTTCGCTTGGGGATTCACTTGTGATTCTGCGTTGAGAAGCGCATTGATGTCTTCATCCTCATCGCTCACAACTTTCCCGCCTTTCTTGTCTTTTCGACGAAAAGGAAGGACCATGTTTCTCCATATACTCATCCATATTGAATGTGTGGATAGATTTGGCGAAATAGGACTATACGAGTCTTGATGAAGAACGAGTGTCGAGGCTGAGATATGAGCGACAAGGCCACGTTCCTCAACCACTTGCAAGACATCCACCGAATCGGTAGTATCCAAGGGCATCTTGGATGGGATCAAGAAACACTCATGCCTGAGAAAGGTGCAAAATCGCGAGGTGAAATTATGGCTTGGCTTGCCGCATTAGCACACGAAAAAGTCATTGATCCTGAGATGGGAGAATTATTGGCACGCCTTGAAGGACGGAAGGATCTTGATGAAAGTGAAGAAGCGAACGTAAGAGAATTCCGCAAACGCTACGATAAAGCCACGAAACTCTCAGCTGACTTTGTTTCAACCTTCGCACAGACACGCAGCGAAGCACTTGTCGCATGGCAAAAAGCGAGAAAAGATGCAGACTTCTCAGCCTTTTTGCCTCATCTAGAGAAACTTGTTGAGTTAACACGTCAGAAGATAGAAGCATATGGTTACGAGAATACGCCTTACGATGCACTCCTCGATGAGTATGAGTCCGGCATGACTGTCAAGGATTATGATCCATTGTTTGAGGGATTGCGGGAACGTCTTGTTCCGTTGCTAAAGCGTATTCTTGAGGCCAAGAAATCAAATCCAGATCCTTCATTACCAGAAGGATTAACCTTCCCTGTGGACAAACAGGAAGCATTTTGCACAAAGGTCAGTGAACGAATGGGTTTTGATTTCGCAGCAGGGCGAATGGATGCTTCNACCCACCCGTTTTCAGCAGGTATTTGGCCGGGAGATACACGATTTACGACTCGTTATGATGAACTCGATCCCTTCTCATGTCTCTATGCCGTAATGCATGAGACAGGTCACGCACTGTATGAGCAAGGGTTGGATGAGGATCACCGATTCACACCAAGAGGCGATGCAGTCTCATTGGGTGTGCATGAATCCCAATCACGTTTATGGGAAAATCAAATTGGCCGCACTCCAGAATTTTGGAACGTAGTCATGGANGAATTCAAAGAATCGTTCCCTAGTGCCCCTTCTTGGGATTCTTCAACCCTCAANCGGATTGCAAATTCTGTTGAACCTGGTTTCATTCGAGTCGAAGCAGATGAAGTAACATACAATCTCCATGTCATGCTCCGATATGAGATTGAAAAGAAAATTTTCAACGAATCGTATCCTTTGGAACAACTTCCAGAACTATGGAACTCAATGATTTCGGATTGGTTTGGATTAACCGTTCCTTCAGATGATCTTGGATGCCTACAAGACATCCACTGGTCGATGGCAGCCTTCGGATATTTCCCAACATATACTTTAGGAAACTTGTATGCTGCTCAATTATTGGAAGCAATGGGTGAAGATCTTGGCTCAATCCAAGAATCAATCTCATCCGGAGATTGGTCATCGATGTTGAATTGGTTGCGAGAGAGGGTACACAAGAGAGGTAGTGCTTTATTGCCTTCAGATCTTATCGAAGAAGCGACAGGTTCGCCTCCATCGAGCGAACCGTTCCTTCGTTATGTCGAAGAAAAGTANGGCGAGATTTATTCACTCTGATTCGTCGGTTGCATCGTCCTTGGTTGAGGAACCAACAAGTCGATTGATTCGATCTGTCAATTCCATGATCGCATCATTCAGATCGTTACTGCGATCATCTTCGTGATCTGTTCCAAATGTTGTTCCAAGCAATGTAATCATTGCACCTGAAAGCATCATCACTGCAGGCCAATAGACGTCTTCTGCGACCATGCCATCGGTTGCGACCATTCCGCCCCAGATTGCTCCAGAGATGAAAATAATCAATCCGATCATTATCTGTTGGTATCCTTTTCCTAATTGTTCTTCCATACTNCTCATGTTTCCCAGTGGGAAATTCATCATCGCCTACATAAGTATGGTAGTTGATGAATGGATGTGAACATCAATTCCAAGGGGTCATCAACAACGGCGAACCAGTTTCACCTTCATTGACGAGAATCGAACCCTTTGGACCGGTTTGTTCATTCCGTTCNAACACTGGAACTCCACCAACGACCGTTAGTGTTGGCCATCCAACAAGCTTCTTTCCATGGAATGGATTCCAGCCCACGGTCGTCCATGTGTTGGCGTCGTCGACCATTCGTTCGGTTGTCATATCGACAAGGGTGATGTCTCCATCATAGCCTTCCTCGAGGCGACCTTTCCCAAGCATTCCATAACATTCTGCAACGTTCGATGCCATCCATTTGACGACTTGTTCGATGGTGCATGCGCCTCTTGATGCGTGCGTGAGCATGACCGGGAGTGAGGTTTCAACACCGGGCATCCCGCTGGGTGCTGCAGGGAATCCTTTCGCTTTTGTTTCAAGTGTATGGGGGGCGTGATCGGTAGCTATACAGGCGATTGTCCCATCATGGAGTCGCTTCCACAAGGTCTCCTTGTCCATTTGGTAACGAATTGGAGGATTCATTTTCAATCNAGTACCTAATTCTTCAACATCGCGTTCGTCAAGTGTAAGGTGCTGAGGTAGGACTTCAGTGGTAATGTGTGCTTCTCCTTCTGTTCCATGGAGGGAGGTTAACTCACTGAGGTAATCGGCTTCGATACCGGATGTGAGATGGAGGATGTGTAGGCGATGTTCGGTTGCTTGGGCATAAGCCACTGCTCTTTTTGTCGCAATCAAGGCTGTGATGTCATCTCGCCATTCTGCATGAGCAGCCATGTCTGTTCGACCTTCGATCAACTTCTTTCTCTCATCCATTCGTGTTTCATCTTCAGCATGAACGGCTATCAATCCTGCAGTATTGGTAAAGATTGTTTCCAATGCATCTGAGTCGTTGACAAGTAGATCACCAGTTGAAGATCCCATGAAAATCTTGATTCCACAGATTCCAGGAATTGCGATAGGCGCATCAGGTGTTCCAACAGCTTTCTGCAATTCTTCGACATTGGATTCAGTTGCTCCAATAAAGAATCCAAAGTTGGTCACGCATCGACGATTGCCNGTGTCTATCTTTTCATGCATGGACTGAAGTGTGGTTTGACTAGGAACGTTGTTGGGCATGTCGAGGAACGAGGTCACGCCTCCGCTAGCAGCAGCACAGGAGCCTGTGTACAAGTCTTCTTTCTCTGGTTGACCTGGATCTCGGAAATGGACCTGTGGGTCAATGATGCCTGGAAGTAAATGCAATCCAGTAGCATCAATGCTCTCAATTCCTTCCTTTGCGATAAGTCCGCCACCAGGCTGAATCGCAGTGATTGTACCATCTTCAATGAGCAAATCTCCAACAACAGTTGTGTTCGGTAAGACCATCGTAGCGTTCTGTATCAGCATGTTGGACATCTTCAATCAACCAAAGCCTAGGGCATCAAGTCAATGAATGCTGTCATCGGCGCCTTGCGGTTTTTGGACGGAATGCATTGCATACAGTATCGATGGTATCGATGTAAGGTCCACCAATCAAGTCGACACAATACGGTACAGCCTTCCAAATTTCATCGATTGTTTCACGAATTGATTTTGGCCTTCCTGGAAGATTGAAAATTAGACAACTACCACGAACGCCGGCTGTTTGACGAGACAAGATTGCAGTAGGGGTGTATTGAAGCGANATCGCCCGCATTTGCTCACCAAATCCAGGCATGATTCGATCAACAACTTGTTCCGTAGCCTCTGGAGTTACATCGCGTTGCGCAGGCCCTGTCCCGCCAGTGGTAACAATAACATGGCAACCGATTTCATCTGCAAGTTCGATCATCGTTGATTCGATTTGCATCTGTTCGTCTGGAATACATCGATAGTGGACTTGCAAAGGTGATGCAGTCGCTTCAATCAAAAACTGGAGGATTGCAGGACCTCCTTGGTCTTGATATTCTTCAGAGGAAGCACGATCCGACGCTACGATAATGCCGATACGTGCTTCTTCGCCCACGGAATCAACACGGCCTTCAACAGATGTAATCGAATCCATGAATCTACCTCAGGAGCCGTACTTTTCTTTGATATCATTATGGAAGTTGTCCAAGAGCGTGTCTTCGAACAATTCAGTTTGGCGACGAATCTTCGTCGATCGTATGTGGAGAATTGCTCCAAGAATAAAGACGATGATCATGATAGGAATGACAGCCTCGAGTTTGTACTTGTGCATGATTTTGATGATACCTTCTGCTGTGTATGCCCATGTAATTGAAGCAATGAATCCACCAACCATCGTAGCAATGAGTACGCGCATGAACTTCATGCGTGAAAGCAATCCAAGCATAGCACCTACGAGAACCCCGGATGCCATGAACGGAATCCATACGAAGACAATGAGTCCCCAGAAGCCCCATTTGTTGATCATCTCTCGCTTCTCATTAGCTGTGTATTCCACAGTCGAGAGAATGTCGCCAAGGAATTTTGTCTGTAACATACGGCCACCGAACCCATCCTGCCTTGCGACGGCAGCGATGCGCTCATCCTTGTCTCCTTTACGCTCGACCCGGCCAGCGCCCGAGCGATCGGAAAGTGTCGAGACTTGATTACGTGCCTTGACAATCAATTGCTGAGAGGTAAGGATGTCTTGATTTCGTTCTGAAATATAGTTGCGCAACTCATCTTCAACTTCGGACGCTTGTCGCTTAAATCGGAAGAAGGCAAGCCGAGTTGTCGGTTTGAAAATAATCGAGACAAACACAATTCGGTCATCACTTGTGATGACAGCATTTTGCAAATCAAGTGTCTTGTCACGAACAAAGAAGAGNTCGAGTGAATCTCGAACTTCGTCTTCAATACGTGATAGTGAGTGAAGCTCTTCAAAGAAAGATGTATAATTTTCAGGAGGCGCTTCGTCATCTCGGTCTCCTACTCCGACGCCGACTCCAGAATCAAAGTCAATGGCCTGCCCAGAACCAATTGTTCGGACAGTGAGTTGAACCGGTTTGAAGACTCTGAACAATGCGAATTCATCCAAGACTTCTCTTAGGATCTCATCACGAATACTTTTGCTGTCAGTCAAGGTATTTTCTGTGTTCTTGTAAGGAACCATGATATCAACCGACAAATCCCTGGGTTCTACCTTTGCTAAATCGTGGTCCACAACAATACCGAGTCGACGTTCGCATCGAGTGATGATATCATCGACCAATCGAATGATGTGGTTTCGAGAGAGAATGTCGTCAGCCTCCTGATGATAGACTTTGTACATGATTGGATATGCAATCAGGAGGGAAAATACGGAGAGTGAAAGGGAGTTGAATGCCATCCACCATGCCGGAATGCCTGCAGCGCCTCCTGCAAGCATTGCAGTTTCTCTGCCNCCGCCAAGTTCAGCGACGAGGAGAATATATCCCCAATTTCCTAATTCTTGAACAGACCAGCATGAACGTGGTCCAGAGTCAGTAATGCGAACTTCTCGATGGTCTTCTCCCCCAATGAATGGGATGAAGCCACCTCCCTTCGTTCCGATTTCAAGTTCAAACTCTAGAGATTTTGAAAGAGATTGTGTGACGTTGGTTTCATTGTCCAAATCATCGGAATTGTTGTACATTTCCACAGTTAACATCACTTGGTACGTGCCTTTACTCAAGGTACTGTAATCCGCTTTCGCATGAACACGATTGATCTCATCGTCGAGAACGCGTACAACTTGAGTTGCTGGGGAGTTTTCAGTTGAGCTTGGATCAATGATATTGTACTCCAGAACAGCAATACCAGCGGGTAAATTGTATGCATTGAGAGAGAAATGTTCAGCATCTTCGTTCGGGAAGATGTGAATCCAAGGTGAGTCGTCAATCTCGAGGCANTCATCTCCGATGTCGAGGAAGGTTGTTGATGCTGAATGATCGAGGGTAGTGGATTGCCCCATTAGGCCCGATGACATCGAGAGAATCAGTACTCCGTAGAGTATGCCGTAAGCAACTCCCATCAACAGAACAGGATTCTCTTTCTTTGCGAAAACACTCCGTCGGTCTCCATCGGTACGGCGCCTTCGAATTTCATTTAGCTCTTTGAGCAGTGGGTCTGCCTTTGAATCAGACTCGTGCTGCTCCTTGGGCAATTCCTCCCCAATTACAGCCTCGCCCATGAGTGACCTACTAGCACGGTAGCAAATGAACCCATTGATGAGTGCGAGGTGGGTTGGGCCGGACTTGAACCGGCGACCTCGGCATCTTCAGTGCCGCGCTCTCCCAACTAAGCTACCAACCCTAGCGTCCCTGCGACGGCACTCAAGATTTCAAGGCTTCGTTGATTATTCTTGACCGTGAAGGATTGATTTCTGCATTTCGAAAAGGTTCGAGAAACCAATATCTGCCATGTCAAGAAGAGCGTCGAGTTCCTGTCGTTCGTAGGTGGATTCTTCTCCAGTGCCCTGAACTTCAACGAATGCACCGTTGCTGACTTTGACGACGTTCATGTCAACATCGGCATTTGAATCGAGATTGTAATCGAGATCGAGATAGGATTTACCATCGATGAGCCCTACAGAAATAGCTGCAACATCGTGGGCCATCACTCGCATTTCATGCGCCATCTGTTCCTCGGCAGAGAGAACAGGTGCGCTCCACCCCGAGCGACGTTGATCCTCTGTTGGGCGCATGTTCTTAGGCAAACAAACTCCGGCCGCAATCAATCTGCGAACTCCGAGTCGAAGTGCTAGATTTGCCGCTGTGATTGAGGCGCATCGTGTCCCTCCATCTGCATTGAGAATATCACAATCCACATTCAGTGCGATTGGTCCGAGTTCCTCAAGNTCAACTGCAGCACGAAGAGAGCGGGCTACCAGGCGTTCAATTTCCTGTGTACGGCCTTTTGCACCTCGTCGTTCCCTTCGAAATCGAGAATCGGTTGAGCCGGGTAGAAGTGAATATTCAGCATGAACCCATCCTTTGTTGGAATCACGAGGGAACCACCCAGGAAGTCGTGCTTCTTTGGTGCAACATGCGAGAACTACAGTTTCTCCTTGACGATAAAGAATGGATGCAAGAGCGTTGCTTGTGAAATCAATTTCGACTTCCACGCTTCTCATTTCGTCAGCATTTCGGGATGTGTTTAATTCAGTCTTGAATTTGGCCATGATATTCCCATGAGGTCGAGTTCATCAACTCTTTTGTTTGTNAGAAAGCGAGCGATGCGTATGTTCAATAGGCCATTCGCAATGGGGTTGTTATGTCAATTCACAAAGCAGTGATTTGTGGTGTTGCTCGTACGCCAATCGGTCGATTCATGGGTTCGCTCTCATCACTTTCTGCCGTTGATATGGGTATTGCAGCAGTCAAAGAATTGTGCCAACGTGTAGGCTTTGAACCATCCTCTGGAATTGTGGATGAAGTGCTTATTGGCCAAGTATTGCAAGCCGGCGTCGGACAAGCTCCCGCACGTCAGGTTGCATTGAGAGCGGGGCTTCCTGTCACAACCTCTTGCGTAACCATCAACATGGTTTGTGGTTCATCCCTTCGAGCGGTTATGCAAGCTGCGACGAGTGTTCGTATGGGCGAGCACAACGTTGTCATTGCCGGCGGAATGGAAAGCATGTCAAATGCACCACAACTCCTGATGGGTCAGCGAAACGGCAAGAAAATGGGAGACTCCAAACTCATTGATTCCATGATTCATGATGGGTTATGGGACGCTTACAACAACATGCACATGGGGAATACCGGTGAAGTCGTAGCAAAAGAATGCTCGATAGACCGAGAACAAGCCGATGAGTTCGCTGCACAAAGTCATGTCAAAGCAGCAAAAGCATGGGATGAGGGTTGGTTTGATTGGGAAACGTTCCCATTATCCATTCCTCAACGTCGAGGCGATCCAATCCTCCTTGAACGTGATGAAGGTGTACGTTCGGACACAACAACCGAGAGTTTGAGCAAATTACGGACAGTGTTTGACAACGAAGGAATTGTAACTGCCGGTAATGCCAGCACACTCAACGACGGAGCAAGTGCTGTACTCGTGACCAGTGAAGCTTTTGCAAAGGAGCAGGGTTGGGAAATCCTCGCAACTATCGAAGACTATTGCACAGCAGGGGTTGAACCAGAGCGTGTCATGAGCGCACCAATTCCTGCAGTCAAGAATTTGCTCGAACGGAACAATCTCGACGTATTGGATGTTGATGTTTACGAGCATAACGAAGCATTTGCATCTGCATCCTGTGCAGTTGCCCAAGAAGTTGGAATCCCGCACGACCGATTCAATCTTCATGGAGGGGCGGTAAGCATCGGTCACCCACTTGGATCAAGCGGTTCACGATGCCTCATCACGCTTTTAGGAGTCATGCGCCGGGTTGATGCAACATCTGGAATCGTCACTCTATGTCTTGGTGGCGGCAATGCAGTTGCCATGTATGTGCGACGATGAGCACTCATTCTTCCTCCTCAGCCTTGTAGGCTGAGAAGACACCGATGTCCTCGATAATATCGGATGCGCCAGGAAGGATAGAAAGAACATCATCAGTTCGAAGTCCAGTAGCTTTGTAGATTCGATTTGCAAGTTGTTCTTTCTTGGTTTGCCCTGGTGAAAGGATGGCATAACGTTCACATCGATTCTTGATAGAGGAAACAGTTCCTCCCATGAGGAGAGGAACCCCGTTAATGGCAACGAGTCCAATTCCCATTTGGACGTCCAAATCCTTGAACCATTGACGCTGACCGCGAACAATAAACGCTCCTTTACCGACGTATTCTCCAGTTTGTGCAGACTTTGAAACCTGTGCTGGCTTTACTGCGAATACTGTTCCATGCGCACCTCCTCCATTCCAGGCACGGCTCCAACAAAGAGCTAGGNTTGCAGCCTCCTGTAACTTTTCATCGTTGATTCGTTCATCACCTAGTTTGTCGACGAGTTTGTANGAAGGAACACCCGGTGGAATTTGTCCATAGGGCTCCTCAACGATGGCAAAGCCTTGAGATGCTCGAAGGCTACAACTTGGAGCGCCGTGAATATCTGCGTGGAGATACATATCGCTCCCAGAAAGGTGCTTCTTCACGATGGAATCGTTTCCTTTTGCATCTCGACCTCCGACCAAAAGATGGCCTCCAGAAATCATGCTCCAACGATGTTGTTCAAACCAAAGTCGCTTCGATCTTCGAACGGTCTGCATTCTGCCGCTTGCTTTCTGTTTTGCTTCTTTCTTTTGTGCACGCTTGAATGCAGTCTGAGTATCGGCAAGAGCAGAGGTTGCTCCAGAGGTTTTGTCCTTCTGTTTTCGAGCTGATTCGAAATACCGTTGCGCGTTTTGGTGGACAGAATCGTCAAGATACATTGTGAATACTTGGTCAGGTTCACCGTTTTCATTAGGAAGTCGGACCATCATTGTTCGATCTGCTGCATTNCCTGAATCAACCCATGGATTTTCTTTGAGCCCTTTCAAGACGGGCTTCCAACCTTGCTTCTCAACGGCCTCACGTGCTTGCTGAAGGATTGTTTCAACGTGAGTCCAATGTTCTTGGATTGCATGGCCAATTGCTTGCTGTTTCTCGATTTTTTTGGCAAATCCTTCCAGTGCCTTTTCTTGTTGCTTGAGTCTTCGTTCAAGTTTTTCAACTTCAGTCGAATGCCCTCGCCCAGGAGCAGCAGCATCCAATTTCTCNTGTTCTCTACGAGCGAGTGCATTAGCATCATGATGTCCTTTCCATGTGTCAATTGCAGAACATAAGGTCGGACATTCGTAGGAGATAGCGTCCTTATGTGAAGGTAGGAGAAGTGGTGTTGCTTCTTTTGCCGTTTCTCGAACGATTGCAGTTGACTTAGAATCAAGTGTGTCCATTATTTGAATCGATTGAAGTGTTNTTTCATCAATTTCCGATGTTGGTTTGAGAATAAGATGTCCAGTACGTGTTGTTTTGAGTTGCTCCAAGAAATGGGATAATGCGTTGAGAACGACCGATGCATCCGTATCCGCTGTTGAGCTGTTTGGCTCAAGGCCAGCGTGCTCACATACGGCGTTAGCATAAACGCCTCCAAGGTTGATTTTTCCACCAAGGGTTGAGACCAAGTCACGGTCAGAGTCATCAAATGCATGCTGTAGGGAGTCAAGCGTGATGTCGTAAGGATCGACTGCTGCTGGAGGTGGAATGTAGGGCTCACCTTTCTTGATGGTTCTGCCAGAATAACTTGCATGGGTGAGTGGTTGAATGATGACTTCATTTTCATCCATCAGAATGACATTTCCATTACGGAACAGTTCAACGCTTAACGAGCGTTGGCCGTGTTTTGTGTCGAATCGAAACATAAGTACACGATCGAATCCGAGTTGCTCAACCTTGGTCAACCGTGCATTCTTCAGATGTTTTCGTAGGACCATTGCGAAGGAGGGAGGTGTCATTGGCATAGGTCGATCTCGTTTCGAGGTGTATACTCGCTGGCCTCGAACAATCACCAAGTCGAATTGCTCAGCTTCCTTCGGATTGATCCGAAGTACGATTTGTTCATAGTGAGGCATGTACGCTTTCTTGACGTAAGCTCCTGTCCAAGCATCCAATTCAAGCGATACTGCTCGAACATCGAAACCTGTCATGGAGTCCTTCATGCCATCCTCTCCTATTCATTAAATTTCAACAGTACTTTACCAATGTTCTTCCCATCATGGATGTGTTGATGTGCAGATGCAACGTCTTTTGCATCGTAAATCGAGTCGATGATGGGTGTAAGGGCTCCCTCTTTGATTCCTTTGAGGATGTTTTGCATTTGTTCTTGCATCACGTCTTCATCGTTCCATGTTCCCATGTGAATTCCAAAGACACCTTGATTCCTAGACATCATCAGCATAGGATCAAATTTCGGTCGACTTCGTAGTGCTTTGAGAGCTTTCCAAAGCGACCGCTTTGAGGATGGTGCAGCGGATGACATTCCGTAGGTGTACAATTTTCCACCTTGAGCAAGAACCGATAGACTGCGCTTGAGATGACCTCCTCCAATAGGGTCGAGGATATGGTCAACACCACGCTTCTTGGTTGCTGTTCGAATAATCTCAACAAAATCCTCGTTGTGCCGGTCAATGGCCGTTGCACCGTAAGATTCTATGATGTCTGATTTCCCTGCAGAAGCGGTTGACCATACCTTGGAAACACCTGCCCACTTGCAGAGCTGAAGCGCTGCAGTCCCAACCCCTCCTCCTCCTCCATGGATGAGAACAGAATCGGTTTGCTTGAGATTTCCGAGGTGATGGAGCATGTGATGTGCTGTAATGTACGTCACTGGCATAGAAGCAGCCGCTTCAAGACTAATTTCATCAGGAATAGGTAGCGTTCTCGATGCATCTGCAACAACGTGACTGGCTTGGCCACCAGTACGCATTAATCCCACAACACGTTGCCCAATTTCAAAGCCCTGAACACCCTTTCCGATCGAATGGATGACACCACTAACCTCGTATCCCGGGGTAAAAGGAAACGGTGGACGTGGTTGATAGAATCCCATACGCATGAGGGTATCTGCAAAGTTGATTCCAGCAAAATGCACCTGGATGCAAACCTCATTCGGTTGTGGTTCAGGAATCGCAATCTCCTGAATATCAAGCACATTTGGACCGCCAGCTTTCGTGATTACAACTCTGTATGCCATTCATTCATCTCCTCGAATCCATCCTTGACTTGTTTGCCGCACACGCCCTGCTCGTTCGTGTGAGAGAAGGTGAGCTAGGGTCTGGTCTTGAGCAAGGCCAGGATGTGCATCAGGTGTATTAGCGTAGGCTTCAATGGATATCTCTGAAACAATTCTAAGCCCTGATTTGACTGCATCAAGAACACGTTGATGGCGTTCCATTCGATGCTTGATGTAGTAAGCGAGTGTTTTGTCTGGAAGAGGAATAACAGGTCCGTGACTGGGGAACATCAAGTGAGGTTCGAGTTGTTGTAGGCGTTGAAGTTGTTCGATGTAAACGTCCATGTCCCCGGTTCCTGGAGGAATAAGGATGGTTCCTATACCTGCCACCATGTCTCCAGCAACAAGTCCAGCCTCAGAAAGTAGACAGACATGACCGGGATGATGGCCAGGAGTAACGAGGACAGTCCATTCTTGAGATCCGAGTTGCAGGATTTCCCCATCGGAGAGAATACGATCACAGTGTACAGTTCTGGACGTGTATTCGCTNCCCCATACAGGAACATCAAACGCTTCTCTTAGAAGGTCCATGTCTCCGATGTGATCTCCATGTGAATGTGTGAAAAGTATTGCAATGAGTTCTCCTCGATGGCGATCAACTGCTTCTGCAAGTTCTTCCATCCCTTCCCGCATACGACAAGCAGGGTCGACCAAAACAAACTCTCCGTTCGGGTCACCGACGAGGTAAGCGTTGGTATGGTCTGCAGGAGGGAGTGTTGCAGTTTTGACCGGAACAACCTCTACTCCATGGGCAAAGAGAATTGATCGACGACCTGGTTGACGTTCCTGCAAATCAGCAGCAGCCTCGATCATATTTCCGCTAAAGTGGCCTAAGGTTCGGTCTACCTCCATGAGAAGTGTCACAACAGGGGGTGCGACACGGATTTCATGACGTTTCCATCGCTCAATCATATCCGATGGACGCATCCACTCCAAAGCTGTAAATTCTGTTTGAAGGTCTGTTGAAGGGTTGAATTCCTGTGTTCCGATATGAAGATGGAAGAAGGTGTTCTCAAATTGCATCGGTCCGAAAGGTGGTGTTGTTCTGCTTGAAATGTGTCTCAATTCAGAGGTGTTGAGTACAATGGTTCCGTCTCTCAGTGCATTGATAAATGCCGATTTATCTGCAAGTATATTCTTTCTCAAGTCAACATCAATCACAGACACTGATGAGCCGTTTGGAACGACGCCCAATTCTTCNCTCATCTCTCGAACAACGGCCACGACAGATGAGGTTGAGGCACTCGTTGTATTCTGAACGAATGCTTCTCCTTCATGATCAGTTCTTGATACACCGCCTCCTTGGAAGGCCCAATATCCGGGAAAGGCCCGCATGGTTTCAGCACGACGTCCAAGAAGGACTTCGACACCGTTTTCCCCATCACGGGTAAGCGTTAACGTCACCGTTGGACGTGGAGCCTTCCTCGCAAAAGCCGGAAGGTTGACACCCTCGGGTACCTCGCTCATGTTCCACCCTAAGGGTGGACCGCTTCAAGCCTTTGCGAGTTCACTCGTTTCGTCGAATGAATGCAGCTCCGAGGAGTGCAAGCATTCCAACAAGTCCAGTGAACCCAGGTGCGTTGTGCATTGGGTTCTCATCGCTGTANGCATCTGCAGAGATGGAGTACAAACGAACCTCATCCCATTCAACATCGGTTTCACCAATGTGAATCATGTCGCCAACTGAAACTGTTCCTGAACTGTCTGCATCATGGAACATGATGTCGGAATCCATTCCAGCGTCTGCTATAGCAACAGAGATTACTGTTGTGCAAGTACTGGTTTCTTCGCCAGTTTCCATGTCATAATCGTAGTCGCATGAAGAGAGTTCAATCTTGTAGTCGGACATGTCGCCTTCAAAGTGGAAATCCATTTCGTTTGAGATGTACATCACAATCTCACCAGAGTCATCGTGATCTCCGTGGTCGTCATGGTCATCGCTTTGGTCTTCAGTCCAAATATAACCAGCTGCTTCACAGTCTGCTTGGTTATCGATTGAGTCGTCGATTAAGTGCGTGTCCATGTCATAACAGACCATGTCTTCATCACCATGGTCGTCGTGATCATCACCGTGGTCATGGTCATCGTCATCATCATACTCCATCAGCAATGCAAAGAGTTCGACCAATTCGTCGGCATCAAGACCGCCGTTGGAGTCGGCGTCAAGGTCTGACCAAATCATCATTGAATCGTTGCGCTCTTCATCGCTTTCCCAACCTTCTTCACTGTTGATGAAAGCATCGTGCTCATCCCATGTGATGTTGCCATCCCCATCAGCATCCATGAATGCCAACCATTCCTCGATCATGTCGTCGATGGATGAATCTTGTCGCAGACAATCCCAGCCACTGCCATCTGCCAGTTCCGTACATTCGTCCATTTCGTATCCATCGCTCATCATGATGTTGCCATCAGAATCCAGCCAATCGTTCATCCAGCATTCGTAATAACTGTCGGCTGGGTCCGTGCTTTCTGTGCAACCATCGTAGAGGTTGCCAATATCCTCGGAATCATCGAACTCGTCTTCGCCACCAGCACAATCATTCATGCCGTCGTTGACCCAGTCCATTGGAATGGTATCACCATCATCGCACACAAACTCATCTTCGGATCCGCCCGAGTTGTCGTCCCATTCGTCTTCGCCACCGTCGCAGTCATCCCAGCCATCATTGACGTAATCCATTGGAATCATTTCACCATCATTGCACATGAACATTTCATCATCANCATCCATGCTGCCCGTGATCGAGAACGGTAGAGCGNNGAGTGTACCTGCATTGACGTCTGTGAAGAGTGAGTCAACTCGGTCTTCTGTGAGGACATACATCTTCATCTCAGTACCTTCCATGCTCATTGAAAAGTATTCGATCTCGCCCGCGTCGTTGAACGCTACGGACATGTCTGGCATCATTTCAGGGTCTTCGTCGTCACCCATGTCATCGTGTCCGTCATGGTCACTACCGTGGTCATGATCGTCACCCTCATCGTGTTCCTCGTCGTAGTTGTCCATCGCTTCGATGAACGTTACGAGTTCGTCACTGTTGAGTTCGCCATCAGCGTCGATATCGGATTCGTCGAAAATGACTTTCAACTCAGCCACTTCTTCATCATCAACTTCTTCTCCAGAATCGTCAGCAGCCAGGAATTCTTCGAAGTTGATGGTGTTGCTGTCATCCATGTCGAACATGCAGAGAGCGGACTTTGGCGTGATGCTGTCGTCTTCCGTAATGTCCATTGAAACGTCGAAAATTTGAAGTCCGTCGATTGAATCTGCAGGAGTAAATGCGCCATAACATTCTACGAATGATAGGAACGAGAGCATTGCCATTGGATCCATCTCATCACCATCGTTTTGACTTTCTTCGGCCATTGCTGCGATGACTTCCGTGTGCGTGGTTGTTGTTGTCATCGAGTACGATTGAACAGCAGGCATATCGCCATACATCATTTCGCACATTTCTTTCTCTTCTTGAGTTTCTTCATCTGCACAAAGGTCGCCTTGAGTTTCATAACCAATTTCGAAGTACATTGTTGTACCAATGTGAGTCATTGTTGAAACGAACTTCATGGAGGAGTCGCCGTTAGAAATTCCAGAGATTTCAGATGTGTGGTAACCGTCAGGGGACCATGCCTCGGTCATCTCCATTGTGATGACAGCCTCGGAGTCTTCATCAACCTCGAGCATGCCGCCTTCCATTCCCATCATACTGGGATCCATGTCATACATCATGGTAATGCCAAAGGCNTCATTTTCATCAACGGTCATGAAATCATTGATTTTTTCGATTGCGATGTCTTCATTGACTTCGATATTCAAGGTCTCTCCATCATCAGATTCTGAAAGTTCGGTACATCCTGCGAGGAGGAGGGAGGCTACAAGAAGAAGTGCAAGTGTCTTTTTCATCAATATTANNCAAAATCAGACGTTTTATTAATGTATCACCGACAAAAAGGANTGGTACAAGACGCAGATTGATGAACTTGGAGGTCATCGAGGCACCATGAAGGCCAACTCTGTCGAGGAGGAATTGGAACATCTCGCAAAACTCGTCGAAGAAGCTGAAGCCCTAGGAATTGACCCCTGGCCAGAAAAGAAACCACCCCGTCCATGGGCAAAATTTGCTCTCGCCTCATTCATGATCATCATGATGCTCTCATGGGTTTCACGATGGATGTATCGCTTCGCTGAAGTTTGAGAATAAAGGAACCGTCGATTTCAAGAAGTGTGTTAATTTGGCACGGGTATAGTCCCTTAGTGTAGCGGTCCATCATGGAGGATTCTGGTTCCTCCGACCCCGGTTCGAATCCGGGAGGGACTACCAGCCGCTTCATGAATCACTCTTCTTCATCAGGTTTGCTGAGTACGAATGAGGTGATCATCGACATTGGGTCGCCATGCGTTAATTCTCCTGAATACTCCTTGGCTTGTCCGTAAGTTACGACTCTGAGTCTGAATTGACACGTTCTCTTTGTTCGTCGCTTGCGATGATGTTTGTAGAAATGGACGCCTATCTTGTATTCTCCATCGGGAGCTTCGTCGGTCCAAACCACGTTTTCGATCGGTTTCTTTGACTTCGGGCGGACGTTCATATCAACGTCGAGTTCTCCACCACAGTTGCTCTTTCGATTGTTGAAGTAAATGCGTTCACCTGATGGACAGAAGACGTGCATATCGAGGTCGTTGTAATCGTCCCATGCAAGGCTGATTTGGACCACTCCAGACTTACCGCCTTCTCGGGCGAGACGCTCCATGAGTTCTCGATCCTCATCTTCGGAAACACGGACGGAAATTCCAGTTCCAACTTCCTCTTGAGCAACTAGATTGGCATGTGCGTTGAGGTTGTCTTCATTCTCAGCGATCCAAGTGGAACGATCGTCTGGCATCTCCTCTTCTTCAGGTTCGGTTTCAACAGCGTCTCGTTCAGGAATGAAAATNTCGTCCATGACCAACTGCAAATCNGAATATTGAGCCACTCGACGTTGTTGTCGCTGCTGGTATGCTTCCTGTGCAGAACCACTGAGTTGATCAAGTTGCAACCCACGAGATACGATATGGCGTCGAGCATTACTTCGATCGCTTCGCTGTGAGCGCATGCTTGAGAGCGGTGCACGACTCGCATTTCGAAGTTTGAGTTGTTGCTTCAATTCTCTTCGCTTTCGAAACCGATTGATGAGATAGAGTGCAATGAAGAAGAGTGCAGAGCCACCTGCGATGATGCTCCCTAACAGAATCTTCTCGTCCACAGACATCACTCCATCTGCTCCCTTTTAGGAGATTTGCTGTTTTATCATTGCAAAAACTCTGCATTGATNGCATCAAGCATATCCTTGGATGGGCGCAGAACATCATCACTAACGTCGAGCAACGGCATGTCAACAAGACCGAGATCTTCGGCAAGCGATGGCTTGGTAGCATCGAAATACAGTAATCCTGTAACGTGTTTCTTTTCGTCCTCAGCCTCATGTAAGGCTGTGAGAGCGGCCATAGAGTTGCTTGGGTCGTGATTTTCAGAAATGGTTTCAAGTCGAATTGTCGAACCATCGTGTAGGGTGATATCGGTGAAGTTTCCTTCAGGAACTTCGACTTCGGCCATGGGCTCAAAATGCGGGATGTAATCCGCCATATGGAGGGTGACTTCGTTGTCTTTGACATATTGGTAAGACCGCATTGATTCATCGTTGTTGTTGAATGTGACACAAGGAGAGATAACGTCGATTAACGCAAATCCTTTGTGTGACATTGCTGCCTTTAGTAACGAATTGAGTTGCTTTTTGGACCCAGAAAATGACCGCGCAACAAATGTGCACCCAAGATTGATAGCGAGAGCACACAGGTCAATGGGTTGTGTTTCGTTTGCCTTTCCTTTCTTTTTCTTTGAACCTACGTCAGCCGTTGCGGAGTATTGTCCCTTCGTCAAACCGTANACACCGTTGTTTTCGACAATGTAGACCATGTCCATGTTCCGTCGGATGGCGTGAATCAANTGACCGATACCTATGGATGCTGAGTCGCCGTCACCGGATACTCCTAGATAGAGCAGATCTTTGTTAATCGCATAAGCACCTGTTGTGACAGATGGCATCCGCCCGTGAACAGTGTTGAATCCATGGGATTGGCCGAGATAATAGGCGGGAGTCTTTGACGAACAACCAATTCCAGACATTTTTGCTACACGCTCAGGCGGTATCCCGTTTTCCCACGCAGCACTGATAATAACGTTAGAGATTTGGTCGTGNCCACAGCCTGGGCATAATGAGGACGGCCCACCTTTGTAGTTATCTTTTGGCTCATTGATAACGTTCAACTTAATGGCACGTGCGGGTCTCTCTTTCATTGGCTCACCTCTTCGAGTGTTTGCAAAATTAAATCGGCGTATATCCGAGCTCTCGGAGGCATACCATCGGAGTAAGCAACTGAGTAAACTTGCCCAACGATGTCATTGGGTAATTCTCTTCGCATAATTCCCCATAACTGTGCATCACGATTGATTTCCAATACGATAGTTGTTCTATGGCGTCGTACAAATGCTTCAACTTCACTGTGAAGCGGAAGTGAACGAACGCGACACTGACTCACCTTAACGCCAGTTGCTTCAAGAATATCGTCAATTTCTTGAATTGAATTTTCCATGCTACCGTAATAAATTACACCGATGTCACCATCTTCTTCCTCACGAAGGAGAGGTTCTGGGAGATGGTCTCTAGCACCGTTGATTTTTTCTTTGAGTCGCTTCATGAGTGCGAAATAATCATCTGGTTTTTCAGAATATACGCCATCAGGGTTGTGGCCTGTCCCACGGTAAAGAATTGGGGCCATTCCACTTCCGGGTAGAGTACGATAAGGGATACCGTCCCCATCCAGGTCTCGATATCGGCCGAAATTTTCCATTGCATCAAAAACATCTTGTTCACGGATTGTCTTGCCTCGGTCCATGGGTTCATTTGGATACTCAAATCCTTCGCAAGCCCAGCGGTTCATTCCGAGGTCGAGGTCGGAGAGGCCAAACACTGGGGTCTGATACCTCTCTGATATGTCGAATGCCTTCCACCCGAATTCAAAGCATTCCTCGACGGTTCCAGGAATAACCACGATGTGTTGGGTGTCGCCATGGCTTCCTTCGTANAGCATGGCAAGATCGGACTGTTGAGTCCGAGTGGGGAGACCCGTAGAGGGTCCAACACGGTTTACATCCCAAAAGACGGATGGGATTTCAGCAAAATAAGCCAGTCCGATAAACTCCTGCATCAAAGAGATACCAGGTCCTGAAGTAGCGGTCATTCCACGACCACCAGCCCAGCCAGCACCGAGGACCATTCCTGCTGCTGCAAGTTCATCCTCGGCTTGAATAACTGCGCATGTTGCTTCACCCTCATCATTTGTCCGCAATCGCGGAATGTAGGCGATAATGCCTTCCGCCATGCTGGATGAAGGAGTGATCGGATACCAAGCAAGGAGTTGTACTCCGCCAAAAATGCAACCAAGCGCCGCTGCTTCATTTCCTTCCATGAAGAATCGTTTCTTTTCGATGGGACGTGATTCAACGGTATACGGGTCGCTCTTGGTAAAATTTTCTTTCGCATACTCTCTTCCGAGTCCAAGGGCATTTACATTCAGTTCAATCGCTGATGCCTTACCTTTGAATTGACCAGCTACTGCCTTGTTGAGTGCTTCATCGGTGATTCCGAGGAGTTCTGCTAGAACGCCAACATAGACGATGTTGGTGACGAGTTTTGCAAGTTTAGGATTTAGGCTACGTGCCAGTTTTGTCATAGGAACAGGGTACGATACAACATCTTCTCTGTCCATCGGTAATTTTGAATCCATGTTCCACACAACGACTGAACCGGGTTCAAGTGCAGCAAGATCTTCTTCCCAAGTGGCCTTGTTGACAAGAATCTGAATGTGCGTGCGGTCACCGGGTGCTTGGTATCCTTTTTCGGAAAGACGAACAATGTACCACGTTGGCAACCCAGAAATGTTTGAAGGAAAAAGGTTCTTTCCAGATACGGGAACACCCATGTCAAATAGTGATTGCAATAGGATAAGGTTAGCGGATTGAGAACCAGTACCGTTTGCGGTTGCGATGTTGATTGTGAAGTCGTTAACGACGGCGTCCATCTATGGTTTCCCCTTTGGCCTGTGCGAGGGTAATCGCGGCCTCATGTTCTATGCCCATGGCTTTCATCACTTCAATATGTTGTCGTAAAAACCTCAACATTCCTATCAGTGAAGGTCAAAAATAGAAGGCGGTTCGGCACAACCATGGCGGACGATGCATTGAGCGAGGCTTGGGAAAAAGCGGCAAAGGACATCACGAAAGGAAAGAACGAGGGTGCTTTGCAGACATTGCGAGCAGCAGATCCTCTAGCAATTGACCCAATGACTGCACGATTGGTCGGCGAAGCAACGTGGAACATTGCAAAGACAAACGATTCAAAATCGGACTATCGAAAGGCAGCAATGTTTCTTCGCGAAGCAACAAAAAAGAATCCAAAGGACAAGAAGACCAGTTCACTCTACAACAAATTGCTCAATGAGATGCAAGAAAAGCGCATCAGCGAGACAGTCATTCCTCGAATGTTCAACAATGGCGGGCCAACTCCTGCTGGAATATTTGCAATATTCGGAGGTTTCCTTCTCATTCTTGGATTGATTACGATTGTAAATTCGGAGCCGACGACCACAGATTATGTTGAATTAAATCTTTCATGGACAGAGAATGGAGTAACAGAAACCGGAACAGTTTCTCTCGAACTTTATCCNGATGACGCACCGGCTCACGCTGAAAACTTCAAACAACTCGTCGTTCAAGGGAAGTATGACGGTACCAAGTTTCACCGGGTAATCGATGATTTCATGATTCAAGGTGGCGATTTCACCAACGGTGATGGAACTGGTGGCCATGCAGTCATTTGGGATGGATATTGTAACGGAGANGAAAGGCCAGCCTCTACCGATTGTGCTCAAACACAATGGACTCTAGGCGACGAAGCAGACAACGGGTATCTGCACGAAACGTGCACAATCTCAATGGCAAAAACAAGTAAACAGCACACTGGAGGAAGCCAATTCTTCTTGATTCCAGAAGACAGCACACCATCTCATTTGGACGGAGTTCACACGGTCTTTGGCAAGATCACTTCTGGTTGTGAGCATGTCACTGCAATTAGCCAAGTAGCAGTTGCCGGCTCACAGGGTTCCACGCCAGTGGATGATGTTACTATCGAATCTGCCACTTTCGTGGGTCAAGGTGAAACAGACCCATGGTACAAGTTCTGGTGAGGAACTTTCTGACATCTTAGCCGTTCGGTTGATTAATGGGGCGCGAGTCCCTTTGAATGGTGAGCGAAATGGACCCCTTCTTGGCAAAGCGAGAACTTGAAGTTGGAGGCGCTTATTTCGCCCTACAAGCGCTCGATGATGCAGGGATTTCAACCAAACATCTTCCGTATTCGATGCGTGTTTTGCTTGAAGGCGCTCTCCGNAACTGTGATGGGTTCTTGATTCGTGAAGAAGATGTCAAGGCAATCGCTGGGTGGCAAGCCAATGGTGAGCGTGGAGAGATTCCATTCCGTCCATCCCGTGTTATCCTTCAAGATTTCACCGGAGTTCCCGCTGTCGTTGATCTCGCAGCTCTTCGCGATGCTATGGTCCAGATGGGCGGTGACCCCGAAAAGGTCAACCCTCAAGTCCCTGTAGACCTGGTAATCGATCACTCGGTTCAAGTCGATGTNTCTGGATCGGATGCCGATGCATTGCAACTCAACCTCGACATCGAATATCATCGCAACATGGAGCGTTACACGTTCCTCAAATGGGGTCAACAATCTCTTGCTAATTTCCAAGCGGTACCTCCATCCCGAGGTATCGTTCACCAAGTGAATTTGGAATTCCTAGCAAGCGTCGCTCGAGCAGAAAACAACATCTGGCTCGCTGATACGCTTGTTGGAACTGATTCTCACACGACAATGGTCAATGGCTTGGGTGTTCTTGGCTGGGGTGTTGGTGGAATTGAGGCTGAAGCAGTCATGCTTGGCCAACCAATCTACATGCTGTCACCAGATGTCGTTGGAGTTCGATTAACAGGTTCACTCAACAACGGTGTTACTGCAACAGACATGACACTTCGAATCGTAGAGATGCTTCGAGAACACGGCGTCGTCGGAAAATTTGTTGAATTCTTTGGACAAGGTATGGCTGCACTTTCTCTTGCAGACCGCGCGACCATCGCCAATATGGCTCCTGAATATGGAGCAACCTGCGGTTTCTTCCCAGTCGATGAGCGAACCATCGAATATCTTCGTCTCACCGGTCGCGAAGAAGATGCACTTGCAGGTGTTGAGGCTTTCTCTAAGGCTCAAGGTCTTTGGTACAATGCAGGCGATGCTGAGAAATCATACACGGATGTTTTGGAGCTCGATTTAGGAACGATTTTGCCGGCACTCGCAGGCCCAAAGCGACCACAGGACAGAGTTGATCTCAAGGATATGAAATCCCATTTCTTAGAGACCTTGACCAATGAAGTCGGTCATCAGGGCCATGGTCTTGAAGCAACCGAACTCAACAATGGAGCAATCTTCGAACAGGATGGAGAAATGTACGATTTGAACCATGGAGACGTCGTCATCGCAGCCATTACCTCCTGCACCAATACATCGAATCCCGACGTTATGCTCGCAGCAGGTCTTCTCGCTCGCAAGGCTCGGACGCTTGGAATGGACGTCAAACCGTGGGTGAAAACATCTCTTGCCCCAGGAAGCCGAGTCGTGACAGAATACTACGAAGCGACAGGACTGCAAGACGATTTGAATGCTCTTGGCTTCAACGTTGTAGGGTACGGCTGTACAACATGTATCGGAAATTCCGGTCCTCTTCCAGAAGAGGTTGAAGCAGCGATTGACGAAGCCAACCTCATTGTTGGTAGCGTCATATCTGGTAATCGAAATTTTGAAGGTCGTGTGCATGGAAAGGTTAAGGCATCCTATCTTGCATCACCTCCGTTGGTCGTTGCATATGCCTTAGCAGGTACTCTTGAAATCGATATGGAGACTGAACCAATCGGAATATCATCGGATGGAACTCCTATTATGCTCTCTGAGATCTGGCCATCTGCTGAAGAAATTGCAGAAGCTCGATCTGTAATCACGCCAGAGATGTTCAAACAACGATATGCAGATGCGATGAACGAACCACGTTGGGATTCCATCCCATCGGAACCGAGTCCGCTTTACCCTTGGGCGGAAGAATCCACCTACATTCGTCTTCCAACCTTCTTCCAAGNTTTGTCTGCTGAAGCAGACCCAATTCAACCGATTGAATCAGCAAAGGTGTTGCTCAAGTTGGGCGATTCCATTACGACAGACCACATTTCTCCTGCAGGTTCTTTCCCAGAAAAGGGCCCTGCTGGTAAGTGGTTGGTTGAGCGTGGGGTTGCAAAAGTGGACTTCAATTCCTTCGGAAGCCGACGTGGAAATCACGAAATCATGATGCGAGGAACGTTTGCAAACGTCCGCATTCGAAATCAACTCGCTCCAGGAACAGAGGGTGGCTATGCAATGGACCACTCAACTGGAGAGGTAACTTCCGTGTTTGATGCTGCAATGAACAACGATGGACCTATGGTCGTCATCGCTGGTTCTCAATACGGAACAGGTTCGTCCCGCGATTGGGCTGCAAAGGGCACGTATTTACTCGGAGTCAAAGCAGTTATTGCAACATCCTTCGAGCGAATTCACCGATCAAATCTTGTCGGTATGGGGGTTCTTCCGCTCACCTTCAAAGAAGGTGAGTCGCATGAAACTCTTGGATTGGACGGTACAGAGTCGTTCACGATTCCGGTGACAGATGAAGTCCAACCGTTGCAAGATTTGGTTGTAACATCCACGCATTCCAACGGTACGGTGAAAGAATTCACGGTTTCAGTACGGCTTGACACTCCCGTTGAAGTGGAGTACTACCGAAACGGGGGCATCCTGCACACGGTTCTTCGGCAACTTGCATCGTCTTCATAATCGACATCTTGAAAAGGTAGCGAACAGGGTTGATTTCATGGCATCGAGCGACGTAAGATTCATGTTTCGCTCCGATGAAACCGACGTTAACGTTACCATTGAAGGAAAAAAGGCGTGGGTTGAAGGCATTGTTGAGGAACTAGGATTATCCGATGTCGGTTTCCTCATGCCGATTGGGAAGAAATCTCTCGCTCAAAATCAACCCGATACAGCAGAAGATGGAACGGATGAGGAAGATGCACTTCTCCCCCCTACGGATATGGGGCCTGAACCCGATCCAGGCCGAATTCCAGTTGTTCGACGTCCAATCGGAGCGCTCAATGTTGAACTTGAAATTGAAAAGATTGGGCTTGAGCCTCCAAGTAAGAACGATGTCTTCGAATTGATGGATGCTTTCTCCGAACTTGACGAACCTCGTCCAATTCAGGGTCAAATGAGTGTTGATCCAATGGCTGAAGCTTGGCTACGTGAACTGATGCGTCTTATCGTACGTGAGAGTGGGCGAACCGCTCTTGCTACCGAAACCATCGAAGAAGTTGCAAGTGCTAAACTTGGTGGAAGGACTGGGGTTGAACTCACTGTCTGGCTCGAATCCTTATTTGCGGCTGGAAAACTCGTTAAAATTCATGGTGGAGATGCAACCGGTTGGGGCCCATCTCCTCGCTGGCTTGGATAAGTTAGAATCAGGTCACAATATCGCACATTCGCGTGACGTCCAGCGAAGCGTGGCATCAAAGGGGTTATAGTGGAAGTATGGCTGGCTTAGATGAGTGATATTGATGCAAACAAAGACAAATCAAATCGGAGCAAAACTTCGAAGCGTATTCCTTGTGGTCATAATGGTTCTTTCGACAACCGCTGCATTTGCAACTAATGCGAGCGCCTCTGCAGCGCGAAATTACACAACCAACCGAGATCCAATTGACATTGGCATTGCGGATTTCAATTGTGACGGTCATAATGATATGGCAGTTGCTACCGATGGTACACACACAATTACAGTTCTCACCAACGACGGAACTGGCGACTTCACTGAACGCTATGATGTCTGGGTTTCAGGAAATACATCTCGAAATGCAGAATGGGATGAGTTCTCAAACGTTCAATTCTTAGAAGTTGGAGAATTCACTGGAGACAGCGCACCAGATATTGCCATCTTCCAGCGCAACAACCCATTCAAGAGAGATGCAAACGGAGCTCCCGCAGGTGAGCCAGGTAATCTAACCATCCTTGAAAACGATGGTTGCAGTTCCGACTCGTTCAGCATTGGCGCTCGATTTACTCACTTTTACGCATGGGACCTCGCAGTCGGCGATGTTAACCAAGATGGTAATGATGATGTCTTGGTTCTTGATCTTCTAAACGATATCTCCAACCAACGAGTCGTCACCTACATGGGTCCTGTAAGTAGTACAACAACTCCAATGACCACTGCTCTTGGAGCCTCTTCTACCGACGCTTATCGAGATCTCGAAGTTGGTGACTGGGGCGAGGGACAACAGAGTATCGGTAGCCAATGTTATGACGAAGATATTTGGCTCCTTCGAAGTGAAGGCGTAGACTATAGAACTGGTACTGTCACAAACCCTGGGAACGACGATAACGTAACAGTCATCGAGTTTAACTGCCAAACCAATCTCTTCCCAACTACATACACCTTCTCCACCACTCCTCAAGCAGGTTCCCACGTTGTTAACATGGCAAATACCTTTGGCGCATTTGACATAGGAGACATCGACGATGATGGTGTTATTGATACCATTGCCATGACTCAAGGAAACCTTGAGAACATCACTTACACTACATCCTCAGCGGTTGGTTCATGGGCTACGCCCACATTAGCGTACTTCGGTCCTTACATCTCTTACGACGTGACAGTAGCAGACATCAACGGTGACGGCGAACCGGATTTCGTCAACCCAACAGTTGCATACCAACAAAACACCTCTGACTCCGCGGGTGGATCGACCTCCTCGTTCTGGTTGAACTTCCCAACCACCGTTCAAGTCACCCTGTCTGATGGTTCTGGTGGTCACGTGACGCCTCTATCCTACGAAGCAGGCCGTCGGCCAAACATCGCAGTTGTTGGCCAACTCGCAGGTTCAACAACCTCCGCACCAGACATCGTTGTAGGACACACCTCCTACGATTTCGGAAGCTGGATTGATAACCTCGGATGGGACGGCCAGTATGACTACGTGACTCTTGTCGAAATGGANAACAAAGACATCGCAGTTACAGACATCGAAATTTCACCAGTCGACCGATATTTCGGTGTTGTTGGAGAAGGAACTCGAAACATCAACGTAACGGTTACCAACACAGGTATGGACACACTCACCCAATCAGCAACTCTCGATGTTGAATTGAAAGTAGTCGATGAAACNAATTCTTCAAACACAACCGTATACACCGATGACTTTGATTCAGCAGCTGACGCTTCTGGATGTGGTTCTGGTTGCACTTGGGTCTTTAACGAATACACAGATCAATCCTCAATGTGGCATCTTGAAACCAACCATTCCGTAGGCGCAACAGATGGAAACAACGGTCCAAACTTCTCTGCAAACTACCTAAACCCAACCGACTTTATGTGGGCAGGAGAATACAAAACGAACAGTAGCGGTGACGAATGGAGTGGCTATGGTCGCCATTGGGACGATGCACTTACTCTCACCGATGTTGATTTGACAGGTTCAGACCGCGCTTTCCTAAGCGTAGAGTTGTTCCGACATCTCGGCTTCGGCGCACTTGGATCTGGTGTCGATACAGATGGGGATGGTGTAGCCGACCAATTCCTTGTTGGCGATGTTTGGGACGATATCGCAATGGTAGAAGTTGGTTCGAGTGAGACCGGATGGTCGACAATTGCTTGCCCAACATCAGCCCAAGTTGGAGGCGCCTGCCTATCTGGAACTTCAATGTGGGGNGGTTACGACTTGGATCGTCTTCGAACACTGAACGCNGGTGGAGCAGCAGAGAATTTGCTCTACTACGGAATTGCAGCCGCTGGAACATACTACGGATGGAGCAACTTTACTGAAGAAGGAGTCGGTGAATTCGACCTCTCGCCTTGGGCAGGAGAAACAGTCGATATCCGATTCAGACTTCGAACTGGATTCGAAGGTTCAATTGCAGATGACAACGAGTCTCTCTGGAGTGGTCGTGACGGATATGCAATCGACAACATCACCATCTACAAGCAGAATACTGCGTACTTCCCGAACCCACAAACGCTCCAAAGCAACCTCAACCTTGTCAATCTTGGTCCTGGTGAAGAAGAGACGGCTTCAATCACTGCAAACCTGCTTAACGACACCATCTATCGAATTTCAGCAACATTGAGCAATCATGCTTGGGATGAGCAAACTGTCAACGACGACATCATTGAATACGTGCAACCGTTCAATTTGTACGATCCTGCAATAGAAGGAATCGATTACTTCAACCCAGGTGGCCTTTATGCTGAAGGATTCTTCGACATTGATGTCATCAACAACAACTGGGGTAACACCATGGTCGATTACGACATCAAGGCAACAGTCTTCTCTGCAACTCCTTCTGATGTTCTCTGCAGTGCGCCTGCAGTCATCTGCAAGGAATCATTCGAAGGCGGCGCAACCGGTTACGTTTACAGCGATGATGGAAACCCACAGGGCGCTATTTACAACGAAGCAACCTGTAACGATGTTATCTTCAACAACAATGCATACTGGTTCGGTCACCCATGTGACACATCAACACAAGGATATGGCGACCTCTGGCAAAACGAGACTCTCACCATTCCAGGTATTGACTTGACCGGCATGTCGGGTGATTTCGTTTCCTTGAACTTCGAATATTATGCTGATACATTTTACGGTATTGATGTCGATGGAACTTCAATCGTTGATGTCAACGACTATGCATCTATTAACGTCGATTACACCAAGGGAAGCGACACCTACTCTGCTGTCCTTCTTGGTCAGTGGAACGACTACGACGAAGACGGAACATGTCGCAACGACGACAATGAAGACGGTTTTGTCAATGCAAGCGAATCCATTAATCAGGCTGAAATCTCCTTCATCGGTGACTCATCAAGTACGGATGGTTCAGATGGTAACTACAACGTCTTNTTCAACACAGACGACCTCGTTCTGAGCCGAAGTATCGACTTGACCCACCTTTATGTGCTTAACAACACAGCNGCAGACAGTTTGCAATGGTCTCGAGAATGTATTTCACTTGCGGGATCGACTGCTGACATCAACTTCGAGTTCCAAAGTGACGACGATGGTCGAAATGGAATCAATGATGGTTTCAAGGGTGTTGCGTTCAACAACATTACACTCCAAGAGTTCACATTCTACGAGGATGCATCCTACACAGTGTCTCGTACAATGGTCGATGCTGAAGAGGTCGCCACAACAACCGTTGCAAACCANGAGTTCTTCTCTGGAGTCTACATGATTCGAGCGGAGACCATTTTCGACAACGCTACTGCTGGAGTTCCATGGTTCAACGACAATGAGGTGAGTGAAGCTAACAACTTCGAGCAAGTTATCTTCAACGTTGAATCCGTCGACATTACGCTCGGTAAGCCAAGCACACTGGCTTGCCTTGAGGATGGTGTCTATGCCTGTGTCCTCCCAATTGATGGTAGTTTGACACACAGCTGGGATCTTAAGGCAACAAACGGTGTTCTTGCTGGCGATTACATGTTTTACATGACCGTCTACGACGAAACCGATGGAGCACAAGTACACCAAGCAACTTCCGCCCCCACAACCACAGCATTGGATTCAAACGAGCGTATCGATTTGACATTCCCTGCTTACAACGGTTGGATGGATGGACATAGCTACAACATCAGCTACCATGCTGAGTTGGCGAACGGCAATCCTAGTGGAAACACTCGATATTTCCATGCAACNTTCGCCGATCAAATCGATGTTGCTATNCTCAGTGATTCAACCGCTCGTACATCGACAATTAAGGAAGACTTGCAATTCCTAGGAATGTCCTACACACAATTTGCTATCAACGACTGGACCACATACCTTGACTCCGGTTGGATGACCCATTACGACAAGATTCTCCTGCCGTGGCAAGAAGACGTCGCTGCAAAGGACGTTGAGAGTGGTGGCCGTGGTTACTACCAGAAGCTCGGTTCAACCGCAAACCGACAGACGCTTGAGTCGTTCATGTCAGCTGGAGGTACTGTTCAAGCCCACTTGGGCCCACAAGGTAGCCAAATCTACGGTCTTGATGTTGGATTGAACGGACGACTGCCGTTTGGTATGGATGTCCAAAGCCGCAACACTCCAGAGACGAAGATTCTCTACACAGGTCTCGACATCGCTGATCCATTCCACCCAATCATGGATGATGTCTCTACGACTGCTTTCCAAGGCTTTGAAGGAGATGGAACAGTTGCAACCGCAGTTCTCAATACCAACTCTGTAAGCACCCAAAACGTTCCAGGTGTCTGTAATGGATACATGGAAGACGGTGGATTCTTCCAGAGCCTGTTGCGTACCAGCGCAAACAGCAAAGACGTCATCATGGGAACATGCAGTTACTACCAAGGTGGAATGATTATTTCGACCATTGACGTAGCAACCTATTCTTCCCGTGCAGACAGCACAACGTTCCCATTGCTTGGAAACATGCTGTCCTACTCAGTTACACCTTACCCTGAAGGATTCGGTTCAATGGGCCAAGACCTTGGCCTCATCATTGACGATGACACGCCTGGTATCGATCCATCAACCGGTGGCTATGCTACACATTACATGAAGAGCGATGCAACTGTTACATTCGGCTACAACTCTGCTACCACTGCAACACTAACAGCTGACTGGATCCTCGATGGACCAACCAACTGGATGGGACAGACCATGGCTTCCGGTACAGACCACGTTTCCGAAGCAGCTCCATCTGCAACCTTCTGTAAGACCGATTTGTCCTCTGCAACAGGCTGTCTCCAAGGCGCACAATGGACTGTGACTCTCCTCCTTCACGATGATGCTGGTCACGCACGGATCATCTCGGTCGTTGTTGAAACCAACGACGTCCTCGCTGATGCTTACGCTCCTGAAGCAAACATGAGCATCGACATGCGTGATGAGTATGTGGACAACGTTGAGTACGTCGGTACCAAGACCGTATCCAACACAGAATGGGATGTGAACAGAGTTATTCTCACTGAAGCCGGTGAACTTGTTCTCCACTTTGATGCGAGTGAATCCTACGATGCCGATGCAATCGACGGAAGCAACGGAATTGTTACCTACGAATGGAAGGTCTTCTTTGACGCACCATACGGTGACACATCGTTCAACCTCGAAGGTCACACCTTCGAAGAATCAGCAGCCAGCAATGGACTGTTCTCGTACAAGTTCCAAAACGTAACCGTTGACGACTCGGGCACTGCAGAATCGCAGATACGTATGGAATTGCGTGTCTATGACGCTTCGGGTAAGTTCTCGGACAAGTTCAGAATGTACTTCGTTGTTGTTCCTGAAGGATACGGGGATGAGATTCCAGTTGTCCAATACAACGACTTCGAAAATACCTCAGTTGGTGTCAGTGAATCGACATACACCATCACAGGTACGATTCTTTCAGGTTCAGAAACCGGTGAAGTCTACGTCGAGGCAGCGTTCTCACGCGATGACTTCTCTGCCTCTGCAATTGAGAAGTACAACCTGATCACGGACAACAAATTTGACCGCTCCGAGGCACTCGCTGACTCCGAATCGTTTGAGTTGACCTTGAACATCGATGAATTCTACAGCAACACGAGCGAAGTTGTTGAGATTTGGGTTCGTGTTTACGAAGGTGACGATGAGCGATGGTCAGATGATCTCACCAAGATGGTTCTTATCAACCTCAAGCAGTGTCGTGGCGTTCTCGCTAACGAGAGTGCACTCGCTGCAGGTGGTGACTTTGTCTGGAATGCAACAACGTCAAAGTGTGACTGGATTGGCGAGTGGGCATACGATCCAACAGCAGGAACCTGGTCCGAACCAACTACCGATAACCAAGGTGAAGATGAATCAGATGACAGCAATTTGATGTTGATTGTTGGAATTATTGCATCCGTTCTCGTTCTCTTGTTGGTCAGTGTCTTCTTCCTACGCAGTGGAAGTGGCGACAAGATCGACAACCTCAGTGCCGCTGCCGCCGGATATGGTCAAGAGATGGATATCACTGAACAATACGTTCAGCAGTTGATTGCTCAAGGCTATCCTGAAGAGACAGCGAGAGCATATGCTGCTCAATATGTTGGACAGGCCGCTGCTGCTACTGCCGCCGCAGCACCTACTGCCGCCGCTCCTGCAGCGAGCAATGACTTGTACACGCAATACTACAACCAGTACTTCCAGCAGTTCGTTTCACAAGGATACGATGAAGCTACGGCTGCGCAGTACGCTCAACAGTATGCTGCACAAGCTCAGCAACAGCAACAATAATCTCGCTTGAAGGCCGTATGGTCCTGAAGATGGATTGAAAAACCCCAAAGGCTCGCACAGACCATGGAAGGTTTGGATACCGGTGACGGTTACGCTGTTAGAGACATGAAGCTCGCTGAAGAAGGATCATTGAGAGTAGACTGGGCTCGCTCAAGAATGCCCGTACTCGCAGCGCTCCGTGAAGAGGCCGAGAAAACAAAACCACTTGCTGGAATGCGAGTTGCGGGTTGTCTTCACGTCACCAAGGAAACCGCAGTACTGGTCGAAACCATTGCGGCCGCAGGGGCAGAACTCTCCTGGTCTGGTTGCAACCCATTGTCGACACAAGACGACGTGGCTGCTTGGCTTGCTCGAGAAGGATACTCTGTCTATGCATGGCATGGTCAGAGTGTTGATGACTTCTACTGGTGCATCGACAAGACACTTGAGTTCAAACCTACACTTACACTAGACGATGGTGCGGATCTCATTGTCCGCGTCCACGGTGAACGCTCAGAATATGCTGAAGGTGTCCTAGGTGGGACAGAAGAAACGACCACAGGAGTCCATCGACTTCGGGCAATGGCTGCTGCAGGCGACCTCAAGTATCCTGTTATCGCAGTGAACGATGCCGTTACCAAGTGGGATTTTGATAACGTCTATGGAACCGGTCAATCCACTCTCGATGGAATTTTGAGAGCCACCTCAGTTCTCATTGCTGGAAAGACGATGGTCGTAGCAGGTTATGGCCACTGTGGAAAAGGTGTCGCTATGCGAGCCCGTGGATTGGGTGCGAATGTTATCATAACCGAAGTCGACCCACTAGCAGCACTCCGTGCAGTTATGGACGGGTATCAAGTCATGACCATAGATGAAGCAGCTCCACTAGGGGACATCTTCTGTACAGCAACCGGAATGAAAGACATCATTGTTGAACGCCACTTTGCGACCATGAAAGACGGTGCAATCGTTTCCAATACAGGCCATTACGATTGTGAAATCGATGTAGCAGCGCTTGAAAAGATTTCAAACTCCGTACGTACAATCCGTAAGGATAACGAAGAGTTCACACTCAGCAATGGCAACAAGATTCACCTTCTTGCACGAGGTCGTCTCGTAAATCTCGCAGCGGCAGAAGGCCACCCATCTGAAGTCATGGATATGTCGTTTGCAAATCAATTCCTGTCACTCTGTCGCCTTGCTGCAGAAGCAAAAGGAATGGACAATCTAGTCTACGATATCACAACTGAGCAAGATGAGAATCTTGCAACGACCAAACTCGAAACAATTGGTATCACCATTGACAAGTTGACTGCTGACCAAATCGAATACAAAGACGATTACACTGCAGGAACATGATCGAGTTACTCTTCCTCAAATGAAGAAAGATTCTCATCGTTTTCCTCTTCCCAGAACGGTGCATCATCGGAGATGTGTGATGAGAAATCAGGTAACTTTGGATTCCAATCGCCTTTGAAGGTGTCTTTCGAATCAACAATCTTCAGCATACGCTCTTGGAAAGCAGGTGGCCTTCTGCTGAGGATAAACATGAACAGTTTAGAGAGGCGAATTTCTTCCGGAATGACTACAAAACCAGTAGCGGTTTCAAAGTCCATCGCTCGTAAAAGATTGAATGCAGGACGATTGAGTCGCTGGAACCAGCGTCGTGAAATTCTCATTCCAAAAATGACCGTGGTAAGAATCAAAAGAGAGGTTAGGCAAAATCCTCCAAAACCAGAACCAAACAACTGGGGAGCCATGATCACTTCAAGCATGAGAACTGGCGTGGTTACGAGGAGGAAGATCTTCGATTCACTTATTGGAGGTTTATTCATTCGTAATTTGATTGCTTCCCAGCCATCATGATGCTTTTCCCAAGGTTTGAAATGTTCTGAGGATGGTTGTTCACTGGCCATTTGGCACATTTGATGCAATCGAGCCACACGAGCATATTGTGTTGTAGCAAGGTCCATGTTTTCATCAAAAATAGATTGAAGGCGTTCGCTTGCTTCAGCATACAATCCCATGTCTGCCAGAATAGCGGCTTGTTCTACGATTGGAGTAACTTCCTCAGGAGCTTGGTGTCGAGCATCTTGCCACCATTGAAGTGCGTCGATATACAGTCCAAGTTCATCAGATAGGATACGTCCACCACGAACCCACATTGCTAAGTCATCCGGTTGTAGAGCCACGACTTTCTTGGCTGCAGATAGAGATGATGCTGCTTGTTTGAGTGTGGGTTGTTTGCGCAATCCGGGAAGGCTTGCGTCTGATATGATTCTCCATGCATCAGCATGTTCTGGGTCAAGTTTGACAGCTTTTCGAGCATGTTGGAGTGCTTCTTCTCGCTCATCTGCTTCAAGAGCTTCCAAAGCATCAAGATAATGTGCTTCTGCTGTCACCTAAATTCACCTCAATCGTCTCGATTGTTTCCTTGGTAACGACGTGGTCGAATTGGTTTTGGACCACGATTATGGGCGTGACCTGGTCGCTTTCCGCGTGCTTTTCGATAACGCTCGTTAGGGCGATCATCATCACTGCCTCTATTGTCACGACCACCGTCTCGGCCTCCACGTCGATCAGAGTCCCGTCCACCTCGGTTTCCACCAAAACTGCGTCCACCATCACGGCCTCCACGTCGTTCAGAATCTCGTCCACCTCGGTTTCCACCAAAGCCACGTCCACCATCACGGCCTCCACGTCGGTCAGAATCTCGTCCACCTCGGTTTCCACCAAAGCCACGTCCACCATCACGGCCTCCACGTCGTTCAGAATCTCGTCCACCTCGG
>PBMQ01000021.1 GCA_002722615.1 Methanobacteriota archaeon | reverse complement strand
TTTGTCCGTTCCGAAGTACGGCTTCGAGTCTCGTATTGATTTCTTGATCGAACGGCACAGTGACCGACGTGAACTCTGCTTCATCATCATGGAAGGTTGTTGTTTGTCCTGTAAAATCGATGTATTGATTTGCTAAACCGACCCGACCAGGAGGGAAATCTTCGACAATGCAGCCAACGGAACAAACGGAAAGAACTGCATCCATATTTGCATGCTTAAGCGCCCAAATGTTGGCATGATGGTTGATGTTGTGTGGTGGTTTGTTGGGTTTACCGCTGTTGTGATGGCGTTGCAAGAAGACCAATGTCTTCTCATCAGAACCAAATCGAAGTTGGAACGATTTCAGTGGAACAATTCCATACGGTGTTTCAACATCGAACGATTCAGTCGCAACAACTTCCAAACCTGCATCGGCAAATGGCTCACCTGTTGCCATGTTGAGAAGGCCCGTACCACCAATGATGGCGAGTCGCTGCATAGACTCCCCTCTCAGTCAAGGGTTGTCAAATGTTCGCTGATTATTCTTGCAATCGCTCGATTAGTTCAGCCTTCTTTCCGGAGACAGGTTTTCCTGCTGCCTTCAGAAGTTCTTTGAGTTCTGCAACAGTCATGGAGCTGTAATCAACATCTTCGGAGGATGCTTCTTCCACAGCAGGTGCTGCTTCTTCAACAACTTCCTCTTGTACAGGAGCTTCTTCAACTTCAGCGACTTCTTCAACAGCCTCATCAGCTTCATCAGCTTCCTCTTCTGCATCATCATCGCCTTCTGCTTCTTCTTCAGCCATGGCTTCTGCAAGTGCTGCAGCCTTCTTGGCCTTGATTTCGGCTTCCTTGCGAGCTTCTTCTGCATGAATTTCGTCGAGTGTTGGACCGTGGTCCATCTCAACACCTTCTTGGAGAAGTTGACTCTTACGAATGACAACGGATCGGCAGGGGTAGATACTCTTGATTTGGTTCTGAATTTCTGTTTCTAGTGAACCATCAAGCATAGCAACTTGCAATCCGTCATAGGTTGTCTTGGCGACAAATCCACGAAGAACGTCTCGTGTCTTTGCACGAATGGATTGCTTTACAGATGTTTGAACACGCTTTTGGGTGATAATCAGCGGCTTGATACGAACCAAGTAACCGTCTTCGGTAACAACGTCCAAGACATCGTCGATCTTTCCACGGTATCGACGAATTTGTCTGCGAATGTGGTTCGTTTGATGATGATGTCCAACAAATGTAGTCAGTGCATCTTGGCCAACAGTTCCGGAAACTCGGAAGCGGAGCATAACGTGCATCTTGGTGAAATCACCATTGAATTCTTGCTGGGTCATTTCGTAGATACGTCCAATGATGTGTTCGTCTGACTCACCGATGGTTTCACCAATGTTTTGGTAATTCCACGGGTGTCGAGGCGCTCGAATAGTGTACCAACGCTTGGTCTTCCACTTGTCTCTCTGCTTACGGGCTGCTGCTCGCGCTTTTGCGCTCATCTTCTTTGCCATGTCAACTCATCTCGGAGGGTATCTTGAGGGGGCTACCCCTCTAGCATTCCACCGACATACATCACCTATTTGAAGCAAATTGATGGAAAAGAAGAGCGGTAAACCTCATGACCCCCACGTGACAACGCCATCATATGGGCATTCTTCACGTTCATGCAGCCGCTACTGCACATGAATTGCAAGACATCCATTTAATCACTGAGGCCCTTGAGTGGTTCACTGAAAGCGAATGGGATGTCGATATGACGACATCGTATCACGGGCCAAAAGTCGCTCTGCTTACAACGCAGATTAAGAAGAACAAGAAAATTGTAGCCTTTCTGGAAAAACTTCAGCCGCATCATCCAACGATACTCGCAGAATTGGATAAACGAATGGATGAAAACAATGTGATTCACCTACGTTTTAGCCTCGAATCTGTGATTGGTCAAAAGGTTGAATTGATTCAATCAGACATCACAGGACCCCTCATCAAAGTCCGTATCAAGTTAGCAGTCTATCCTGGACAAAAAGTTGAATCGATAGCAACCGGTATTTTCGGCTAGCCTAAACTGAGAATGGAAGAAAAAAAGGTTTCAAGTAGTTGATGCCAATAGCAAATCTATGCCACACGTCGTCACATCCGCATGTATAGATCATAAGTACCAAGATTGCGTCGCAGTTTGTCCTGTCGAAGCATTTCGCGAAATGGACGCCTACCTCATCATCGATCCGGACGAATGCATCGACTGTGGTGCATGTGCTCCAGAATGCCCAGTTGAAGCCATCTTCGCAGACACCGATGTGCCTGACGAAGAAGAAGAATGGATCGACAGGAACGAAAATGAGGCTGCTGATGCACCCATAGCAGAAGGCGACTCACCAGTTCTTGGCTCTTGATTCAACCACGGGCTTTAACCAACCTTCTTGAAGGGGTAAACCTCCGAGGTGATTGATACTCATGACGCATACTGACTTTTCCCAACTTCGTCACGGAAGCGACCTCATCAAGCGAGGCTTTGCTCGAATGCAACAAGGTGGCGTCATTATGGATGTTGTCGATGCGGAGCAGGCGGCAGTCGCAGAAGATGCTGGGGCCGTTGCCGTCATGGCACTTGAGCGAGTTCCAGCAGACATTCGCAAGGCAGGCGGCGTTGCTCGGACGAGCCATCCTGAGATGATTCAAGGCATCCTTGATTGCACATCCATCCCAGTTATGGCCAAGGCCCGTATTGGTCACGAAGGTGAGGCGCGAATCCTCGAATCCATGGGTGTCGACATGGTCGATGAATCCGAAGTTCTCACACCTGCCGATCCTTTCTTCCACATCAACAAGAAGGCCTATGAAATCCCATTCGTATGTGGTGCAACCGAACTTGGCGAAGCCGTCCGTCGTATTCACGAGGGTGCTGCCATGATTCGGACCAAGGGAGAAGCTGGCACCGGGAACCTCGTCGCAGCCGTGACACATTCACGACTGATTACGCAAGAAATCAAACAAGTCCAGTCCATGGACGACGAACTCCTCGATGAAACAGCTGACCTCATCATGGAACGCTATCGTGTACTTGCTAACACATCAAAACTTCCTGGCACCTACTTGGGAACACCATTTGGCACCATCGACGGAGATATGCATGCATCCATCCGCTCCGTATTGGATGAAGTTAAGACGCTTGGACGACTCCCCGTTGTCACATTCTCTGCTGGCGGAATTGCAACACCTGCTGATGCATCCCACATGATGCGTATGGGCATGGACGGAATCTTCGTCGGCTCTGGAATCTTCAAGTCCGATGATCCACCAAACATGGCGGATGCTATTGTGCTTGCAACGGCACATTACGATGATGCATCCAAGGTTGCTGAAGCACAAGCCATGATAGAAGGGGACCCAATGAAGGGTGATGAGCTTGAAACGCTCGAGGTTCGATTGGACCAACGTGGCTGGTAATCACTCCAACGGAGTGTCAACGCTCACATCACCAAGTGTCCACTTGAGAGTCTTGATGACTCCTTCCAGCGCTTTGAAGTTCCGAGCAGCATCCTTCATGCCATCACGGTCTCCCCGCTCTCGACAATCTTCGAAGAAGTCTTTCCACTTCCGCATCTTTTTCTCAGCACGGGCGAGCATGGTTTCTATTTCTTCCCACGTTCGGTCGTACGTTCGTTCTGCTGCCATTGCATTGTACAGGGCACTAGAGTATTAGAAGTAAATCCCATCATTCGTCGACAATCATTCGTTTTTTAACACGTCATAATCACCGAGAATAACATCATTTGCGACAACATCTGAATCCACCTTCGAATTTGGAGAAAGGATGCAATTCTGTAGTTCCACACCGTCCCCAACACGGGCTCCATTCATGAGCACACAATGGTCGAGAGCAGCATTCTCTCCAACAATTGCGCCTTTAGAAATCACAGAACCTGTAACAGTCGCAGTTTGATGTACATCTGCACTTATGTCGATAAACGATCCATTCTCGCTAATTGTCCCCTTCGGCATAGGGAATGGAAGTTCTTCACGTCGTTCAATCAGTACGTTTTGAGCACGAATCAATTCCTGAGGAGAACCAACATCGAACCATACACCATTAATGGCTTGTGCATACATTGGCCATCCCATTTCCAACAATCGAGGAAAGAGATTCTTTGAGAAATCATACTTCTCGCCCTCTGGGACAAGTTCCATGACTTCAGGTTCGAGGATGTACAGTCCTGCATTGATGACGTTGCTGAAGGCCTCCTCAGGGGTTGGCTTCTCTTTGAACCGTCGAATGAAACCCTCACGTAGATTACCATCAATTTCACCATCTTGAGAGGTTGACAATCCAACGATTCCAAACGGACTTGGGTCATCGACTTCCCATAGAGCCATGGTTGCTTTTGCCCCATTCATTTTATGTGCTTTCAACAATGAAGCGACATCGAAAGATGCAACAGAATCCCCAGATCCGATAATGACCGTATCCGTAATCTCCTCGAGAAGGAGGCGGACACTACCAGCCGTACCCATCGGAGTTGATTCCTGGTTAATTCGAGCTGTTCGACCATCAACGTTCCAGTGTTGAACGTGCTCAGCAAGCATTTCTCCTCGATAGCCGGTCGTTACAATGATGTTTTCAACACCACCCTGTACCATTGAATCCTTGACGAAATCAATAACTGGACGTCCAAGAACTTCAACCATCGGTTTCGGACGTACATTCGTAATTGGACGCAATCGAGAACCTTGACCTCCGGCCATGATGATACCGAGCATGTTGATCAGCGTCGACGACGGCCAGCCGACATGTCAATGCGGCCCATCTTCTTCTTCTTTCCACCACGACGTGGAGGGCTGGTTGCTGTTGTCTCTTCTTGGCCCATTCCACCAAAGGTAAGTGAACCCTCACTAAGGAGATTGGAAATCAATTCATCAGCAACTTCTTCAGATTCAGCGCCTGTTTTCAGGCTCTTTGTAACTGCGTTGTTGTGCTCAGTCATCCAGGACTTTCGCTCCTCTCGAGCCATGTTNAATTCATCACGAACCTTGTTNACGTCAGTCATCATTTCGTCNATCTTTGCGTGTGTCTCATCTGCTTTGGCACGAAGGGCTACGTACTCATTGTGATGGCGATCTCCTTCTGCTTTGAGGAAATCACGGTGGGCAAATGCTTCGTCAACTTCCTTTGATTTCTCGTCTGCTCGGCCAACGGCTTCAAGCATAGCTTGGTGGGCCGCATCTGCTTCAGCCTTGAGAATCTTAATGGCGGAATCAAGGTCGTCCAAATCCACAGCCACAAGTTCAAACGCTTCAACATCAGGAGCAAGTTCCTTAATGCGTCGATGCATGATCTTGATTTTCTCCATGGTCTCCTTTTCTTTTTTAGGGCCCATTGCGGATGTGTTGTAGAGATTTTCCAATTGTGCAACGTCACGCTTCAATTGTGCATGTTCAGCAGTTGCACTCTTTTTTTCACTCTTTTCTCCGCGACGACCCTTGGCTTGACCAATCACAGATTTGATTTGGTCTTGAATCGCATTGCGCTTTTCCTTGAACATCCGAACTTCTGAACGGATTGCCTTGACTTCAGCAAGAACGACATCGACCTTCTCTCGATGTTCTTTGTATTGGCCTTGAATCGCATTGCGTTGTTCTGCTGCAGAGCGCGCTTCAGAACTGAAATTGTTACGTACTTCTCGCAACTTTCGTACTTTTGCTTCCATAGCNTGCAAGCGGTCACGCAAGTCTGCGTCTGGGCGTTCCTCTGCTTGGTCTTTCGAACCCAACATACCACTGCGTAGCGGTTTTGCATTTCAAACCTATGGCTTGTGATAACCGCTTCAAACGTTGAATATCTCGAACAATTCGAGGACGCTTGCAAGGGCAATAACAAGCGTTCCGAGGACTTGTGTCGACCAAGTAACAATTCGGCGCAAGCGACGNCGGAACTCATTGCGGACATTGACGTTGATTTGACGACCAATGAGGAGATCGCCACTGACCTCTTCGAGTCGAACTGAAACTGTTGCCTCACCAAAGCGTTCTGGGAGCAGAGTTTGCCATGCCATTGTTCCATCACGCAGGAGCCCAGTCATCTGACCCAGAACATCCTCGTTCCCTTCCACGGCAACGGGCAGGGCATCACTCGACCACCACATTTCCTTACCTGGTGCAAGTTGATACCGCATAGCGATTTGATTTGGACGGAAATCTGGCGACTGTACACGAAACACCACAGTACGACTCTTCTTTGANAGATTGTGCATGAACACGAAAAGGTTTGCACGCTTGGTAACAACGTTCTCCAAGTCCACCTCGAATACGAGGTCCTTCAATGCAGGCGGGCGTCCAAATTCCATATCTTGTTCAATGCGGTCAATGAGTCGGAAGAAAGCAGGACATTGCTGGCGTGCATGTTCAATCAATTCCAACCAGAGTTCCAAACTAAACGACGAGTCATCAAGTAGCATATCAGCTCCTTCTTCTTTGAGCACCTCTTCGAGTTCAAGGCGCAACGTTTTCGAATCGAGACCGTTATAGTGACGATAGAGTGTCATCAAGACCTTCTCTCGTGCATAATCATGTTTTATTCCGCGTTTCACATGACTTTGGACAGAGCGCATCAAGGCGTCATATTTTGATCGTAGAAGAGGATCGAGATGTGTCCGAATCATATCATCAAATACACCGTCGAGTGTTGATGGGTGAACCGGAGCGTCAAAGGCATCCAATAATCCAGATTCGTGAACCATGTTGAAGCGGTTTTGCCTTGTATTCATGTGGAAGCCAACTGCGAGAAGCAACATACCCCAAGAGGCAAGGAACATGTTCTCTCCCAGAGAGGTACCAAGTCCGAGAAGGAGAACACCGCCCAATCCAACACAACTCAACAACACGGTTGTGAATGAAAGCGAGTGCATACGCAACTGCTTGTGAATACGATGAGCCATCCCGTCATATCCATGGAGTGCTTCAATACTTTGATGCCTCTTTTCAGATGCTTCAACTTCGTGAACGAAAGAAGAGTAGGATAAAGCAATGCGATATCGATGGATTCCTAGTGCAAGCAACCATCCAATACAAACTACAGTCCCTAACAGCAACAGTGTCGAACTAAACGATTGACCGATGGCAGGTTCAATACTTGATTCCCACCAGTTTGGATCGGCCCCATCATACGCCCATGACCCAAGTAAGATGAACAAGGCAAATGCTGGGAGGAGGAGTGTTAATCTCAATCCGAGAGAGATTAATTGGTTGTCTATGGAGAGCAGTACCCTCTCTCGTTCAAACAATGAGGAGGTAGAGACCTCGCTCGAAACATCAACGGCAGTCTCGCTCACACAAACTCCTCGATGATGGAACTCAAAAGCGTTCGGCTTTTTTCTGCAAATTATCGTACGTTTTTAAGCAATCAAACTTCCACGATGATTAAACGTGCAATATCTGCTTTGAGACTCACCGTCTGTCCATTGAAATCGTAACTCATATTACCGTTTGATTTAACTGATGCACCAATCGACAAGTTGCCCTNAAACAGTTCTCGCAATTCTTGTGTAATCAGCAACCCAACAATCTCGCCTTCTTCATTGGTTGACAAATCATAAAGGGATTTGTGTTTGTTCANCTTTTCAACCACGCGTTGGCTTAGTCCCTCGCCTATGTCGGGAATCTCTCTGCTCATTTCATGCGATCCATCGATAGGAGCGGTTTGGGGGTTACCTAGGAGAAGAGTTAGGGCAATTTCTAAATCATCATCGATTGCATGTTCCAGTCGACAAGCTGTCTCATGTGTGTTTCCTTCGAAAGGAATCCTCTCAAGTAGAACNTCGGCAAGTCTATGTCGTCGCTTAATCATCTGCCCGTGTTTCAATCCTTCGATNGTTAATTTTGCACCNTTATATCGNTCGTAATCAATAANCCCTTTTGANGANAGACGTTGNATCATTTCGGTGGCAGATGCTGGAGAAACATCGAGCCTTTCAGCCANGTCGCCAGTTCGAACCCNAACATTTGAGTTTTCACCATTTTCTTCATAAAATTTGTACATCGTCTCAAGATATTGGTCTTCAAACTCTTGAAAGTGGCCCGGCATGCTCTNTGGTAGTTGCATCATAATTCAAACGTTTCTCTATATCAGCCTGCTNAAAAAACCTCGGAACATGAAGGGCAACGAACCGAGCCCCTGTATGCAGAAGGGACACGTAGTTTTGAAGAACACTTTGGACATGCGATCTCTACCTTTGTCTCAGTTTTCGCCTCNGGTTCATTTTCTTTAATCGAATCGAGTTCCTCGTCAAGGTCAAAGGATTCTTCTGTTTGTTCGGCTTCAACATGGAATTTCTCAGAACAATCTGGACAACGTACCGTACCCGAGTAATCCCCTGGAATTCGCAANTTGCGTTCACANACAGGACATNCTTTTTCAACCGATTCGGCTTTCTTTTCTTGTGTTGATTGCGGTTTCTTGTCCTTATTTGGCTTGGATTTGGATTCGTCGGATGATGCCCCCCGACGAAGATGGAGAACAAGAATGATGCACGATGCAGTTGCAATACCTCCACCGATAGCAACGAATGGAATATCCATCGAGTCCTCCTCAACTACTTTGGGTGAGATGAGGAAACTTTGTTCATCATNGACGATTTTCGAACCATACCTCAACTCGGCTGTGAGAATCATTTCATTCCCGTTCGGAACGTTGAACGTGAAATCCAAATTGCGAGAGGAACTTGATTGCAACGGATTTGTTGTTGTTTGAGCAAGAAGTAATCCGCTGCTATCCATCAGGTACAAGACACCAGCAGGGCCATCAACAGAACCTGAGTTTTGGAACGTAACGGTTACCGTGACTGCCTCTCCTTCCACCGGTTCTCGGGGCAATGCAATTGGATCGATTTGAACTGAATATTCTGCTTCAATCTGTTCATAGGTTGTTGTAGCAATGAAACTGTTTGAAGATGAGGTCCAACCAATTGGCTCCATTCGAAGCAGAACTGTGTTGCTTTGAACGATTCCGAGGATTGTTTNNCCCGTTAACGTTCCAGAACCAAGGGTTACGATTTGCTCGTTAACAAAGACATCCGTACCTGAAACACGATATCCAAAACGAAGTCTGACATCTCGATCGACACCATCGGTTACGGAAACATTCCAATTGAGAACGACCCCGTCCGCTCCAACGGTTGCAATCAGGTCTGCATCCATTGATTGTGATTCTAGAATGGTGATGTTTGAAGTTCCTTGGAGACCTGATTCAACGATGCCATCAAGTGACAGAATGTTCCAAGTTATTTCATGCGTTCCTTCACGAAGGTCCTGAATCTCAACTCGCAATTCACCCGCTGCACCTTCAGCAAGGCTAAGCGAATCACTAACGAATTCTATTCCATCATAAACTACCTTCAAGCTTGCATTTCCGTGACCGTCACCCTGATTTCGAAGGATAAATGAGGCTTCTAGGTCATCACCGACATGGAAAGGTCCACCAAGGAATGTAAATCCACTCGACCCAGCTTCCCCAAATACTGCGGATGGGAGGTCTTGCAAGGAATATTCAACCAATGTTTCAGAGGATTGATTGCGATCTCCTCCAAGTTCACATTGCAAGATTCCAGGCCTAGCATAGAGTGTGAATATNTTTGAAATTTCAATGCCTACGTTAACAATTAAAGATTCATTGTAAATTTCTTCATCGAGGAAGGTACAAATCAGATTCCCACTAAACGAACGCTCGCCGTTGAGATTCTCTGAAGTGACATTGACTTCAACCAAATCTCCAGCGACATAGGATTCTGTTACAATCATGATTTCCACATTCACATCAGGAAGGGGAGGAGGTCCAATGAGGACCGAATCCGTGAGATGAACAGAAGTGTTGTTGATTGAAAGTTCAACTTCGAGTAATCCTTCAGCAACTTGATTTGATGAGAGATAATTCAGAACCTGTGTCGTCATTGAGTCAAGAGATATGTCCTCAAAGAAAACCGTCTCATTCCATCCAATCTGACTCACGTTTAGTACAACAGATGCCAGTTGCGTGTCCAATCCAACGTTTTCGACAGGGATTTCAAGATAGAGATAATCGCCTTGACGTACTGTCGAATTTGCTGTTAGGACACCTGTTGCATCTGAGCCTGAATAGGTTAGAGAATTCACGCCAACGAATTGAACATCCGTGGGTCCATCAGCTTGGGCTGGAACCGATGAAACCAGGGCACAAACGAGAATCATAACCAACAATGTAGCCGAAAATCGGCTGCGGTCACGTTCCATAACCACGCTCAAACTGTGGAGGTTTTTGAGTATGATGTCCAACAAAGTCAGGACAGATGGTTTATTGATGGTTGCAGGGTGGGCAAGTTACATGACGCCTGAGGAACTCTTGGCCATCACGCCTGAGTTTTTGGGCAAAGCCATCCTTCATCGGAGAGAACGGTTTGCTGCTGAGATTCCTGAGCAACTCGACGCACGTAGTGATGAACTCACAGAAGCAGCAGCAATCGCACGTTCTGCAAAAGCAAAACGAGATGATGTCAACAATAAAGTGAAGTCTTTAAAAAAAGAAAGAAATGATGCTCAAGCCAAAGCAAAGAAACTATTCTTGGAAGCAAATACCATCCGAGAAAGCATTCCAAAGCAAAAGGGCGACACAAATCCTGAACCTGAATGGGCAAAAGATCGCCTGCAACAACGTCTTGATGCATTGGATCTTTCACTACAAACCAACTGGGGAACGCATGTTGATGAACGGACGACGTTGAATGAGATGAAGAGTCTCATTCGACAACACGAGGAATGGGTTGACTCAAGAAAAGAGAAATTCGCTGAAATCAACAGGATGAAAGAACTACGTGATGATGCGAAACGTCTCCTTGAAACTGCGGATAAAGCCCACCAAGCGATGGTTCAATTGCATGATGAAAACCAAATATTCCACGATTCCTACATTGAGAATGAGCAAAAAAGAAAGAAAGCGGATGCGAGAACAACTCGATTGGCTCAAGCCTTGGATGAAAGTCAACGTGGCATCGATTTCTGGGTTGGTTGCTTAGAAAATGGATTCCATGAATTGATGGCTGACGCTGAGCGAGTTCGAGAAGGTGGAAAATCAACACGTGCGATGGCTCGAGAGCGCCGTCAGCAATTAGAAGAGGCAGGTGAGGAAGAATGAGCGTCTGTACAACTACAGGCCTCACTCAAGATCAACAACAACGTTGGTCCTATCTATACAAACATCTTGTTGAAGAGATCGAAATTCCTGATTTGACCTCAATAGAACCTCAACAGTTGAAAGCACTTGATGGTGAAATCAGTAAGATTCTCAAGAAGATTGGAGATGCAAAAGCAAAAAGTAGAGAGTCACTTACTAAGCACTTGAAAGGGGTTTTATTCCGAAGATTTGGGAAAAATGCAATCGTTGAAGCATTCGGCTCAAGCGTTACGGACCTCTCCATTGGAACAGGTGATCTTGATCTTTGCCTCTCCTTCAAAAATAAAACACCTCAGAAAGTTTTGAGAAAACTTTCAGGACTCCTCCATGAAGAAGGGATGGAGGACATCCAACTTATTCCAAAAGCACGAATTCCGATTGTGAAATTCAAGGACCCACGCTCTGGTCTCGATGTTGATATCTCCTTGGATAATCGTTTAGCAATTTACAATTCGATGATGTTGAAATCCTATGCTCAGGAGGAACGCTTACGCCAATTGGTCCAGATGATCAAGTATTGGTCGAGCCGTCGTGGCATCAACAACGCATTCGAAGGNACCCTCTCCTCCTATGCATGGACATTACTTTCCATTCAACACGCCCAAATGGTTGAACCCCCTTTGGTTCCAAATCGACAAGATGGAGCAGAAGAGCGACTTCTTTCATTCCAGGGAACAACCTACGATGTAGGCTACAATGATGACCATTTTTCTACGGAAAATACACAATCATTGGCGTCCCTACTGGTCAGTTTCATTGATCGATTCGCAACTCGATGGGATTGGGATTCAATGGTTGTCTCGGTCCGATCTGGTCAACCATTAACAACCAAGGAAAAGAAGTGGAGACATGTTGGTCCATTACCTCTTGAGGTCGTCATCGGTGCCGATGATGGTTGGATGGAACATGTGATGCCAATCGAAGATCCATTCAATCATGAACATGACTTGTCAAGAGTCGTTCGTGCCGAGGGGGCAATGTCAATTCAAAATGAGTTCATGCGAGCAGTGCAACTCCTTTCGGAGGGAAAGAGTTGGAAAGAAATATGTGAACCTATCTTTGAAGTCGAGGAAGAACCGGATGATTTGTTCCATGACTTACGAACAACTTCCAAAGATGAGATCTCGGCACGCCTTGAAGTCATGCGGGCTGAACTCGGAAACGTAGAAGGTCAAATTCGGGAACTTGTCGAAGAACGACAAAATTCGAAGGAACTTTTGGATCTCCTACGAGGTGGCTTGAGAGAAACACGAAATGTGAAGTCAGACCGCCAACAGATACTCTCCGAACTTCGACCATTGAGCATGAAAGTTCAGGAACTTCGCGAGGTACGCGATGGAATTAATCAACGGATTGCTATTCCAACAAAGCGCATTCATCAGGAAATGGTTCGCATGTTCCAGAAACTTACGGCTGAAGTCGATGTGTTTAACGCACCGAATCTAGGCGTTGAAATGGGTGATTTCTCGTACTTCTTTGAACTTCAAGCAATGTATGAAGCATCGCTTCAATCAAATGAAGCCCATCAAGAATTCATTCGTTTGCGTCGTGAACAGAACGAGGAATATCGTGCACTAAAGAAGACAAAAAAGCGAGAAGAAGATGTTCTAGTCAAGCTTGTTGCAACAAATCCTGCCCTTGAAGGTGTTCATCTCAATCCAAAATCTGTTAAAGAATTCCAAAAGAACGCAAAGTTACTCCAACGTTCGATCAATGAACAATACTCAGCTAAACATGAATTGCGTCGAGAGATTGGTCGCCTTGAAGCATGGCAACGAATCTCTTCAAAGAAACAACGCAACAACAAACCACGAGATTCAAATCGACCGCCTCGTGGACGACGCCAACGTGCTCCGGAAGTCAACATCAACGAAGTTCGTCAGAAGGCGTCCAGTGGCGGTGCAATTTCATTGAACGAACTTGATGCATTGCTCTCCAAGGGAGGTATTGCTAGCATTGGAAACAGTGACCAAAAGAAACCTCAGCAAAAACAACGACAGCACAAGAAGCGTTCTTCGCGTCGAATTGATGTCCGCCATGGTCGATCACGTGGACGAAAAGATACGAGGAAGTGAATCAATGGAAGAGGGATGGCGTAGAGCCCTTCCACCGTCTCAACTTCCGATTGAATGGATTCATGCCATTCAACGACTTTTCCTCGAAGGAACTGGAGAGGAATATTTCTTTGGAAGCATACAAGCGTTACCGGTTCCTGATTGGGATGGAAACTTCATGCTTTTTGACTCCAATGAGTCGAATCATGAAACAATGCGCGGCATCCTGTGGACAAGCCCATTCAAAGACGATATCGTACGAATTGTTTCTTTTGTTCTCGACCAAGGTGCTCGTGGTAAAGGGTGGGGGTCGCAAGTATGGAACATGATGGTCGATCATCTTACACCATTAGGTTATCATCAAGTTCAGTTGGAAGTTAGAGCTTCAAATACGAGAGCGATATCATTCTATAGAGAACGAGAGCTTGAGATTATCCAGGAATTGCATGGCTATTATCGGCAAGGATTAGGGTACATGATGCGAGGGAAACTTCGATATCATCAACCAAACAATGATACACCCAAACAATGAGTTGAAAGCGTGCAGAACACTTTGGACGCTCTTCGATTAATTCCACATGTTCGTTCGGTCACCGTACTTTCAGAAGGTGCGCAGCAGAATGGGATTGAATACAACGAAATCCAACAACTCCTAGCCAACAAGAAGAAAATAAGTCTCATCGGGAAGAATGGATGTGCAATTTTCTTTTCCAACAAATCTTCGATTTTGGTAATCCAATCAGAGCCACATGTCAACTTAGGGGCAATCGATCTGGTTCTCAATTCAATCGAATAGAGGACCGAGGGCAACTAGGCCATTGGGTCCGACATCGATGGCTTGTTTTTCCATGGCATGACGAACGTGGCGCATCTTTTCGATTTGCATTGTTCGGACAAGTTTTCCGTTTCGATGATCCATTCCCAAATTGATGACTGCATCTGCTAAGAAACCCTCATTGCCCTGCAATTCAGCATGGCTTCCAAGATTTCGCTCTGTGATAAGAAACACGTTGAGATTCATCGAACGTAGGAAATCAAAGAATGAGAACATCTTCTTTCGCATAGCTTCGTCCACAGTAGTCAAAGAGTAAATCGCCCCCAAGGAATCCAGAACAAAGGTTGTGAAACGATCACCATGTGTTTCTTTGAAATGTTCAATCATTTTTCGTGTGAACTTGAGGTAATCCATGTCTTCGTTCTCACGCCGCAACTCTGTAAAATCAGTGACCTGAAGATTCATCGGCAATTGAAGACCAAGACTGGAAGCGCCACGTAGCAGAGAATCCACTGTCTCTTCGACCGTGCAGTAAAGACCAAACTCACCAGTCCGATTCAGATGATTGGTTAACAAGGTCAAACAAAACGACGACTTCATCGACCCTGGTGGCCCAGTCACCAAACTGATGTAGGGTGCATGAAAGTCTGATTGTACTACGCGTTCCATTCCCTGCATTCCGCCAAGAAGCATCTTCTCACCGTATTGAAACAATTTCCCGATGACTTTGAACATTACTTTTGCTTAATTTGCCACATCAACAATCTATCGAACAGAGTGAAGGGGTTATATGGGCGTGGTAGGTCGGTTGGCTGTGGCATATCCAAACGTGCCACGCAATGAGAGTGAACACCATGGATGATTTCAAACAACTCTTTGAAGAACGACGCTCAATCCTCGATGGAAAAGCAACGCAGTACCGTGAAGAACGAGATTCCTGGAACGAGAAAACCAAAGAATTGGTATCTCAACGAAACGAATTCAATGCTGAAGTCCGTGAATTGATTCAACTCTCGGACCAGCAAAAGCAGGTTCGTGAGCAAATGAACCAAGTTGTTCGTGAGAAGAAAGGCGTACGTAATGAAGCGAGTAAAAAGGTTTCAGAAATTCGAGACAAGATGCGAGCAGATCAGCCTGCTGAACAGCCTGCTGAACGTGGTCAACGTGGTCGACGTGAACGCCCAGTTACACTTCAATCACTACAGCGTGAGTTCAGCCGACTTGAGCGTGAATTCGAGCGTGGAGAACACACCGGAAAGAATGAAGGCAAGGTCATGAAGCGTTTGAAGGAACTCAATGCAAAGATTCGTCAAATGAAGAAGGACCAAGAAGCAACAGGTGGAGAATCCAGTGAAAATGAAGACCTCAACGCAGCCCGAAAAGAGCATGATGATGCACATCACGCTGTACAGGAAGCTGCAGCCGCCGCGCAAGAAGCTCACGACCTGATGATTCAGTGGGACAAGGAAGTCAACAAGCAACGAGAGCGTGCCAATTCAAAGCACAGAGAGTTGCGAAACACCAAGCAAGAGGCCGATAAGGCCCACCGCTTCTACATCGTGTCTCTGCGATGTTTGCACTCCATCCAAGACATGATGCGTGCACGACGTAGTGCAGAAGCAGGAGAAGGCGAGCGCCCAACCGCTCGTGTTGAAGTCCAAGATTTGATGAGCAAATTGATGTCAGGTGACACGCTCACAACTGAGGAATTGATGGAATTGCAACGCTTTGATTGATAGAGCGGAAACGATGGTATCAAAGACCGAGATTGACAAGAGGTGGCTGAGAACCATGCTTCAACGTGATGATATCGCGCAGATAATTGAAGAATATGACCGGATGAAACTCCGAATCGGAATGACAGCATCGCATTCTGCACTGGATATTTGCGATGGGGGAATCGAGGAAGGATTCCCTACTGTTGCTTATTGCCAAGAAGGACGGCACAAGACCTATGCAAATTACTTCAAGACAAAGCGCTCAAGTTCAGGTCGTGTTCTGCGAGGCATGGTTGACAAAGCAATTGTCATGCCATCGTTCAATGATGTCATGGATGATTCAATGCAGATTGAGATGAGAAAACGAAATGTGGTCTACATCCCAAATCGTTCCTTTACATCATATTCATCCATTGAGGATGTTGAGAACAAGTTCAAGGTTCCACTCTTTGGATCCAGGAATATGCTTCGCATGGAAGAACGTACTGAAGACCAAGACTACTACTGGATTCTTGATAAAGCCGGTCTCCCTTACCCTGAAGCAATTGAGAATCCTGAAGACATTGATTGCCTCGTCATCGTTAAACTTCATCACGCACAAAAGAAACTTGAACGTGGTTTCTTCACATGTGCATCGTACGCAGAATACAAGGAAAAATCCGAAGTCCTTCTCAAGGATGGAATCATCGATCAAGCATCCCTTGATGGAGCACGCATTGAGCGATACGTCATTGGACCTGTCTTCAACCTGAACTTCTTTTACAGTCCACTCGCAGATGAGGGAGAAAAGTTGGAACTCCTAGGTGTTGATTGGAGGTTTGAATCTTCATTGGATGGACATGTTCGACTTCCAGCCCCGCAACAAATGACAATGCCTGCGCATCAGAAGATTCCGGAAATGACCGTCGTAGGGCACAACACGGCAACCATCAGAGAATCCCTACTTGAGAAAGCGTTCGAGCTTGGAGAGAAATTCATAAATGCTAGCAAGGAACATTACGATCCAGGAATCATTGGACCATTCTGTCTACAAACCTGTATCGATAAGGACATGAATTATTGGATATACGACGTTGCTCCTCGTCTCGGTGGAGGAACCAACGTTCACGTCAACGTCGGCCATCCATATGGGAACGCACTCTGGAGAAAGCCAATGAGTAGTGGTCGACGCATTGCTATGGAACTTCGAATGGCTGCTGAACAAGATCGCTTACTCGAAGTTCTCACCTGATTAAATGACAGGATGCTTGAGCAAAGGGTGGCGTCTGAGAAGACCCACTGCGGGCCCATTGATTTGACAATATCTGAGCAATGGGTATTCGTATAGGCCCTCTGAAATTATCCGAAAGTGATTATGCTGAGGATTGATTTCATGTCAAAGATCACTGTCTAATCGACGAGAGACTACTAAATCCTGCTATTGAGCGTCTCCGATAATTGAGTTACATCCAATCCTATCAAAATCAACCCCGCTAATTGTAGCGTAAGAAAGAACAAATTCAACACAAAAAGAAAATTCGCAGTATCTTCTGCATCTTCAACCATCTCATCTATTGTCATATCCTCATCTATGTCATCTTCTCCGGAATTTGCAGACATTAGAAGCAATATTTGTAGAACAATTGTAACTCCAATCAAGATAATGCCGGTAATTGTCTTATTTCCAAAACCAATCTCTTCGGATGGTATCTCCTGCTGCATTGAGGCATTGTCTTCTAATTCTAACCAATGTGGTTTTTCAGCTACGTTGTCTTGATTCTCAACAAAGGCAACAGGTGCACTTGGCTTTCCGGGTTTATACTGAAAATGTATGCCTTGTTTTGAATACCAATCCTTGTCATCCATACACATCGAATTTTTAAATCACATAAAATTCTTATTCCATGAAGAACAATGAGAGGCTTTTTGAAGCGATTATTGAGCAGAGGGGGCCCATAGCTTACCCCTCTAGGCAAAGGGTAGTCACTAGGTAACCCCTCCATTCATCCATTGAACCCCGTGATAACGCATTGGATACTTTGGTTGGGGCCTTGGGATTAGAGTCTAGATTCCTAGGATTTGATGCAAAACAGTAATTGCAGAGTAACTTTACCATTATTTGATGGAATATGAAATCCACCACTTTCTAAACGCCCGAAATCGCGTTGGTAAAAAATTGTATGAGGAGTCTAGAATGCTCAGGGCATTATTGACCGCTCATGTTACTAAATGGAAAAGACCCACCGTCAGTGATTATGAAGATGATTCTCAAAAAAGATGGGTTCCATGGGGGGTCCCGCTGTTTGATAGACAATTGTTCTTTGGAATCCCAGGAAAAGACGACAAAAAATACCCTAATGATATGCGACCGAGGGTTTGGTTGAGAAATGAAAGTTATGAATCAGGTCATAAACCACAAACGGAAATGTTGACCTTCAAAAAAATCATCGAACCCCTAGCACAGATAATGAAAGAAATTGACCATTCAGATAGAGTGGAAATATTTCATAGTTTGATTAAAATGTACAGACCAGCGAATAGACACAGTTACAAAGATATTGATGGAAAATTGTCATGGTATCCGGACAACTATCATCGTTTACTAGATATTCATCAAAGGACTGAAGGTGTTGCAGATATTACGCTCGGTGATGCATTATTATTGTTAGAGGGAATTGCAATTAATGAAGATGCGAGGTACATGGAGAAAAAACCTAGCAACAGAGGCCGACCAAATAATGTCGGTGCAATCACAAATGCTTTGATGAGATATTTGCAGTTAGGAGAAAATATGGAAACTAGATCTGTTGCGGAGTTATGGAATGATTACGTCAAACGATTATCTCCCGAGAATATCAGGAGAGTTGATGCACTTCGATGGGCTCAAAAGATAGAAATCCCCCCACATCTAGAGGAGTTATTCGGTTACCTTTTCTCATTAGGATATGATGCTATGTGGGTCAATGAATATGTGATTTGGGACGAAAACAAACTCGTTCTTGATTCCGAAGAACTATCGGAAAATCTCTGCAATTGTCTATGCTTCAACGGAGGCGACCTCTACATCGTAAGGGAAGGAGGGCTGGTTGGTCAGCCCTGTAGACTTCCAAGCGACATACTTGAGAAGGTTATGGAATTCCATAGTAAATGGTGAAAAGCGCACTGATTCAAGTAGTACGAATCAGGGGGTACCCTTTGCCTAGAGGGGTAAGCTACGGGCCCCCTCTGCTCAATAATCGCTTCAAAAAGCCTCTCATTGTTCTTCATGGAATAAGAA
>PBMQ01000020.1 GCA_002722615.1 Methanobacteriota archaeon | reverse complement strand
CTTGCCATTCCGGGGGCGAGAGAAAGAAACCTTGCCAGATTTGCCACCTTCATAGGCCAGTCTGTTTCTGAAGGCGGCGAAGAGAGACCAGAAGACCTTACGACTTTCCAGAGACTGGCAGATAAAGGCGGCGATATTGGCCTTGCTTTGCTGGAGCCGCTAGGCCTTGATCGGGTTGTAAGAGGAGTTCCGAAGGGGTTTTTCCAAAGCCCAGAAGGCAATCCGTTTTTACGCCGCATCGAGTCAATGCTGAGATCGGGCGTTGCGGAAGGCGTTCAGGAAACCGCACAGGGCATTGCTAGGGATCTCAAGGCGCTTGCTATATATGACCCCGACAGGGAGATAGCGGATAGCGCGGTAGAAGACTTTACCTTGGGCGGTGGTGCTGGTGCATTCTTTGATTTTGCAATCAATGCGGCAATGGGCGGCAACCGGAGAACACGCAAGGTTGAGGCTCCCAAAGAGATAACTGAGCCGACAGAAGACCAGATAGCCGAAGAAGAGAGGGCCAGAGCAGAAAAGCTAGAGCAAGAGGCCGCTAGAGTCGCAACCAAAGACGCTGAGCTTGCCGCCGCCAGAGAACCTTCTGTTGCCCCAGACCCCATCTCTAGCGTGTCGATTGACCCAGAGCTAGGCACCGAAGACATCGTCGCTGAGATACAGAGACGGCAGTCCGTGCCCGCTGGCGCCATGTTTGAGGTTGAGGGGCAGGACGGTATGTACATCGTCTCCCAAAATGGCAGGCAGTTTGGCCCCGCCATGAGAGACCCTGTAAAGGCGCAAGAGGTTAAGGCTAGGCTCAGTGAGGAAAGTGATGGCCTCAGGGTTGAGGCCGTTATCGACGCGCACATAGCGGAGACGGGCGGGGGGGGTCCAGATCCTGACATACGGGTTCTCAAGTCTCTCGCTGGGAAGGGGCTGATCGAGCAATCCCTTGTGGATGATGAGATTCGTAGGCAGAAGCAGAATCGTAAAACCCGCGCCATTGAAGAAGCTGGGACCAAGGCGCTGGCCCGCATGACCTCAGAGGGCACGGTAAGCCAAGAAGCGTTTGACGGCCTGATGAAGGGAAGGATGAAGCGTTTTTACCAGTCAATCAGAGACTCTGGCCGCAGGTTTACCCCAGAAGAACCAATCAAACCTAGGCTCGCATCACGTCGCGCTACAGCCGAACCTGCCCCTGCCGTTAACTTGATGGAGAGAAGGATTGACACCGCCCTCAACCGCAAGGGCATAGGCAATCGGCTAAACTCCAAGGAAGGGAGCGGAGTCGTTCAGACCATCGTTGGTCGCCCCGTGTCCGAATCCAAGCCTCTCACCGACCTTACCCGCTCGGAGATGGACTACGTCCTCCAAGCCATCGAGCAAGCCCCTCAGATCACCACACCTCGCGGGACAGGCGTCGATCAAGTCGATCCTGTGACCGGCGTCACCGTCCCTTCTCGACCAAGAATGATTGGCCCAGAAGCCGCCATATTTATTCCTAACTTCGCAGATGTGGCAAAACCAGCCCAGCCTGACGTGCGAACGGAGCCCGTTGAGAAAGGCAAAGAGCTTGTCATGTTTGACCCAGAGGCCGAATCCAAGGCCGTTGATAGGCAACTTGAGTCTGCTGTTAACAAGCAAGTGCAAGACATCCTGAAGAGTGTGGGCATAGACGGTGACTACGCCGCGAAAATTGTCGATCAGGTCGGGATTGCCAGCAGGGACAGCGCGGGGAACGTCTATGTGACGCCGCCCGAAAAGCCCCAGACTGGCGAGATCACCACGATGGGGTCCGCGCAGGCAGGAGCCAAAGTCATTCAGATCGCCCTCGACGGCGTTAAACAGCGTGTTGATCAAGGCATGTCGTTTGAAGAGGCGACAGCAATGGTTATGAACCACGAACTTGTTCATGCGTTGCGTGCTATGGACCTGTTTACAGCAAAAGAGTTCAGCCTGCTCGAAAGACTTAGCCGTCAATACGGCAAGCCCGGAACGAATAAGACATATGCTCAGTGGGCGGTCAGCACCTACGCGACTAAGAAAGACCCAGAGACGGGCCAAGAAGTCCCTCAGGACGCTGTCATCCAGCAGGAAGAGGCGATTGCGGAGATGCTGTCGGATGCCATGACAAAGGGCGTCTTGATTAACGGCAACGTGCAGAAGATTGGCGGCAAGCCACAGACTCTCATCAAGCGTATCGTCAACTTCTTCAAGAGGATGGTTGGTTACGCCCAAAACAACGACATCGACTCTTACAAGCAACTTGTTGACAGGATTCAGACTGGGGAGGTCGGGGGCAGAGAGCGCGATGTTGTTCGGACTCTAATGCAGACAGAGAAGAACCTCGGTGAGGTTCAGGAAAGGGCAGTCACAACCGAAGACCTTCAGCTAGTTACTGGTACTCGCCCCACCAAAGAGCAAATAACCGCGATAGCCGCCAACCTCAAAGAGCAGGTTGGTCAGATGGTAGCCGACAACCCAGAGCTTGACCCGAATATCGGCAAAAGGGCGGCAGACACTCCTGATGAGGTGCTTGAAAGCCGCGTAGCAGAAGCCGCAAATCAACGCTTCAGGGTAAACATCCCTTATTACCATGGCACAGCCACAGATCCTCTTGTTGACGGCGGCAAAGGTATACGCCGCTTCCAAGGCAAGCTGGGTATGGGTGTGGTTGCTGGGCATTTCACAGAAAACCCCAAGTTTGCGAGCGACTTTGCCCCTCAACTGATGACTTACCAGCCTGAATACCCTGTGGTGTATCCGGTATTCCTGAGATACGGCGAGGACAACGAGGCAGGCGGGTTGTTTGAAGTCAGGTCGGCAATACAGAATGAAGGCAACCCTGTCAGCCAGTCCATAAACAGAACGCTAAACAACCAGCCGGAGCTAAAATCTAACCTTGAAAGTTATTTTGCCAGCGAGCTTGAGAAGGGCAGAGAGTTAGGTCCAGACAAGACCAAGCTAAGAGGCTTTGAGCAGGATGATATTGCTCGCTTCTACTACGAGGGCGCGATGTCTTTGCGGGAGGCGTCTGAACGTCTTGCTGAGGACTTCCACAACAGGGTTGCGCCTCAAGCGTACGGGATGATTGTCGAAGACCCTTACGGCGTAGATTTCACTCAGCTTGAGCCCTTGGCGCCATACATGAAAGAGGCTGGGTTTGTCGGTTATTACGACATCGAAAGACCGGGCGATCCCTACAGTGCTGTTGCCATGTTCAACAGCGAGGACATCAAGGGGATGTTCGCTCGCTTTGACCCTGAGTCTGTGCCAGAAGGCAGGCGCTACGAAGACGACATCATGTACAGCAGGTCATCTGCCAGAAGCATAGATCCGGTTAAAATAGAAAAAGTTGTCGCACAAAACCAACAAGAAGCGGAAAGAGCCGGCACCACCGTGCCCCTCTACAGCGTCAAGGCCTCACCAGAAGCGCAGTACATTGCGCGCAACCCAGAGGCGGCGATTGTCCCTGATGAGATACTGGAATCACGCGACCCAGAATACCGCCCAGAAACCAAATCATTTATTGGCAGGCTTGTAACTGACCGGCCAGATCGCGTAGACCCCATGCAACAGTACATGGATGCGACTGGGGACAACAGCCCTCTCAGCTACAAGTTTACAAAAGCACGCCAAGCGATCCTCAACCGATACGCCAGACTGGAGAAGCTGAACCAGAAGTATTTTAACGACTATCTAGCGGACAGCAGTTCCATTGCGGCTGTGCTTTTTGCTGATAGATCTGCGGGTGTCACCGCTGAAGCGTTTAAGAGCGGCGTTCCCCAATACAAAGACGGACTGACGAAGGTTGTGGATTTCTCCCACAACGGCAAACAGTACCGGGGTCTGATCGATATCATTGACTTGTTAAGGACAAAGCAATACGGAGACCTTACACAGTTTGCTCAGGCTTACGCGATTGCCATGCGGGGCAAAAGGCTAAACGATGACGGCAAGGTCACCCCTGTCACAGATGCGGACTATCAGCAGGCGCTTAGGGATGTAGAGCAGTTCACGGACGCCAACGGAAACAACCCCGTTAAGGAATGGTACGGTGCTTGGCAAGCATACAACAACCAAGTCATTACATTCCTTCAGGACACGGGCGTACTCAACGAGAAGACAGCAGAAGACTGGCGTCTAGCCGCAGACTACATCCCCTACTACAGAGCCCTAGACCCTAAAGCAGAGATCGGAAAGGTCGTTACCAATGCGTATGGCGATCTGCGAAAGCTGGGCGCATTTAAGGCGTACAAGGGCAAAACAGACAAGATCAACGTGCCTTTGATTGAGGCGATTACCAAGAATGTCGGGTCTGCCATTGATCTCGGTATGCGTAATGTCGCCCAGCAACGCATTGCGAGAGATATGCAGAAGCTACAGCTTGCGACCCAAGTGCCTGCTTCCAGAAAGGATGATGCGGCTGTTATCGGATTCAAGGTTCGCGGAGAGCCCGTCTACTTCCAAATACATGACCCGCTTATCCTTGAGTCGATGAGTGCAATAGAAAGTTCTGGTCTGGAGAACCTGTCCAGAATGTACTTCGGGCCATTCTCCTCGTTGCTGAGGGAAACGGTCACTCGTACCCCGGGATTTATGATTGCTAACTTGTTAAGGGATAGCTTGTCCGCCTTTGTTACATCTGGCGCTAGGTTCCTACCGTGGATAGATACGACCAAGGGATACTTTGCTGACGTAAACAGGCTGGAAAGAACCGGCGTTGTTGGCGGCTACGATTTCAACATAGATCAAAAGGATCTCGGCAAGCTGTTTGAGGAAGAGTCAGCCAACAGAAAAAGGCGGGGACTTCCTCTTAACATGATCAGGACAATGTGGCGTTTCGCCGGGCGCCAGACAACTAGATCGGACGCGGCAACCCGACAGGCCGTTTATAACGATGTGTATTCTCGGACGGGCAACGAGGCTGAGGCGCACTATCAGGCGATGGAGATACTTAACTTCTCCAGACGCGGCAGTAATGGTGTTATGAGGGCTATTGCGACAGCCGTGCCATTCCTCAACGCAAGAATACAGGGCTTAGATGTTCTGTATCGTGGCGCAATTGGGGTTAACCCAGCGAACAGAGAGCTAACCCAGAACAGGGCCATAATAGGTTTTGCGATGCGAGGTGCGTTGCTGGGCTTTGCAACTGCGCTGTATTGGGCGCAGGTCAGCGACGAGGACGAGTACAGGGAAGCAAGCAGGGAGCTAAGGGACAACAACTGGCTGTTCCCCGTCCCTTGGCTTAAAGATGTTGGAGCGATAGCCATACCCATTCCATTTGAGGTTGGCTTGATATTCAAGACTATTCCTGAGGTTGTGTTGGACACGACATCAGATAAGAGGACAGGGAAGCAGGCGTTTGAGAGCGGCAAGCAGGCGATTCTTTCTACGCTCAACTTCAACCCTGTGCCTCAGGCGCTTACGCCTGTGCTGGAAGCCATAACTAATTATGACGTGTACACGGGCAGGACGATTGTGCCTATTTGGATGACGGGTCAACGTCCAGAGATGCAGAGAACAGATGCCACCACTGAGCTTTCGTTGCTCCTTCAAAAAGCAACTATCCCGTTTGGCGGTGGCGGTATATCTCCCATGAAGATAGACCACATCATCAGGGGATATACTGGAGGCACTGGCGTCTTTGTTACAAGCTGGATCGATAGAATAGTCAGAGACCCAACAGTCAGCGAAGGTCTGGACGCCATCGGTTATAACGTCAAACAGCCGGAGATGTCCGCGCTTGCAACTTACGACTACCCTGTGGTCAAGCGTTTCCTAACCTCACCGGAGGGGAGCGGCCTCAAAGAGCAGTTCTACGACCTCTATAGCGAAATACGTCAGGACTACAATAGCATGAATGCCCTAATCAGAGACGGCAGGCATGATGAGCTTGACGCCTTGATACCCAAGATAGGAAACCTGTCTGAGGTTAAGGACGGTGTTTACTCAATCAAGAAAGATCTTGATGACATCAGGGTAATGAGGCGCGCAATCATGCGTTCTGACCTAGATGCGGAGATGAAGAAGGAACAGCTTGACGCGCTAAGGGAGTACGAGAACAACATCCTGAGCGTCACCCCGCTACTTGAAAGTCTTGCTAACAGGTCCGTGATAAGGGGGTTGTAATTGCTGTTAACATATTCATACAAAGCGACAGTGGTGCGTTGTGTTGACGGAGACAGTGTCATACTTGATATCGACTGTGGTTTTGACATCCAGCTAAAGGCACAGTCTGTGCGGCTGTATGGTATTGACACGGCAGAGACTCGTGGCGGGACGGAAGACCTGAAGGCGCTTGGCAATCTGGCAAAGAGCTATGTGTCCCAGATGATTCCAGAGGGCTCAGAAGTCCTACTAAAAACGCATCTAGATGGGCGGGGTAAGTTCGGACGCATACTGGCTGAGGTGTTTATGCCAGAAGCGCCCGATACAGAGGGATATCAGCCCAGAAGCCTCAACGAAATTTTACTGGATGAGCTTCTTGCTGTGCCGTACCACGGCCAGTCAAAGGAGGAGATCCTTAATCAGCACCTCATTAACGTAGAGCATCATAAGGCTGAGGGGCGTATAGCTTAACCGTCGCCATCACCTGAGCCATCTTGGTTGCAATACCGGATATAGGCTTGATCGTCAAAGGTAAATCCATTGACATAAAGATATGGCGCGTAAGCCTCACACCACTCTGGTGAGCCAAGATCTTCGCCATCGTAAGGCTGTTCTTCATAATCTACTTTTTGGTTAGGCACCTTGTGAATGAAATACTCATTCCCATTTTTGTAGCCTTGTTTTGTGTACAACTTGCTAGAGGTTTCGACGTACACCTTTTCGTTCTCCTTAACGGTGTAAACAGAGCCATCCTCGTAGTAAATTATGGTTTGAGACGCCGCCAAAGAAGAAAAGAAAAAGGCGATGATAGCTGTGAAATACTTTGACATTACATACTCCTACTTGTTAAACGGACACTCAGTGTATCAATACTTTGGCGCTATCACCAATATGGTGTAGACGCTGATGAAGCAAACTATCCAAAGTGCGATGTAATGCTCTGGAATATCATCCATTTATTACTCCTAACTTGTTTTGAGGAACAAAGTACGCCGGGCGACCTCCGGCTGGGTCAGTCCAAAATTCATCTCGCTTACCATCCCTGCCGTACACCCCCCCAGCACATCGATATCTTCCATTGCCTCCGATCAGCAGGAAAAAAAACCTGTCATCTGGATCTGAGTTGTGGATGATCAAGCGAGCAGAGTTCCTGTTAGATGTCCGCACATCCACGTTACCGACATCCGGCGCCCTCATTTGGCCTTTCCCATCCCAATAAATACCTAGGTGCTTTGCCAGAGCCATCTCACCAAGTGCGCCCTCGACATGCAGTTGCCAGTCGTTAGACGATCCAGCGCCGTATGCAGGTGTGGCATCGTTCTTGAGGTTCTGTAACTGCCTCTGGACTCCGACATTGGCGGCGATCTGCATCTCTGCCAGTGTTAGCCTGATCTCAGTCACCGGACAAGGCGGCTTTTGCCTCCTCCAAATCCTTTATTGCGGCACGTATGTCATCCAGTGCATCGGCATTTATATTAGTCATGTCTAGGATGTTTTCCGTGACCTTGTCAATTCGGTCGAGTCTCTCGGTTATCAGTGCCAGAAACTTGTCAGCAGTAGCAAGCCCGTCTGCGTAGGCCTCGCCCTCTAACTCAAGCGTCAGCTTTGTCATTCTTCCTCCTGCACTGGGGGCGGCACGTCATATCCCATCTGTGCCGCCACCCTGCATAGCGTTTCAATAAGCTCGGAGTAGTCGCCACGGGTGGTATCGCCACTTCGTTTGATCGGCCTTCTTTTTACTCCAAACCGCGTTTCTATCTCCTCTGAGCCATAACATTGGCAGAGAATCTCTTCGTGCATTTCGTCAGGGGTCAATCCGCAGAACTTTGCGAAACCATTGCACCACTTTCTGTAGTAATTTTCTTGGGGTCTTGATCGGTGAGTTCGCAGAGGCTTTACCTCCAGAGTAACTCCATGTCTCGACTGAAGGTTGACCTCCACTATTTGTGGCGCCGCCTGCGGAAACTCCTGACACAGAGACTGTAGCACTCGCATTCTCTGGATTGCCCTGTTTTGGGGTAGATGTATCTCCATTACTCATCCTTCATTCCTTCTATTGTGATGACGCCCTGATCAATTCGGCGTATCAATGTTTTGACTATGTTGAACAGGAATTGCTCTGACCTGTCGATCTTCTTCTCAAAGGTTGCGCCACCACCGCCTACATCGAACTGGTAGTGGCACTTGTGGCAAAGGTCAGCAATTACCAAGTCATGCGGCTTGTGTCCTGTACCCTTGCCAAGCAGGTGTGCGCGTAGGCCGGTGTAGTGTGCCGCAACCACGGTGCCGTCCCTGACCCCGCAGTTGACGCAAGACTGATCCTTCGCCGCATCCAGCAGTTTTTTAGACCTGATCAAAACGGAATGTCGTCCTCTGGAAGTTCAATCTCGATGGGCTGGGGCTTGGGCGGGGGCGGTGGAGCCGCCTGTGCCTCTGGATCCCAGAACACCTCAGCGGTGACATACTGGTATTCCTGACCAGTGTCCTTGGCCTTGCGATTCCATGCGGCAAGCTGAATTTTGGGTGTCTTTCCCTCTTTTGCCATGGCAATCAAGCCTTTTACCTGCTCAGGGCTGACCTCGACACGCCCTTTCATGTCGGGATGTGACGGCTTCGACTTTTCATCGTTAGGCCAAAGGCCACCTTCGGTCTTGTGGTACTTACTCATCGTTACTCTCCTTTAATGATGCTCGTAGCGCAGACAAATGCGCCATGAGTTGCTTGTAATGTTCTGGGTATCCCTGATCAAGCAGGTCTGCCGCTTTCTTGGTTTCAGGGTATTGCCACCATTCGATTAGCTCGCCCTCTGTTTTTCCTGCAAACTTGTCAGCAGTACCGCACAGAAAACCAAGAACCCCCTCCGCTTCTTCTTCATCTCCAATGTGGTCAGGCAGAGGCTCTGCTTGCGTCTCCGTTTTTGGCTCTGCCTTGGGCTTGGCCTTTGCTTTCGGCTTGGGCTTTTCCTTAGGGGCAGGCTTCTCCTCCACGGCGTCACTGCTGGCAGGAAGGTCTTCGCCAGCATAGATATAGTGGCCCAGCCCGTACATCGCCAGACACTTAGTTAGACACCGCATACGAGTATCAGAGACCGCTCTGGTGTCGGGCTTCACGATAGCCTTGTTCTTGTAATCCATCACGGGAAGCCACATAAGGCGGTCTAGCTCGCCTATCTTGACGCTACACCAAACAGTGGCATGGCCCTCACTATCCCACTCCTCATTGAGGAACTGATATGTGGCTTCTGGGTAATGCTCCATCAGGATGCCCCACGCCCACGCCCACGAAAGGTAGGTCAGTCCGTTCTTATTTTCTGCTTTGTCAGAGCAGTCTATCTGACTCAGCGTTTTCCAGACGCTTGCGTAAGTCGGCTCAGTAGAGCCAGCTTTTTTTGTGGTCATTGTTCACTCCTATCGTTTTGAGAATCTCACTGGGCGTTAGCTTGAAAAACAGTCCTGAGTTCATGTCACCAGCGTACTTGTCGCCGATATAAAACCTAATATTATCTCCGCTAACGGTTATCTTAAACTTGTGCGTGGTTATCTGATTCAGTGCGACAACCTTGCGGTAGAACTCGGGATCAGTCTGGATCATGACCATGCCTCGTTTTCGTATTGCTCACACCACTGCGCCACGCGGCACCAGTTGTCTTCGCACCGGACGCGCTTACCCCTGCGCTCTTCTATTTCGCGCTCTGCCGCCTCCCCCGCAAAGGTTTCGGCCTCTGCCATGCTGTCAAATACGCGCAGAGCACGTTTGTTACCCCTTTTTTTGACAGCAAAGGTGTCTGCGCGCTTCCATTGCTCCTCATCACTACAGCGGGGTATGTGACCGCCTGTCAGCCGCTCGTACTCTGCTTCCTGATGAATCTTTACCCTTTGGCGGACATAACGATCCCTCTCCTCCGCAGGCCAAAGCGGAACATCGACAATGACAATTGGTGCTAGCGGGTAGTTGGTTTCAATCTTGGACTTAGCTCTTTGCCAGTCACGGAGGACAGCAATAATCTGCAAGCCAATCACCTTGACCCCGTCCTTCTGTTCGGCGAGCCATGCGTAAAAATTAAGTTGCTTGTGCCATTCAACCTTGCCATGAATCACAGACCACACTGAGGTGCATTTGTAATCCATGATGGTCATGGTGCCGTCAGCCTCTGAACGCTGTAAATCAATCGCCCCACTGATACTCCACCCGTCAACCTCAGCAAACAAACGCTCTTCAACGATATGCCCCTCCGGTTGATGCCTTTCAAACATAGTGTGTACTGACGTGCCCAATACACTCCACAACATGTCAGACACATCCTCCGTGATCTCGTCGTCATGCTCCTTGCGGAGAATGCGTACACGGGGGCTGTCTATCAGCTGGGTGACTGAGCGGTTGCTGTGACCCCTTGAATAGTCACTGTGCGTCAGCGCCTTGAATACAGGCTCAGGTAAGTTTGTGTGGTTGGTGACTTTCACGCGATTCGGAAGACTCTCATCTGCTCGCCGTCACGAACGACGGAGAATCTCACAGGGAGTCGGTCCCGTTGCCATCGGGAGATCCGCTGTCGGAGTGCTCTGACCTCCGTCTGCTCGCTCGCGTTGATGGGTGCCACAAAAGAGTCGCCGATCTCCATCTCTGCCAGCGGCAGGTCCGGTATCTTTGTCCGCTTGGGGATTGGTACGTGCTTTTCTATCTGGATGTCCATAAAACTCGGCCTCCTCAGCCATCTGTAGATCAAAGACATAACGTCCCATTTTGCTCATCGTGATACACTCCTCAATGTGGAGAACGGATGCTAACGTAGGAGTCGATATATGTCAAAGGTAAGTATGGTAATTGCAGGAGAGCCGTGTAGCAAAGCCAACAGCCGCAGAATTGTTAAGAGCAGGGCTGGCGCCCCAATGGTTATCAAGTCAAAGAAAGCGTTGGGGTACGTCAAGATGTTTCACGAGCAATGTAAAAAGATGGACCCGCTTCTTGATGGCGACCTTTCAGTAACCATTAAAATTTACTATAAATCCAGACGCCCCGACCTAGACGAGTCACTGATTCTGGACGTGATGCAAGGCTTCGTGTATAAAAACGATAGGCAGGTGAAAGAAAAGCATATTTATTGGGGGGGAGTGGACAAGGAAAATCCACGCGCAGAGATCATTGTCAGACACCTATAAAATTGTGTATAGCAAGGTCATCCTTCAGGCCATCAAAGACTTGGTTTGTAACCAGCAAGTTGACCGTGATGCCGCCATTAACTATCTGAAATCTAACGCTTTTTCTTATCACTGCCGGCTGGCGGGTTACCCCGTTGGCCTGCAAGACGCACTAGACGAAATGCTCTGCTTGAGCCGGACGCAACAGAGGGTTGTTGCTGAAATGGTGATGGAAGAGTTGTTTCAGTGCGCATAAAAAAGCCCCCTAGCGGGGGCTGAAGCTCAAAGAGTAACTTCCCTAGGAAGGTTCTAGTCTAGATATATACCTATTTTAAATAGGAAGGTTCTAGTCTAGTACAGTCCTAGGGCTACCAATATCATACAAGTAGGAGGTAGTCAAACAGATGGACAGCTTGAAAGACTTCATCCTGAGTCATAATCAAGATGCCAGAGAGCGTTGCCCAGACTGCTCAGATGCACGCAAAAAGAAAACTATAAAGACACTTTCAATCACCGTTAAGCCAGACCATACCCTTTACCACTGCCACCATTGCGGTTTGTCTGGGTCTTACAGGCGTGAAAAATTTTACGAGGCTCATATGACACAAAGTAAAGTAGTAAAGATACCCACACAGCTAAACGATAATGTAGAACTTGTTAAGAACTTCTTTTCCTCCCGAGGGGTAAAAATCAACGACATCAATGACCTACCCCTGATGACCACCGGCACCAAGTGGTTTGGGGGCGAGGAGAAGCAGGCGGTTGGTTTTGTGTACGGCACACGGGAGTCGCCAACGGCAATTAAGTGGCGATCTGTAGAGGGCAAGGGGTTTACCTGCGATGGCGCACCAAGATCCTTTTACGGCATCGAAAACATAGAGGAAGAGGCTGAAGAGTTAACGATAGTTGAGGGGGAGTGTGATGTCATTGCTCTAGCCAGCATCGGAATCAAGGCCGTTTCCTGCCCAAATGGGGCGCCGATAAAGGTATCGCACAACAGGGTAGATCCTGAGGAGGATAAAAAGTTTGCGTTTGTGTGGAATGAACGCGAGCGATTAGATCGGTGCAAGAAGATTGTTCTGGCGACAGATAGCGATGAGGCTGGCGAGGCGCTGGCAGAGGAGATTGCGCGCCGAGTGGGCAGAGCAAAGTGCTGGAGGGTCAAATTCCCCAAGGGCGCCAAAGATGCAAACGATGCTGTTGACAAGTTAGGAGCCGAAGAAACCCGCAGGATCTTCGACAACCCTGAGCCGATACCCTTGTCTGGTGTGTATGGTGTCAGCGAGTACATGGATGCAGTCAAGGACATCTACCAGAACGGTCACGGGCGGGGCGCCTCGACGGGATTTGACTCGATTGACGAGTTATTTACCGTTGCTGAGGGCCAGTTGTCTGTTGTGACGGGGATGCCAAGCTCAGGAAAGTCTGAGTTTATCGATCAGATTATGATCAACCTTGCTAAACGTGAATCGTGGAAGTTTGCGGTCTGTTCGTTTGAAAACCCGCCACATATGCACATCGCCAAGCTGGCTGAAAAGGTATCAGGCAAGCCGTTTTACACCGGACTTAGCGAGAGAATGACAGAGGATGAGCTAGGTGAGGCTGTCGAGTTTATAAACGATCACTTTGTCTTCCTTGAAAGCAAGGACGGTGGCCTCAGCACGATTGACTCAATTATCGATAGGGCCAAGCAGGCGGTCATGCGTATGGGCGTGCGGGGTCTCATCATCGACCCGTACAACTACATAGAATCTAGCAGTCAGGAAGAACACAGCAACATTTCTCAGATGCTGACCCGAATCACCAGCTTTGCCAAAGCGCATGGCATTCACGTCTGGTTTGTCGCGCACCCCCAGAAGATGTACCCCCGTGAGGATGGCACCTACGCAGTCCCCAAGGGCATGAATATTTCAGGCTCTGCCGCATGGTTTGCCAAGGCTGATCTAGGTGTGACAGTTCACAGAACAGATGAATGCGTCGAGATACACTGTTGGAAATCAAGATTCAAGTGGGTGGGATCTCAGGGCGTAGCACATCTTAGCTATAACATGTTTAACGGTACATACACCGAGAGGACACCCGATCCAGATCCGCCGACCACGAGCCTGTCTAAATTGCGGGGCAGGGCATGGGATGACTTCGATGAGTTCTAGTACTGTTAACAAGTTCTCAGCAGAGTTTTTATTATCCGGGGACAATTTCCGGGTCCGGGGACATTTCGTATGACTGACAAGTTACACACAGACTTAGGCACAAAAGAGATACACAAGCGCCACGCCGTCATGGTGGAGGGCGGCACGATGCCTCGCGCCAAAGTCATGGATCAGAATGTGATTGACAGATATCTCATGGACGGTTTACTGACCTTGGGTGAGCACCAAGCTGGAGAGTATATTCTGAGTCAGGCGGTGAAGGCCGGCATCTTTTCCAAGCCCCTCAGGTACGAGGCGGGGTCAGGAGATGCAAATCCAGACTCGATGGCGTCTGACGCCTTGATGCGGTACGGAAAGACTTTAAGACTAGTCGGTAGGCGATATGGCGACTATGCTAGGTATCTTGTCGAGGAGGTGGTGGTCCATGGGTGGGACATTTCTGCATCAAAAGAAAGGCTTCTCACCCTAAAAAAGGGGCTGGGCTGGATTGCTGAGCGGCGTATGTCCGGTGGTAAGAATCCGGTAAGGCATTTAAAGAGCGGCGGTTGAGAGTACGCTAATCACAAGGATCGGGGGAATGCGTAAACTCTATCGACGCCGCCGCACGCCGTGTAGGAGTGTCCCCCTAGCTTCAGTCTACGGCACCATCTTGCCTTTTCAAAGGGGCGGGGCACCGCACTATCTCCAGCACGGCGCCCGTGGTATTTCGTAGCCGCTGAACGCTGAGGTCGGACATGATTGCCACATCCTCGCCCAGAATTTCAGCCTGTAACATAGCCTCTTCCACAGCTATCTGTGCGTCATCCGATGACACTCATAGCCTCCTCTCTGCCCTTTTGAATTTGCAGTGGACTCAACTCTAAAGCAATGCTTTTGGCTATCTGTGCCGCCTGTCTGGCTTGCTGATTTGTCGGTGCCCCAATCGAAAGAACAGACGCTAAGACAAATGCGTCATATGCATTCATGTCATCAAGGCAATCAAGATGACTACGAGGGTGGCAAGTGAGAGGAAGGCGCTGGTTACCCCGCTAGCCATTGCCAGCCAAATGCGGTTGTCATCCGCAATAGCTTTGATCTCTGGCTCCGATGCCTTGATGACAGGCTCTACCCGCCTTACCGCTTTTTGTGGCTTTGCCTTGGCCAGCGGCGGGATGGCTAGAGATTTGTGTCGCAAAGAATAAATTCTTTGGGCGACGGAGGAGGCTGTTCTTCCAAGCTCACCGCCAATCTCTTCGTAGGGTTTTTCGTTCTGTATTCCAGAAATGAGCACCGCGTCTTCGCGAGGTGACCATCTTTTGCTTTTGCGTCGATACTTTGCCATGTATTACTCCTAACAGTTCACGTTATTGTTGAAGTCAGGCCAGACACCTGACCCCACCATTTCGCAGTAGTGGCGAACATCAGCAATTTCCTGCTGATAGTCATCCTCTCCCACTATGCCCAGTGCCAGTACAATCAGCACGATAAACAAGGTAGCTTTCATGCTTCCCCCTCCAGTGGCTCGACGAGCCGGTAAATGTTGCCTTCGTATGTGACTTGTTTTTCGCCCACAAAACAGGGCTTCACAAAAATATGCTTTTGATACTGCGGGTGGTGACGAAACCGTGGGTCTCGCAGTGTTTTCCAGTAGCCTCGCCGCTTGTGTGGCTTTGGACTAGCGTGCGTACCTGTAGACTCCGTCTTTTCTGTCGGCATCCGATCCAACAGCAAGACATGAGGCCCACTTGACTTGGCCCACGGACGCTTGCGGTTCACGGGGTTCCGCTTTGCTTTTGCTAACTTGTCAGGAGTAGGAGTTACTTCGACGACGTGCTTGTCGCCGTACTTAATATGAGACATCAGTTTGCAAATAAACAAATACCACTGAGCGGCCTGATTCGTAATACCGCTCATATACTTGTCGAACCCGCCTTCGACAGCATAGGCGCCATTAACCAGACTTTGATACCACGTTCTCATATATTTTTCGTACTCAGGATCCATCACCATGTCTATCTTTCCATCATTTGATTTTGCCCAACCCTCCCAGATTACAATCTGTCTTGGAGCCTCTGGGTATTCGATAAACAATAAAATCGAATCGACAAAGTTCGTGTGATCGTGAGATGCCTTGATAACGCCCCAGTAATTGACAGGTGCCGTCTGGATAGAAGAGTCGTGGAGTTCTAGCTGTACCTCCGTTTTGGCTGACAATACAAACTCGTCATAGACAAACTCTGCGCTATGCGCGTAAGACCTAACCACATCCACACCATTGTGCTTTTTTTCAATTACCTTGACGGGGTTTCCCAACAGTGTGCCGTCAGTTGCGTCGGGAAAATCATCGCCAGTCGTGAAGTCAAATTCCTCCATCTTCTTGTAAGAAAGATAGAAGTAGGGCAACTCGAAAACTCCTTCGAGCGTCATAGATACAGAGTTAAAGGCTTTGTGCTTAATAAACCGGCGAATCAAGTCAGAATCTGGGCGCTTCATGCCGCTACCTCCTGCTTCTTCAGCAGGATGAACTCAGCCACCGTCAGGTCAGACTGGCTAGCGTCATCCCAGAACTTGTGAATATCGTCGAGGGACCAGTGGCTGTAATCCTCTACTCCTAACGAGTCAAGGATAAGATTGCAGTATGGCTCACCGGCAGATCCTGAGATCGCAGAGCGCACTAACCGGTCAGTGTTGAGCGGGTTTTTCTTCGGGAGCCTAAACATATTCATGCCCCTCTTCGTTGACGTAGCAACCGCCCGTCACGATCCCGCACTCGCTTACGATGTCTGCCTCGCCCTCTGAGATGACTACGCTGGGGTCAAAGCCCAGTTCTCTGGCGGCTTTTCGCATGGCGCTTTCGGACCTGAGCACTGTGTCGGGCACCTTGCCTACCTGCCAGACGGTGAAGGTGGGCTCAGGCATGTCCTCTGCGTTTGGGCAGTTGGGGTGATGTCCGTTTGATCTCGAGCATTCGCTACAAAACATAATGATATCCTCCTACAGATACGTTGTGATGATAACAGGCATTGATGCCTATGTCTAAATCTCTTTATCTACTATGGACATTTCTCAGAAAAGGCTCAGCTGTTCTTCGTCTGACAGCGACCTGATCCACATGTTGAACAGTCGCATCGCTTCGGCCTTGCTGATCCCGTACCAATCCTTTAACAAGTTAGGAGCATGACGCATGTCCGATTCCTCGTACCGTGCCATCTCATTCAGCACGTCGAGATAGCCCCCATCATCAGCTGGTTTCTTTGGGGGCAGGATGCTGGCGTATGCCGTTTTGCGGTAGCCGGTCTGGCGTGGGATGCCGCAGACCTCTGAGTGCCTGCCGCTGACCCACGGCTGTCCGACCATCATGAAGTTCTTAGCGTCCTCTGCTGAGTCGGCCTCGACCTCCAATTCATATGACTCAATCACTGTGACCTTGTACTTCATGCGGCCTCCAGTAAATCAGCGGCGGTCACCCGCAGGCGCGGCTTTGCCTTCTCTGGTGCCTGACACAAGTGGCAGGAGCAGTTGCGGAGATTGTCGGCCATGCGTGGGGCCAGCCATTCCACGTCGCTGGACTCAATCATTGAGTTCTGACGCAGTATCCGCTTTGCCTTTGCCAGTGCTCGCTTGCGCTGGGCGATTCGGTAGTCTCTGGTGCGTTGCATATCGATCCCTCCTACAGGATAACTTGTTAATGAAAGGGGGCAGTGCCCCCGTTACGCCGCCTCAGCGACGATGTAGTCGATGTCGTGACTGACAAGCTCACGCTGGGTGTAGAGGTCAGGCTCGCGGTCCAGCACGACCAGCAGGTCATCTTGAGCGCCCAGACGGGTCCAGTCGTTGCCGTATAACTCGCCGTCAGTGAACACCATGATCAGGTCAGACTCGACGCCGTTCTGATCCAGCCAATCGAGACCGGCATACATGCGCGTGCCGCCACCTTTCCATGGCATTTCGATGTTGAGAAGCTCGTCGCTAGAGTAGGCCTCGTCTGCACGCTCGACCTGATGGTTAGTCCAGAGAATGGTCACGCCCTCAATAGGGTTGACCGCGTCCTGAATTGCGGCCAACTCGTTGAGGTAGGCCTTGAAGGGCTCGTCCCTGACAGACGATGAGATATCGCTGATCACGGTCAGGCGGGTAAACTCGCCCAGCGTCTCAGGGCTGATCACGCCGATAGTGGCATACTGCCGAACCTTGATGCGGGAGAAGCTGGTGCGCTCGCCCCTGCCCACACGGCTGACACGGTCAGCAAGTTCAGCATTCCACGCCACATTGGATTGCTTGTCTGAGCGGTAGCGGTTGCCGCCGTCCCTGACGTTGTCGGAGACCTTCGAGGTATCCTTGCCCTCAGCTTCCATCTGATCCAGACCGCGGTCGATCGCCTCGCTGATGTCGTGCTCGTCTTGAGCGGCGGCATCGGCCTGCTCGTCGGCATCGCCCTCATACTCAGGGGTGAGGTGGTAGTCGTGGCCTGCGGGTGCGGGCAGGTCACCTTCTCCTGATGACATGTTGTCAGTAGGCTCACCGCTCTGAGTACCTGCACCATTGGGCTCGCCTTCAGTTTCCTCACCGTCCCCATTGGGCTGAGAGTTGCCAGACTCAGGAGACGGGAAACCGCCCTCTTCACCCTCAGGCTCGCCGTGCTCAGGCTCTTCGGGCTGATCCTTGTAGATGTCCGCGTACACGGCATCGACAACGTCATCGCGCTGATACTTGTCTGAATAGAGACACTCAGGGATCATCTCAAACCCCATCGCGACCAAGTCAGCGTCAATCACATAGTCGGCGGCGCTGTTGTAGATGCGGTGCACGAACCTCATGCCATGCCGGAAGAACCCGCGCTTCTGATAGGCCAGACTGCGCTGGGGGTGTCGCAGGATAATGTGCGACACCTCGTGAGCCAGCAGGAATGCACGCTGACCGTCAGTCGCCAACCCGCGGTAAAACTCAGGGTTGATGTACACCCACACGCCGTCAGTGGCACCGGTAGGGATAGCTGTGGTCCATATGATCTCAGTGGCCAGCAGGGTGGTGTAGTGGACCGGCGTCTTCGCATTCAGGATAATCATGGCCGCGACATGCTTGCGGCTGTTGGTCAGATCGTGCGTTGCGGCGTATAGCTTTTTAGCTTTCATGCTTATCGCTCCTCTGCGGCTAGTGGGAGGAAGTCTGAGAACTTCCGAATGAAGGCGTTCGCTATGGGCGAGACCATAGCCCAGCCTTCTCGTGATGAGCGGCGGATCAGTTTGGTGCCCAACGATACCTGCAGGTCGGGACGCAACCGCACGATATAGGTGAGAGCGGCATCAGCGTCAGCCTCACTCACGATGGCATTCATGGCGCGGTTCGCGGCCAACTGCTGAAAGCCGGTATCGTCTGGCACCATGGCGCCCTCTGGATCAGCAAGGATCTCGTGACCCATGGGGACGCTGTCGGCGGTCTTGATGTACTCGTTAAGAGCAGAGGCCGCACGCTGTCCGATATTCATCGCCATCAGGGTGATAATGTGAGCGGGGATCTCAGTGCCATCGAACTCTTCTGAGGCCATGAAGGCATCAAGGTGAGCGGCGGCGGCAACACCTGAGCGGGGCGTCAGGTAGGGTCCATACTCTGACGGGACCGCGTCAGCGAACCCGACATTGTTGAGATCGGCGTCAATGAATCCGACAAACAGCGGGTTGATACCGGCACCGCGAGCCCAGCCTACCCAGCCATCTCTATCCTGTAACAAGTTAACGAGAAGGCCACGGCCTGCGATCATGTGAAACGGGAACTGCCTAGACCCTGACTTGTCTTCGACACGGTTGCCGGTGAAGACCACTACCCAGCCCTCAGGCAGAGGCCAGTCGCCCACCTTGTGTTCCGCACGGTTGAAGGTGTCACCCAGCGAGCCCACGACATGGGTGCCAGCCTGAGCGGCCTCGTCGAGTAGCAGAACGCCGTACTCTTTGCCGGTTGCCTCGATGCGTACCAATATCGACGGCTTCGATTTGATAGTGGCAACCGTACCGTCTGCCAGCTTGCTGGGCAGGGTGAGCCCGTTAACGGCGGCGGCGTCTTCGGCCTGCCCGATCTTCTCGATTACGATGCCGATATCGTCGACCTGCACACCGTAGTGGTTCGCCATATGCTCACGAAAGCGAGTCTGAAAGTACATGGTTTTACCCATGGCGGGGGCGCCTATCAGGCCCAGAGGCTGGAAACCTTGGGGTGATGCGAGCATCGTGGGGATCATCTTATCCACGTCGGCCATCGTTGCGTTGATTACTGTGTTTTGCATTGTGATATCCCTCCTACAGGATCAGTCGATTAAGTCAGCGAGCAGTGAGTCGCCGGTGATGATGGTGCCAACCTCAGCGGGTGCGGACACGGCGGGGGCCGATGCGACTCGCTTGAGGGATTTGCTTGCAGTAGACGCGGCGCGGACCGCCTGAGAGCGCAACGTCTCACTGTTTTTAACCTGTTCAAGGGTAGATGACGCGATGCGGTCGTCGACAATATCGCAGGCCTCGATCAGGCGGGGGTCGTTGTCGAATGAGTCGGTGAACTCGCGCAGGTTGCGGGATGCATTCTGTGCGTTCGAGATCAGCGAGTCGTGGAGCCGTTTGCCTGAGGTCAACTGTTTCTCGATGTTATCGACGGCCTTTGCCAACTCCTCGACGGCGGCGGTCTTCGCGGCCTCTGCCTGTTGCATGATGTGGGCGTCAGTGCGTGCGGCAATGTCAGCGGCCAGACCGGCGGGGAGATTCATACCATCGAGGTCAGTAGGCCGGATCTGCTGGGGTACGCCGATGTTGATATAGGCCTTCTCGCGCACGGCGTCAGGGTGCGGGATCTTGATCTGACTGGAGCCCATGTCGGCAATGCCATTGGTGCTTTTGTAGTACGTCTCATACTGCGGCATGAATTCTTCGATACCGCTGTTCATTGCGTGCCTGAACTCAGCATAGCGGGTCAGGTGCTCAGGCGTGCGGGTAGTGGTCACGATGCGATGACCGCGGACAGCGGCGGCGAGCGTGCGGGTGTAAGTGTATGTGCGTGCGTGGCCATAGGGGCGGTTGATCAACTCAGCGGCTAGATCAGTCATCGCGCCCAGCGCACCGATGGTGCCGCCAGCGCGGACACCCTCAGCGACACCCAGCGCGGATTTGATCGCATCGGCGCCCTTTTTAGTCTTCACCTCCAACTGGATACGCCCCATCGAAACGGGTAGCAATAACATGTTGTTTGATAGGTTCTCGATGAATGTACTCACAAGTCGTTACCTCCAATCTCGTCGAGCACGATCACGCCGCCGTCGCCGGTGAGCATCGATGGTCGGGTGTAGTGCTTGATAGGTGAGACGAGCACGTCGCACAAGGCCTCCCCGTCGAGCATGACCTGACCTTTGCGCGTGCAGACATCGGCGCCCAGAGCGCGTAGCCGCGACATGGTGGTGCGCGTCGGATACTCACTCAGCGTGCGGGTGTTGACCTCGACGGTCCAGCGATCACGGCCATCGCAGGCATTCCAGACCGTAGCAATGTGATTGTCATGAAGGTATACGCCCACCTTCGCATCGGCGCCGTATATCCTTTTGGTGCTGGTGTTGGCCTGAGTCCAGTCACGCCCAAGCATGACCGCGGCGTTCATTTCAGTCTCGATTTTTCGCATGCAAATCCCTCCTACAGGATTGGTAATATTAACGGTAATATTTACATGGGTACCGTCGGCCCGTGAGCGGATTATAAGGCTATCTGATGACAAGTTGACATGAAGCATTGTGTGAAATAATACCACTGAAGTCATGGTGCCTTTTATATACCTACGCGAAAACGTACAGCTGATAGACCTAGAATCTACTTTAAGTTCGGCCTGTAAGCGTGATTTAGTGACGACTTTTTAGTGCGTTTCAGAGCATTTAATTGCAGTTGAACATGCCCTCAGAGGCTCTGTATGGCTCTGTGAGACATGTTATCAAGAGCCATGTCATACCCCTAGTCATGTCTTAATGTCGCTCAGAGGCCGTTTTAGGTATTTAATCGGAAGTTACAACCGAGTGCATTTAGGGGCTATAGTTAAAGTAAATTCTAGGTTACGATCTGCAGACCCCTTGCAGGCAACAAGTTTATAGGAGCACTCATGGCAGACGACAAGGAACTCACAAGCAAACAGCTTCACTTCTGTCGGGCGTGGGCTAGCGGTATGTCTCAGTCTGACGCCTATCGGGAAGCGTTCGACGTGGGGCCGGAGGCCAAGGCCAAGAGCGTGCATGAGAGAGCGAGTAGGCTCGCTGGGTCACGCAAGGTAAAGTCAAGGTATGACCAGCTGATACGCGCTAGAGAGGCCGGTATGGTTGCTTCTGCACTCTCTGACCGTGAGATGGTCAGGAAGCATCTGCGAGACCTCGCGCTCACTGCCAGCCCTCAGGATAGCGGCAGGCTCCGCGCTCTGGAGCTACTGGGCCGCGCATCCGGCGCCTTTGTCGAACTGACAGCTGAGGTCGACGTGCGGTCATCGGCTGACCTGCTCGCCGAACTCGATGCGATGCTCGACTCAGCCACTGCTGATGACACGTCAGACGTAGACGATCTCGAGTTTTCCCGGGATCGGCCAGATACTGTGGACATCCATTGAAGCGACCCCCACCCCCCCTGTAGCTCGAGGCCATGTCGCTTCTATATACATAGTGATCCGCTCAAAAAATGAGCTAATTTTGAACTTTGTCTCACTGTCACACTGTCTAATCGGGGGTTTTTTCATGGGAAATCGCCTTAGGAGCCCCATACCCCCCTATATTTCTGCAAAATTTGACCAAAATGCCAAAAATTAACAAAAAATCGGCCAAAAAACCCGTCTAACTGTAGACATGTTACTGTCAAGGGGTTATATTCTGTACAATCCGGGGGTATTTCTACCTAGTAAGGTTCTAGATCTAGAAATCTCCTAGCACTAGGACTGTTCTGGCCTAGTAAGTTACTAAGTTTTTGTTTATGGGTGGTTTCTAGCTAGAAACTTCCTAGAGCTAGTACATTCCTAGGGGGATTTACCCTTTTTTTCCGAACTAAGGAGGCTGTTAATGGCCGAATACAGTGATTATGTAAGCCCATCAGCCTTGGCGGAAATAGACCCTGAGATTTATCGACGGCGCAGTGCGCTTAGTGGGTTGGTGGCGCTTCCCGGCTCCGGGCAGACCCTGTCTCCGGCAGAGTTTTCCGCATTGCTGGGCGGTGGTACAACATACGACCCTACATTCGGCATTTATGAGGAAGACCCGCGCAACATGTCTGACTTGGAGCGCGTTCGCCAAAACATGTTGAACAGCGGAGGCCGTAGCGTTACGGACTCGGAAGGCAACTTATACAGACTCCCTCAAAGTTCTCAGACTACGCGGATTGGCGATAAGCAGTATTTCGCAAATCCCGACGGCACCGTCACTTCCTTTGACGTTCGACCCGTCAATTACAGTTACAAGGCAAAATTTAAAGAAAGCGAGTCGGAACCTGCTCAGGATCCATCACCATCCTCAACGCCCAGCCAAAACCAAGACACATTCGGTGCCTACCAAAGCATTTTCAATACCATTTACGGAGACGGGGGCAGTTCCGGCGCGGCGCGGTTAGCTCAAAGAAACCGAGCAAAAGAACATGCTAATGAGCTTTTTCGTCAATATTTTGGACGAGATGCTGACAGTGAAGCACTAGATTTTTACGGTGAGAAGATCTTTCAGGCGGTCAATTCTGGTTCGGCGCAGAATTACGAATCTATTTTAAGCGAACTAGAAGCGAATTCTGCTCAGCAGGACACTGCTGGAGATGCCAGCACTGCTGACACTTCTGGCACTGGAGACTCTGGAGGTAGTGCAGGTTCAAGCGCAGGCGCCGGAGATACTGGAAATGCTGGAGGTACTGGAGGGTCCGGAAGCACCGGGGGTGCTGGAGGTGGCAGTTCAGCAAGCTCTTCGGGGGGAGACGGTGGTTTCAGCCCAACAAATTACAACACCCTGCTTAATCAGTATTACCGAGAGCTTTTTAACAGATCGCCCAGTCAAGCCGGTCTGGACTACTTCAACCAGCGATTGAATGCTGGCGCATACGACCCTGCCAACCTTAGGAATGTTCTGATTAATGAGGCCGGCCCGCTAGATAGTCTGTACTACCAAGGCAGTCAGTCGGGCGACCCTGTTTTTTCGGCGACTCAAGCGTTATTTGGCAGAAGGCCAGCGAGGGGTATACGAGACGATGCCACAGGGGAGTTCACAGGCGGATACGGCCAGTACATGAGGAATCTTGAGTCTGGTCAATTAACAGAAGACCAGCTTAGACGGAACCTTGTGCAACTCGCTTATGATCGTGGTGCGGCCACTGGTCAGAGTAACGACTATCAAGCCTATCTGAACTCACTCGGAATCGACAGAGCAAACAGCCCATTTGCTATAGATGGCGGTTTTGCGAATGTTCCGTATGGCTCTGACCTAAGCGAGTATCAAGCGAGGGCAGACGCAGTAACAGACAATACATCTGGGGGTGGTGGAGGCACCACATCTGGCGGAGGCGGTACATCTTCGGGCGGCTCAACATATCCGTCTGGCGGTCTTTACAGAATGCCCGGGCAGTACATTACCGGCAATCAACTTTTTTCCGGTCCTTACGGCCTGAGTAATCCGATGGGCTTTAGTGGTATGGGCGGATTCGGTAAGGGCGGAGGTTTCGGCTCTCCTTATGGCATGTCTCAACAGTACATGCCTAACCGCGGACTGATGTCTGGATACTCCACTGGCTTTGGCCCATATGGTGGATTCCAGCCGCCTAGATCTGGCGGCGGAAAAGGCGGAAGAGGGGGAGGCGGCAAAGGCGGCGGTTTCGGCGGAGGTTACAACCCCTACGCGACAGGCGGTGGTTTTTCCGGGGTCATGGCAGGTGGACCCTCTCCCACAACCACACCCTTTAGAGAACAGTTCGGAAATCCATACTTTAGCGGTCGTCAATTTGGTGGATTCAGAGATATTCCGGTTGGCGGTCTAGACAACACTATAAGCTATGCTCCTAATTTTGGCTTTTATAGTGGCCCCTACAACGATGAGTTCTTCCGCAGGGGCGGCGTGATGACCACGATATGAGGCGAAACTACCGCAAGGAATACGAAAACTACCAATCCAAGCCAAAACAGCGCCGAAACAACGATAAGCGGAAGGCCGCTAGGCGCTTGATGGAGAAGGAAGGCAAGGTTTCCAAGGGCGACGGAAAGGATGTTGCTCACAAAAAACCACTGGCAAAAGGCGGCTCTAACAAGAAGGGCAACTTGAAGGTGGCGAACAGATCAAAGAACAGGTCGTTTAAACGCACGAAAACAGCACGGATGGCGTAATGTCAGGCTTAATTACGCCCGATCTAGCCAAGAAGCTACAGGACGCACCTGAAGAGGTACGGTTAAGAGCCGCAGAAATACTAGAAAAGGCCAAGACTGCAAAAGAAGTTGAGGCGGCACAGAACACCTATATGGGTTTTGTGAAGCACATGTGGCCTGCATTTATTGAGGGCAGACACCACAAGATCATGGCCGAGGCGTTTGAGCGCATTGCCAGAGGCGAACTGAAGCGCCTTATCGTAAATATGCCACCACGGCACACCAAGTCTGAGTTTGCCTCTTACTTGTTACCAGCATGGTTCTTAGGCCAGATGCCTGAGAAAAAGATTATCCAGACGGCGCACACCGCGGAATTGTCTGTGGGTTTTGGCCGAAAGGTCCGAAACCTTGTGGACTCGGATGACTTTAAGAAAGTCTTTCCCAATCTACAGCTAAGAGCAGACTCCAAGGCGGCAGGCCGCTGGAGCACCAACAAGAACGGCGAATACTTCGCTATCGGTGTTGGCGGTGCGGTAACAGGTAAAGGTGCAGACCTTTTGATTATTGACGACCCTCATTCAGAGCAAGAGGGCCAGTCAGCAGACCCAGCGGTGTTTGACCGGACGTATGACTGGTACACATCTGGGCCTCGACAGCGTCTTCAGCCGGGAGGCGCTATCGTCATTGTAATGACACGCTGGCATATGCGTGATCTGACCGGCAAGATTATTAAGTCTTCTGCTCAACGGGTAGGCTCCGATGAGTGGGAGGTTATAGAATTTCCAGCCATCATGCCGTCAGGGAAACCCCTGTGGCCTGAGTTCTGGAGCCAAACGGAGCTTGAGGCTCTGCGGAGTGAACTGCCCTCCCCCAAGTGGAACGCGCAGTATCAGCAAAACCCAACGTCCGAAGAGGGCGCACTTATCAAGAGAGAATGGTGGAAGGTCTGGGAGAAAGACTATCCTCCGCAATGTGAGTTCGTGATTCAGTCATGGGACACAGCTTTCTTAAAAACTCAACGGGCGGACTACTCTGCCTGCACAACTTGGGGTGTCTTTTATCACCCCGACGATGACGGCGTATCACAGCCGAATGTCATCCTACTGGATGCCTACAAAGAACGTCTGGAGTTCCCAGAGCTAAAAAAAACGGCTTACGAGATGTGGAGCGAAATGCAACCAGATGCATTTATCGTGGAAGGAAAGGCGGCAGGGATGCCGCTTATATTTGAGCTACGGGCGATGGGGATTCCGGTTTCGGAATACACCCCCTCGCGTGGTAACGACAAGATAGCAAGGGTTAATGCCGTTGCTGACTTGTTCGCCTCTGGGACCGTGTGGGCTCCGGAGACAAGATTCGCTGAAGAGGTCATGGAGGAGTTTGCCGCGTTCCCTGCGGGGGAGCACGACGACCTTGTTGACTCTTCAACGCAAGCACTTCTTCGCTTCAGGCAGGGCGGCTTTGTGGCGCTCAGGTCTGACGAGGAAGATGACTTCGACCCGCATGGAAGGGTGGCAAACTATTACTGACCTCAATCGCTGGCATCACTTTGTTAATAACATAGAGCACAGGCTACGCCCTGTATTCAGGCGTTTCTCCAAGCTAGGAGGCCCAGCTTACTTTGACAACAAGGATTTCCCGATCACTCAGAAGCTGGAAGAAAATTACTTCCTAATACGCGGAGAGTTTGATCAGGTAAGAAAACGATTGCAGGACTTTCCGTTGTTCCAAGATATAAGCCCAGAACAGGTTTATATATCGAATGACGACAAGTGGAGGATGTTCTTTCTCAAGGCGAACAATGTGCGCTTTGACCGGAACTGTGAGTTGTTTCCGAAAACAATGGAGATTGTTGATAGCGACAAAAACCTTGTTTCGGCCTACTTCTCCATCCTCGACTCCAACAAGATGCTTGTACCCCATGAGGGGCCGTGGTCTGGGGTGCTGAGAATGCACCTTGGTGTAGATATACCCACAGACGGAAAAGGATGCGTGTTGTCTGTGATGGGCAAGGAGTATCGATGGAAGAACGGCAAGGCCGTTGTGTTCGACGATACCTACGAGCATTTTGCGATCAACCTGACAGACAACGTCAGGGTGGTCTTGTTTATTGATTATCTTAGGCCACTCCCGTTGCCTCTGCATTGGTTGAACAAGTTTTGCATCTATATAGGGCGATTCTTGCCGTACTACAAGATACCGATCCAGCGGCACAAGGCGTGGGAACGGAGGTTTTACGGAGAAGATGGCATTCCTACAAAGCAATATTCCGCACTTTAAGTGCTGGGTAAGACGCGAATACACACACAACCACGACAAATACCATGGCGAGTTTCTACATGCTATGGCGGTTGCAGTTACAACGATGCCTTGTCGGTGTCTCAGCTTTCAGATGATATTTACCGGCGCTGAAACCTATGACAACGACGATCCCAATGTCCACGGAGGCGCGATGTGGGCAAGGATGCCTATCACTGCTTTGGTCGGAGACACCCCGTTTGTGGAGTGGCCCGAGCCAATGCCGGTCTACGCGGCTCAGCCGTGGGACTGCTCATCTAGGGAGCACAGCGTTTATGTCCTTGAAAGGGCAACGCCGTGTCCTTGGATCGCCAAGATAGACGGGGAGTTCTACCCTGCTAAGTACATGTTCACGGTGGACTACACAGACAACGAAATCGCTGATGACCCTGCTCAACACAAGCAGAGCCATGTGATGGAGCTTCTGGATGCAGGCCCGTGGACGGGCAATATTGTGGCGCTACCCAACAACCGTGTACGGGTGACACACCCAGCATGGTGGTCAACGGGAGAGGGCGCACCAGATTTTAGGCCGTCACAGCACATCCACTACTCCAAGTCGGATTTGGACTACACGCTGGACGTAAACAGAGTATTCGACAACTTATACGCAGGTGAGGACGATGAAGAACAAGATGAATCGTAGAGGCGGCAAGATGCCCAAGGGCATGAAGGCAGGCGGCAAGATGGTGCCCAAGGGTATGAAGGCAGGCGGCAAGATGAAAATGGTCACGAACGACAAGGGCCAAGAGGTGCCGCATTTTGCCGCAGACGGCCAAGGGAAGATGGCAGGCGGCGGAAAAACAAAGGTAGCCAACAAGATGATGGCGAAGGGCTACTTTAAAGGCGGCAAGGTGATGAGCAAGATGAGCACCAAGGGCGGTAAGAGAGGCGGAAAAGGCTAAGTGGCTGTTGACCGCGTAGCAACGCCCTTCGCCCCTTCTGGGGCCGCAGAAGAGCTAGAGATCGTTATCGAGAATCCCGAGTCTGTCAGCTTGATGGACGAAGATGGCGGGATGATTATTGATTTTGATCCCAATATGCCTGCCCTCATGGGCGTTGAGCATGGCTCTAACCTTGCTGAGTACATGGATGAGCGAGACCTAGACAGTCTTGCTAGTGAGCTAGTATCCCAGTTTGATGCTGACCGGATGAGCCGTGCAGACTGGGAAGACTCCTATGTCCGTGGTCTTGACTTGTTAGGACTAAAGTTTGAGGACAGGTCTACGCCGTGGGAAGGAGCCTGCGGGGTATTTCACCCTATGCTGTCCGAGGCGGTTATCCGCTTTCAAGCACAAACGATACAGGAGATATATCCTGCCAGTGGGCCTGTAAAGACCACTATCGTCGGCAAGATAGACGACGAAAAGACCAAGCAGGCGCACAGAGTTGAGAACTACCTCAACTACCTGATTACCCAGCGTATGACGGAATACCGAACGGAGACAGAGAAGCTGTTGTTTTCTCTGTCGATTGCAGGCTCTGCATTCCGCAAGGTGTACTTTGACCCAAGCATGGGCAGACCTTGTGCCATGTTTGTGCCAGCAGAGGATTTTGTTGTTAGTTATGGTGCATCAGACCTGACTACCTGCGAGCGTGCTACGCATGTAATGAAGAAAACTTCCAATGAAATCAGGAAGTTACAGGTAAGCGGGTTTTATTCTGACATAGACTTGCCTGCTCCATCACCGGATATTTCAGAGATACAGCAGAAGTATGATCGGCTGACTGGAGACTCGGACAATTACGAGTTTGACAACCGCCATACCCTGCTTGAGATGCACGTCGATATCGACCTTATTGGGTTTGAGGACAAGGACGGAGGCAAGACCACGGGCATTGCTTTGCCTTATGTCGTTACCATTGACAAGTCATCAAGAACAATCCTGTCGATTCGACGAAACTGGTATGAAAGTGACCCCAAGAAGATGAAGCGGGATCACTATGTTCACTACCAGTATTTGCCCGGTCTGGGCTTTTATGGCTTCGGCCTAGTACATATGATCGGTGGTCTATCCAAGTCGGCAACATCGTTGCTGAGACAGCTGGTAGACGCCGGAACACTTGCCAACCTACCGGGGGGATTGAAATCTCGGGGACTCAGAATTAAGGGCGATGACACTCCCATCATGCCCGGAGAGTTCCGAGACGTAGACGTTCCGGGTGGTGCAATCCGCGACAACATCACGTTCCTGCCTTACAAGGAGCCGAGCAACGTCCTTTACCAGTTGCTGGGCGACATTGTTCAGGAGGGGCGTCGATTTGCGTCAGCGGCGGATGTAAAAGCCTCAGACATCAATGGCGAAGCGCCGGTTGGCACCACGCTTGCAGTTCTAGAGCGAGAGATGAAGGTGATGAGCGCGGTACAGGCTCGTGTTCACGCGGCAGTCTCCAAAGAACTAAAGATATTGGCAGAGCTTGTCAGGGACTACGGTCCAGAGGTTTATCCCTACGAAGATGAGGATGGGCAGGCACTGCCGATGGACTTTGATGATCGGGTAGACATTATTCCGGTCAGCGATCCTAACGCAGGCACAATGGCTCAAAGGATCATGCAGTATCAGGCGGCGTTGCAGTTGGCGGCTCAGGCACCCCAGATGTATGACTTGCCACTGCTTCACCGTCAGATGTTAGATGTCTTGGGCATTCAGGACGCAGACAAAATCGTTCCAACAGAGGACGACATTAAGCCAACTGATCCTATTACAGAAAATATGAACATCATCACCGGAGAGCCGGTCAAGGCGTTTATATATCAGGATCACGAAGCCCACATCCAAGTCCACATGGCGGCGATGCAAAACCCAGAGATCATGAAGATGGTCGCCCGGGCGCCCAACAAAAAGGCCATAGAGGCCGCTTTTGCCGCGCACATTGCAGAACATGTAGCGTTTCTATACAGGTCTAAGATTGAGAAAGAATTGGGAATGGAGCTTCCCGGTCCAGACGAAAAGCTACCCGAAGATATTGAACTGCGTATATCCAGACTGGCAGTGCCTGCGGCTGAACAGCTTACGGGCAAGGCCAAGATGATGGAGCAGGCAGAACAAAACGCCAAACAGTCGCAAGATCCTGTTATTCAGATGCAACAGCGAGAGTTGGCGCTCAAGGAACAGCAGGCTATGGCTAGGGCGCAAACCGACATGGCAAAAGTCCAAGTCGATGCACAAAAAGCTGAAGCCAAAACCATGATTGATCTGGAGAAGATGGATCAAGAGGAACGCTTAGAAAGCGCAAAGATCGCGGCTAAGGTTGCGATGCAAGACAGCAAAGAGGCTTCTCAGCAAGAAATAGAGGGCTTCAAGGCTGGCTTCAATATGGTGAAGGACATCATAGATGACGAAGAAAGCAAGCAATAACCTGCTGGAGGCAATACAGGCTGAACTCCGCACCCAGATGAACGAAGTGACAGATCACCTCGCCGTTGGCGGTTGTAAAGACATGAATGAGTACTCCCGAAATGTCGGCATCATTCAAGGCCTTGCCCACGCAGAGCGCACGCTACTAGACCTAGATGAAAGGATAGAGCGCGAGTAATTCGTTACACAGAGTAACGCATGGTGACACCAGACACCCACTTCTGGTGCAGGAAGGACATTATGACTGAAGAAGACACTCAGACTGCAAAGCAGTTACCTGAGCCTAAAGGTTACAAATTACTCATCGCTCTCCCCGAACCCGAAGAAATGACGGAGGGGGGCATCCTAAAAGCACGAGAAACCATGCAAGTAGAGGAAATTGGTTCTGTTTGCGGTTTTGTACTGAAGATGGGCGCAGACGCTTACGGGGATAAAACCCGTTTTCCTAGCGGCCCGTGGTGTGAAGAAGGAGATTGGGTGCTGATGCGCTCATATAGCGGGACGCGATTTAAAGTTCATGGCAAAGAGTTTCGCCTGATCAATGACGACAGCGTTGAAGCAGTAGTTGAAGACCCGAGGGGGATAGTGAAGGTATGAGCGAAGAGCAGATAGACGAGCAGACCATGTCCTCAGAGGACAAGTTTTTTGGTGTCAAGACGACGTTTGACGACAAGGGAGTACCTGTTGAAGACGTAGACGTTGAGGTTGTAGATGACCGACCACCGGAGGATAGACGGCCTCCAGCAAAAGAAGCCAAGCAGGAGGAGCCCAGTGAAGAAGAAGAACTGGAGGGTTACTCCGACAAGGTTAAGAAACGCATCAACAAGCTCCGCTATCAACAGCATGAGGAGCGTCGGCAACGCGAAGCCGCTGAAAAGATGCAGGAAGAAGCTGTCCGAGTGGCACAGAAGTATGCGGACGAAAACAAGAAGTATCATGCGATCATCCAAGAGGGCGAGCAGTATCTGGTTCATCAGATTCGAGAGCGAGCTAATTTGGCGCTGGAGCAAGCTAAGGGTCAGTATCGCCAAGCATACGAAGAAGGAAACACGGATAAGGTTGTCGAAGCCCAAGAGGCTATGATCCGTGCTCAGGCGGAGTTTAGCTCTGCCGATCAGCAGTTTAATCAACTCTCTCAAAACAGAGAGCAGTGGAAGCAGTGGCAACAGTCGCAAATGCAAGCGCCTCAGCAACCTGCCCAACAGCAACCACAACCACAGCCGCAACCTCAAGAGCCCCCACAGCCGACAGAAAAAGCGGCTAAATGGGCTCAAGAAAATCAATGGTTCGGACAAGAAAAAGATATGACCGCTTTGGCGTATGGCGTCCACGAGCGGTTAGTTAGGGATGAGGGTTTCGACCCCAACTCTGACGAGTATTTTCAGGAAATTGATCGCACCATGCGGTCTAAGTTTCCCGAATATTTTGGTGAAGACGAAGTCTCTGCCAAAAGTCCACCCGTGGTCACAGCGCCTTCCTCGCGGAACAACGGTGCAAAGCCACGCAAGGTTAAGCTGACTCGCACTCAGCTAAGCCTAGCCAAGAGGCTGGGTATAACCCCTGAACAGTATGCCAACCAGCTTATGAAGGAGGCTCAGTAATGGCAGAACAGCGCACTAAAAGGGACGCAGAGTCCAGAGAAGTTGAGACAAGACCTAGCGATTCGTGGATACCGGCCTCCGTACTGCCGACCCCAGCCCCTCAAGACGGCTGGGTGTTTAGATGGGTACGCACCAGCACATTGGGCCAGTCAGATGCTACGAATGTTTCCCAGAAGTTTAGGGAAGGATGGGTGCCTGTAAAGCAGGAAGATCATCCAGAGCTTGAGGTTATGTCTGATATAGATTCCCGATTCAAAGGCAACATTGAAATAGGTGGTCTTTTACTCTGTAAACAGCCAGAAGCAGAGGCTGAGAAGAGAAAGGCATACTACGAAGATGTCGCTAACAATCAGATGGCGTCTGTTGATAACAACTTCTTAAAGCAAAACGATCCCCGAATGCCCGTTCTCAATCCTGAGCGGTCAACTCGGACTACCTTTGGTCGAAGTTGACTCCGGTTTACCGGAGAGCTTTGGCCTTTAATCTAAGTTTGGAGACTTAAAATGGCTACAGCGGCTACTCCGATGGGTGCAGAACCCGTAGGCACTCTTAGTGCTTCTGGTTCTTTCACCGGAAAAGTGCGCCATATCAAGATTGCTAGTGGTTATGCTACGGACATCTTTTATGGCGATTTCGTCAAGCTGGTTGCGGCTGGTACTTTGGAAAAGGCGGCGGTTACGACTGCTGTCGTGGCAGGCACTGTCGGCATCTTTGTCGGCGTTTCCTACACCGATCCCGGTACTGGTCAGTTAACCTTTAACCAATACTTCCCTGCCTCAACAGCGGCAAGTGACATCATGGCTTATGTCGTGGATGATCCCAAGCTGTTGTTCCAGATGCAGGGAGACGAGGCAATTGCTCAGACTGGTCTGGGTAACAACGTCTCGGCTGTCAGCACTGCTGGCTCAACTGCTATCGGTAGGAGCAAGAATGCTCTTGACGGTGGCTCTGTCGCAACCACCAACACGCTCCCGCTTCGTATTGTGGACTTCGTGGACGGCCCTAACAGCACGGTAGGTGATGCTTTCACCGACTGTATTGTGACGTACCTCCCACTTAGCCATGCCTACGAAACCAAGCTCGGCGTTTAAGGAGACTTAGGAAATGGCTATTTCACGCGCACAAATGTTGAAAGAACTGCTCCCCGGTCTGAACGCTTTGTTTGGAATGGAGTATGAGCGGTATGAGGACGAGCACACGATGATTTACGAAACTGAATCATCTGAGCGTTCGTTTGAAGAAGAAGTAAAGCTGTCCGGCTTCGGTGCCGCACCAGTTAAAGCTGAAGGCGCGGCCATCAGCTATGACTCGGCGCAAGAGTCGTTCACTGCTAGGTATAATCACGAAACGATTGCTCTCGGCTTCAGTATTACAGAAGAAGCAATGGAGGACAATCTATATGACTCACTGTCTGCAAGATACACAAAGTCTCTTGCAAGAGCAATGGCTCATACCAAGCAAGTGAAGGCGGCGGCGCTTCTCAACAACGGGTTCAACACCTTTAACTCTGGTGATGGTGTAACCCTGTTCAGCACGGCTCACCCGCTGGTAAACGGAGGAACTAACTCCAATACGTTTGCTACTGCGGCTGATCTGAATGAAACCTCACTGGAAGATGCTGTGATTAACATCGCCGCATTTACCGATGAGCGTGGACTGCTGATCGCGGCTAGACCTCGGCGTCTAATCGTTCCCCCCGCACTTCAGTTTGTAGCAACTCGCTTGCTTGAGACTGAGGGTCGAGTCGGAACATCTGACAATGACCTGAACGCCCTTCGCAACAACGGATCAATCCCAGAAGGATATTCGATCAATCACTTCTTGACCGATACTAATGCCTTCTTCTTGATTACCGATGTACCGAATGGCATGAAGCATTTTGAGCGCACCGCGCTTGAAACCTCAATGGACGGAGACTTCGACACAGGAAACGTGCGCTACAAAGCCCGCGCTCGTTACTCGTTCGGTGTGTCTGATCCACTCGGAATTTACGGCTCGCCCGGAACTTCCTAAAATGTCGGGGGGCTTTGCCCCCCTTTTTCCCTGACTAATTGTTCCACATGGAACATTAGACACTAGCCACGACAGGAGAATCACATGGCTAATTCTACATTCAACGGTCCCGTCCGTTCTGAAAACGGGTTCTCAGACATCACCAAAAACTCCACCACTGGCTCTATTACCAGCACTATGACGTTATCCACCTACGAGGCGACGATTACCGTTGCTGACGGTGCGACGACAGGTAAAGAAGCCGCCATTGGTATCCCGTCAAACTTCCTCCCTATGGGTGTCACGGTTGTTGTCACTACAGCCGCCGCTAATGCCGTCAACCTTAACGATATTGGCACTGACGCAGACACAGATGGCTTTGTCGATGGTATCTCTGCCGCTGTCAACTCTACAGGCTTCAAGGGATTCTTCCCTTGCAACGGCGTTCTCGGAATGTCCGGTGGCACAACCACTGCGGCCACAGCAACGGCTGACGAGGTAGAGGTTGTTCTATCTGGCGATCCGGGTGGCGACACAGTCATTGTCCTGAAGTTTTTTGGCATATCCAGTTCTTCAGACGCATCATAAATTGACGGGGGCATAGCCCCCTTATCTGGAGGACAAGATGGCTGATGTAGTCACAACCAAAATTATTGAGGACGGCGCCAGAACAGCAATCATGCANTTCACCAACGTCAGCGATGGCACAGGTGAATCTGGCGTTGCCAAGGTAGATGTGTCTGCTCTCAGTGCAGACCCTGTCAGTAAAGGCGCCTGTACCAGCGTTAACATTGAGTGCATTTGGTATACAACCAAGGGCATGGGTGTGCAGATTTTTTGCGATGCAACGACCAATGTTTTGGCATGGGAACTAATTGCTGACTATGGCGACACACTAGACTTTTCGGAGTTTGTAGGCCTGCCCAACAATGCCGCCGCGTCTGGGAAGACAGGTGACATCCTGTTTACCACCACAGGCGCCAGCAATACCGATACATACTCTGTTGTTCTGAAACTCAAGAAGAATTACGGCTAATGAGACAGTATTACAAGAAAGGCGGCAAAACTAAGAAGTCCAAGTCTCGCGTCAACGAGGCTGGAAACTACACCAAGCCCGGACTCCGCAAGCGTATATTCAATCGAATAAAGGCTGGCGGTAAGGGCGGTAGGCCGGGGCAGTGGTCGGCGCGTAAGGCGCAGATGGTTGCCGCCGCTTACAAGAAAGCTGGGGGAGGATACAGAGACTAATGCATGAGTTTAATGATGCTAAAAAGCGCAAAATGATTAAAGAGCTAAGAAAAGCGTCTAAGCTACACGCTGGTCAGGCTGACACGCTTGAAAGGTCTATGATGAAAAAGGCCAAGCCAAAGCCTAAAGCAAAGGCAAAATCCAAGCGTGGCTCTTAAAAAGTCTCAAAAGTCCTTAAAAAACTGGACTAAACAGAAGTGGCGCACCAAGTCTGGCAAGCCCAGCACCCAAGGCAAAAAAGCCACGGGTGAGCGTTATCTTCCTGAAAAGGCCATCAAGTCTTTATCCGACAAAGAGTATGCCGCGACTACGCGAAAAAAACGCGCAGATACCAAGAAGGGTAAGCAACACTCAAAGCAACCCAAGAAAGTTGCCAAGAAAACGTCGAGGCATCGAAAGTAATGCGGATGTATTACAAGTCTGGCGGCAAGGTCAATAAAAAGTCCATGTCGTGTAACAAGCCAAAGCGAACGCCCAGCCACGCCAAAAAGAAGTTTATGGTCAAGGCATGCGAGGATGGCAAAGAAAAAATTATCCGCTATGGCGACAAGAATATGAAGATCAAGAAGAGCCAGCCGGGGCGGCGCAAGTCCTTCCGTGCCAGACACAAGTGCGACTCTAAGCCGCCAAGCAAGATGTCTGCTCGTTACTGGTCCTGCAAGAACTGGTGATGATATGCCTATAAGCAGAGCGCAGATGGGCAAGCAGATCAAAAATGCGCCCAAGTCAAAAAAGATCAAGGCGGCTAAGTGCAGGAACGGCTTGGCTCGTAGGGGTAGAACGAGAGGAAGGAAGGTCTGATGGCGACTAGCGGAACGACAGCCTTTACTCTTGACNTGTCAGACATATTTGAAGAGGCGTTCGAGCGAGCAGGATCTGAGCTACGAAGCGGCTATGACTACCGGACGGCACGGCGCAGTCTGGATTTGTTGATGCTGGAGTGGCAGAACCGTGGTCTTAACTTGTGGACAGTAAGGGATGCTACGCAGACGCTGACCGCAGGCACTTCGTCTTACGACCTGACTTCGGAGAAACAAGACATCGTTGAGGGTCTGTTGCGTACTGATGCAGGCGACACCTCAAAGCAATCTGACCTGACCATGCAGAGAATTTCGGTGAGCCAGTATGCCCACCAGACCAACAAGCTGACTCANGGCAGACCACTGCAATATTACGTCGAGCGCAAGCCTGCGGGNCTGACGTTGCACTTTTGGCCTGTGCCAGACGCAACAACTACCTACACATTTGCGTATTACTACCTAGACAGAATAGAGGACACCGGAAAGCCAGCCTCTAACAACATGGATGTGCCAGCGCGGTATTTGCCGTGCATGGTGGCGGGTCTGGCCTATTACATAGCGAGCAAGAAGCCTGAGTCGATATCTTTGGCGCCGGCACTCAGAGAGGTGTATGAGGAGCAGTGGAATTTAGCGGCAGACGCATCTAGAGAAAAAGCATCGCTTTATATGGCTCCCGGTGGGTATAACAATTTATGAGTAGCTACGCCAAAGGCTCCAAGGCGTTTGGGTTTTGTGATCGGACAGGTTTTCGATACCCACTGCGCGACTTGGTAAGACAGATTGAGGATGGCCGCTGGAACGGTCTGCTGGTTGGCAGGGACGTTGTAGATCAGGACCAGCCTCAGCTGAAGTTGGGGGATGTCAATGCGAACGATCCACAGGCGCTTAGGTTTCCTAGGCCCGACAACAGTCTTGACGAAAGTCGTGCGCTTTCTGCGTTCGATCCTGTCGGGGGAGGCAATACGGCGCTTGGAAGCCGAACTGTCGGTCTTGATATGGCGGGTGCTGTTGGGCGCGTAACGGTGGAGACATCCTGATGGCGTTTACGTTTACCTCTCTAAAGCAGGCAATACAAGATTATTGCGAGTCAAATGAAACCAGCTTTGTCAATAACCTGCCAACAATTATCACGCAGGCAGAAGACAAAATCCTGAAGACAGTGCAACTTCCCGATTTTCGTAAGAATGTTACTGGGTCTGTGGCAAGCGGTAATCAATACCTCATCATGCCTACAGACTTTTTGACACCCTACTCTCTGGCTATCGACAACTCTGGCTTTGAGTATCTTATTTTTAAAGACGTAAACTTCATACGTCAGGCGTATCCGTTAACAACAACGCAGGGAGCGCCCAAGTATTACGGCATTTTTAGCCGCACCGCGTTTATTCTCGGCCCCACCCCTGATTCTGCCTATGAAGCAGAGCTTCATTATTTCCACAAGCCCACCTCAATCACCGCGTCTGGAGACGGCACAAGCTGGCTCGGTACCAACGCAGAGTCCACGCTTTTGTACGGATGTCTTGTTGAGGCATACACATACTTGAAAGGCGATCCCGACCTAATGCAGTTATATGCTCAAAGGTACGCGGATGCTCTGCTAAAGCTGGAGCGGCTGGGTGAGGGGTACAGCACGACAGACAGTTATCGTAGCGGCGAGGTAAGGGAATCTAGAGGATGATGAGCGTTAGTACCGACGTTGAAGTCGGTAGTGTTGTCGTTCATACGACAAAAAACAGAGGCTTTACCCCAGAAGAGATTGCTGAGAGATGCTTAGATAAGATCGTCTCGGTAGCTGATACTGCGTTGCCAGAGGTACGGGCACAGGCGCATGCATTCAAGGATCACATTAGAGCGGTTCTTGTTTTTTACATGAAAGAGGCCGCAAATAGCGACCGAACCACAGTCTATAACGCCCTTGTTGATGCAGGGCAAAAAGATCTAGCCGAACTTATCAGGAGAATGTGATATGGCTTTTAGCGGAAACTATATGTGTACGTCTTTTAAGCAACAACTGCTACAGGCGAAACACGATTTTACAAATAGCTCGGGTGATACATTTAAGCTAGCAATGTACACCAACAGCGCGAGCTTTGACGCGGCCACGACCGCCTACACCACAAGCAACGAGATCAGCGGTACAGGGTATTCTGCGGGTGGCGGCACGCTGACTAATGTTACTCCTACCACGTCAGGAACAACGGCCCTTACCGACTTTGCCGATCTCACGTTCTCCAGTAGCACCCTGACGGCGCGTGGAGCACTTATATACAACACCACGACAGGCAGTGGTTCTGGCACCACAGACACGATTGTTGTTCTGGACTTTGGCTCTGACAAGTCTTCTAGTGCTGGTGATTTTACTATTGTGTTCCCTACTGCGGATGCCTCTAACGCCATTATTCGGATTGCTTAATCATGGCCTTGGTTGTTGCTGATCGCGTAAAAGAAACCACTACTACGACAGGCACGGGGGCTATTACGCTTGCCGGCGCGGAGACTAACTTTGTTACGTTTTCGTCTGCGTTGTCCAATGGTGACACAACTTACTACGCCATTATCGATGACACCAATAACGCCTTTGAGGTAGGGCTAGGTACGTTTTCGTCTGGCGGCAACTCTATAACGCGGACCACGGTCCTTGCTAGCTCTAACAGCGGCTCTGCTGTTAACTTGTCAGCAGGAACCAAGGAAGTGTTTGTTAACTACCCTGCTGGAAAAGCAGTGTTTCTTGACGCCTCTGGAGATGCTAATTTTGCTGGGGCTGTCAATGTCACCAGCACATCCGCCCTCAAACTTCCTGTGGGCACAACCGGACAGCGCCCAACACCGGCTCAAGGGCAGATTAGGTACAACAGCACTACGTCTGGATTTGAGGGTTACAACGGGTCTGCGTGGGGGTCTATTGGTGCTCAATTCGCTTATACCAGAACTAGCGCCACGGCCACGTCCGGCCAGACCACGTTTTCTGCAACATATACCGTAGGGTATGTAGACGTTTACCTTAATGGAGCCAAGCTGGTTGTAGGGACAGATGTTACCGCAACCAACGGGTCTTCCGTCGTTCTTGCCTCTGGAGCTACAACCGGCGACTCGGTAGAGATCATCGCTTACGAGACGTTTGCCGTAGCCAATGCACTGCTGGCGGCAAACAATCTGTCTGACGTAGCAAGTGCGGTAACAGCACTGTCTAATCTAGGCGTAACGTCCACCGCGGCGGAACTAAACATCCTAGATGGCGTGACCTCTACTACGGCAGAGTTAAACATCCTTGATGGTGTCACCTCTACTACGGCAGAGCTAAACATTTTAGATGGCGTTACTTCCACCGCGTCGGAACTAAACATTCTGGATGGGGTGACGGCCACAACGGCTGAGATTAACTATCTCGATATTACGACTCTCGGCACGTCTCAGGCGAGCAAGGCAGTCACCGCCGACGCAAATGGCGTAGTGACATTCGACAACGGGATATCGGAAGAATATAACGCCGTGTCATCTAGCTCTAATGCTACGGCGGTAAACCTGCGTGACGGCACTAACTTTAGCCACACGCTCACAGAAAACACCACGTTTACCTTTAGCAACCCAGCCGCCAGCGGCAAGGTATCTGCTTTTACGCTGAAGATCGTACAGGACGGAAGTGCTTCTGGTTACTCCGTGACATGGCCCGGATCAGTCGATTGGCCTGCGGCTACAGCACCTACGTTAACCGCTACGGCTAACGCGGTCGATTACTTCGTGTTTATCACGCACGACGGTGGCACTACCTACTACGGCTTTACGGCGGGACAAGCTCTGGGATGAGTCGATCTTCCGTAAAAATCATCCAAGCCGCCGCCGGAGCCGGCGGAGCCGGTATGGAGTATGCGGATGGTAGCAGAGGCGGCGGTGCAAGCGGCTCAACTACCACCGTGGGCAACGATACCGTAGAGGCTTTTACTTCAAGCGGAACTCTGACCATCACTCAAGAGGGGTGGTGCACTGTATTGCTGGTAGGCGGTGGCGGCTCTGGTGGAGGGGCGCAATCTAACTATACCAACTGGGGTGTCGCGGATGAACGGTATAAGGGGTATGCAGGTGGCGGCGGAGGCGGAGGCGTTGTCGCCAGACTAGTTTATTTCGACAAAGGAACTTACAACGTAACTGTAGGTGCTGGAGCCGCCACAACAAGCGGGGCTTCTATAGGCGCTACAGGTAGTACGTCCAAGATAGAAACAAGCGTTGGCGGCACTATTAATGGCCCCGGCGGAGACAGTGATTTTTTGACTGTTAATGGCGGGGGTGGCGGTTGTGGCACGGGTGGAGGCAGTAATTGGAACTCTACAGGAGGCGCTAATCCCGGTGGTGGCACAGGTTACTATGGTGGCAGTCATCCAAAAGGCGTCCTAGATGAAGGACGAATTGAAGCGGACAACTCCGGCTATTCAGGTGGCGGTTCACCCGGATCAAGCTCTAAATTTGACAGTAATGCAAGCTGGGGAAGTAACGCTCCTGACGGCCCTTATTGGGCTATTGAGTCATCCTCCAACAAATACTACGGCGGAGCGGGAGCAGGCAACCACGGTGGCCCCGGCTACCTTCAAAATGCAAAAACTGGCGGAAACGGCGGCGGCGGAAACGGCGGCTATTACAACGGCAGTTATGGATCGCCTACTGCTGGGACTGATGGCTTAGGCGGCGGCGGAGGCGGTGGCGCTCCGGGCAATTCCACACAAAACCAAGGAGGGGCCGGAGGGTCTGGGTTGGTTGTTGTGCGGTTTGGCGAAGACTTACTTAGGGCCGACACGCACAAGATGGTGTATTGCTCTGGCAAAATCTCCCTCAAAGATCAGCTGAGGGCGGTTAAGATGAGAAATCCGCAAAACGTGGATGTGTCTTACTCCAACATGGAGTACTCAACTTATCAGACACTCTCCACATCCATGAGTTCTTGGAACGGATCATCTTACACGGTTAGCTACATCCCTTCATATTACGACGGAAACACCGCGGGCTATATCGGAACGCACTACGATGAGTTTTTACTCAGCAATGGTGTAATGACATTTGAGTTTAATTTTCGCTCTAGAGATTCTGCCCAAACGGAAAGACCCGTGTTGAGCTTGGGAACCGCCAGCCAACACATTGATATATACACGGATCAGTATAGGTGTTTTGTCAATTGTGTTTCTGGTAGCTCTAGTTTAGGGACAAGACAGACTGCGGCTGTAGGCACAGGCCGTAATTATGGTATGACGCCGATGGTTATTATTGTGGACACAAACAACAACAAAATACTGGCGATGAACGCAAGTAGCGTCATTGAAGACTTAGGCACTGCTTATGGCTTTTCGTTTGCGTCTTCTGGAAACAAGCTGTACCTCTCGCATAATCAAACGGGATCTCGTTCTACAACCTCGAGCCAATACGCGCCCTCTTCCTTGAGAATGATTGCGGATGCTGTTTATTCAACGGGCGATACAATCACGCCGCTGGCGTTTCCAAACCACACGCTCTATTAGGGGTATTTATGTTATTGGTGAAAGTGCAAGGAGAGGACATTCAGTACCCTTATCCGGTGTCGCAATTAAAAGCTGACAATCCCAACACATCTTTTAGCAGTCCACTGCGCCCTGAGTCTTTGGCGCCGCTTGGTGTTTATGAAGTCGTCATGGAGCCAGACCCTAGCTTTGATGAATACACGCAGAAAGTGGTTGAGGCGAGTGAGCCGGTTCTTGTCGATGGGACTTGGACAATCACTAAAACTGTCGAGGACTTGGCTGGTGCGGAAGCAGAGGACGCCCTAGTCAGGCTGTCTTCACAAAGGCGTAGCTCTAGAGATGAGAGGCTGAGTCAGACCGATCACTATGGATTGTCAGATGTAACCATGTCAGCGGAGATGGCGACCTACCGACAGGCTTTGCGTGACGTTCCACAGCAAGAAGGGTTTCCACAAAATGTCACATGGCCAATAAAGCCCACGGAGTAAACGATGACTAACGCGAGAGTTGTAGCGGATTTGGGTACAGTCACCAGTACTCCCGCAGAAATTAACCTTCTAGATGGATCGTCTTCTGGGACGATAGTGAACGCAAAGGGCGTTATCTATGGCGGTTCTGGAGAGGTTAACGCGACTACGCTTCAGATTGCAGGCACTGCGATTACCTCAACTGCGGCAGAGTTAAACATCCTTGACGGCGTTACGGCTTCTACAGCAGAAATCAACATCCTTGATGGCGTTACGTCTACGGCAACAGAAATTAACTATGTAGACATTACCACTTTAGGCACTTCTCAAGCGTCAAAAGCCGTAACAGCAGATTCAAATGCCAAGGTTAAGTTTATTGGCACCACGTCACTTGCTGAAATAATCGAAAAGGTAGACATTCCGACAAGCACCACAGGCACAATTAACTTTGATTTTTTGACGCAGGCAGTGCAGTTCTACAACACCGACCAGACGGCAAACAGAACAATTAACTTCCGTGGGGATGGCTCTAACAGCCTAAACAGTATTATGGCTACCGGTGAAAGCATGACCTGTGCAGTGTTAATGAAGCAGGGCGGGTCAGCTTACTACCTTAACGCTTATCAGGTGGATGGCTCTAGTGTTACCCCAGAGTGGTCTGGTGGGACTGCGGCATCTGCTGGTAACGCGAACTCTGTGGATTCGTATGTGTTCACTGTTATTAAGACAGGTAACGCGGCGTTTACAGTTTTTGCTAGCCAGACGCAGTTCGCATAATGCCTATGCTCGGTACAGCCGGGGGAGGCTCTGCTCGCGGATTTAACCCCGGAGGCGGCAAGCTAGAGGTCACTGGCGGTGACGCTGTTTACAACAACGGCGGCTTTACCTACAGATACTTTAAGTCCAGTGGCACCTTGTCTGTATCCGGCGGAACACTTACAGATGTTGCGTATGTCATTATTGGTGGCGGCGGCGGTGGCGGCGGCGGATTTGCAATATGTGCGACTGGCGCAGGTGGCGGATCAGGCGCTTTTCGATGGCTTTCTCCCGGCAACGAAATCAGCGTGGCAGAGGGCAGTTACGCTGTCACGGTAGGCGCAGGTGGAAGTGCTGGCGCAGGCAGTTCTTATAACCGCGGCGGAAATGGCGGGGACTCATCGTTTAATAGTGTTACGTCGAATGGCGGTGCAGGAGGAGCCACATGGGGCGGTGGTCCTATGCCGGGAACAAGCAACGGTAACGCCTCGGGTTCTGGCGGCGGTACGGCGGGAGCTTATTCCGCTGGCGGGTCTGGTGGCGCTTATGGCGACAATGGCGGTTACGGTAATGGTAATGGAACTAGTAACGGCACAGCAGGCTCTGGCGGCGGTGGCGGCGGGAGAAAGGGATATGACGGCGGTAACGGTCTCGGCGGTAATGGTTATTCTTCTGGCGGCTCCGGTGGCCCCGGCGGCATTGTTAACTGGTATGGCTCCAACCTAAACGGAGCAGAACAAAGCGGGTCAGACTACTATTACGCAGGTGGCGGTGCTGGTGGTGGTACCGGCGGTGCTGGCACAGGCGGTGTGGGTCACGGTGGCAACGGTGGTAGCGGCGCAGGTGGCACTAATTCTGGCGGTGGTGGCGGTGGTGCTACCAACTACGGTTGTTATTCAAGCGCCTCTGGCGGCGCTGGCGGTTCGGGCATTGTCATCATTAAGCACCCGGAGGTGTAGGCGTGGCGCATTTTGCAGAAATCTCTGACGACGGCACTGTTCTCAGGGTTATTGTCGTTAACAATGACGTTACCACGGATGAGAGCGGTTCTGAGCAGGAGCAACTTGGCAAGGATTTTTGCCAAAACTTGCTCGGCGGAGAATGGGTGCAGACAAGTTACAACAACAACTTTAGAAAGCGTTTTGCTCCCATAGGGGGATCGTATGACTCGGTCAACGATGTGTTTTTGTACCCACAGCCATTCCCTAGCTGGACGTTAAATAGCGAATACGAGTGGGAAGCCCCGGTCCCGTACCCGACTGACGGCGGCTTGTATGAATGGTCGGAAGAAGGTCAGGAGTGGATTCTTGTAGTAATGCCACTTCCCTAGAAATTTAAAGGTATTTTATGGCTCTCGTAATTAAGGATCGGGTTAAAGAAACCACAACAACGACAGGCACAGGCGCTTTGTCACTGGCTGGGGCGGAGTCTAACTTTGTCACGTTTTCTTCTGTCTTGTCTAACGGCGACACGACTTACTACGGAATTGTTGACACGAGTAACACTGCGTTTGAGGTTGGCTTGGGCACTTATGCTAGCTCTGGAAACACCCTGACTAGAACGACGGTTTTTGCTAGCTCAAATAGCGGTTCGGCAGTGGACCTATCGGCAGGCTCAAAGATTGTATTTTGCGCGTACCCGTCAGAAAAAGCCGTCTTTGAGGACGCTACAGGCAAGGTAACTATTGACGATAATGTCGGCATTGAAAGCGGTCTTATAGACCTCAAGAATAGCGGCACGGCATCAAGAATTAAGTTTTATTGTGAAGCCGCAAATGCTCACGCTCAGACGGTACAGGGTGCGCCTCATGCTTTGGGGGCAACTAACACATTGGTGTTGCCCGCTACGGGGAGCAACCTTGTTTCTGACACTGCAACTCAGACACTTACCAACAAGACGCTTACGTCGCCTAAGATCAACGATAGCACGGCCATAACGGCCACCGGCACCGAAATTAACTATGTAGACATTACCACGCTGGGTACGTCAGAGGCGTCGAAGGCTGTCACGGCGGACGCCAGTGCCAAGGTTAATTTTATCGGCACGACCTCTGTTGCCGAGATGATCGAAAAGGTCACCGTACAAACTAGCACTACAGGCACAATCAATTTCGACCTGTTGACGCAAGCCGTGGAGCTTTATACAGCAAACCAAACGGCAAACAGGACAATTAACTTTCGCGGAAACGGCTCAACCACCCTTAACAGTGTTATGGCCGTGGGAGAAAGCATGACGGCGGCGGTTTTGATGACGCAGGGCGGGTCTGCCTATTATCTCAACAGCTACCAAGTAGACGGGTCAAGCGTTACTCCTGAGTGGTCAGGTGGAACAGCGCCCTCTTCCGGCAACGCATCATCTATTGATTCGTACACATTCAGCATCATCAAAACGGCGGATGCCACATTCACCGTCTTGGCTAGCCAGACGCAGTACGCATAATGCCCCTCTTCTCTACGATTGGCGCGGCATCCCTAAAGGGCTTTAACTCCGGATCGGCACCTCTTCTCATGGACGCGCTTATCATTGCTGGCGGTGGTGGCGGAGATAACGGCGCGCCACTTAGCACCGCTAATGGCGGTGGAGGTGCTGGCGGTTACAGGGAATTCACAGATCTTGATGTGGTCCTTGGAAATTCATACACCGTGACCATTGGGGCCGGGGGGTCTGCTGGGTCTAACGGCTCGACATCTTCTTTTTATGGTTACAACACAACGGGCGGCGGCGATTCTGAGGATAGTGGCGGCTCCGGAGGTGGTGGAAACGGCGCTTTAGGTGGTGGCTCCAATGGCGGGTCGGGCAATGCTGGCTCGTACAACCCATCTGAGGGCAATGCTGGCGGAGCAGGAAACGGCGGCGGCACTTCGGGCGCTGGCGGTGGCGGCGGTGGCGCTGGGCAAGCAGGCTCTACCCCGACTGTTAGCGGCGGCGGCATTGGGCAGTTTGGTAACGGTGGTAGCGGAACGACAAGCTCCATAACCGGCTCTGCTGTGGCTCGCGCAGGCGGCGGAGGCGGTGGCGTTTCGTTTAACGGATACCAAGGGCAAGGCGGCGCTGGTGGCGGCGGAATTGGCGGCATACCCAACAGCACAGCCGGATCAGGTGGCACCAATACAGGCTCCGGTGGCGGTGGGGCCGGGGTAGATGGCTCATACGGCGGCGGTGGCGGCTCGGGCGGCTCAGGCGTTGTTATCATCAGGACGCTTCTAACAGCAAGCGCCACCTCTGGAAGCCCAACCCAGACCACTGACGGAGGCTACAAAATATATACGTTTACCGGCTCTGGAAGCATTACGTTTTAAGGTGAAATTGTGAATCGTTTACCTATCATTTTTTTGTGTTTGCTTTGGCCCACTCTGTCTCTGGCGGAAGAAACAACGACGAATATAAACACGACATCGTCATCCACCAGCACAAGTACCAATGCCAATAACAACAATAACGTCAATACGACGACTTATACGGGCACGTCTACGAACGCTAACGTCAACACAAACACAAATGTTAACACGTCAGTCATTGACTCGACTTCAAGCGCAATTAATAACAACACCAACCTCAATCAAAATATTAACAGCACCAATTACAATGGGTTGATCCGGAACATAAACAACACCAACTCAACTAATAACAATACCAATTTCAACACAAACACAAATAACAGCACTAACACCAACAACAACACATCGGTCAGCACTGCCACGAACATTAACCAGAATACCAGCACAAGCAATAGTGTTAGCTTGTCGACCTCCGACACAACCATTAATCAGACGAGTGACTCTAGGTCAGAGGTGAACTCAAACAATAACAACGTAAACACTAATAACAGTAATTCAACTAGCAACTCGACCAGTGACTCGACTCAACGAATCACGCAGGACATAAACTCGCCGCCGCCAAGCGCGATAGCACCCTCGATTGGCAGTAGCTACAGCCAAGACCTTTGTACGACGGGCATATCAGGTGCAGTGCAGACCCAGATACTAGGGTTTTCAACTGGTAAGTCTGTGCGAGATAAAAACTGCGAAAGAATTAAGCTGAGCAAGACCCTGTACGACATGGGTATGCGTGTGGCCGCAGTCAGTCTCATGTGCCAAGACTACAGGGTGTGGTCAAGTATGATGGATGCGGGAACGCCGTGCCCCATAGAGGGCCAGATAGGCGATGAGGCTAAGGTTTTGTGGGAAACCTATCCAGAGCGGGTGCCAACGCCAGAAAGGCGGATGTGACGTGAAGCGCCTCGCGAGTGCCTTGCTTCTATTTTACGCGGTTGTTGGGCACGGTCAGACACTAACGTCTGAAAACCTTCTTAGCCTAACGGAAGCGTCAAATAACGTGGCCTTCAACGCTACAGCGGGCACATACAGATATAGCTTTCAAACGGGTAATGTGACTACGGTTGGTGTGTTGCCTATATATGACCCATTGCAAATTCTCACGCTAAATTGGTCGTTTGAGGCGTTATACAATTGCAACAACTCGATTGGTGGCTTCTGCGCCGATCCAAATGGCACTGAGGATGAGATACAGGCATTTTTAGCTGTAGGCAATGAAGCCGGTGACACTGATGCTAGAGAAGTATTCAACCGGCGAGATTTCAATCAAGAATGGCAGACCTTTAGCGGTGCGGAGGTGTATGACTTTGGTAGCGCCTACGAGGCGGTGAGCTTACGAATTGACGGCATAGATCGAGGGTTTTGGGCTGGAAACTACGGTCCAGCCGTACGAAATCCATCTGTGGTTGCTATATACACCCCGATAAACACAAATCCCGTTATTTTGCCTGATTGCTCAAACCCGCTGAATGACCCGTCTTGCGCGGGTTATGCAGACGCTCTTGCCGCACAGCAAGTGGTAGTTGTTGAAGAGCCAAAGCCTCCGACTTTCGCTGAGCAAGCAACGAATGTGGTTTTTGGCGATTCTCCTGACGATTTTCTGTACCTCGATCAGCCCGACAGAACGGGCAAGCCTAGAGCATTGAAGCAGGCAGAGCCCCCGCAGGCGTACCAAGATACATCGCAAGAGACGATTATGTTTGGCGACCCTCGTGCGGCCATGCCGCCCTTGGATGGTGAGCCACCTCCTGAAGCTAGACCTCGAATTAACGATGCGCCACCTGTGGTTGAGGAGCCAGCGGAAATCGTTGAGCCTTTGCCTAGCGTTGAAAAGGAAAGGAAGGTTGAGCCAGTAAGAGAAGAGAAAAGGCTGAGACAGGCAGAGCCAGAGGAAATCATTGCAGAGGTTGCAAGGGTTACAAGGCGTCCAAGCCCGGAAGTTATGCAAGCGAGGCAAGAGGTGCCGATAGAGCGCCCTGTTAAGGAAAGGCAGGCTGTTCCTATGGAGGTGGCGGCGACAACACGCTCAGAACCTGTTGCGGAGTCTGTTCGCACGATTGCAAGGCCCGCCGTTGATGTGGTTGGAATAGCTCTGTCTCTTGCCAAGGAGCAATCAGTACAATCAACACAATCAAACAAGTCAGGAAGTTCGTCGCAAAAATCAGAGCCAATGCAACAGATAGCGCAGGTCATTGGTCAGTCAGGCGCTGATAGTTACTGGCAGATGGCGACCGAACAAACCAACATCAGCCAGACGTTAATACAGCTTTCGCAACAACAACAGTCAGACAGTATGACCTCCGTTGATGTGGCCCCACCAGCGCAAGCGCAATTTGAAGAAGACTTCAATGATGCATTGGCTACAGGTCAAAGTGTCGGTCAGTTTCTAAGCTCACAGCCGCCAGACTTTAGCCGCTTTGAAATTGATGAGCCTACGATCCAAGAGCAGAGAATGGTTCAAAAGGCCACCGTGGCTATTAAAACTATGAGCCAAGCGCAGGTAGAGCAAAGTATTGATAGTCAGCTGGACACTTTGGCTGATACAGGTGGCTTTACAGATCAATCTGTTGCCGTGTTCTTGATATCCAATAATTCTGACTTCAGTCAATATCAGGACGTAAACCTGTCTGACCGCGACGAATTTTATAAAAACACTCAGGTGTATCCAAACAACGCCCCACGAGTAGATCCTTTTGGTGTGCTTAGGCTTGGTGGTTCAGACACATATAAAGACTTGGTGGATATTCAATGGCAGAGATAGAGTTTGCAGGGCTGAAGGTTTCGGGCGGTAAATTACTGCTTGTAATACCGCTCCTAGGAAGCATTTTAGCCGCTATGTGGGGTGGTTTTGAACTGTATCAACGCCTATTGACTGCCGAGCAGGCTGTGACGGAATACGTCTCACCCGACTTTAGTTCTTACGATGAAGCTCTAGCCGTCATTGACACAAAGATGGGCAATGTTGAGTCACTGACCACTGCTCTTGAGAGAGAGCTAGACCGGCTACAAGCTGATATAGACGTTGTTGAGTCAATCGCAAGGAGCACAGATGACACCGTTGCCGAAGCCACCAGAGAGCTTCGGGACGATGTTTACGCCCTTGAAGAGCGAGTCAATGACAGTCTAAGAGACATAAATAACGAATTAAGAAGTATGCGAGATGATCTAGAAGAGCGCATAGAAAGGATTCTAGATAACCCCCTGAATACAGAGGAGTGAGGGTAGCATGGACCAAGGCATGATTAACACAATCATCACCCTCGGTGCAGGTGTTTTCGGGTGGCTTATGAAGACTTTATGGGACTCCGTCAGGAGGCTGGAAGCGAATGTCAGCGGGATAGAGATTCGTGTTGCCGGTGACTATGTCAGGCGAGACGAGTTTCGGCAGGACATACAGCGCATCTTTGAAAAGCTCGACACAATTGAAGCCAAGATAGATTCTAAGGCTGATAAGTAATGTTTGGTTCTAGTAGTTTTTCGGCGGCGCCTTTTTCGGACCTTGGTAGCTCCGATCTTGTTGCAAATGGCGTTGCCGCAACAGGCGCGGCTGGGTCTGTTTCCGTTACCGGTCTGGCAAATGTCTCTGTAACAGGGGTTTCTGCTACAGGAAACGTGGGTGGCATTCAAATTGACGGCGACAGTACGGCAAATGCCGGTGGCATAGCGGCCACAGCGTCCGTCGGCTCCGTTATTGTTCAGATTCCCGCAACAGTCAATGTAACCGGCGTATCGGCAAGTATGCCGATGACATCATCTGACGGCGGCGGTTCGCTACTAGGCGGTTTGGCGCTAGTCGAAGAGCCGATGGTGGCTCTGGCCATTGCAGACCTGCAAATCATAGTCAGAGAAGGCATTGGGGTTAGCGTTACCGGCGTCGAGGCAACGGGAAGTGTTGGCTCTGCAACCGTTAATGCTGATGCAAATGCCAGCGTAACGGGAGTTTCCGCTACCGGAGGCGTGGGTAGCGTTACTGTTGTTGCGGCTGGTCAGATTGAAGTTACAGGTGTGGCCGGCACGGGCGCTGTCGGATCTGTAACAATTACAGAGGGAAGCGGCTCTGCGGTGGCGATTACGTCACCGTCACTTCAAGGTAGCGTTGGTGTTGCATCTGCGACTGGTGCCATTGGCGTTTTGGTGACAGGAGTTGCGGGAACAGGCCAAACGTCCGGCGCGTCAGTTGTTGCGTGGAACGAAATTAAACCGAATCAAGACCCGAATTGGACAGAGATAGCGGCATAAGATATGACTAGCACATATACAACCAACCTAGGCATAGAGAAGATCGCAACAGGCGATCAGTCTGGCACATGGGGCGATACAACCAACACGAACTTCGACATTCTGGATCAGGCTGTCAACGGAATATTGGCGCTGACCCTGTCCTCCGCCGGTAGCTCCGGCTCGCCAACAGATATTCCTGTTACGAACGGCGCTGTATCGAACGGCAGAAATAAGTTTATTGAATTTACTGATGGCGGCGACCTTGGCGGCACAGCGTATGTCAGGCTGACGCCAAATGACGCGGAAAAGATTGTATTTGTTCGTAATAGTTTGTCGTCAAATCGGTCTGTCATTCTGTTCCAAGGCACATATAACGCCTCAAATGATTTTGAGCTAGCCAACGGCAAAGATGCGGTGCTGAAGTTTAGCGGCTCTGGTTCAGGCGCTACGGTCACGCAGGTTTTTGTTGACTTGTTAGCAACAACGGTGAGCGCCAACCTGACAGGTAACGTGACCGGAAATGTTACGGGCGCAGTAACGGGAAACGTCACCGGCAATTTGACGGGAAACGTGACGGGCGACTTGACGGGAAACGTAACGGGAAACGTGACAGGGAACGTGACCTCGACGGGGTCGTCCTCATTTTCTTCGATTGATGTCAATGGCGGCGCCGTAGATGGCACTCCGATTGGGGCTAGCTCGGCAAGCACGGGCGCGTTTACAACGCTCAGCACTACAGGCACGGCGACACTACCTACTGTGGACATCAACGCTGGAAGCATTGACGGCACCAACATAGGCGCGTCGACCCCCGGTGCAGGCACCTTTAACGCTTTGGCTACCACTGGCGACAATATTAGGATCGACACCAGTCAGACGCCAGCCAATTCGTCAGCGTCAGGCACCAAGGGCGAGATAGCCTATGACACAGACTACATATATGTGTGTGTTGCAACGAATACATGGAAAAGGGTTGCACTGTCTACATTCTAAGGAGGCGTCATGTTACAAGCACTGATTGGCCCGGTTACGGGGCTTCTGGATAAGTTCATACCGGATGCGGATGAAAAAGCGAAGCTCGCGCACGAGATTGCGACGATGTCGGAGCGACATGCCCAAGAGCTTGCCAAGGGCCAGATTGAGATTAACAAGGCTGAAGCGGCACACAAGTCAATGTTTGTCGCAGGCTGGAGGCCGTTTGTCGGCTGGACTTGCGGCGTTGCTTTGGCTTGGCACTTTGTGGGTCAGCCTATTGCTGTTTTTGTTATTACATTTGCTGGTGTGGACGCCCCTCCGTTACCTGTATTTGAGATGGAAAGCCTGTTGACCGTGCTTCTTGGCATGCTGGGACTGGGTGGCTTAAGGACGTTTGAAAAGACTAAGCAAGTAGCAAGGGAGAAGTAAGCGATGATTGAACCGATAAAGGCCGTTGGGAAGGTTTGTAAGTCTCGTGTCATGCACCTTACTGAGTGGCAAGCCGGGGCGATGTTTATTTTTGCAGTCGTGTTAAATATTGTCTTGGTGGCGGTTTTTGCGCTTCAGCAATGATCACCCCTGAGTTATTAGATCGCTGGCGGATACTTCCGCGAGTGGTTATGTTTGTAATGATTGTTATGACCTATCGGGTTGTCGAGTGGTTTATGGATCTGTCCGATCCGAACCCCGAGCAAGCGGCCTTGGTCAGCGTGATGACTGGGGCACTAACCGGTGCTTTCGGCCTGTTCTTGGGACAGGGAAAGAAAGAATGAAAGAGTTTAAGTATTTCAAGCTGTCCGACTTTGACTGTCAGGAGACTGGCGAAAACGAGATGGACCATGATTTCATCATGGAGCTAGATGAATTGCGCGAATCTTGCGGCTTTCCGTTTATTATTACCTCTGGCTACAGGTCAAATAGCCACAGTCTAGAGGCAAAGAAAAATAAGCCCGGAATGCACGCCTATGGCATTGCCGCAGACATTGCGGTGCGTAGCGGCGTGGAGAGAATGACCATTGTTCAAAGGGCAATAGAGCAGGAATTTAATGGCATAGGAGTGGCTAAGTCATTTGTTCATGTAGACAAACGGCAATCTACGCCAGTGATGTGGGTGTACTGAGTGGCTCTTACCAAGATACAGTTTAGACCGGGTATAGATAAGGAAGGCACCGAATACAGTGCCGATTCCGGCTGGTTTGACTCAGATCGCATTCGTTTTAGAAAGGGTCGAGTCGAAACAATAGGCGGCTGGCAAAAGTATGTCAGCACGGCGATCAAGGGTGTGGCGCGGTCACTGTTTGACTGGGGTGCGGCTGATGGCAACAAATATTTAGGTGTCGGCACTAACCTCAAGTTTTATATTGAGTCAGGCGGTACTGTTGCAGATGTGACCCCGATCAGGGCCACCACCTCCGCTGGCGATGTGACTTTTGCGGCAAGCAACGGCTCCTCTACGTTAGTGGTTACTGACACGGCACATGGCGCGGTAGAGGGCGACTTTGTAACGTACTCAGGGGCGGCATCATTAGGCGGCAATGTGGTGGCGGCTGTCCTTAACCAAGAGTATCAGATCGGCCTAATTGTTAATGCGAACAGCTATAACATCACGGCCAAAGACACATCAGGCGCTACAGTCACAGCCAACTCAAGCGATACAGGCAACGGTGGTAGCTCTACAGTTGGGGCGTACCAGATCAATACCGGCACCAACTTTTATGTAGACAGCACGGGCTGGGGAGTGGGCGGCTGGGGTGTCTCTGCTTTTGGTGAGTCAGTCGCGATTACATCATCTAATCAGCTACGCCTGTTTAGTCAGGATGCTTTTGGCGATGACCTGTTATTCAATCCACGAGGAAGCTCTGTTTTCTTTTGGGACGAAAGTAGCGGACTTAGTACGAGAGCGGTTGCGCTGTCCAGCTTGGGTGGCGCATCTAATACGCCAGTTGAGGCGCTTCAAGTCATGGTGTCTGACATTGACAGGCACGTTATCTGTTTCGGATGTAATCCAATTGGCTCGTCAACTCTAGACCCGTTATTTATTCGCTGGTCTGACCAAGAGAACGCGGTAGATTGGACCCCCACCGCGACGAACAGCGCCGGAGGTCAGGTTCTTTCCACCGGCACAACTATTGTGGGTGCGATCAAGACTCGTCAGGAGATACTGATATTTACGGATGTGGGCATACAGGCCATGCGGTTTGTAGGCGCTCCGTTTATTTATTCTTTCTCTCCAGTAGCAGAGAACGTCAGCATGATCTCACCTAAGGCTGGGGTGGCGGCGGCTGACAGCGTGTTCTTTATGGACAGAGAGGGATTCTATGTGTATCGCGGCTCTGTGCAGAGGTTGCCATGCACGGTTCTGGATCATGTGTTTTCTAACCTACAGTTTCAACAGAGATTCAAAATATTCGCAACCACTAACCCTGACGATTCAGAGGTAACGTGGTACTACCCCGTAGGCGGGGCAAGTGTAGACATAACAAACTATGTCACATTTAACTATCAAGAAAACAACTGGACCATTGGCACGCTAGATCGCGGTGCGTTTATACATGCGCCGACCAAAGAGTTTCCGATTGCGGCGTCTAACAGTCTAACTAGCGATAACTACCTGTACATACATGAGTTTGGCCACACTGCGGACGGCGAGCCGCTAAATGCGTTTGTTGCGTCTGGCGGGATTGGCCTTGGCGATGGTGAGCAGTTTGCCGCTGTGCGTCGTGTAATACCTGACTTTACATTTAGAGGCACCACTGCGGCGGTTGATTTATCGCTGGAGGTTAAAGGTCGTGATTTCCCGCTGGGAGAAGAGACCCTGTTAGATACAGCGACAATCGTCAGTAATACGGGTCAGTTTCACCTGAGAGCCAGAACTCGGGAGATGATTATTAAAATATCCAGTAACGGAACAGACTATGGCTGGACGCTGGGTGATTTGCGGTTTGATATTAGAACGGATGGACGCCGATAGGATGGTATATGGCTAGTGACCCTTTACAAGTGGGCGGTGTTAGGTGGCCTAATATGATGCAGAAGCCTACGGGTATTGTTGCGGGGGCGGCTAATCCTGCGATGAACCCCACCACTTTAAGCAACTCACAACAACCATTAGATGCGGCCAAGGTAAAATTCCAGCCTACATCTGTTGATACCACACCCTCCACTGATGCCACGAAAGGTAGGTCAATAGACACTTATGCCTAAATACACGACATTGCCAGTAGCCAGCGCAGAGTACGAGCGTGAAAATGAGCAGGTTGCCAGAAGATCGATAGAGCAATCGCTACAAGATATATCGTCAACTGTAGAAGGCAACACAAACAAGACAAACAAGGACTCGTCACTGGCCCTGCGCCGGTTCCAGTTCTTGCTGATGGGTGCAGGCAATGGCTGATGTCATCAAGGTTCTTGGTCAGCTTAACCCGTCTGCTACAACCACAACCACGTTGTATACAGTGCCAAACCTAAATCAAACAACGGTAAGCTCGATTAATGTATGCAACAGAACATCTGGCGCACTGACCTTCAGACTTAGTGTCCATGTTGCAGGCGCAGGGGCAGACGATAAGCAGTTTATTTACTATGATAAGTCAGTCTCAGCGACAGACACATTTTCCGCTGTGTTAGGGCTGACACTCAACCAAAGCGATGTGGTCAAGGTGCATGCAAGCGGCACCGGCCTTAGCTTTAACATGTTTGGGGTAGAGACAAGCTAATGAATCAATATCCAGCAAAACCAATAATGGACGAGATGGCGAAGCATGGTCGCTACGGCGACTCTATGCTGGTCCACATGAATCCTGTCGAAGTGGCAGGCATCGCCTCCTTGACCCCGGGCGGTCTGACAACCAACCCAGTCACAGGGCAACCTGAGGCATTTGCCTTCCTTGCGCCGATGCTTCTAGGTGCCGCAGGGATAAGTATGACGCCGCTCGCCTCCGCGGCTCTTGTGGGCGGAATCACCGCCATACAGGAAAAGGATATTGGTAAGGGGCTTTTGGCCGGTATCGGTGGATTAGCCGGTGGTGCTATCGGTGACAAACTAGGAAAACTGTTTGGAACAGCCTCTGATGCGGCAACGCAGACTACACTGAATACGGGGCTTGATGCGGCAAAGACTGCGGCTCAGACTGGCATAGAAGCGGCGGCAAACACATCCTCAACGATCTCTGATGTAGGATTTCAGCAGGCTATGGAAGGAGCCTCTGGCACATTAGAGGCTGGCATGGAAAGGGCGCTTTCGGCCCCCATGTCGCCAAGCCCAATAACTCAATCTGTAACAGAGGGACTTGTTAACGTCGATGAGTTAGCAGGGGTTGCTCCCGAAAACCTCTTGAGGGGTGCCCCTCTGGATATGGCATCTCCAGCGCCCAGCATAGCGAGCAGGATAAACGAAGGCGTGAGCAATCTTGGCACCATGGGCAACCTTGGCATATTGGGCGCTTCTCAGGGCGCATTAGGCGATATAGAGATGCGCGAGCAGGCAGAGGCGCGTGGACAAGCAATGCGTGACGAGGCTGAGAAGGAGCGTAAAGGCTCCTTCAAAGACCTGCAAAGATCATACGCCGCGCATGGCATACCCACAGGTCTGTCAGAGGGAAGGTCAGAGATGAGTTATCGCACTCCGTCTCCCATGTACATGGAGGAGGGCGGGTCTACTAGCAAAAAAGAAGACGACAACCCATACGCACAGCAAAGCGCCTTCCTCGGCGATTACAGGGGTGTTGCTAGGTTCTTAGGCGGGCCTAGAGGTTACGCCGGGATTGATCCGGTAACCGTACAGCAGACACTACGCGGGCCAGATACCATTGCTCCGCCAAGAGATTACATGCCGGGGTTTGAGCCGGAGTTTAATTATTTCCAAGACGTTTCTGAGGGCATATCGATGCCTGATCGATCATACAGGCCGATGAGACAGGGCGTTATATCTCGCAGTCAGTACTTTGATCCAATTCTTCAGTCGCCCCAGTCCAACGCGCAAATGAACGAGTATCGTCGCACTTTAGAGAAAATGGACCCCGGTCCTTTGGATATCGGCAGTGTTATGGGCTTGGCCTCTGAGGGCTCTACATTGTCTACGCCGCAACAGAACGTGGTTGAGGAATATGCGGCACCGGACTTTAGTACGGCGCAAACAGAGAGGTTGAAGGAGTTGATGGATCGCGGAATGTCTTTGGAGGAGGCCATAGCAAATCAAGAATTTGCAATATCAAAAGGCTACGACCTAAATGGCGATGGCGTTGTAACTAACGAGGAGTTTAGCGAGGCCACGGCAAAGACAGAAACGAACACCGCCGACCAGACAGCCACAGGAAATACCAATCAGCCTGACTTTGTCAGCGGGTTCGACGTAGAAAACTTTGACTTTAATAAGTTTGCGTCTATGTATCCAGACTTAGCGGATTTCAACCTATCGACCTTGCGGTTTCAGGGAGGAGGTGAAGTGCCAGAGGTGATGTTGCAGACATCGCTGGGCTCGACATCCGTTCCGGCTGGCGGCATCGCTCAAGTCCCCACGGAGTTCACGGAAGCCTCAGAACAGCAAAAAAGACTAAACAAGATGACAGGATTGCCCTTTGGCGAGGAGAGTGAAGGCGTAAGAAGGGACATTCAGGCTCTTGAGGCGGCTGTTTTGGGCGAGGTGGACGAAAGTCTTGCCGAGCAAATCACTAACATGTTCGTGGAGAAGTATGGCCCGGACATTTATCGGGTTGCACGACAGTCAATCTTGAGAAGATCCACTCCCAACGCTCAGACTGAAGGCATGATTAACGGTGAAGGCAGTGGGATGGATGACATGGTTCAGGGTATGATAGGCAGTGAACAGCCTGTTGCCGTGTCACCCGGAGAGTTTATTGTTCCTGCGGATGTAGTGTCTGGTCTTGGCGAAGGAAGCTCTGATGCTGGAGCAAAAAAGCTAGATGACATGATGGGTAGAGTTCGTATGGAACGCAATGGCACAACGAGGCAGGCTCCTCCAATCGATGAAAGGAAAGTGATGCCTGCATGAACATAAGCCTAGTACCCGTTGAGCACGCCGCGTCGGCATGGAACGATGTCCGACATTATCTAGAGCCAGCGGTGGAGAGGTGCAATGGGCGCTGGACGATGGAGCATCTATGCGCCGCAATCTCTATGGGCAGTACCCAGCTTTGGGTTGCCTTTGACGAGGAAAAGGTCTGGGGAGCATTGACCACGGAAGTCACCCACTACCCCGGCAAGCGAATACTTTCCATGCACTTCTTGGGCGGAGAGGACTTCGACAAATGGTACAACCTTCTTTTGGGACAAATCAGCCGTTACGCAAAAGACCTTGGGTGCCAAAGCATCGAGGGCGTGGCGAGATTTGGGTTTTGGAAATTTTTAGAGGCTGATGGCTTCAAGAAGTCAGCGGCGTTTTATGAAAAGGAACTAGACGATGTCTAAGGGCGGCGGAAGTAGCGGACCTACAGAGTCCAAGGTAGTCCAGTCAAACCTACCAGAATACGCAGAACCGTATTACAAAGACCTGCTGGCTCGTACTGGATATGAGTCTGCTGAGCCATATACCCCGTATCCTGCGGCGCGTATGGCGTACTTTACTCCTGCTGAGCAGGAGGCTATGTCGCGGTTTACGGAGATGGGCGTTTCTGGAACATCTCCAGAGCTTGATGTAGCTGGCAACATTGCCGGCACTGTCGGCATGGGTAGCCCCTATGCGGGCACTATGCTGGAGACAACTCGTCGAGCACAAGAAATGCCGTCAATGGCTGATCCTTACGCGATTGGTCAGTACATGAATCCTTACCAGCAACTTGTTCTTGATAACCAGATGCGGGAAGCGCGTCGTCAGTCGAACATTGTGGGTCAGCAAATGGGTTTACAAGCGGCTGGGGTAGGGAGCCTCGGCGGTTATCGCGAAGGCATTATGCAGGCCGAGCGTGAACGCAACCTGAATCGCCAACTTGGCGACATCTATGGCGCCGGTATGCAACAGGCGTTTGGTCAAGCACAACAGGGTCTTGGTCAAGACAGGGCATATGCACAGCAGGCCGCTCAGCTGGGTCAGGCGGCATACGGAAACTTGCTGTCAGGAGACGCACAGCGCCTACAGGCGGCTGGAATGCTAGGTGACTACGCAAGCCAGCGTCAGAGAATGGAGATCGAAAGACTCCGCAATATGCAGGCCGCTGGAGAGACAGAGCGCAGGCTCCGTCAAGCAGGTATGGATATTGGATATCAGGATTTTCTGCGGCAAAGATCTTATCCGAGAGAGCAACTTGGATTTTACAGCCAGATGTTGCAGGGAACTCCCATATCCCCGGGACAAAGCATTTCGTCGTTCGGCATGACGCCGTCCACCATGCAACAGTTACTGGGCACGGGAATAGCGGCGGCTGGACTGTACAACGCATTTAGAGGGCCGCAGGGATGACAGCTATGAACCTTCTGGAGTACGACGAGCTTGTAAAGGGAATGAGTGACGCTCAACTCATACAGGCCGCTCAAAACCCGCCGCCGGGGTTCCCGCAGTTTATGGCCGTGCAACAACTGCAAGAGAACAGGAAGACCAGAGAAAAATATGCGGCCCAGCAAAACAAGCCATCAGATGCGACAGTGGCGGATCAGATTGTTGGTGAAGCCATGCAGGGCGGCATCATGGGCGCTATGCCGCCCCAGATGGCTATGGCCCCACAAATGCCCCAGAGGATGCCTCAGATGCCGCAGGGCATAGAGCAGGCTATGCCACCGCAGATGATGTCTGCTGGAGGCGTCACCAGAGGCAAAAACGTCATTATTCAGGAGATTCTCGCGAGAAACCCGAACCCGACGATGGCTGACTTTCTAGCGGCAGGGCTCAGCCAAAAAGATATCGAGAACTATTCATACCTGATCAACCCTAGCGCCCTTGATCGAGCTAGATCGAAGACACCGTTTGGCCGTCCCGCGAGCGAGATGTACGAGGGTGCTGGGCTTGACGCGGACATGCAGATGTTTGATCCCGCAAAAATACCCCCGGGCGAGGGTTCTAGCAATGTTTACTCTGGCGCCGAAGGATTTATGGGCCTTGGATCAATCCCAAAGGCTATTGGTAACATGTTTACACCAGAGCAACCCGCTCCGGTAGATACTGCCGCCTTCGATTTGGCAGATGCACAGTTAAACAGAATGGATCAAGATGATTACTTAAGATCGCTTATTACCGACGACGAGCGAAAGATAAATCAGATTGATATTGCCCAGCAGAGGGGGCAGGACAGGATACTCCTTACCCCAGAAGAAATCGAAATGACCAATAAGGACTTTGCTGACATTGCGAGAATGCAAAGGCCGCTTAAGGACAGGCTTGGGCCGCTTAAAGACGGGATTGTTGATTTTGCTGGCGACAAGCTCGACGCACTAAGGCTTGGCGCGTCTACCGCTTATGATCTTGCTGGCAGTGGTATAGACAGCCTAATAAACAGTCGTTACGGCCAGACGCTCGCCGGTGCCATGACAATCGTTCCTGACAGCATCTCCGCACTTTTCTCCGGCCCCGACCCAGAGGCCAACATAAATCAGACTGTTGATGGCTTGATATCGGATCGAGCCTCGCTTTCCCGATTTATGGATGATGAGTTTGCCGATATAGACTTTTTCGATCAGGGTATTTATGGCGGCGAGTTCAAGGGAGACCTTGGCGAAGGCGGTCTAGCAGATATTGTCAAGCAAACAACTGCAAACGACGCCAGCAGTGGCGCAAAAACAACGGATGGCTCTGCTGAGAGAGTAGACGCAGGCAACCTGCCCCTTCTTCGTGGCGCTGATGCCGCCTCAGGAAGACTTGCTGAACTGCAAGCTATGATCGACAAGCAGTCTGCCGCGGGCACTGATGCGGCCAGAGGAGCCGCTCTGGTTGCCTTAGGCACCGGCATCATGGAGGGCAAGACTGCTCAAGGCGGTAAAGAGGCGGCTAATATCTTGGCAAAAGATGCCCAAGCGCAGGGTGCTATGAAATTGCAAGGGGCCAAGATGCGACTTCAGGACGCTCGTCAGGCAGAGCGACTTGAAATTATGCGGGATGACCTTCTTGCTCGAGTCGGCATTAGTCAGAACCAGAACAACAGAACCGCATTGATCGAGGTTAACAAGGCGATAGATGCTCTTGAGGATGACCCAATGCTCAACCTCCAGATTCAGACAGCTATCAAGAAAGGCGAAGAGCCAGACAGTCCAAAATACCGCAGGCTCATGCAACTCAGGCAGGCCAGCGTGTTCTTGACCCAGCTTGTTGCTCCAGAGACAAAGCAGTTCTTTGGTCAAAGAGAAGGGCCAGATCCCCTTGAACTTAACGTTGGTGGATAAAAGCCATGGCTCGGCTAGATGATTTTCGCAGGAAGTATCCTGAGTATGATGATGTTCCCGATCAACAGTTAGCTGATGCCCTCCACGCCAAATATTACTCAGACGTTCCCCTTGATCAATACTACAGCCAGCTTGGCCTTGCCTCTGAGCCCGTAGACCCTGTTGCTTCGGAAGATGACACCACATTTCTTGGCGCCCTAGAGGAGGCCGGAAAAAGGGCTTTGGGCGGTGTGTATACAGGTGGCGTGGACTTGGTTGGCGGTCTTGGTCAGCTTGCCCCCGGCATTGACGACCAGTCTATGGTTGACATGTCAACAACAGCACGGGCAGAAACCGCCGAAGCTCTTGGCTATGACCCCGCATACAGCGAGGACTTCATCACAGAAGATGGCTTCGACGCTAACAGGTTTGTTGCTCAGCTTGGTGGGGTCATCGGTAACATGGCCCCCCAAGTGCTCTCCCTTGCCATTCCGGGGGCGAGAGAAAGAAACCTTGCCAGATTTGCTACCTTCATAGGCCAGTCGGTTTCTGAGGGCGGATTTGAAAGGCCAGAAGACCTTACGACTTTCCAGAGACTGGCAGATAAAGGCGGCGACATTGGCCTTGCTTTGCTGGAACCGCTAGGCCTTGATCGGGTTGTAAGAGGAGTTCCAAAGGGGTTTTTCCAGAGTCCAGAAGGCAATCCGTTTTTACGCCGCATCGAGTCAATGCTGAGATCGGGCGTTGCGGAAGGCGTTCAGGAAACCGCACAGGGCATTGCTAGGGATCTCAAGGCGCTTGCTATATATGACCCCGACAGGGAGATAGCGGATAGC
>PBMQ01000019.1 GCA_002722615.1 Methanobacteriota archaeon | reverse complement strand
TCGTTTTCGAACAAGATTCGATCGTTCTCGGAAGTGACGTGTCCGGAACCTGCAAACTGCATGATATCGGACTTGCCCATAGTGTGTCCACCGACGTGTGGATTGAACACGAATTCTTCGTGAACAATTGCATCAAGTGCTTCCTTGTCTCCGTTTTTCCAGGCTTCGTTGTATGCGGTAATAATCGACATGATTGCCTTAACGCCACCTTATCTATAAGTGGAACGCTATATTTCGACGAGAATAGTTTCCAGATGACATGGGTTTCGACTCACAAGGGTCATTAGTTCTCTCATTCATGGGTAATCATGGCCAAAGGTGTACCTCTTGCGCTCGCCCTGCTTATGTTGACCGCCACCCTCTCGGGTTGTCTCGGAGGTGAAGAGGTACCCGAACCGGTAGACGTCACGCCATACACCGAACAAATTGAAGCAAACAACGTCACAATCAGCCAATTGCTTGACAACATCTCTCAACTTGAATCAGATTATGCCTCTTCACAAAACCAAGTGACTTCCCTTCAACAACAAATCATGAACCTGAGCAGTGAACTTGCTACTGTAAATCAGAACATCGCCACACTTGAATCACAAAAAACCGATTTAGAAAATCAACTTGCGATTGCAAACCAGGATAAAGACGCTTACGCTAATGAAATTGAATCTCTTCAAGGTGTAATCGCTTCACTCAACACCACACTGGGTGACTTAATCATAACTGCTGATGAACTCCAAGCACAGTTGACTGAGACGTTCTCTGATCTCTCAGACGCGAACACACAGATTTCTCTTTTGGAGACTCAGTGGGCAAATGCAAATACAACCATTGAATCGCTTCTTTTGAGTTGGGGTGCTGCGAACCAAACAATCGCTCAACTTGATTCAGGATGGAGCGATGCAAATCAAACCATTTCCGAACTTCAAACGGCTCTTTCCAATGCCAACTCCACCATGGCTCAACTGCAAACCGGTTGGGCTGATGCAAATCAAACGGTTTCCTCACTTACAAGTCAATTGACGGGAGCGAACGCATCCATTGCAAGTCTCCTTCAAGGATGGAGTTCAGCCAACCAAACCATTTCAGTACTTACAACGGGGTGGGGGAATGCCAACCAAACCATCTCTGCGCTTACAACGGGATGGGGGAATGCCAACCAAACCATCAACTCATTGCAGAGCAATCTTGCTTCAGCAAATCAAACGATTGCTTCATTAATTGTAGGATGGAACGGTGCGAATCAAACAATATCATCTCTCACGAATGGATGGAGCGATGCCAACAGCACGATTTTAATGCTCATTTCCGGTTGGAGTACAGCAAACTCAACCATTGCAACATTGCAGACAGGTTGGAGTGGTGCCAACGCTACCATTTCTTCACTTCTTTCCACTTATGCTGCGGTGACACTTCACGAATCAATTTCTTTGAATTACTCTACACATTGCAACAATTTTGCAACTCAAATCAACAGTGGTTTGGACAATGGTGATGGAAACGGGACTGCGTCAGACGGCCAACTTCATTCTGATGAAATCGATAGTATAGAATACATTTGTCCTGTTCTAGGACTTGTCAAAGACATTCAGCAGGGAACAGGAAGTAGCTCTCCGTCTCTTTTGACAGCATACGACGGGATGGTTTTCTTTGTAGCAAATGATAACATACATGGTCGTGAATTATGGAAAAGCGATGGAACACTAACGGGGACTAAGGTTGTGAAGGATATCACGCCAGGTTCAAGCAGTACGAGTTTCAATTGCCTTTTTGTTCTTGGAAATTGGTTGTATTTTTCAGCCTACACTTCTGCTTATGGAGGGGAATTATGGAAAACAGATGGTACATCGAACGGAACCGTTTCTGTCACTAATCAGAATTTTTCATCAATTCCTTGGAACTGCTTAACTTCGTCTACATCGAATGCCTTTTTCGTAGCAAACGATGGACAGAATGGTTCTGAACTTTGGAAAACCGATGGTACTGCCAACGGAACCTTCATGGTCAAAGATATTCGAAGTGGTACATCAAGTAGTTCTCCTGATAAGTTGATGATTCACGGTGGCGATCTCTATTTCCGGGCAAACAACGGCGTGAACGGAACAGAGCTGTGGAAGAGTGACGGTAGTATGAACGGAACGTTCATGCTCAAAGACATCCGTCAAGGCAGCGATAGCAGTTTTCCATTTGCACTAACCGGTCTTGGGAATTTGGTTTTGTTTGTGTCAAATGATTACACGCATGGAAATGAATTATGGAGAACTGATGGAACTCCAAATGGAACCACTCTGGTAAAGGACATATGGTGCGGTTCGGTATCAAGTGGTATAGACTCCCTCGCAGTTCTTGGAACATATGTTTACTTTGGAGCAAATGGTGCCTGCAACCAAGCTTGGACTGGAGATGTGCTTTGGAGGAGTGATGGGACTCTTAATGGGACGACGACAGTCACTCCTGCGGACCTATATACAGGGAACTATCCTTCTAACATCTTCTCATACAACAACCAATTGTTCTTCAGGGGTAAAAACGGGTCCGGTGGATCAATTAATGGTTTTGAATTATGGACAAGTGATGCGACTGCAAATGGGACATACATGTATGATGATCTCTGGACTGGTTCATCATCAGGTTATCCTCAAGATTTCTTCGCTGTAGGGTCTTTTGTCTACTTTATTGCTTCAACCGGAACTCATGGTGCTGAGTTGTATAAGATTCCCGCAAACATTTCTGGTGGAGGAGGAGCATCTGTTGAAGATATTTATGCCGGGACAAATAGTAGTACTCCGACTGGTTTCACTGTAGTTGGCAACTTAATTTTCTTCAGTGCAAATGACGGAGTTAACGGACGGGAATTGTGGTCAATGCCGTTTGAATGAACAACGAGTTCAGTGTTGATCTCATTCAACTCATCGCATTTCGGATGCTTTCAAAAGTTCGTTGTCAAGAATTGTCAAGGCCGTCTTGTACCGCTGAGGGCGCATGAGGGATGCCAAAGCAACGAGGATTTCCTGATGTTCTGAAGCAGGGACGACTCCCCAGAGTTTGAACCTCGTAAAGTTTGGACGACATGGTCTCCGGAATCAATTCGGAGGAACGATTTCTCGTCCATCGCTCATCTTCGCAAAGCGACCTTGTTCTCGAGGATGGACGATATCGGATGGGCCCCATGGCCATCCACCAAACTCTGTTCGTCGATAATCGCTGAAGGCTTGGTAGATCTCCTCAACGGTGTTCATGACGAACGGTCCATGTTTCGATACGGGTTCAGCGATTGGTTTTCCTTGAAGGACGAGAACCCGAACGTCTTCCTCGCCTGCTTCGATGACTGTTGGAAGATCAGCGTGCAATTCCATACCATTCTTCGGCTTGAGTTTGTGCGATTCGATTATGGCNNTNCCNCCATCNATNTGATACATCATNCGATTNGCTTCTGATGATGCANTNGGNAGTTCAACNGAACATCCTGCTTTGACAGTGAGAATGTATAGGGCAACCTCATTTTCCGGGTTGTTGGCCCATGATGCGCTTGGAGCCGCTGGGGCAACATGCTCGTTCCAACTTCCGGAAATGATGCGTACATCGCCACCATCCAAATGGATGTGTGGAACTTCATGTGCCCAAATCATCTCGTATCCTGGGTCCGTCATCTTGTCTTTTGCAGGTAGGTTGATCCAAATCTGGAACAAATCCAATCGGTTGGGTTTGTCTTGGTTAACGAGTGGAAACATCTCCGAATGTTGCAGTCCAGAGCCTGCTGTCATCCATTGCACGTCACCGAATCCGTAACGTCCTGTTGAACCACCTGAGTCAAAATGATCGACAAGCCCATCGAGAACAACCGTGATTGTTTCAAAGCCTCGATGTGGATGAGCAGGGAAACCTGGAACGGTTCGACCATGGTACATCTTCCATTCATTGGCCTCATCAAAATCCGATCCGATGTGACGACCGATTAGTGGCTCATTGGGTCCTTGCAGATTGTTCCCTTCAGGATAGAGATCGAGGTGATGCACGCAGAACAAGAACGGATCGAGCGTGTTCCTTACAAATCCCATTGGCTGATTCGAAATGACAGACATGCTCATAATTCAACCAGATGCGAGATGTTCATTAATCGTTGTATGAAATTTCAAAATGAACCTTTGAATAGGTCAGTTTCACGGTGGACACCATGGATCATGATGAAGTCTACCAACGCATAACATCCATTCTCGATGGTGAAGACGATTGGGTTACTGCCATGGCGACGGTTGTTTGTGAATTGCACAATGCTTTCGATCACTATCACTGGACTGGATTTTATCGGACGACTTCCCCTGGTGTACTCAAGATAGGACCCTATCAAGGCGGCCATGGTTGTTTGGTGATTCCATTTGACAAAGGAATCTGTGGAGCTGCTGCACGCACTGGGGAGACACAAGACGTTCCAGATGTTCATGCACGAACAGAGCACATTGCATGCAGTTCAAGTACGAACAGCGAGGTCGTTGTCCCGGTCAAGAACTCGAGTGGTGACGTTGTTGCTGTTCTTGATGTAGATTCCGATCAAGAGGCCGCATTTTCAAAGGCAGATATACAATTGGTCGAACAAATTTGTGAGTGGCTTGGAAGGGAGTACCACTTCATCGAGAAACCGAGTTCATAGGCCGTTGAATCAAAACACTGTTCCTTGGAATTATTGTGTGGTCCTGAGCAAGTTCTTTTGTAGTATAAAGCGATGCTTAAATTATGAATGTTGGTGAGTTCGCCCGTGATAAATATGGAGTTTCTCAGCCTCCAAAAATCCTCAGCCTTGTCCTCCTTGTGGTCTTTGTTGTTGGCTTAAGCGCTGGTGTGGTGTTAACCAATGGCAGTCTCGTTTTGGATTCAAATTCTAATCCATTCAAGGCTTCCGTGGACAACGATATTGGGACAAATCAATTCATACTCACCGAAGTTGATGAAGGAGACAACGACGAAGAAGTCGTAACCGAACACATACTTCACGACTTTACGTTTCAGGCAACGGACCGAGGTGGTTTGGTAACATGGGACTTTGGAGACGGTTCCACTGCAACTGGACCAGAGGCAGTTCATCAATTCCAAGAGCCTGGAATCTATACCGTCAAAGCAATTGAATCGCTTGATGGAAAGGCCACAACAATCACCGTTTCGGTCACTGTTCACCTTGAAACAGAGGCTGAAGTCGATAACATGGAGTGTGTGTGTGCCCCGACTGCAAAAGACACAATAATCCCACTCTCTGACCATGAGGGGACATCTACGCTGGAAGGTTTCGTTCGTGTTGAACACGATGGGAGCAGTGAATCTTGTTCCTTGCGAAACCCATTGCAAGAATGCCATGTTCGTGTAATTCTGCAGCGTCTATCGGGAGGGGACGTCGTTGAGGAGTCTATTCTATTCGATGAAACATTCCGAAGCAATGAGAAGGTTGTAGACTTTTATCTTGAGGCCATAGAACTCGATGAAGGTGATCGTCTCCAACTTCGTCTTGAGACCGATCAGATTCGCGATTGGCACAAACCCACAGCTGAATGGTTAACATCTGCGCCNATTGAAAATTAATACAGATTGAACATGATAACGAAGTGATATCAACATGGAATTCTGGAAAANTCGATGGAAGAACAACCAAACGGGTTGGCATCGCGAAGCATACAACGAGATGCTGGTCAAACATTGGCCGAGCCTCAACATTGGTGCCAATTGTAATGTTCTCGTCCCNCTTTGTGGTAAATCCTTGGACATGCGATGGCTGGCAGAGCAAGGTCACAGTGTTGTAGGTCTTGAGTTGGTTGAGGAAGCTGTCCGCGCCTTCTTCCAAGAACAAAAACTTGATTCAAAACAAATGAATCGTATCAGTCACGTACAACATTCAAGTCCACCATACACGATTCTCCATGGTGATGTATTCACTGTCAAGTCAGAAATGGTTCAAGCCGATGCTTGGTATGATCGNGCNGCAATGATTGCCCTTCCCGTATCAAAGCGGCAAGAATATGTTGAACAACTACGTAAATTAACATCCAGTGGTGCATGTGGGTTATTGATTACTTTCGCCTATCCNCAACAGCAAATGGAAGGACCTCCCTTTGCATTGCATGATGNTGATGTCATTCGGTTGTTTGCAAATGGCTTCAATGTTGAACACCTTGAGACAGTTCAACTTGAGGATGAAAAGGACAGAGGTTTGTCCGATGTGTATTCTTCAGTGTTCAAGATTCAGCGACTTGAGTAAAGATTCGTGAAAAACCACTCAAGAAAGGTGTTTCGCAAAAAACAATGCAGATCGTTGCAGTGAATCTTGACGAGCGACGGGATTACCTTCAACATGGGCACCTCTGTTTCTCAATATTCGAATAATCCACTGTCGTTGCCATCGTTTATTGAGTGGCACTCGAAGGCCAAGAAACAAACGACCTGACATGTATCCNTTTTTGTTGATTCGAGCAGTGCGCTTCTTCAAATGAACCGCCTTTGGAAGGAAGGTTAGTTCGTGCTCACAATCGAAGGAATGGTGTGAATTGGGATAGACATGCAAGGTAGCGTTTGGAAGTTGTGGCATAAGACTTTCAACAAAATGGACAGGAGTCCAATCATCGATTTCCCCATGAAGAATCAGCATAGGAGAGTTATGCCAATCTTGTACTTCTGGGCGTATATGAGCTGCGGGGTAAAACGGCAGATGAGCATCGAATGGGGTTCCAAGGATTTCAACAAGAGGAGTCCAAGATGAATACAACGCTACTGTTCCCCCGAGACTCCAACCGGAAATTCCAATTTTTCCAATTCGAGGATCGTTCTCCAATACAGCGCGAGTTCTGAATGCGTCAACAAGCATCATTGCGTGGGTAACTGTAAGTTGATCGTTCACCGTATTATCGATTGATCTTGAAATGAAGGAATTCACCTTACAAACTGCTAATCCAGCCTCAAGCCAACCATTGATGTGATCTTGATGATGGTCAGCCCACCCTAAACTTCCATGCAACGCAATGACACATCCGAATGGCCCATCACCTTCGGGAAGAAACAGTTCAGATTCGACGGTGAGTTCAGGAGTTTTGTCCAATCCAGTAAGGATATGATGCAGTTCGAATGGAGAGCGTGATTGAACTTCTATTCGCTCGTGCATTAGTTGTCCTATGCCACACTACACTTCAAATCTATTTTTAGAAACTCATCTGAATAAGCCGTTATTGAGCAAATGCATTGGGCTGGTATGTCCATCGCAGCGACCCTTCAGGTAGTTCTGCGTAATGGTTTCGAATTCGTTCATCATTAGCCATTACATCATGATACGCCAACAACACTGGATAATCTGCCAGCACTGACGCATAGACACCATCAAAATTTCCAGAAAAGAGACCAAAAGCGTAGGTAAACACCATCAGATCGGCAATACTCATCTCCTCTGTCCCTGCAATCCAAGGCGTAGGAGATTCCTGAATTTTCTTTTCGAGTAATTTCAATCCCTTTGTCCCCTTAGCATCGGGGAGAAACAATGCTTCACGAGCTTTGGTCCTCTCTTCAAGANCATCAATACCGAAGGTTCCTTCGAGCATCGAAAAATGTGGACTGATTCCGTCTATGAATTCGTCCACTTTCGCAGCCATGAATGCGTTTTCAGGAATCAGATTGCATTTGTGGCCAAGATAGCGAAGAATGGCGACCGATTCCGCAAGACCACCTTCTGGTGTCTTCAAAAAAGGAACCATACCCCACGGCAAATCACCGTTGCTTTTCATCGTTGCAAAGAGTTCCCGATTCATAGACACATCCTCCCANTCGAGGTTGGCCAGAGAAAGTGCAACTCNAGCAGCTTCAGCGCGNCCAGGGATTGGCCAATAGAACAATTTGTAGGGTTTTGATGTCATCGAAATAGGCCTCAAACATGCCCAATGGCAACCACCTCTTGAACCGTTCGTATTGAGTTGGAAATTTAACCGAAAAGCACGTCGTCGAATTGGCCAGGATTTCTATTTACTATTTGATCAGCGTCGTCATCTCTCTTAAGTTGGACATGGGGGCGTTCCTTCAAGAATTTGTTGAAGTTGTACAGCGACCTTTCAAAGGCTTGCTCAAGGTGTTGTTGTGAAATCAATCCCTTCTCTTCAGAACCATTTGACTGATTGATCGAAATGTAATTTCCTTGATTTACAATGTCTTGGATGTGCGACCCAGTGAACCCGAGTGGCATTCTCTTCACAATTTTTCGAAGATCCAGTCCATCCTCTGTGGGGAATGGTTTGAGTTTTAATTCAAAAATACCAGTCAGGAGATCATGATCAGGATAATCATAATCGATTCGAACGTCAAATCGACCCGGACGAGCAATCAATGCCCAATCTAATGATTCTGGGTGATTGCTTGTTGCAACCGTNATGACGCCATTGTTGCTGTTAATTCCGTCCATGTTGTTCAGTAGTGTCGATAGCCCTGCCCCTCCACTAGTGACTCCTCGTTGACCAGTAATTCCAAGNGCATCGATGTCTTCCAAAATCAGAATTGTTGGNGCGTATTTCCTTGCTAATCTGAAGATCATATCCATTGCCTTGTGGAGCATGTCGAAGTCCGCAAAAATNACTGTACAATTTCCCTCGTGAATNATGGCATCAAGAGTCAGTGATTTTCCAACTCCGGGTGGGCCAGCAAGCATGATGCCTCTGTTTGTTTCCACGCCCCGTGCCGTGATTGTGTCTGCATGTCGAAGCAATGCGAAAATGTTGTCGTCAAGCAATTGTTTCTTCGATGCAGAGAGCAACAAATCGTCGAATGTTCTTCCTTTCAGTTTCAGTTCTTGTGCGTGAGCATTGAATTTTGCATTTTTCAACAAACCGTTTTCCTTTTGATATGCTTCAAACAAATCCATCAATTCGGCACAGTATTTTTCGGTTAATTCCCGTGTCATCATAGAAATTTCATCTTTCGAAATCTCTGAAGCATCAACATCGTGTTTGAAAAAGTCAAGGCCAACATTAACAGTTATTGATGGATAGTCAGAATCAGAATCAATGGAAATTCTCATCTCTCGATTGGAGATTGGACACAGTTGATTGTAGAAATAAATTGATGCATTTGGCCTATATTTTTTCTTCATCCCCCCCCATTCAAATGATACAAGTTGTGGCTGCAATCGTTTTTCATCATCGTAAGCAGTGACTTTCTTATGAACAAATCCGAGACTTTGGATAAAGTCGAGAAAATCTCTGTAGGCAATCCGATGAGTTTCCTCACCGGAGATCACTTGTTCAACGTGATAATCGCTACCTAGCCAGTTCATGACATCTAAATGCTTGAGTCTCTCCCACCTTTTTCCTTTGACGGGCCACATTGGGAGGTTTTCAAACGGAATCCTTGGCTCTTTCTCGTTTGTAACCACATGNTGATCTGGGTTTGAAAGGTCGGGTTCATATGGGCCAGAACCGATTTTTAAATTTTCAAACATATCNAGTACAGTTCTTTGGGTGAAGACCAGCTCGGATAATAAATCATTCAACTCACCACTTTTGTCCTCTGGCACATCGANAGGCCGAGAACTAAGGAGATGTGTTCTNNCAAGAAGCAATTCACCGAACTGATGTACATCATCGATTCCTTTTGTGGGTTGGAGGAACTTTTCAGGATCCATGTCATGCTTTGTTATGTTGTAAAATAAGATCGAGCGAAGAGTACCATGGAGATGAGAAATTNAATTCAATAATTGCACCTCAACAAAAAGGTGTTGGCTGGGAAGTTGGTGCTTATTCTTGATAGCAGTTGAGTTCATTTCACGCAATCTGTCTAATGCCCAATATGAACCTTCAAATGGCTTGATGGACAACGCTTCTTGGATTGTTTCTGAAAACTGATATCGGCCGCTATCCATCCTTCGAATTGTGTCCTTCCATTCCAAATCACTTTCTTTCTCGTGTGTGAACCATTTCGTAATTTCGTATAATCCAGCCGAAGTTTCCATTAACGCATCATTCAAATCCTGAGAAAGCGGTCTCAGATTTTCTTTAACACGGTCTATCTCTTCGTCTGTTACGATATCTTTCAACGCACTAACTCGGAGGTCAATTGCTTTACTTACAACGCCATTGATTTCAGTGATTGAAGATAATACTTCGCGCAAATAGTCTGGATTTGCCTCATGCGGCTTACTTTCGTAAAGTAAATCCTTGATTTTGGCGAGGCGTTGTTTGATCAAACTCGAAACTTCAAAGGCGATATCTTGACTGTTATCGGCAGTTATTGACAAATCACTTTCGCCCTCTTCTGTCATAATCCATTCCATCATCAGATTAACGAAAAACCTTCTTGAATGTGAATTACGAATATCAGTTCGAATCTGCTCATGAATCAAAGAGAATACGATGAGTGCTCGTAATGGGATACTATCTGAAAATACCATTGTAAATTGTACATTCATTCAAAGACGATTTTCCGGGTTAGAAACGGAATTCAGAATGACCGTTTTCACAGGCCGTCGAAGAATTCATCTTCAAAATCATTCTCGAAATCATCGTCAATTTCTTTTTCATATTCATCTTCGTAACCATCTTGCTCAAATGCGGCAGATTTCTTTCTTTTCATAAATATCACAATCCCTACCGCCGCCGCTAGAACTCCTCCTCCAATAGCGAAGAAAGGTATTGTTGAGTTGTCCGCTAAGGATACAACTCCGCCCTCATCTGGTTCGGGTGTAACTCTGACGGTGAGCATCACATATTGGGTATTGCACAATCCTTCTGACCTGCATGAAAAATCGCTTGTCACATAGAATTCAATTTGATATGATTCTTCTGTAGTAATGCCTTCAGGTGCACGAATTTCCCATTTTACCGTCGCACTTTGGCCAGATTCGATCTCAATATTTTCTAGAATGCTTAATATCGAAAATCCTGCGGTTTCCAAATCATCTAAGTTTCCACTCGAGATTCCTATCAGCATTTTGTCGTCGTCACCGTTTCCATTGTTGCCGTAAATAACATTGTAATCATAATTCTGGCCAGATGCAATGGTAATCTCAGCCTCTGTTAATTGAATTGTAGGAGCACTGTACTGCAATATCACTGCGGTGGTATCTGCGGTGTCCGATGCCTCAGGCAATGCGGTCACATCAATTCCATTTGCTGAAACTACAATGGCCATGGTTTCAACAGAAATGGATTGTGCATCCATGCCCTGTTCTCCTCTAAGGTTGATGACGATGTCTGTTTCTGCGTTTGGCCCTAACGACATGGTTTCTGGTCCCGACGATTGCAGAACATCACTTGAAATTTGTATTTCAACCTCTTCAGAATAGGCGGTTGGGTTTCTTACTGTGCAAAAATAAAATCCAGTCCGTGTTGAGCCCGGATATACTTCAAGGAACGCCTCTTGCTGACATTCTAATTCAACATCGGGGAGAACGGTCTGAGCGCTTGCATCGTATACAATTGTACTTGAGAGGAGTAAAATCGCAAATACCAACAATGTTGGAACGCGCCCCATGTATGGTGTTTTGGCCACTAACTAATCATTTCTTCGCCGTCTTTCTGGAAAACCAACGTATCAAAAAATTTATTTCAGTTCACTAGAGGAAATCAGCAATCATATCTCCGAACGGTTTTACACTCATCACTTAGAGTATTTCTCATGGTTCATAACTCATACAACGGCATTTGGTGCTCGTACCGGGATTTGAACCCGGGTCGAAGGAATGAGAGTCCTTCATGATGGGCCACTACACTATACGAGCGTGGTAGTTTCGCCTGCATCGTCCTCTATTTAGAAATGGCGACCTTGAGGAATAGAATTGCGTTCACTTTTCGTTTTGTCCCAAAAGATGGATTAAGGCAACTGCTCATGTTTTTTACTTTCACTTTTCATTCAGGTCTCAATTTTCTGTTGATATACGGCCGCCCTGGAATCTAGGTTCATGAACAACAATGTTCCAACAAACTTTGCTGNCTTATCGGCATCGCAAACCGGTACTGAGGAGCCGCTCTGGTACCACCGAACTACAACAGCGTATGCTTCTGCTAGTGGGAAACTACCCGATCGAAGCACGGAGATGACATGGACTCCGTGGCACCAGCCAGGGCAAGCGACTTCTTCGAACTTCACCGCAAGCATTCGCAACCTCATCAAGCGAGCTGGAATCCGAGGTGAGGCTTGATGTCAAGAACCAAGCGCTTGAGAGATGCCATTGATGAGTATCTCGAGTCTGTTGAAGAGGCAAATACCAACGACATTCTTGATCACGTCAATCAGCGTTTCCGCTGGGGGGCAACCATGAATCAATTGGGTAACGTTCTCGCACGCGATCGTCGTTTCATNAAGGTAGGATTCGACGAAAANACCGATATCGGAGGCTTCCGNATGCGTGTTTGCGTTTGGGCTCGCGCAACCGCCTGATAGAAAAGGAACAAGAGTCAACAGCACTTGGCCTGAACATGGCCAGCAAACTCATCGCATCTATTGAGTTGATGCGGGTGAAGAATCTGGGCTTGGCTTTGATTGCGACGCCTCTTGGCGCAGCGTTTGCCCTGTTGAATTTTGAAGATCTCCTCGGTTACCCNCAGGTTGCCCTTGCCACTATGTCAGTTCTATTTTTCATGGCGGCAGGAAATGCCCTCAACGACCTTAGTGATGTTGAGATTGACAAAGTGGCTCACCCTTCACGCCCACTCGCAGATGGTTCAATCACCGAACTCCAAGCCAAAATACTGATTTGGATGCTCTCAGCGATGAGTGTTGCTTCACTCTTNGGGTGTCTATTCCTAATGGATGGATCTCAAGAGTACACTGCTGCCATCTATGTGTCGGCAGTTGTCCTGATGCTGACATATGATTATGGTCCGAAAACGAAACAGATGGGATTTATTGGAAANGTTTCAATCTCATCCTTAGTTGCTGCAGTCGTCCTCTATGGCGCCTCTTCTATAGGCGGATTGACATCTCTACTCTGTTGGTACGTAGCAGGTGTAGTTTTCTTTGTTAATTTAGCACGAGAGATTATCAAAGACTGTCAAGATATGGAAGCTGATTCTGATTCAAGGAAAACATTACCAATGAAAATCGGTAAGGAAAACAGTCGAATGATCGCCTATGTCCTCACACTGATTGGAATTGTGTTTCTTTACATTCCTTACTGGCAAGGGCCCTTTTCGTTTGGACAATTGATTCTTCAATCCCCTGCGATCTTCATACTCATGGGTTTGAATGGTCCAATGTGGAAGGGAGAGGATTATGTTGCCGCAACTCGACTCCGAATTGCTATGCTTCTTGGTTTGGTTGGATTTATTGTAACCATTCTCGTCTAAACCAGACCCATAAATTCGCTCATAGCATCCCATGCTTCTGGTGAAATAAAATAACACAAGAGCGACATTTGAGCCCACATTCTGTTTTCAGCTTGGTCGAAGACAATCGAATGTTCATGGTCCATAACCCAGTCCGTGACTTCATCACCGCGGTGTGCTGGCAAGCAGTGCATGAAGCGCCACTGTTCGTCCATTCCAGAGACCATCTCTTCGTTGACTTGGTACCCGGAAAACGCCTTCATCTTGTCCGCGAGATGTTCTTCACCCATTGAAATGAAAACATCAGTGTAAACCACATGTGCGTCTTTTACGGCTTCTTTGGGGTCAACTGTTCGTGTTAATTCNGATCCATGCTTCGTAGCGTAAGTCTGTGAACGTTCAACAACATCCTCAGCAGGCTCGTAGCCTTCAGGGACTGCATAGCGGAAATCAATACCAAGCATGGTACATGCCAGCATCAAGTCGTGAAGGACATTGTTTCCATCTCCAACCCATGCCACAACAAGGTCCTCACGATCATCGAAATGCTCCATAACCGTCATCANGTCTGCAGCTGCCTGACAAGGGTGATGTTTTGCTGACAACGCATTGAGAACTGGAACTGTAGCATATTTTGCAAGCTCTTCAACGTCTGCATGAGCAAAACAACGATATGTCATCCCACCCAAGAATCGTGAAAGAACCTGTGAAGTATCTCCAACGGTCTCAGACTTACCCAACTGAATATCGTTCTTCAATAATGTTAGCGCATTTCCTCCGAGTCGATGGATTCCTACTTCGAACGAGACTCGTGTACGTGTGGATGGTTTTTCGTAAATCGATCCGATGGTCATGGTGTCAAGTGGCAAGAAATTCAACGCCACTTCATCCCCTTGCTTCCACAAGCGCTTGAATTCGATTGCCCAATTGAGGATTTTTTGAAAGTCGTCTTTTACATCGTCGATGGCTAGGAGGTGATTGACCATAGACGATGGTCAACGAGACAGATTACAATGTTTTTCAAACGAAATCGTCNACNTCNTTCTCATGTTCNATNTCGCTNGCAAAGCCATCTCGAGCATCGTTCATGCCACCAAACATGGCTTGTGCGAAGGTAAGGATATCAGCTAGCCCTTCCTCAAGTTCACTTGAAAGTGGAGTCAAGCCGGGGCTTTGGGCGAATTGTTGCATAAGTCGAAGTTGATTGATCGCAAATTCAGTTCTCTGACCACCTGCTTCGTCATACAATGCCATCTCGAGAATCTCAAGTCGTTCCGACCATTCCAGAATTTTATCCAATTCATCAGGGTCAAGAAGATCGCTCTTGGAAAGGAAATTCTTCGTTGGAAGACCCAAACGAAACTCCACAATTGAGGATAGGAGCATCTGTGAAACAAACCCGGAGGGTGAGCGCGATAGCATTGGGTCAAACAAGTAAATAATTGCTGACTGTTCACGGCCAAGGACTTCAATGAGATGGTTACTTGCTTCTCTGAATGCAAACAATTCGACTTGCCCGGGTGTATCAACAATCATCATCTCACCTGTCAATGAATGAAGTTGTTCAGCTACGTCTCCCGCTTGTGAAGCAAGAAGATCGGCTGCTAGAATCTGGGCACCATTCGGACCAAGATCGTACTCTGTCATGACTTCTGTAAGGGATATGAGGTCACGTACATCGAATTCTGCGTCGTAATGGACACGCTCAGCCCCAGGATCGAGATTAACTGCGATAACATCCGTCTCAAGAAATCTTGACCAGCGTTGAAAGGAGGTTACGAGAGATGACTTTCCTGCTCCTGCAGTTCCTACAACAAATAATACTGGCGGAGTACCGCTATCTTGGCCGACCATGATTAATCCTCAAGCCCAACATACATGAAGTAAGCGCAAAAACCCTCCTTGCTAGCAAAACTAACCAACAGAACGGTTATGTGCTAGACATCAATGGGAAGGATGCAGAATGCCGTATGGAGGAGAGAAAATGACTGACGAAGATACAAACAACCCTGAAGCACCACCTGGACTACCACCAATGCCACCTATGCCACCTATGCCACCTATGCCAGAAGCACCTCCTGCACCTCCAGGTATGCCTGCAATGCCACCAATGCCAGAGGCACCTCCTGCACCGCCGGGTATGCCTGCAATGCCACCAATGCCAGAAGCACCTCCTGCACCACCGGGTATGCCTGAAATGCCACCAATGCCGGAAGCACCTCCTGCGCCTCCGGAAATGCCACCAATGCCAGAAGCGCCTCCTGCACCACCGGAAATGCCACCAATGCCAGAAGCACCTCCTGCACCACCTGAAATGCCTGCTATGCCTGAGATGCCACCAATGCCGGAAGCACCTCCTGCGCCACCGGAAATGCCACCAATGCCAGAAGCGCCTCCTGCACCACCGGGTATGCCTGAAATGCCACCAATGCCAGAAGCGCCACCTGCGCCACCGGGTATGCCTGAAATGCCACCAATGCCGGAAGCACCTCCTGCGCCACCAGAAATGCCTGCTATGCCTGAGATGCCACCAATGCCAGAAGCACCTCCTGCGCCACCGGAAATGCCACCAATGCCAGAAGCGCCTCCTTCACCACCGGAAATGCCACCAATGCCGGAAGCACCTCCTGCTTTCGATCTACTAACTCCAGTAGAACCTACGCCTGCAGTAGATGAAGCACCTCCTGCGCCACCTGCTGGCCTTGGAATGGATCTTCTCGCACCTCTACCTACACCAGCCGATTCGGTTGTCGAAGAAGAGGCTCCTGCTCCACCAGGTCTAGATTTACTCGCTCCGTTGAGCCCTCCAGAGGAAATTACGGAAGAAGCACCAGCAACAGATGCGCTTCTTTCTCCTTTGGCACCCGCTGAACCAGTGGATGATCCATTGATGCCATCAGGCGAAAATGCAGTCCAAATCGGAGAAATTGCTGGGGCAACAATCCGATCAAGTGCTGAAGTCGATGAAGTCCCAGGAGACAAACTTGAGGGGACGCTCCATGAAGTTGAGACTGCAACACTATCGAATGATGGAACTGTGGTCAAACAGAAGATTCAAGGGACTCTCACCGTAAACAACCCATCCTCAGAAGACAGAATCTACGACATCGATGTCTTGTTGGATAATGCTGAATCAACCGATATCGGTGGAGACCAGATTTCTGTTGATGAACTAGAAGCCGGAAAGAATTACGTCAAGAAGTACTCCGTATCCAACGCACAAATGTTGATTCTTCGAGAAGCACTTGATACGAATCCTGCACGCGACAACGAGCGCTCATTGAGTATTGCACTTTCAGAAGAGCCCGGAGCCGTTGCACTCACTCTTGAAGTAGAAAACGTATCTGGCGTGCACTTGAACAACGTCAATGTAACTCGTGACATCCCTGATTGCCTAACATTTACACACACTGCTGGGTCAACAATCGAAGACGGAACGCTCGCATGGTCAGTTGGAACACTGCAACCTGGCGAGAAGCAAGTCCTCTCCATTGAAGGAGAGATTCAGGTTACCTCGACAGGTACAACCAAGGCGGGTATCGCTCAAGCAACTTACGAAGCGGATTCAACATTGTCGAATCTTGCGTTCCGTGACCTCGATGCATTCTGCAGAGGTTTCACCTACATGCGTGTTCGTGAAGACGAACGTCCAGACAACTGGATTTGCCAAACTATATTCGAGAACCGCTCATCATTCGCAGTGGATTTGGTTAAGCTCCAAGTTCGCATGAAAGGCAGCGATGATCTTCTCTTCGATGTTAGCGATGTGAAAGAAGACGTTCACCCTCAAGGAAAGTGGGAAAGTGATGAGCGGACTATTATGGCTACCGCAGAGCCTGACTTCACCTACGACCTCTCTTACACTGTCCTGCCACGAGCGACACGAAAGACTGAGGGTACATTGAAACTTGAAGAGAGTTCCTTTACAGTCGTCGATGCTGAAATCGCCAAGACATACTCAACGGATACATTGAGATCGTTCCGCCCACAAGGGGTTGAAGCCAACATGGTTGTCAAGAACACTGGTTCTGCAACAATTAACTTAATGCGAATCACTGACGATATACCCGGGTTGTTCGAAGCTCCAGACATGGATGCAATGGTCATCTCTGTTAACGGAAAGGAACTTGGCGAAGATCAGTGGAAGAGTGAACTTTCTGCAGGGATTACTCTCGAGAAAGAACACCGTTCACCAGACGGCGATGGCCATACCATGACCCTCACTGTTGGGACGAAGGGTCCAATCGGTTTGAAACCGGGCAAGACGCTTGAAATCTCATACAAACTCAATGCTCCGGATCCATCTCCTGCAAATGAGCGTGTTGATGCACCTGCTCGTTTCCAATTCAGTTCTGAACAATTCGGACCTGTTTGTTTGCGAGACGCTCCAGAAGCACCATCCGTTCGTGTTAGCCACCTTCGCCGTAATTTCTCTGCTGGAAAGCAAGCCATTCCGATGGGTGGAAAGGGCCGATATGAAGTGCTTATTCTGTTCGAAAACAATGGAGATACTGCACTTCAAGACGTCTTTATTCGTGATGTCATCCCCTCCAACTTCGAAATTAAAGATTGGCACATTCGTGGTGCTGGTGGAGAAAAGAGAAGCGACGTTGACATGTCAACATCCGAGACCGATGAAGGCATTGAAATTACTTGGAAGGTTCCTGTCGTTGCTAAGGGAGAACGTCTCGATGTTTCCTTTGAAATCAAGGGCGAAGGGGAAATCGATGCAGAAGCACTCAACCGATTCCATGGCGCTCATTTCGGTGACGAACTTGAAACAGAAGATGATGCAGTTGAACAAGAAGTCGAAGAATCAACTGAAACAGTCGAAGAAGTTTCAGAAGAATCAAGCGATGGTTCGGAAGATACACCTGAAGAAACAGGAGCTGAAGAATCTGAAGCAGAAGAAAAAGTTCCAGAAATCAAATTCCGAGAAGACATCATGCTCCGAGTTATGGAAGAGTATGACATTACAGACCGTGATGCATTCCTTGCTCACTCAATGAATTTCGATCTTGATGATAATGGATACCTCAAGAAGGCTGAGTTTGTTGAGGCTGCAAAGGCATTTACTGCTGAAGGTGATGATTCTGAGGAATCTGAAGAAGCATCAGAGGAAGTATCCGACGATACCTCAAGCGAAGAAGCTGTTGATGAAGCAGACAAAGACTGTCCAATCTGTGGCACGTCAAATCCTCATGGTTCAGCAATTTGCACAGCGTGCAATTACACCTTTATCTAAATTAAAACGGTAGTTTCCACTGTGGCCAATCCTCGTTATCCGAGGAACTGCTCACAATGATGAGAACGTTCCTCTTGGATGCTTCGAGCAATTCATTCAATGGAGTTTGAGTTGATGGTGGTATGACACCATCTCGTAGATCAACAGCAAGCCAAGCGGTAGGGTATTGGGTCAACCAAGCATTCAACTCAGCCTCAATCCCAATTGGTGGAACACCTTGTCGAACACTTGCGAGAAAACCCCAGTCCGATATTGTTCTTCTCTCAGCGTCAGTCCACAAGAATATACGCTCAGTTACACCGAGCCGCTCCAGTTGATCAAGCGCTTCAGCCTCTGTGCAACACACAGGCCGGCCAGGCATTGGCATCGGCACAGGATACTCCCATGTTTTTGCCACATCGAGAGGTTCTTTTCGGCGCATGTACGATAGCAGAACATACTCCCGTTTGAATCCAACGGAAGACCAACCTTCATGACCCTCATACCGGTCAGTGCATTCATGGCGAACCGTTCCGCACCTCCTCCACCACCCCCAAACGGTTCGATGATGACCATGTTACTGGTTATGATCTTGATGACCTTCCTCATCATCAACCCGAACATTCGTAACGCTCTGGGTAACATGGCAGATCCTGTTCTTGCTCCAATTCTACCAGAAACAGAGTTTTTCGTTCTGACCGTCCTTATTCTCGGGACCTTCTCGATGACCATGAACACAGTTCTCAGAAATTTCTTCGCCGACCCTATCGAGCAAGCCCACATCGGCCATCGTCAGTCCCAGGTTCGAAAGATGATGAACGATGGGAGAATGAATCGAGACCCGATTCTCATGGAAAAAGCCAACACCTTGCGAGAGCAAATGATGCCTGAACAACTCAAAGTCCAGATGAGTGCCATGCGTCCAATGATGTTCACCATGATTTTCATCATCGGGATTTTCGCTTGGTTGACAACAGCTGTCGAATCCTTCCGAGTGGACTATGTTTCGCTTCCATGGGCGCCACGATGGCACCTTCTCGATGACAAATTCTTGTTCTTCCCTGCATGGATTTGCGCCTACATTTGCATGAGTGCTCCATTAGGACGGATCGTTGATCGACACATCAAACTGATTCGCTATCGAAACCACCCGGTTGTTCTTGCCAACGAAAAATTGAGCGAACCGCTGCTTCATCTTGTCGTTAGCGACGACGGTGCAAAGTCGAAGCAGGCCACACAACGAAGAAACCGGTCTCGGAAGAACGGCCCAAAGAAGCAAGCAAAGTCGTCGTCTCCCAAGGATGAGCCGAAAAAGCAAGAGAGTACAGACACCTGTCCAGAGTGCATGAGCGATGACGTTCATCGTAAAGGGCCAAGAGCCATGCGCTGCAACGTTTGTTACCATGAATGGACGTGAAACAATGGTTCGCATCACCATCTCTGGTCATCCGGGGAGCGGAACCAGTACATTGGTCAACCTCCTTCGCGAGAACAAGAATTGGACCAGCCTGAATGGTGGTGAACTATTCCGTCAAGAAGCGAAGCGACGCAACATGTCGCTTGCAGATTTTGGCCAACTGTGCAAAGACGATCTCAACGTCGACAGAGAATTGGATGCTATCTTGAAAGAGCAAATGCTTCGTTCAGATGAAGAAGCACCATCCATCGTTGAGAGCCGATTGGCTGGGTGGTGGGCCTATCAACTTGATTTGGACATTCCACGAATATGGTTGGAGGTTGATGAGATGGAACGTGCACAACGGGTTCAATCACGCGAGAGTGGAGAGATTGCTGACATTCTCGAGGCAAGCAAAAAGCGAGCAGATGTTGATGCACAACGCTTTCTCGAGTTGTATCAGGTGCTACCTGAGCAAGAGGAGCCATACACGCACCGCATCGACGCCACTAGCCTAAACCCTCAAGAAGTGCTGGCCTTGGTTCTCAACATTGTGGAGGAATTCCAATGAGTGGCATCATAGTTCTTGATTCTGAGGCTGAAACAGACGATGCCATCGGCACCTATCCAGACCAAAGGACCATCGAACAGC
>PBMQ01000018.1 GCA_002722615.1 Methanobacteriota archaeon | reverse complement strand
TGGCCGTGAAGCGGCTCAAGTTCTGTCCAAAGCCATCAACAGTGGAGATCTTTCGGCGAACGCATTGAAACCTTACGAACAGGCATGGAAATCGACCTTCCCTCCGTATCATAAGATTTTGAAAGGGAAAACAGCGTTGTACAATCTCTCCGATGACGAGATGACGGCGATGGCAAAATGTCTGCCAGAAGAACTTGGAAACATGGGCCCGCTCACAAAACTTGGAATCGGATTGAAAATCATGGTGCGTAAACCAACTCTCTTGTTCAAACGCGTCATTTCCGTTCTCCTCTCCTTTGGGTACAGCCGTGCGAAACACTTCGGCTGGTGATGGTCTAACGCAAAGCAATAACAAGGGCGCTTCCTTGGTAACATCATGTGGGGGTGGACACTTGTTCTTGCCATTCTTGCATCCTTGGTCATGATGATTTGGCCAAAGTGGAGGGTTGAGAAGCCAGCACTTTCAGTTGCACTTCACCTTGCAGTTGCTGCGCCCTTCGTAGCACTAGCATCTCGATTCATTGCGAACGACACCACCATTCTCCACGTTGCTCTCAATGGTGGAGAAGATCTTCCACTCAAGTATCGCTTTGCGGCAACTTGGGCTGCTCGGGAAGGACCGTTGCTCATGTGGGCTGCTTGGATGGGTCTTGTAGCATGGTGGTTCGGGCGTCCACTAGCTTCAGAGAAAGACCAAACACACCAACTTCGCTTGCGCTTAATGCACGGATTTGCGCTTCTTCTTCTCCTCATTTCGATGACGCTTGACCCATTCGCAGAAAACCCACTTGGACTGAAAGGATCGGGTTTGAATGAACTTCTGCAAACCGATCTGATGGTGATTCATCCACCGCTTATTTTCCTTGCATACTCGCTGTGTATCGCTCTTGCAGCAACCAGTCTCGCTATTCTCCAATACGGAGACGATGCCGACATCGACAAACGTATGCTTCATCAAACTCGGCCAGGCCTTCTCATTGCGACACTCGGAATTGGATTGGGTGGGCTTTGGGCTTACATGGTTCTCGATTGGGGGGGCTATTGGGCATGGGACCCTGTCGAAACCGGTTCTTTCCTACCATGGCTTGGTCTCGTCCTCATGGGTCATCTTCGGACACGGCCAGGAAAGACCTCGACTTTGATGTGGACAGGGCTCGGCCTCGCCACAGGCGCCCTTGCATTGTTCGCAACCTTGGTCACTCGTGCTGGTGGTGTTTGGGCAGCATCCGTCCACACGTTCGTCATCGGAGATACAGATGGAGCACCACCCACGGATGTGTTCAATCGAATGATGGTTCTGAAAGATCGAGCAGAAGGCGTTGAAATCGTCACTTACGTCTTACTTATTCTTCTGCTCAGCGGTGTCTTCATTCGTGCCGCACAGGGTGCAACACGGCGGCCGTTTTCAAATCTATTTCTTATTCCAGTCGTTGGGGCCTTGATTGCTGTTCTGTTTGATTACAGGACCTACGAATACGCTCCCTCCTTGTTCTTCGTGGCGATGGTCTTCGCGCCAACCGCTTTTGATTGGCCAAAACACCTTCAGAAGGACGAATCGCTTTGGTCGTACAGAGGATTCTTGTCGTTACCTTGGCTCGTTCTCGTGCCATCAGTTGCCTATCTCCTTACCCAAGACCTCCTCTTTGTCTTGCTCAACGCCCTGATGTTCGTCCCGCTCTATGCTGCTCGGGATGCACGAAAAGCTTGGGGCTGGGGTGCTGCTGGAACGATGATGTGTTTAGCATCAGCATGGTCTGGTTTGGTTGAACTGTACGTTGCTGCAATCATGCTCGGATTCTACATCCTCCCTTGGCTTGTGATGGGTGAGGAAGAGATGGAGCAGAAGCCGTGGCTGACCCGTAAATTCCTCATGCGCACAACACTCTGGGCGCCTGTGGTTCTCACGAGCCTCTACATCATCCTCACCTTGATTATTCTTGTATCAAGTATCGATGCAGTTCAGTTTAATGCGCATGAGCTCTATGGTGCTCCATTCGTCATGGGTATGGCACTCGCCTTGTTTGCGTACACATCCAGAAAACAATCGCCGAAACAAATCGCATCTGTTGTACTCGGCACTGCATTAGCATCAATTGTTCTGGCCATCCTCGTTCCTTCAGCGCTCGGCGGGGATGCGAATGAAGCCATCTCTGAATTCCTATCACGAGGAACCATCGCATGGCTGGTTCTTCCCTCAGTCTTGGTTGCAATCGTTCCCGTAGGTGCTGAAGTGTTCAATCGAGTCCAATCTTCTGGATTTGGAAAAATAGCTCCAGCAGCCCATCTGGTTCACTTTGGTCTGCTTCTCTTGCTGATCGGTCACGTCTTTACGACCGTTCTTGTCGACCGTGGAGATGCTTCACATCGCATTACATTAGTTCGCGGAGAGATGGTCGAAGTCGACGGCTACGGCTATGTTTTCGAAGAAATCGTTCTCGAGAATGAAGAACTCGAAGTTGGCGACGGATACGTTGGTGCAGTAATCAGTGTCTATTCGGGCGATGAAAAGATTGGCGAAGTCGAACCGGGATTGATTCGATTCGATGGCTCGAACAATCCTCCGAGAAGTGAAGTGGATACGCTTGTTCGTTACCATGGAGATATCGTTTTCATCTTTGATGGATCTCAAACTACAGGTTTAATGCAACAAGTATCGAGCGATGGCGTCGATTCGGTGCAACGAATGCGCGTCATCATTTACGACCTACCTGGCTCTCATTTGGTCTGGGCTGGATGGGCCATAATGATGGTTGGTATGGCATGGTTGACCGTTCTTGATGCACGAAAAACCCCTCATCCTCGAAGCGAGGAAGAGTAGGTTTTCATCCAATTGACTTATCAACACCTTGCGAGTCGCCGAAGCATTCAGGTGAACTGACATGGAAGAAGGCGACATTATTCACGTTGATTATGACCTCTACAACGGCGAAACAGGCGATTTGATTGAAACCACCCGTGAAGCCACGGCGCAGGAGCATGAAATGCATGACGAAAACCGTACCTACCAACCTATGGTTTGTGTTGTCGGCTCAGGTTCACTGATTCCTGGTTTTGAAGAAGCACTCCTCTCGGCTAAGGTCGACAAGGACGTTGATCTCGAACTCGCTCCTGCTGACGCATACGGCGAGAAGGATGCAACACAAATCGAAACCATCAGCATCGATAAACTTCGACGTGCTGTTCGTGACCCTAACGCACTCTATCTCGGTGCACCTGTCAACATCGGAGGCCGTCAAGGCTACCTTTCGTTCCTTGCAGCTGGTCGTGCACGTATCGACTACAACCATCCAATGGCTGGGAAGGCCCTCAAGTACAACTTCAAGATCGTTAAGGTCGTTGAAGGAAAGGAAGAGAAAGCAGCAGCACTCCTCGAATCCAACACCGGTCACTCTGACTTTGGTGTTTCATTCGACGGAGACGATCTTAACATCGTCATCCCACAAACCATGCTTTTCGATACCAACGCAGCGATGATGAAGTTCCGGCTTGTCACGGTCTTGCGAGACGCTGTTGAATGCGCTAAGGTTTCGTTCATCGAAGAACACGAACCTCGTGCCATTGCAGAAGAAGAAGAGTGAGTATAGAGGGAAGAGATATCTCTGACACCCTCATCGTCTATACGAGGGCGTACTATGACCACACTCGAGTCTATTGATGAAGTTCTAGGAACACATCAGCCTGCGCTCCCTTCGACACGACTGTCAATGGTTGAACAAACGCTTACTCGTCTGCTCCTATTCCTAATCATCGGCGTGACTATTGGCCTGCTGCTGATGCCGGAAACAATCTGGGATGATGGGCTTCGTCCAATTATTTGGGAACCGATTCAGCAGGATGCTGGTGCTCAAGGCGATGCAGGTTATTCCTATCAGAATACGGCGATTTACACCTTCAGTCTTCTTGCTTCCGTTGTCGTTTTTCAGGCATTGTTCAGAACACTACAACTACCTGCAGATGACAAGATGATGATCGCTCTCATCGCTTGGGTTTGTTTAGCGCCTATTCTTCGTGTATTGGAAGATGCTGATTTCTTTCCTTCATCCATCGATTGGCTTCTCATCTCACCAATCATTCATCTTCACCTTGCAGTATGGCTCATAGGGATTGGAATCGTTTCACATCTCGTTGGGAAGAAATGGGATGACGTTGCCGGCGATTTAGGTGAACTCAACATTCGTATTCGCCTTGTACCACTTCTCTGCTTGGCTCTTCTTTTCATGTGGGCATTGCTCTTCCGCCCAGGATATACTGAGCATGATATGGGAATGGCATGGGTGTACATCGGATTGGCGATTGGATTTGCTAGCCTTATCTTTTCATTCCATGCTACTAGGGACTGGCCAACAATTACTCGTGGCCTGCTTTCGTTTGCAGTTGGTGCTTGTTTTGTTGGTCTTGGCCACTGGGCTCAACTTGCGGCTACACCATGGTTGCAGGAATCTTTGCAGGGATCAGGACGTTTACCAAACGAGGTTGTCTTTTGGCCATCATTGATCGTCCTTGGCATTCCTGCTATCGTTTGTGTGGCATTGTACAGAATCGGCAGGGACGATGCTCGCCAACTCAAATTGACTGGATTCGAAGCAGGCGTTCTTCCTGAGGGAATCTCCATCAAAGCCTGGGAAACCGAGGAGAAGGTTGTTGCAAATCATCCAATTGAACAATTGTCCAACAAAGCATTGCTTGCAAGCCCGTTGGTTCTTGCTATGATCTTCGGACAATTGTGCGATGGATTTGCTACGATGGTTGGAATCGATTATTTCGGATACTCGGAGAAGCATCCATTGAGCGATGCAGTCATTCAGTACGGCGGAGGCATCAGCGATAGTCTCGGATGGGATGTCGAGGGCGCTTGGCTGTTCGCAATTGTCAAGGCTATTCTGGTCGGTACCATTGCATACATCTTCCTTGAAATGCGTGTAGAAAACAGACAGAAGCACCTCCGATTGCTCATTGTCCTTGCTGTTCTCATCGTCGGACTTGCTCCAGGTATTCGAGACATCGGCCGATTGACGCTCGGTGTCTAAGCCCACGATGCCTTGAAGGTTTGAACCGAAGTGGTCGGGATAGGTGGAAGCACATGGATCGACTACCCACACGAGTGAACAAGGCTGATCCTGATTATTCCGCACGTCGTGAACACAATCTAGCGCTCATTGAAACGCTTCGTGAGCGATTGAATTTGGTCCATCAAGGCGGCGGTGAAAAGTACGTCGACCGACATCGAAGTCGAAACAAAATGCTTGCACGAGAACGTATTGAGCGGATTATCGATCCTGGCACTGCATTCCTCGAACTCTCTCCATTGGCTGCCTACGATCTTTACGATGGTAGGGCACACTCAGCTGGTATTGTGACTGGAATTGGATGTGTCCATGGACGTGAGGTTCTGTTTGTTGCCAATGATGCGACGGTGAAAGGTGGTTCCTATTATCCTATGACGGTGAAGAAGCACATCCGTGCACAAACCGTAGCTCATGAGAATCATCTTCCATGCGTATATCTTGTTGATTCGGGAGGTGCGTTTTTGCCTATGCAAGACGAGGTATTCCCCGACATTGGTCACTTTGGACGTATCTTCAGAAATCAAGCACGAATGTCTGGTGATGGAATTCCACAAGTTGCCGCCGTCCTCGGCTCCTGTACTGCAGGTGGTGCGTACGTTCCTGCAATGAGCGACGAATCAATCATTGTCAAGGGCAATGGAACAATCTTCCTCGCTGGACCTCCACTGGTCAAGGCAGCAACGGGTGAAGAAGTCACTGCAGAGGAATTAGGTGGCGCTGAAGTCCACACCGTTCAATCTGGAGTCGCTGACCATTATGCAGAAGATGAACCCGAAGCACTTCGAATGGTTCGTAATGTACTCGAAAACATCGGACCTCGTACCCTTGCTCCTGCAGTTATGCAGGAACCCGAACCTCCAGCGCATGATGTTGATGAACTGCTCGGTCTTATCCCGAGCGACAACCGTACTCCGATTGATGTTCGTGAAATCATTGCTCGTGTTGTTGATGGATCTCGATTCCACGAATTCAAATCCCGATATGGAACAACCCTTGTCTGTGGATTTGCGCAGATTCACGGCCACAAGGTCGGTATCGTTGCAAACAACGGCATCCTCTTTTCAGAATCCTCTCAGAAGGGTGCACATTTCGTTGAATTGTGTGGCCAACGAGGCATACCTCTTGTGTTCTTGCAGAACATTACTGGATTCATGGTTGGTAAGGCCTACGAAGCTGGTGGTATCGCAAAGGACGGTGCGAAACTCGTCACTGCAGTATCGTGCGTGAATGTTCCAAAGTTCACCGTCATCGTCGGGGGCTCCCATGGTGCAGGAAACTATGGGATGTGTGGTCGAGCCTACGATCCCCGCTTCCTCTTCATGTGGCCGAACAGTCGAATCTCCGTTATGGGAGGTCCACAGGCTGCGGATGTGTTGAGTACTGTAAAGCAAGATCAACGAGAACGCGAAGGGAAACCACCAATGGATGCTGAGGAATTGGAAACATTCCGCACCCCTATTCTCGAAAAATACGAACGCGAAGGTTCACCATACTACTCAACAGCCCGGCTCTGGGATGATGGTATCATCGATCCTCGGGATACACGTGATGTTCTCGGACTATGTCTTGCAGCCGCAAGGAATGCACCCCTACCAGAAGGAAAGTACGGAATTTTCAGAATGTAAATTCCAATTGGAAATTAAAAAATACAATTGAGGTTTTTGATATGAAAACAATGGACAACCCCCCTCAAACAACTCTGATTTCGTTAACAATTGACGGAAGTTGTGCACGAATCGAACTCACCCGAGAAGACAAGTTCAATGCCCTTAATGTCGAACTCATCACAGAACTGATCAAAGTCTTTGATTGGACCAGAGAGCGAAGTGCTGGTCACAACGATGCACTGGAAGATGCAAATGGTGACCCATATCTCAGAACTTTAGTTCTTTCTGGTCGAGGAAAGCATTTCTGTGCTGGAGCCGACATCAATATGATGCGTGATGCTGGTGCAAACACGCCTGAAGAGAATCGCAAAGACAGCGAACGTCTCGACCGACTGTTCAACGGACTTTGGTCCCACCCATGCTTCACCATTGGAGCTATTCAAGGCGTAGCGCTTGGAGGTGGAGCTGGACTCATTGCCTGTTTGGATTATGTGGTAGCTACTGAGAACGTCCGTATTGCTCTCTCAGAAGGCAAACTAGGGATTCTTCCGGCTGTCATTGGACCATACGTATACCGTCGTGTAGGTTCTGCAAACTTCCGTCGTCTTGCTATGCAAGCAAGTCGGGTGAAAGCAGAGGAAGCACTTCGAATCGGCTTCATTGAACGGGTTGTTGAGAATGTTGAAGCATTCGATAATGAAATCGATTCCATCATTGAAGAGGTTCTCACAACAGGTCCAAGCGCGGCAACTCTTGCCAAAGAACTCACGCTTGGTTTCGACCGTTGGAGCGAAGATGATCAATCACTTCGTCAATGGACACTTGATTTTACCAGCCGCATGCGAGGCTCACGAGAAGGACAAGAAGGGCTCTCATCGTTCCTCGAAAAGCGACCCGCAAATTGGAAACCAGAAGAGTGAGGTGAGAGATTGATTCGGCGTGTACTGGTTGCGAACCGTGGCGAAATCGCCTGTCGTATCCTGCGTGCATGCCGAGAAGCAGGTCTTGCAAGCGTTGCAATCTATGCTGAGAACGATTCGGAGGGATTGTTCCGTGAACTTGCTGATCAGTCCGTCCTGCTCGAAGGCGATTCAATTGCGACAACCTACCTCAACGGTGCCGCAATCATCCAAGCAGCCAAAGACACAGGTGCTGATGCGATCCATCCGGGTTTTGGATTTCTATCCGAGCGTGCTGAATTCGCTCAAGCCGTCATGGATGCAGGCCTGATTTGGATTGGCCCCTCTCCTCAAGCAATTGAGCAAATGGGGGACAAGATGTCTGCTCGTCAAATCATGAAAGCCGCTGGTGTCCCCGTTATCCCTGGTGTTGAAATTGAGGAAGAAGACGAAGCGCTTGCAATGCAAGCAATTCGAAATGCTGCTGAAGAGACTGGCTATCCTCTATTGTTGAAAGCGACAGCAGGGGGAGGCGGAAAGGGGATGCGAGTCGTCCACGCTTCAAATGAATTGGAGAGTGGTGCAAAATCCGCACGACGTGAAGCACTCGCAGCATTTGGAGATGGACGAGTATACGTTGAGAAACTCTTGATGAAATCAAAGCACGTTGAAGTGCAAGTTCTTGCAGATACGCACGGTCGTTGCATCCATCTTGGAGAACGTGAATGCAGCGTTCAGCGTCGTCACCAAAAGGTGTTTGAGGAAGCACCTTGCTCAACAATGACACCGGCGCTTCGCGAACGCATGGGTCAAGCAGCGGTTGCAGCAGCTCAGGCAGTTGACTACGTCGGTGCAGGAACTGTTGAGTTCCTTCTTACAGAGGACGGGTCGTTTTACTTCCTTGAGATGAACACACGAATTCAGGTCGAACATCCAGTAACTGAAATGGTTACAGGTGTTGATTTGGTTCGCGAACAATTGCGTATTGCTACTGGGCAACCAATGGGAGTCAACGAACTCAATATTCGTGGCCATTCGATTGAAGTTCGTCTTTACGCCGAGGATGCAACAAACAACTTCTTGCCAGCTATCGGGCCTCTCGCAGTCTTCCGACCGCCTACAGGCCCCGGAATTCGCCTTGATACGGGTGTTCGAGAGGGCGATGAGGTCACACCTCACTATGATCCAATGTTGGCGAAACTAATCGTCTACGCCCCAACCAGAGAGGAAGCACTCCAACGAATGCGTCGTGCACTGGATGAGTTTGTTGTGCTCGGAACGACTACGAACATAGGTTTCCTTCGAGACCTTTGCGACGTTCCTGAAGTGATTTCAGGTGACACCTACACCTCTATGATTGACGATCTCTACCCCAACGGATACACATACAATCCAACTGAAGACAACTTGAATGTGGCTCTCATGACCGCAGCAGTCGCTGAAACGACAGGAATGCATCGAACCAGCATTGCCACACAAGTAGGTCCTGCAGGAGTTGTAAGCCCCTTCCAAACGCTCAACAGGAGGTATCCCTGATGCAGCACGAGTTCCGATACAACGGTGAAACGCATGAGGTTCTGCTCGAGCGTACACCGAAAATATGGACCTTTGCGAATCATTGCGCTCATCCTCGAGAAGATGGACGCATCCGCATTTACTTCGAAGATGGAAGCAAAACATGGGCCCATGTTGCCAAAGTTGGTGACATGTGGTGGGTCCACCATTCTGGACGAATCTTCACATTGGAGCGAATCGAAGCAGGAGCAAGCAACGATGAACAGCACGGTGGTTTGGTCGCACCAATGCCTGGAGTTGTCCTCGAAGTCATGGTCTCTGCAGGCGAGTCGGTTGAAGCAGGTCAAACATTGATGATTCTAGAGGCTATGAAAATGGAACATCGAATTGTAGCATCTGAGGATGGTACGGTCACATCTGTCCACTACAATGCTGGAGATCGAGTTGAGCAGGGAACAAACTTGCTCGATGTTGACGGTACTGAATGATTAGTTCCACCGTCCAGAGTTGATGATTGATTCATCGCCAACATGGCCAGAATACACGTATGCCCAAGCCCAAACCGTTCCAGAGTCCGATTGAACCTGAATGATTGTCCTATCGAACAGTGAATCATCTCGACCAAATCCTAGGAAACCCTCGATTCCATCCATTCTCTCTAAACAGGCCTCCACATCGGAGATGTGAATCAATTCTCCGTGAACGATACCATCTCCCATTCGCATACCAGGATATGTCCCAAGGTGATGGAGGACGCCTCTTGTCTGTGCATTGCTCTTTGATAGGATGAACGGTTTGAGATGCTGATGGCGAACTTGTCCAGTCATGAGCGTCCCATAGATGAACAGATGGTTGATCGTTGGGGAATCAAAACGATGTACCATCGCTTGGTCAAGTCCAAATGTTGGCAGATTTCTGTCCTCTAAACCGGTACGAATGAGTCCTTGATACTCATCCGTTGGACAAACAAAGTTTGGCTTTTGTCGACGTTCACAAACCGTGAATGTCGTCGCTTGGTGGATTGTTCCATCCTGTCCGACCACAAGAACTTCTTTTTCCTCGTAATATCGTGGAGCGCCTTCCTTCTCAATCAAGGTTAACCAAGCTTCATCATCGACTTCAAACAAGGCTCCAGGAGTAGCATGATACTCATCAATCGGGACAACGTCAGCAGCCCCTCCACCCCTTCCTGATGAATAATAGTGGAATTTCAAATGATGACCTAGAAGCCAAGCAGGCTCACGTTCCATCAAACCGTGAGGATCTGAACCACGCTCGATACAGAATCGTTTCCAATCGTCCCAATCAAGATTTGAACCGTATCCGAAATACAACCGATTTTGCGCCATTTCAATCCGCTCCTGAGAGCAATACCTGTTTAGTATTTATTAAGACTACCATTGGCAAGGTTCGAGAATCTCTTGACCTTGCATATAGGATTGCAAAACTTCAGGAATTCGAACACGACCATCTTCCAACTGATTCTGTTCAATGATTGCAACCAAAGCACGAGATGTTGCTACTGCAGTTGAATTCAATGTGTGAACCATTGGTTGATTCGGATGCCCAGGTGTTCCATAACGGATGTCGAGTCGGTTTGCTTGGTAATCTGTACAATTCGAACACGAAACGATTTCCTTGAATGCTTTTGCACCAGGAAGCCATGCCTCGAGATCGTACTTGCGTGCTGCGACGGTTCCCATATCGCCGGTACAAATGTTAACGACTTCGTAATGCAAACCGAGTGCATCCCAAAGATCAACGCAATTCTGAAGCAATTCTTCATGCAATTCCCATGAGGTTTCAGGTGTTGCAATGACAATCTGCTCGATCTTTGTGAACTGATGAACTCGCCAAATACCACGATCGGATTGTCCATGGGCGCCGACTTCTCGTCGGAAACAGGATGAAACACCAACAATCTTCAGTGGAAGAAGCTCCGCAGGTATCGTTTCTTGCATGTACATGGCAGTAAGAGGATGCTCGGATGTTGCAATCATGTAGTAGCCATCAGGGTCAATACCATACATCACTGTCTCGAAATCAGACAAATCGGTTACACCTTCGTATGCAGTACGATTCATCATGACTGGAGGCTGGACNAACGTGAACCCACGTTGCTGGATAAAGTCCACTGCATAGGCTTGAAGTGCCATTTCAAGACGAGCAAGGTCGCCCTTAAGGAAATAGAATCGACTTCCTGTAATCTTTGCAGCCCGTTCCAAATCGACCCATTTGTTTTCTTCAATGAGATCATTGTGTGTCTTCGGTTCAAAATCAAAGGTTGGCTTTTCCCCGTGTAAAGAATGCTTCGTATTGCCCGATTCATCAGCACCAGAGGGCACGTCTGGATGGAGAAGATTTGGAATAGACATTCGCACAGCATCGCGTTCAGAGAGTAAAGCATCCGTCTTCTTTTCCATCTCAGAAATCTGGGCACCCAAATCTGCAACTTCAGAGAGAATTCGTTGTGCTTCTGCTTCATCTCCCGACTTCTTCGCAGCACCAATTCCGCGGGCTGCTTCATTCTTCTTGCGTCGCAGTTCGTTGGTCTCTCGAAGCACCAGTTTCCATTGGGTGTCGAGTTCAATCACCTTCTCAATGTTGTCATGAGAAAGGCCACGTCGATCATGATCGGCACGGATTGTGTCAACCTCATCTCGGAACAAATGAATATCGAGCATTGTAAATCACCTCAGAAACTGATGTTGAATTGGAACATCGCCCCACCTATCGTCAACAAACCGCCAACAACGTAACCCAGAATTGCACCACCGTTTAACAACGGCAAACCTGCTTGAGCTTGGCCCTTACCGACGTAATACATGAGGACGGAGTAACCGATGAGGCTTCCTACCAGCGTTGTCATTGCCATGATCAAACCGTCATCGCCACCAATGTATTGCAATGTTGAGAGGACAAGCATGCCCGGGAAGATAACATCACCTAGACCCATGAGCATGGCATCGTTGCTCTTGGCAACAACTCGCTCTCGTGGGGCATGTTGCACGCTCTCATTGACTTCATCAACTGTTGAATGAACAGTGGTGCGCTCTGTTCGCATTGTGTAATCCGAATCTTGAGGTGCAACCAGCAAGATCGGTAAATTCAGATTCATCATCGTATCTGCAAGATCAAGCATGTGTTTGGATTTGTACACCGCCCATGCATCGTACACTGCAGCAGCAATCATGAATACCATGATCAGAGTTGGAACAAAGGATACACCGAGCATAACAATAACACCACTACCAACCAGAATACCAACTGTGTTGACCACATACCATTCGCTGTGCACATAGAGCATGATCATCAAAAAGAGACTAAACAAGATACCGATGATGGCAGGAATGTCCTCGATGACAATACCACCAACCAAGAACATCGATGAGTCCACAACGCCGGATGATGTCGTATACGATGCATTNACCCTCTCCCCATTTCCGGTGATGTAGGATGAATCGATTGTTGTGGCATAGAAATGAATGGTGTCATTCTCCATATCAGATACTGTTTCTCCGAAAGTGACTGCAACATCTTGACCTTCATCGACATCGATAATTAATTTCTGAACCATCGATGATCCATAAAGCAGTCGTGCATCTTCGTCTGTGGTAACCAGTAACTCAGTGTAACCTGTTGCATCAATGTCTGTCAGGCGAACATCTCGAATACCGTTGGCAAAATTGTCGATACTCACGCTTGATTCTTTCGCAAATACTTCTTCATTCACCGGCGAGTAAGACCAAGACAAAATATCCCCATCATTGGTCCCGAATACGATGAGTTGTTCACCCTCGCTTGACTCTTCAATTTTCACATCGGCAACATTTGAGTGACCAACGTCCATCGAGGAAAAGCCCGCTTCGGATTCAGATTTGATCAAAACTTGAACAGGCTCATAGATGTCATCGCCCTCCACGAAGAACGCGCTTTCATTGAGGAGAACAACACCCGCATACGTTTCAGCGACAATCAACAGGTGCTTGTTATCGAGGAGTTCCGCCTCAACAAGCGTAGATGTTTTCAGTTCGCTTGGAAGTTTCCATGTCGCTTGTTTGGTCATCACGTTAGGATATTCCTCAAAGGTGTTGTATCGATGAATATTGTCTGTACCGTCGATGATATAAACGGCGTCTTCTGTTTCAGTTGCTATCGCACAACCGAATTGGAGAATGGATTGTACTTCTCCATTTTCATCAACCTCAAGACATTGATAGGTTGATTCGATTGCACCATCTGAGAGAGAAAGGGTACGAATTAACTCACCATTGGAGATGGTAATGGTGTCTGGACCAGGGACAACAACTAGCTCTACTGATTCGTCGACAATCGTCCCATGGACGAGTTCTGTAGTCCAAACAGGCTCAGCCATTCCCCATTGCATTAGACGGATAGTGTTGATTAGTTCCCCAGAATCATAACTTTGTGTATAATCGATATATTGATTCATCCCGATTTCTGTGAGATAGGTGGCGTCAGTTTTTTCATTTGAATCATACTCAAATGGAGTCACGCTATCATCGACCATAANCTGGTGCGCAANGGGGACGTTTGCATAGAGCAGTGCAATAAAGAGAATACCCATGATTCCGTATTTGATGATCCATTCCTTCTTGTATTTTGCAAGCATCAGGATTGCTGCTGTNAAGATAAAAATCATGANCAGTTCTAGCCCAATGTACCGTAATTGTGAGGAACCTGCTTCGCCAAATGCCTGTAACCCTGCTTTATCGTACCAAGGACGAATATACATGGCTAGGAAGATGGTTGCAACAAACATCCCAGCCATTCCAATCATGGATGGAAGTTGGCGGCGAAAGTCTCCTCCAACGTCGCTCATGCCACATCCAAGCAGGAACCACATTTGAGCACATCGACGGTTGCACGGGCAATCAGCACATCGCTACACCTATGAGAACCAGCCGCAAGGCATGGTTGAGGTCCATGGCATCTAACGTACGTCTTTGGCTTTCTGAAAGCAAGCATCGTGGAATGAAGCTCGGGCTTGACCGCGTCTTTTCCGCTCATAAAGCATTGATTCAATCACCTTACAAAGGCACCNTCGTTCATGTTGCGGGAAGCAATGGAAAGGGTACATTGTGTGCAACCCTTGCTGCCNNCTTGAATAACCAAAATCATACGACGGTCATGTTCACATCTCCTCATCTCATTCGAGTTGAGGAGCGAATTCGAATCAATGGACAACCCGTGGATGGATTTCTCTTTGACCAATACCTGTCCGAAATTCGGAACATAGAATCGGTATTGAACATCGACCTTACCTTCTTCGAAATCACATTCCTCGTTGCTTGTTTGTGCGCTCACAACAATGATGTCGATTTTTTTATCGCAGAAACTGGATTGGGCGGTCGTTACGATGCGACTCGAATCTTGGATGCAGATGTGTGTGTGATCACTTCACTCAGTCTCGAACATCGTGACATCTTAGGTGATACATTATCTCAAATTGCATCAGAAAAAGCTGCAATTGCCCGCCCTTCGAAACCGTTGATTGTTCGTGAGGTGTACGACGAAGATGCAGTTCTTTCCATTGAACGAGAAGCTCTGGAGGCTGGACGGATGGAATTGGACGAAGAAAGACAGCCTGCTCTTCTGGAATGGGTCGCTGTTCCAAAGGATGCAACGTTCAATCAAGAGGCTCTTGCACTCGCTCGAGCAACATTCCAAGTCTTGGGACTTGAATCAGAGGATTTGGAGAAGGGCATGGAATCAGTAAACTGGCCGGGACGTCTTCAGGAAGTACCAGCCTCTTGGGACGGTTCAATCCTCTTCGATGCAGCCCACAATCCGAGTGGACTTGCAAAGGTCATGCCTCAGCTCATGTCTCAAATTCAGAAAAGACAAACTTGGTGTCTGGTGTTTGGGTGTACGCCACAGCATGATTTGGTCACATTTTCCAAGCCTCTCATCGAATTGTGTCACCAACATCCACCAGAATCGATCATTCTAACAAAGCCACAATTTGGCAGATATGCAGGAGTCACTCTCGAGGCACTGGGTAAACTCAATTGGCCGATAACATGTAGAGTGTATGAGGAAGAAAGTGCGGATGATTCGCATGCTTTACTCAAGCAATTGAAACCCGAATATTCTCTTGTGATTGGCTCCCTATACCTCGTTGGAGAGATGTATGAATCAATGGGTTTCTGGGGCACGAAGCACATGGACTTGTTTCCTGCAAACACTCAAAGGGATGAAGCATGACCCACGGNTGGTTAAGATGAGTTCAAAGTGGGATCTACGGTTTCTTGAATTGGCGAACCACATCAGTTTATGGAGCAAAGACCCATCGACAAAAGTCGGTTGCGTCGTTGTTGGAGCAGATCGTGAAATCCGCTCAACAGGCTTCAACGGATTTCCCCGAGGCATTGAAGATTCGGAGGAGCGATTAGCCGATCGAGAACAAAAGTATCCATTGATTTGTCACGCTGAAGAGAATGCGATTATGCATGCTGCTCGAGTCGGTGTTTCGCTCAAGGATTGTACTGCATACGTCANGTGGCCTCCTTGCACTCGATGTGCCCGTTCTCTTATTCAAGCAGGAATCGTTGAGGTCGTTTTCACACATACAACCGATATTCCAAAGCGTTGGGTTGAAGATTTCGAACGCTCGACTGGAATGATGAAGGAAGCCGGAATTAAAGTCCGCAACGTGGAAATGGAGTGATTATCCCCAGAATCTACGGGTTCGGGCATACTCAATTTCTGCATGATGTATCGATTGAAGCAGACTATCGATGTTGTTGTTGTGACCTTTGCGTAGAATACGCTGCGCAGTGGCTTCACCAACACCTCGCGCCATGAGACATACGATGGCGTGGAAGCCATGGGTTTTGATCAATGAAGCATTACGAATCATTCGATTCCTATCGCTTTCTTCATCTGAAGCAACCCATCCTTCAAGCATTTTCTCAAGCCCTTCACGGGCACAAACTAGCATTTGCCCTTTGCAAGAGATGCACTCCTTCGGATTTTTAAGTTCGGGATAACGTTCAACTCGAAATCGGCGAATTGCACGGCATTTGAGACAACACAGTACTGCCCGTTCGTTCATCAAACGGAGGCGAAGTCGTGCCCGTACGGCTTCATTGTCCCAATTTGGAAGGAGAAGGTCACGTTGACTGCGGTCGGACAATCCAAGAGGACCTGTTGGGGTTACGACAACATCGAGGAGACCGGTCTGAATGCCTCGCAGAACATCTTTTGCTCCTTCAATGTCCATTCGCTCATAGTAGAGCTTGTTGAGGACTTCTTCCAGTACAATGGTCCCTCGGTATTTTCGCACTAAGCCAGCAAGGTTGATTTTTCGAGGATCTACGCCGTGTTGTAGGATGCCGAAGGTTTTGGCAACTTGGGCAAAACGCCATCGAACTTGACGAGAGTTCGGTAATGTAACCGATAGGAGTCCTTCAATCCCATCTGCAGGCAATTCATTGAGCCAATCAACAACATCTTGTGGTTCAAGATCAGCTCCTGAAAGATGCAATCGTGTGGCTTCAACCATCAACCCNCCCCATTTTCCGGTTCGAGTAGAAGCCATTGCGAGCAGCAAATGGCCAATTGTTTCGTTGATGAGTGTGCCTTGACACATGTTGATGACCAATGCTTCAGAACGACGCTCAATCGTTATCGTCTGTTGATCTGGAAGCGCTTGGGTTGCATCGATGTGTCGAGTAATGGTATCAGCGAGCATGCCCAGTGCCTCTCCGTCGAGTGGATATGAGGTCAAGGGATGTCCATCGTGAGCGAGCAATCCTGCAACATCGATATGTTCTCTCGCATCGGGTTCAATCAAACCAAAATCTTCTGCGACCAATCGACGAAGCCGTCCGATGTTTCGAGCAACGATTGCTGGAACTGGTGGAAGTTCACCAACCCAAGTTGGTGCTTCACCTTGCATGGAGACTGGAGCGACCAGGACCTCACTTTGTTCAGGGTCTGCATCAACAATTGTCCATGTCCGTCCAGCCATCACGAACTGGCGGATTCTTCCGTCTTCTTCCTCACCGCTCCCATTAAGTTCGAGAACAAAGGCTTCGTCAACGTTTCCGATGGTACGTCGAGTTACGACGTCTCGAACGCGATAGGATTGTTTGTCAGGAATCATCGAGAGATGATGTTCAACCCATCGACGAGTTCGTCCTGCTGAAGCGAACCAGCCATCCTTGAATTGCTTTGGAACTGGCATTCGCATACTTTTGTATTCAGCGGGTATGTCTTCATCTGCTACATCGTAACGAGGCAATTCATCTGGCCATGCATCAGCATCTGGAATCGCTTCCTTCGCAGCAAGATAGAGATGTTTTGGCCATCGATACCATGGGGTTTCATTCGGATGTGATGAATAACGTAGGAGCCATCGATCGGACAAGACAGCAAGTACGTTCTCGGTATCCTTTCGTGTCCAATCCTCAAATTGTTCNGTCCCTGAAAAGATTTCATGGACATCATCGATTCGAACCACTTTGAAACTGTGTGCCATCAACATGATTTGGTTCGCAGCGATGCTATACGGTCGATTTCTCCATTCGACATCTTCAATCGAACCCATGTGCGATCGATGTGCAACAACTGCAGATTCAGCGATACCATCGATTTCCCATGCCAATAAATGTCCGCGGCCAATGCCACCGATTCGATGGTCTGCACGACCTACACGTTGGAGCATCCTGTCAACCGACCTTGGGCTCTCCAACTGGACAATCTTACGGATTGAACCAACGTCAATACCCAATTCAAGGCTTGATGTGCAAATCAAGGCTTGAAGACTACCGTTGCGTATGTTCTCTTCCATCTCTTGTCGAGTTTCTGCTGCAAGACTGCCATGNTGTACNCCAATCATGAGTTCTGGCGCCATATTTTGCAAGCGTTGAGCAACCGTTTCAGCAGCATTCCGACTGTTAACAAAGACGAGGCAAGGAGGGTCGTTCGCAACAATTTCACTCAATAAACGGAAAGTAGCATGTGCTCGAGGCGAGAGACGCATTTCCATAGCTCCCACCTCGTCTTCTGCAAGAGGAGGTGCTGTTTCCACAGTCAACACGGTTGAGCGCTCAGCAGGAGCGAGAATGGGTTGACACGAATCGCCAGAAATCCAAGAAGCAACCTGTTCGGGGTTTCCAACGGTTGCCGAAAGACCAACCTTTTGCAACGTTCGACCGCACAACGCTTCAAGACGTTGCAAACCGAGACGCAATTGCCAGCCGCGCTCACTTGCCGCAAGATCGTGAACTTCGTCGATAATGACAGCTTGGACACTTGAAAGCATGGCCCGTAAGCGATGGCCTGTGAACATGAGTTGGAAAGTCTCTGGAGTAGTAACGAGAAGATGAGGTGGACGTCGCGCCTGTCGAGAACGTTCGTTCTGGGGCGTATCTCCGTGCCGGAGGGCGAATCGTAAATCGAGAACTTCGCTCAACTCCGCCAGCCGTCGATCAACGTCTCGGTTGAGGGCGCGTAATGGCGTAATGTAGAGGATGGAGAGCGGTTTCCATTCCTCTACTTTACATCGATGGAGAAGAGGAAGAACAGCGGCAAGCGTCTTTCCCGATCCGGTTGGAGCGATGAGCAAACGTTCGTGTCCTTCAATGAGTTCTGGAAGGGCTTGTTGTTGAACAGGGGTCGGCTGCCAGCCTCGTTCAGAGAGGAAGGATTGCAGTTGAGGATGAAGCAGCGAAAAGACATCTGACATACTCTACCCACCCCCGCGGGATAAACTGTCTGCCCACCCTTCTTGAGGATTTGTCATTCAAAGGCGTGACTCAGTCATCATCGTCGTCATCATAATCGTCGTCGTCATAATCGTCGTCGTCATCTTCCCAGTCGATTTCATCATCTTCTGCAAAGGCACCATCGCCGAGGTCGACAGCGGTTCGACTAGCAACGGTTGCAACAAGGATCAGAATCAGGACTGTTGAGACTGCGAATATCCATGCCAATGGATGCTCTCGCGGTGAATCCAACCAGCCAAGATATTGGCTATAGGCGATATTAATGTCGTGTTCTGCGGTGTTGTCGTTGTCGTTGACTTCGACCAAGAGATTACCGTAGTCGACTTCCACACGTACTCGATCGACATTTTGAACCTCCCAATCGACTGTAACCGGTACACTTTCGCCTCCTTCAATTCCTACGATGGCCTTGACGTCAAATGGTTCATCCGAATCTCCAGCAAAGAATGCAACCTTGAATTGAGAGGTTGTTGGACCTCCATTGTTGATGACGGTTGCAGTGATTTCGATGTCCGTTCCAGGAGAGACGTGGTCATCTGATACAGTGATTGACTTCACTCGAAGTTCAGGACCAACAGCTCCGAGCCTTACCCATTGACGCTCAAAGTCTGTGTCATCAAAGGCTAATTCTGGGATGGGACTTGCTTCAGAATTGGAAACTACAGGGAACTGGTTTCCTGCGGCATCCCAACCCGTAATGTAAAATCCTACGAAATCTCCTGCTTGAGGCAGGATCGTACCGCCAGCAGTGATGTCCACTTCCCCAGTCCAATATACGGTCTGTCCTTCTTGTTGCATTCCGAGCAACGAGGATCCTGCACCGATGGTTACAGTGCGGGTTTGGTCACGCATGACCCAGTGAATCATTTGCTCAGAACCTGTCAAATCAGCATCTTCAGAACCTTGGAATTCTACGTAAATCGAAGACAGATCATTGGATGGTGAAACATCTATCACGTTCAACGGAGCCATACGACGAACAACACGTGGTGCTGCATCGTCTACGATAACACGGAGCGTGGTCGAAACAAGTGTCCCGGTCATATCCTCACCACGACCTGGGATGTTTGTGATTGAAATCAAACAGGTACGTGTTGGAGAGGATTGGAGGGTCTTGGCGGAATCGAGTGGTACTTCGATGAGGTATTCGCCATCGTTGGTGAGAGAACCATCACTCCACAACTTTTCGCCGTCAAAGACCTCGACAAGAATACCGACGTCTCGAGGTGCTGGTACGTTGCTTCCTTCGTAAACGACACGTCCGCTGAAGGCGAGTCTGTCGTCCTTACGAACTCGTGTTCCGTCAGCGACCTGCCCTGTTCGTGGTTCGCTTACATCCTCAACCGTGTAATCTGTAGGTGATAGGGTGAAGTCATTCTCAACGCGGAAGGTATGTTCAAGGATGAGCAATTCACTGTCTTCCATTGACCCTCGTTCCTTGAACAATAAGGCCAAATCGCCCATTTCTTCATCAGGCCAATCCCATGCAAAGACGAAATCGTAGGTGACAATAATCCAAGGCAGGCCTGATTCGTTGGTTGTTTCTCGCATGTTGCTGCTTGGCAAAAGGTGAATGTAGTTGCTCTCGCTCCAGAACGTATTGTTCAATCCAGAGTAGGAGATTCGTTGTGCATCTCTGCTCGGGTTCGGCCCTTCGAAGTCAAAGACCAAGGAGATGTGCTCAAAGTCAATTGCAGTGTTTGCATCGATAAAGCCTACAGTGATGGATTGTTCAAGTCCTGCAAAGACTGCTGCATCATCGTTGTGCCCAACCCACTCAAGACCGGTGAAGATAGCTTCCGAATCCTTACGTGTTTGGAAAGTTGAATCGTCAAAGTTGAACCCGTGGCCTGATTGAAGGTTGTACATGACTCCTTCGTCGTCGTATTGTGTGTAGAACACAGGGTTACCTGCTTGGTCACCGCCCGTCCAGTAGTATGATACACGGCCCATGTTTGGATTTCGGGAGTGATCGATTGTGGCCATAAACCACTTCGATTTACTCTCGCTCATGTTGGTAACTTTCTTGCTTGCATATTCCGATTCATCAGCGATACCGTTGCGATTCAAATCGTGATCTGCCTCTACCCAATACATCAGAGTCAGTTCCATTGGAACACCAATGTCATCTTTGACTAGAATTCGAATATCTTGTTCATTGACACCGGCTTCGTATGAACCGTCTTCAGGAGAGACGGTGATTCGTTCAGGAGGTGTTGCATCCACTCGGAAGGTACGACTCCAGTCGGAATTTGGTGCCATAACATGTGTTGGATTACGTTCGTTATAGGTTTGAACTTCGTAATTCAAACCATCAGGAACGTCAATATTTGGAGTGATTACGCTGATGAAGAATGAACCGTTGATGTTGGTGGTATCTCGTGCAGTGGATTCAACCCAGCCGTTGCGTGAAACACGAACGTCAAATGCACTGTCGAGAGGAGCATCATCGGAATCCACGAACCACATAGCACCTTGGAAGTGGAGCGTTTCACCTGCTGCAACCCATGCGTTGTTGGGCACATCGTCTCTGACAAGGTCGCCTTCATTATCTCGAACTTTCATCCACCCGAGTCCAAAGGTTCGGTTGACTGTTAATGCTTCTTCGCTGATCAAATCGAGGGGTGCGAAGCCTGCAGAGCCACTATCGTCGAGACATCCTGTCTTGAATCGGACGTTGTTTTGGTCTGGGAAATCACTAGTGACACGGAACAACCAATGAACTTCAAGGATACTGTTGTTGAGGATGGAGTACGAATTACCGTCCATGACAATGTAACCGTCAGGGTCGTTAGGAGAAGGGAACACATCGCCATCTTGCCAGAAGAGAGTCGGGTTGGATGCCGTTGAACTTGTCATCAATGTCAATGTTGCTTCCCGAATTTTGGTAGCACTTTCGCCTACAATGTGCCGTGTGATGACCTCATAGGGTTCGGTACGTTCGTGCAGAATTTCGCCTTCTGGAATGTTAATTTCCAAGTTAACCGTTTGAATCGTGTACGTTACACTGAACGATGTAAGGGTCAAAATTCCGCTACTCTCTGAGGTCAAGTCGATAGGAATGTCAACGAAGCCAGCTCCTGTATCAGGAATACGATCGTTGAAAGCCTTGATGATTGTATTCGTTGCACCTACGGCATTAATGGTCTTCGTGCCTATCAATGGCCCGTTTTCTTTCCAACCAACGGTTGGGTTCAATGGTGGATTGAAATTATCGGGGATTGGGTGTGGCTTGTGTATTTCGAACCCTGGATTTTCTGGGGCATTGCTGTGGAGGGCGACCTGGATGTCTTCCAACACAGGAGTATTTGCAGAATTGCTGGTTGAGAAGGAAACCTTGAGGCAAATATATCCGTAATTCGGGGTTGTGAATGCTTTTGTCAGCCCAGATTGCCCAAATGAGGTTAGTCCACTGCTACACAAGCTGGAAGAGCTTCCACCGAGTTGAACAGAGAGGGAGGTTCCAGCAGGTACGGTTGCGTTGTAGTGGATGGTTGCTGCGACGTAGGCAGGGAACGGATTGTTGTAATTCGACCGGACGTAGAAGTTTCCACTCGTGTAATAGTTCGTCGTATACTGCACGGTAACTTGATCAAGAACAGGCGTAGCGGTTGATGTCCCATTGAGTGTTGCTCGCCAAGTAACCTTATTTCCGCTGCTAGCGAAGGTCTTGGTTGAACCTACCGAGATAGATTTCCACGTGGCACCGTTATCATTCGAGACATCGATAGCGATTGATGTTCCAGTTGGCATGTAACCAATGGCGCTTTGGAGTTTGATTTGGTCGACAGAACGGCTTGCGGTCGTAGTTTGTCCATACACCGTTGTGGAGGTCGCAGTTGGAGTTCGACTATCTGTAATTGAACCGTCGCCCCAATTGTGGATTTTGCGTTGTACTGTATTGCAATAAGATGTATGATAGCACGAATAGTAGAGTTTTCCTTCATCGTCAATTTGTGTGATTCCATAGTGACCACCGTTCGGCATTTCTTGAATACCCATCTTGTCGATGTTAAATCCACTCATGGTGAAATGGTGGTGACGGGATCCCTGAACGTTGTACTCATTGAGGATAATACGGGGTAGATCAACAACCAAACCGGAGTTCTGGTTTCCTGCTGTCGAAGTCGTCTTGTAGTTGTAATCTACTGCAGTACCAAGTGACCATGTCGAGTTAATCGACCTTGGGTTGCTAGGATTAACCTCCATGAGGTATCGGTTGTAGGTTGGATAGGTCGAGGAATCATAGTAACTGACAAACATCTTACCCGTGTCGTCATCGAAGTCAACTCCGGTGAGGTAGTAGGGGTATCCATAGTTGTAGTAGGTGGAACATTGCCACTGTGTTTTTGCGGCATTGAGCGTCCACTTTGAGAGGGTGTAGTACGAGTAAGAAACGGTCCAAATATTGCCACTGGGGTCGATCGCTGCGTCGTACCAATAACTCGAGGCTTGCGATGTACAACCAGACGTGCTGAGACTGGCTGTACCGAGCAATGCGCCGGTTGTTGCATTGAATCGTTGAATGGATGGGGCAGTGTACATCGAAGTGCTTGAGTATCGTGTGGCATGGATTTCATGCTCAGAAACTGGAACGACAATTCCACGGTAGTTCCAAGATGCGCTTGAGGAAACCGAGAGGTCAGAGAATTGCTTTGTTACGCTGTTGTATCCTTGATCGCCAAGTGCAACGAATTGGCCTGTTGCGTTGATGGTGGCTGAATTTGCATTCGAAAGTTCGTTGCTCATTCGAAAATTCACGACGTTGTTGGTTGGATTGCCTCGCAAGGCAATTTCGTCGTTTGCTGTTTCGAGGTTGGTTCTCGTTCCATACCGGAACGTACCAGTTTGTTTGCTTGTCCACTGACCTGTTCCTATGCCTCCGAAATCACTGTTGTCGGTTAGGTTCGACCATGTAGTTGTACTGGCCTCTCCAAGGAAATTAAACTGAGCAGATGTAACTTCTGCCCCAAATGGGAAGGTGATGGCTCCTGCTGAGCCATTCCCCTGACCGCTGAAAGTCTTCGTATAGGACGTAGCACCCCCTTTGAACTGCGTTTCAGTTGTCGCAGAAGAGGCTAATGGTGCCATGACTGAAATGAAGAAGAGGAGAACAAGGAAAACGGCTTTTCGCATAGTGTACACATCCACTACTTGTTACTATTTCCATGTAGCATATCAACGCATCGGCCACAGGTCACTGCTCAATATTCCGCAATTGTCTTGAAGAGCATCGTTCATAGGTGTCTCAGAGGGGCAGTGATGGCAGGTCTATTTTCACGATGGTGGGCGGCTCAACATGGGCGACAATATTCGATTTTAGCAACACTTTTTGGAGCATTTACCGTCCTGTTCTTGGCCGGTTTATTCCAACTCCTGTTCCTTCAAGACTCTGAACATTGGGGCGAATACACTGGAGCTGCAATTGGCGTTCTTGTTCTTGCAGCAACTGGACTTATTTTTGTCACGCCGGAATTCTTGGTTTTCAAAGGACATGTTGCAACGCTGGATGACCTTTACGAGATACAGAGCACTGCTGAACTCAAGCGTCGTCGATCAGAAGGCGAACGTTCTGCAGCGGCACTCGGTGCTGGACATGAGGAACGATGGAATGCGTTCCTTCAAGAACGTGGTATGCGACGTTAAAGCGGTGGCGATTGTTTGCAACCCTCCAATTCGACCAAACTTCTCTTTCGTGAGATATTGCTCGCTGGAGGAATGATTGTTGTTCTCATTGCAGCATTGTTTGCTCATACACAATCCATGCCACCTCTTGTCGTTGTTGAATCCTCGAGTATGATTCATGACAGCGAAGGTGAAGTGGGTAGTATCGATGCAGGCGACCTCGTTTTGGTACACAAATCAACGTTCGATAACATCGTGACGTTTGCTGAAGCGACCGACCCTTCAAATCCGTATTATGGGCATGAAGTTCATGGCATGGAAGGTGATGTCGTCATCTACAAGAAGAACGGTGAAGCATCCACACCAATCATTCATCGTGCAATTCTCCGGGTTGTCCCCAATGAAGCGTATCCTGCTGCTTCAACGGCAAACCCATGCCCAACAGGAGGCAATTACGATTCCGAATGGAGCATTAACGGAAGCAACGGGGCATGTGTCCACACGTGGAATGTTCCCGGAACGAATGTCTACAACCAGAGTAACATCTCGATTTCATTCGATGGTATCGATGCTGGATATTACGACTGCAAGCGATATGTCCATGCAGGGGTAGAATCTCACTTAGTCGTTCATGAGTGGATTCCAGAACATTCAGGCCTCCTAACACTCGGCGATGCGAACAAATGTTCTGTCGATCAAGGGCCAAATGCCGTCAATGGGTCATCTGGACTACGCACACTTGACGGGGCACTGTTGGGTCCTGTCCAGGAAGGTTGGCTCGTTGGGCGAGCAGGTGGTGAAATCCCTTGGCTTGGAGCAGTAAAACTGATGGTGAGCGGGGCTGGCCCTGGTCTAACATATGTTCCAACGTCGTCGATTTTCTCCCTCCTTGCCTGCATTGGAGGTATACTTGTATTCCCTATGGTTGCTGACGCTGGAATCCGTCGTTTGTTTGCATCCTCACCTGAGAATATTCAGGCCAAGCAAGAAAAGGCTTTTCTTGTAGCTTTAGGTATCGATGAAGAGGAATAGTTACTCTTCACTTTCTGCTAACGCTCTATTGCGTGCAAGTTCACGGGCAGCATTATCGAGACTGATTTGTGTGCTTGCAAGCATTTCAGTAGCATAGTCAAGATTGGATTGTTCCAAATATCGTTCGATGCTTGCCTTTGACCGTCGAATTGTTGCGATTCGTTGTTCTGAAGACTTTGGTCGTGTTTCTTCTCCTCGTTGAGCCATGAGCCATTCCTCGAGCAATGCTTGCCCCCATTCTGGGGCACGGAAACGAGCCGAAAGGATAATTTCAGCATGGCGATGTCGGAATCGAACCCTTGAATCTCTCGTCCTATTGGCTTGAATGGAACCGGGGTTCCATTGATCGAAGGGGATGTGAAGGTGGCTTTTGCATCGCAAGTGTCCTGTCTCGTCAATGGTTGCATCGATGATGAGAGCACCTCGTTGTAATCGGATGAATGCTTGAACGATATCATCTTCTATCAACCATTCAGCGATTTGAACTGAGGGTTGACCCCACTTGTCGCTTGTCCACGATTCGATGGCGGCTCGATGCAACATAAGCCAACCTCACGCTTCCCATTGATGAACCTTCACATGCTTGTGCTCGTGCATTGATTCAAATGGAAGCGAACGCTCCGTTGGATAATGGCAGCAGCATGGGGAGCCGTCGATTTGGACTGGCGCATCATCCCTCTCCTCATCTTTGGATGGTACTTGCTCCTCAAACGATGGGAGCGAGATGGTGTTCTCGATCGCTGGAATTCAACCCGAGTCTTCGGTTTCGTCCTAATGGTGCGAACCAAAAAGGGTCTTGACCTACTGGAAAAAGTCGCCAAACCAAGACGCTTCTGGCGCATCTACGGAGAAATTTCGCTATGGGTATGCACGTTTGCAATGTTCTTGGTCGCCTTAGTTGTCTTGTTGGCGTTCGTAGGCGCACTCCTTTCTCCGCCAGATATTGACCCCCCTTCCGCAAGCGAGTTGGTAGCTATTCCAGGGATTAACCCAGTCATCCCCTTGTGGTGGGGATTGATTGGTTTCATTGTCGCTCTCGTGATTCACGAATTTGGCCACGGATTGTTGGCACGAGGGCATGGCATGCGCATACGTTCGTTTGGACTGCTGCAACTTGGTCCAGTCCCGCTAGGAGCATTTGCAGAACCAGAAGGAGAGGAATTGTTCAAAGCTCCTCGACGTGAACGACAACGAATGTTTGCTGCAGGTCCTGCAACAAATTTGTTCGCTTCGTTCGTACTGTTGTTGCTCATTGGAGGCATTGCAGGACAATTTGCTGCTGAAGACCAGACCATTCACGTCACTGGAATTGTGAAGGATGAGGGCGCAGATAAGGCTGGAATGCTACCTTGGGACACCATTGAATCAATTGGAGAGGAACCTGTCGTGGGTCTCAAAGGATTCCGTGATGTCATCAATCAGTACCAAGCAGGAGATTCAGTACTGATCGGAGTTTTGCATGAGGATGGAACCAGAGAAACGGTCAACGCAACATTTTCTGACAAGTATGTCTATTACCAAAACCTAGGATACAGTGAAGATCAACTCGATACACTTGACGTGAAACCAGGTCAACCGTTCCTTGGCGTCGAGGGGCTTTCATCTAACACAGCAGGGATTGACCGTATCGCCGGACCATTCTCTCCGAACAACGACTATACCACTCTCCAACGTACACTTATTGCACCGTTCCACGTGATCACTATCATGATTATTCCATTCGAATTCCAAGGTGTAGCAATGCATCCAAATGAGGAAGCAATGCTTGAAGCGGATGATGCCTGGCTCGGAAATCTTATCGGGAAGGAAGGATTGTTGGTTTTAGTCAATCTCATGTTTTGGATGATGTGGGTCAACGTACTCCTTGGATTCACCAATCTCATTCCGATGGTTCCCTTTGACGGTGGTCATATGTTCAAGGACATGGTCCATGCAGGATTATCACGAGTTCGCGCTCTCGGAAAGAAACTCAAACTATGGAATTTCCATCCGCTTTGGGTTGATCAGATTTCAAGGAAAGCAAGCAACCTTTCATCGCTTGGGCTGCTGTTCATACTGCTCTTTATCCTCGTCATACCCTACTTCTGATTATCGAAGAATCGTACGTCTGCGCTGAAGTTCATCAAGGATTCTTGATTTCACTGCAGTGACTTCATCATCCTCTTTTTCAACAACACTTCTCTTCTGAATGTACTCCAACGTTGGAGAATGTTGATTGTGCTGACAAACGATGTTGATGAATGCGTTCAAGGGCATGCCTTGATCCCAGTCGATGAAGGCTCTTCCCTTCCTTGTACGTGGCAAGGCAGGGATGCGCCGAGCAAGAACGCTCAATCGACCTTCAAGTGTTGATGTCTCAACTCTGAAGATGCGCCATGAATCGCCTCGAACGCCTTTCAATCGATGTGCATAAAGTGGCATTAAACCACATCGTTCTCCCTCGTAAACAAGAGCATTGTATTGGTCTAGCGTTCGCCCACTGAGGTAGATCTTTCTCGATTTGGTTGTTTTTACTTCAATCGGGAATGAAAGATCACCGCGAAGTGCGAGAAGATCGCCACTTCCTTCGATTCCCGAACCCGCCGCTCGAACGACAAGAAACGGCCTGAGCAACACAAGTCGCATACGTTCTTTTTCTTCAACTGAACAGGATTTAATGACAGCTTCCACACCAGCAGGAATACCTGCGAGAACGTGTCGTAATTCCCGCTCATACTGGCTTGTCATAGAGTCCGATTGTTGTCAACCGCCTTTATTGACTTCGGTGATTTTGCGACATATGGCTCTTGTAATACCCCCTCGAACGAAGACGGAGGATTATAGGACAGCACAGGTTGGATCTTTTTGTGCAGAAGATTCTCGTTCGAACCGATGATTTTCAACTCGCTTACAGGGCTATGCAAATCTTACGTTCGAGAAGCATCAACTTCGAACAACTTGCTTTTGATCAGGTATTGCCGACAAAAGATTCGATTTGGATTGGAACCGTTGATGAGGTCGCTGCAAAGCAATCAGAGGGACGACCAATTGCTGCGGGACTTGATTCTCTAGAACGAAGTATCGAAGCATCAATTTTTGCCTTGAAAGGCCCTACTATGACCCATCGCTTCACGTTGGGGATTGATACAGGCCCACGCCCAGGTCTTGCTTGGTTCACGGACGGCGTACTGATCGATACCAAACAAACTGAATCGGTTAAGGAGTGCATCGAAACAATCGATTTGCTCATCGGAAATCATAAATTTCAACACCTTCTTATCCGAATGGGAAAGGGTTCGCCATCTCATCGAAATCGATTGGTCAATGCCATGCTTGAACGTGGTCACGTTGTCGAGTTGGTTGATGAACGGAAAACATCCAGAGGACTCAATCGGAACCAACATGGCGTTTCAGCAATTCGAATCGCTACCTTGTCTGGTGAGCGAATATGGGAGGTTGTTGAGATGGAACCAACGGATGGCGAATTACGTGAGATTCAACGCAAAAGCCGCATAAAGAGTCAAGGGAGAATCACGATTTCATCAGAACTGGCAAAGAAAGTTGCATTGGGAGAATTAACCTTGACAGAAGCCATCAATCAACTCATTTGATACGAACACGGTAGCGTTCTCTTCCATTTGCATACAATACGATACTTCCCGTCGATGAAACTGCAACAGCGACGCCTTCAGTGAGTTGTGAGATGGCTCGAGCAGCGAGATGTCGCCCCCCCTCTCCCGATTTGGGGGTAAGTCCTGAGGGAACCTGTATGTATCTCCCAGCATCGCTTGCAATACCTTCTCTGTTGAAGAGAATTGCTCCATCCAACCATGCGAATTCTGCAAGAGTTTCGTGATTTTCTTTGTTTTTGACATCGCGTTTTGCTACGCTGTGGCCCTTGAACGGATTGAGAACCATTGCTGTAGAATGTCCTCGCATCTTTTGGATGTTCCCGATTGAAAATAATGCACCGATTGCTGTTCCTTCACGTCCTCTTGTCCCAATCGCTCGAGCGAGTTCAACCATACGAATGAGAACTTCAAGTTCGATTCCTTGCTCTTCTGCAATGGCTGTTAGTCGCTCAGCTCCAAGCATTTTGGAATCGACCATAATCACACCATCAATTGGTTCAGCGAGGACAATCAAGAGTCTTCCCCCTTTTGCAATCCATCGTTCACCCATTCCTTGCAAGACAAGATCGTACAATTCATTGAGAATTGACAAGCCTTTGGATGACAATCCTTCTTCCAACACTTGAGAATCGATGTCATGCTCTGTTAACACATCGCGAACACGACTCAGACTGGTCATCACCCGTAATGGAAGATTGGAAGGAAGGACCTCGACGATTGAACGGACTTTCCTGCTGTCGTTGGAGACCATCAGGACTGCATCAAAAGACGATGATGAGGATTGAAGTGCGACGCTCACCATGTGAGGAAGGTCGCTCATTGTGGAGACCTCAGTCATTTGTGGTGTCAATACCTGGCAAGAGATCGTTGATTTCCCGATAAACAGTACGCATGTTGGAAATGAAGTTCTTTTCCTTGACAACGATAGTGAAGGTCTTGACTCTAGGATCTTCTTCTCCATCGAGAAGCCCGAGCAGTGTTTCGAGGGTAAGACGTGCACCCTCTCGATGAGGATATGCAAAGACTCCCATGCTCAATGGAGGCGAAATGACGTTCTCCATTGCACCCAATTCCTTGAGTGTTGCAAAGAGGTTGTAATAGGTTTCAGGGAGCAAATCACGTCGGTTCTCGTCTTGATTTGGTCGTCGACAATCTGGGCCAACAACATGGATGATGTGCTTGAATCGTTCTGCAAGCGCATAGGGTTCGGTCACCACGTTATGTGTAACTGCGCATGGAGGAGCGTTGATTTTCCTCATCTCAAGGCAAATGTTTCGTGTTGCTTGGGTTAATTCTTGACCTGCTTTTTGGTGAATCATGTTGTCGAGTCCTTCTCTTCCAGAAAGTCGGTTGTTCGCCGGTGTGATGAGAACATCGCCCTCATGATTCCATACGTCTCCTCCAACGACGCGAAGTGTGCCCCACTTGCAGGTCCGAGCCATGTATAACTCTGCCATCAATTTGTCAGAGGGGGCCACCCTTCATATTCTTTCAGTGCTTTTTTCATGAAATCGCTTCTTTTGGACGGTGCCTTGTGCGCATTCCAGCAATACTGCTAAACTAGAACTTGATATCGACAGGTTATGTCAGGACGAGGGACAGGTTTGTTTCTCGTTTCAATCATGCTCGGAGCATTGTTCAGTGGCCTACCCGCATCGCTTCCAGAACGGGATTCAACGCAAACCCTTGAGCCTCTCGAAAGCCTCTTCCAAGGTTTTACAACAGGCGATAATTGGTTGAATCTTGAAAATCAAACCGTAGCTGTCCCGAATGGCTTCAATCCCATCGATGTGTACGACTACAGCGATGTAGGAGTTCTGATTAACAACAGATCGGAGGCCAGCAAGACAATTGGTTGGGCCTTCGTTCAAGCAAGAAACATTAGTATGGAGAGAGTCTTCGTTTTCGACCTCGATGGAACGCCGACTGGAGAAACAATCAATCGGAATCAATTCAACGAGTTCTTCGCTTATCCTTTCCTGGAGATGTTAAGCAACCGTAGCAATGTTTCGGACATGAACTACCTCGTAACGAGCAAAGGCATGCCACTTCGAGTCAACGGTGGTCAAGACAAAGCCTCTTTTGATCAAGAATTCGCTTTACTGGGCGGTTCCTTCAACAGCAGTATTGGAGGAGATTATTGGTCAACACATTCCTATGGCCCGTTATCGGGAGGTGAATTTGAGTCTTTTTCGAGACAAAAGCACGGATTCTATCTCGTAACAAGACTTACAGGATATACAGTCGAAACCGCACTCAATCTCATCGAAAAGGCCAACAATAGTCTCGGTTCACAAGGAACCTATGTCTTGGACTTGGCAACAAACCGTAACGGCTCAGGCTACAAATTTTGGAACGATGATCTTTATGCTGCAAACACGACTCTTACGGAGTTGTATAATCAAAGCGTCTATTTTGATGAGCAGACAGGTTTTGTAACCAACATTAGCAACGTTATGGGATATGCTTCATGGGGCTCAAACGATGATAACTGGGGGGCAAATTGGGGATTAAACACCGGTTTTGAAACAGAAGACGCTGCATGGTCAAGCGGTGTTCGCCATTGGAATGCAACCGTTCCAACCCTTTCCTCAGGAGATTCTTTTGCTTGGAACTTTCAGACCGGTGTCAAAGACGGTGGTAGCGCATCGCTTGAAGCATCAATATCAGCCTCTTGTTCCGATGAATCAAGCAACGGCACACAAGGTATTTTTGCAGAATTCTTCGACAATGAAGGAGTCACTTTCAACACTGGATCAATGCCATCACTGATCGATCGAACCCCTGAACACACCCGGATAGAGTCATCGTTGCAATACAATTCAATGTATGCGGCATATCCTGGTCTTGATGACCGTTTCAAGAACAATTGGGGGGCACGGTTTAGCGGATTGATCGACATCCCTGATTCTGGTAATTGGACATTCTATCTCACCAGTGATGATGGTAGTGAGATGTGGCTCGACGGAACCAGCATGGTGACGAATTATGGCTCTCACGGAATGCGAGAAAAGTCCGGATATCGTAACCTGACTGCGGGGTTGCATGATTTCAAAATTGAGTTCTTCCAAGGCGGAGGTCCTCATGGTCTGCACTTGAAGTGGGAAGGACCGAATCAATCCAAAGCGATGGTACCTGCTTCTGCCTTTTTGGTTTCAGATGGAACTGTTCCCTCATCCCCTACGCTGATTCACGCGTGGAATTTTGACGAGGGTGTTGGGACAAAATCAAACGATTCTGTAGCCAATGGAGCGAATTTGACCCTGTACAACATGAATGCAACCAATTGGAGAACATGCCCCGATGGTGGGTGTTTGTGGTACGATGGTGTGGACGATTATGTCGAAGTGGATGTCGATGATTGGGTTGGAAATTTCACCGTTAGCCAATGGGTTTGGGCCAATTCTTCGACCCTTCCGAATTACGCTTCCGTACTCGCAGTATCCGATAATGCTGGTTCCAACACCTCCTTCCAGCATGCAATTTTCAGTGGTGAATGGAGACTTCACAACAACCAAACCCATGCCTTTGGTGATGTTGAAGCGCAGCAATGGATGCATCTTGTCACCGTGTTTGACAGTGGTTCTGCACGACAGTATCTTGATGGAGTACACGTTCGAACCACATCGTTCCCAACGGGTTCAATCAACAATATCGACCTGTACAAACTCGGCGTCAATCGAGCAGGCTCAACGTACTTCGAAGGGATGATCGACAAAGTTCTTGTCTGGGAGAGTGCCCTTTCTGATGATGAAATTACAATCCTGAGTAGAGATATTTACCAAGACTGTCAAGCCTATTCCGGATCTGGTGCATCCGGAGCATCCTTGGAGCAATTTGTTTCAATCGAACCTGAATTGAAAGATCATGCATGGATTGTATCGCTTGCAGGAAAGCGTACTGGCGACGTGTTTGGTAGCTTTTCGATCACCGTTGAAGGTGTTGATAGCCAAGGCAATGTTCTCTCCACAAATACCTCTGAAGTGAAAACATTCGAGAACAATTGGGGAAGCGGTACAATGCGTTTCAGACCTCATGAAGATGTCACGTCCTTACGAATTCAAGTTCCCCTGAACGTTGTAGCAACATCTACGAGTGGTTCGGTGTACATCGATAGCCTCAGTTTGCGAGCAATCCGGCCCCACATGTCTTGGGTGAACGGTTCAATTGCAGAGACTGCCGTTTCAACAGGAGGGCGTTCATTCACACTTGGTACAACGTACGGGCAATCGCTTGTTGCAGATTTGCTTGAAGACGGTGTCAGTGGTGTCAAGGGCTACGTGTACGAGCCGTATCTAACTGCAGTAGGGCAACCAAGTGTTCTCTTCTCGATGTATGCTCAAGGGTACAATTTTGCAGAGGCAAATGCTGCTGCAAACACCTACACTTCATGGATGGGGGTTGTGGTTGGTGACCCGAAAATGGCTCCTTATGTGAGTACTCTTCATGATGTTGAATTGATTGATACCCGTGTACTCAACAATTTCTCTGTAGGGCAAACTGGGCATATCGAGGTTGGGTTGCAAAACAAAGGGATGGCTGCTGGCCAAGGACAAATTGATGTCATTAACTTGCAAGGTTCCGTCTTCATGTCCTCAACAAACGTTAGTGTTGTTCCCGGGAATCAATCCGGTTCCCGTATGTCCGTTTCAATTCCAATCACGCCCACTCAACCTGGATGGCTTGATGTCCGTGTTCGTTACACACATGACAATTCGACCTCCTACGAACGCGATACTCTCAACAATTTCATCATCATGCGTGTTTGGGTGAATGATGTTCCCTCGATCGATTCGGTTGCATGTGATCAAGACGAATACGCTCGAGGCGATTCGTTCCTATGCACGGTTCTTGCATCGGACGATGAGCGTGTTGAATCGGTTGAAATGGGCTGGACTGTCATCTGCTCAACGTGTACACTCACCAATACGTCATGGACAGTCGGTCCTATGGGATCCAACGATAACGGAACCACTTGGGAAGCGATGATTACATTGCCAATCAACGTAACAACAGGCGAACTTGCATTGCACATTGTTGCAAGAGATGGCCTAGCCATGGAAGTTGAGTTCACCCGTGAAAACGTTTCAACCGTTCTTGATGCACCATCCTCTTGGTTTGGCCCACACATGTCGAATGCAGATTCACAATGGCTCGGGGTAACGCAACTTCCCCCTACATCACCTTTGGGAATATACAGAGGTGTTGTGGAAAGCATCACTGGGTGCGTTTTGGACGTTGACCATGATTCAACTCTAGAGCAACCAGAATTCCTCGTTTCCAGAGGCCAAATCGGTGAACTGGTTTACGTCGACATGTCCGATGCCAACCATCACTGTTACCAATCGACATTCTTTATTGAGAACGGCACATCGATTGAGAACATCGATGTTGAGATGCGCAAGAACGATGGTAGCCTTGTTTCTCAACGCTCAATTCGTGTGTTCGATAATGCGCCTCAAATCTCGTTATCGTTCGAAAACATATCCAATTCAAGCATCGATCGAATCATCGATAACGGCGATGAATTCCTTCGTATTGGTGTAACTGATGCTGATGATTTCTCAAATACCTATCTCGGAGATGTGACAATCGACTGGCCAGGTTATGGCGTACAGATTCTTTCTGTCGAAGGAGTTGTCAACCAAGGCACCGTTCTGGTAGAGATTGTTCCTCCAGAAGACCTCCTTGAAGCAGGGAATGTGGATGTTTATGTAACTCTTCAAGACTCTCAAGGTGTAGAATCCTCCTCATCGATTGATATCCCATTGGTATTGAACGCTCCTAGAATTGTTTCCATGATACCATGCAATGAACTTGGATCAGTCGATGAACTGATGTTTGGCCATCCTGCAATCTTAGGAGCATTGATCGAGAGTGATCGCCCTCTTGAGAACATTCAACTCTCTCTGCGACAATTAGGGTGGTCGGTCAATGCACCTCAAATCCAAGAACCTACGTGGGTCCAGTCAACCGATGAATGCTTGCAATACACAGGAGACGATGTTTACTGGTTTAGATTGCAACTGGACGGTTCATTCGCGTCAGCAGAAGGTTCGATTCAGTTGATTGCCTCCACAATTGATGGATATCCCACCTCGATGCAAATTCCAATGTTGTTTCGACATGCCCCCCCAATCATCAATGGCAGTGTACCTGCAATGGTTGAGGCAGGATCGGATTTGGAGATTGAACTTTCAATTACCGATTTGGATGGTCTGGGAGATGTATCTTGTACCGTGAATCTTACCGATGATAGCGACACAGGCGTCTGGTTGAAAGAATTCCGCCCAATTGAATCCCAAAACGGAGAAGGAATGAATCAGCTACGTTGGCCTGTACCACGTAATTTGAACGAATCAACGGATTCACTCAACGTTACTGTTTTGTGCGATGATTCGGATGGTGAATCAGGAACCTGGTTATCTCCAAATGAAATTGTTATCGAACCTTACGTTTGTCGAATCAATTGCAATGCTACGAACGACGAATTGGTGACTACATCATCATCGACCAACCCGATGCCTTGGATTCTACTAGCAACTGTATTCGTTGCCATCATTCTGGGAACAGTAATGATTCTTCGTCGTCGAAGTAGTGAAGAGAAATGGGCTTCTGATGAGTCTCTCGATGATTTTGAGCTTCTTACTTCCGACTCGATCGCAAAAGCAGAAGCCTCCTTAGTGGGTTTGTCGATTGAACTCCCGCCAATACCAGATGGTTGGACAGAAGAAGCATTTGTAGCTTGGTTGGAAGGAGAAAAACCAGACGAGTGGAGCGACGAGCAGTGGGAATCCATGCGATTGGAACATGCAGGTCGCTTGAATTCCCCAGATGTCATAACCGATGAGATATTATTCTGAAGTGGCAAGGACGGTATGGTCGGTATGGCAGTAGGGTACGTGTTGTTGAATGTTGTTCCTGGGGTTGAACACGATGTTTACCTCAAGTTACGAGATCTCCATAACGTTGCAGACGTAACCGTTCTGTTCGGGGATTACGATTTGATTGTCAAACTCATTGCTGATGACTTGGCATCGATAGCCACAGCAGTTGTCGAGACAATTCGTCAAATCCCAGGAATCCTCGATTCGAAGACGTTGGCAGGGGCAGAATTCTAGTCTCGCAGTATGCTGTTTTCGAGTTTTTCCTGCGTTGGAATGGGGTACTGGACGGCATATGTGGCGCAGTATTGCCTTTTTTCGGAGCAAAGTATAATAACTAGAAGTTGTGATTGGGGTTTGGAGGTAATCCAAATGTCAGACAAGAAATATTTCGTTCTCATGGAGAACGGTAAAGACACCAGCCAAGTATTTGCGAGCAAGCAACCACGA
>PBMQ01000017.1 GCA_002722615.1 Methanobacteriota archaeon | reverse complement strand
TGAGAAATTGGTTCTGATATCCACGGGAATGTATGAAGTCAAACCGACGTTCAAGGGCTTCGTTGGCCTTTTCGGGTTGGATGCGGAATACTACACACATCGATTGTTTGAACTCGCCGAGTCGATACACGGTGTCAGTCCCGAGGACCTTGGATTGGATCAGTTTTCTGCCCAAATTGAGACGGAGACATTGATTGTTCATTGCAAGGATGACAAGGAGGCGGTGAAGGAAATTGCTCTCGCTTTACATGAAGATATGAAAAATTCCACACTGCACCTGACTGAAGGACTAAAACACAGAAGGATTCTGAGAGACGAAAAGGTTGCAGAGATGGTTCTGAATTTCCTGTAGTCCCTTTCAATGGGTATTCGGATGAACCCTTTGATTCATGTTGCCCATGCCCATGGGCTCGCAGTGGGGCATATACATCGCTACCCTTCTTAACACCCGTTTGTACAACGCAACCCTCGATTTCCGTAGTTGTTCAATCAGTTCCCCAGAATGGTTTGTTATTGCTAACTTTATCCTCTAAATCTTCATCATAGATGAGATACGTTGTACTGCTTGTTTCAAATCGATGCACGTTACCATGCCTCGTACGTTGAGTGATTGGGCTTGTTCTTCTGTTCATGTTGCCAAACGATGGATGGTCAATCATATCGCCCTTGATTCGAGAGTCTTCAATTTGCCCATTCCGCATCCAGACCTCAACTTTGTATCCCTCAAGGATTTCAAAATCGACCCGTTCATGAAGTTTGTACCCACCGTCTGAAAAGACACGTATGCTCCACTGTCCTTTGGCTTGTCCCGGCAATGTTGCATTGTCAACTTCGATATCCCTCAGCCACTGCCAGCGGTCTTCATGATCACGGTCTCCAGCATCGCTTGGATAGATTCCAACCCACGCATCGTTGCCTCTTGGAGGGTTGTTGATTCTGAAGCGTATTGGTTGATTGTGATTAAAAGACAGTACCTCAAGTTTCGTTGAAGCGCCAACTGCGGCTCCTGATTCCGCCACGGACGAGTGTCCTTCCGTGGACCGCATTTTTATCGCGGCGGCAACTGTCACGATTGCGCCAATGCCAAACATTACCGCACCCGGAACTAACATTGCGAGCTTGTCCTCACCCGTGGATGTGGATCCTATGATGAGAAGTGGTAAACCCATACTGAACAAGGTTATGCCAACGACTGCTCTTCTCTTGGAAGACGAGGGAGCATTTGATTTGAATCCCATGCTCAGGAGGACGAACAGGCTAACAATAAACGAAAAGCCTCCTATACCCATGAATATGGCGCCAGGAATGAGCATTCCAAGGACTTCCTTCTTCTCCTCGTTTTGAATCCACATGACGACTTCGTCACCGTCGAGGTTTTGTGCCGTGATGGTGGTCGTGCCGGCCATGCAACCGTGGCATGCTCGTCCAATCTTGACCAGGTCTCTTCCGTCGTGATAGCGCGATTCGGGCCAAGCGCCGTCAATAGTGCTGCAGCCACTCCCCTCGTGTGCAATTTCGAGGTAGAACACTTGTCGGGTTTCGTCTGGAGCGTTGACTTTCTGGTACCCCGTCCAGGGGTCAGACATCCAGCTTCCTGTGTGAGTGGCGTTCACGATGATGATTTCACAGTGGTCAAAGATGCCGTTTGAATTGAAATCAACCGGGCTTCCCTCGATATAAATTCCCCATCCTAAATCGCCTTGCCCGTCGTCGTCTTTGATTTCCAAGGTTGCGGAGGTCATGCCGTCGCTGAGGCCCTCACCCAAACCGGCGATAAACAAAGGAATGCCCGGTGCGAGCAGAACTATACCGATGAACAAAGCGATTAATGCCGATCTTCTAGTCGATTCTAGGACGGCTGGGTCAACCGGTCCGGCAGGCTTCACATCGAAGTCTTTCCGTGCGTGAAGCGTATGTCCTCCGTCAGAGAATACCCGTATACTCCAACGGCCTGCTGCCTGCTTTGGTAACGAAGGATTGTTGATATCGAAGTCGCGAAGCCATTTCCACCTCCTGTTTTGCGCTCCGTGGTCTTGGTCACTCGCATTTGGATTGTAGATGCCGACCCAAGCATCGCTGTGTTTTGGAGGATTGTTGAGTTTGAAACGAACGGGCTTACCAGTTACAGCCTCTACAATTTCAATGGGATCTTGTTGCTTGACAGGAGTTTGCTCTTGGATTCGACTTGTAGCGTCGGTTGGACGGGTTCCATGCGTCGATTGAATAAAGAAATCTTTTCGCTCGACGAGCGTGTATCCACCGTCAGAAAAGACACGTATACTCCAATCGCCTTCAGCTTGATTTGCTAACGATACGTTGTTCACATCGATGTCCCTGATGTATTTCCAACGTTGGTTATGCGCCCCATGATCCTGATCGCTTACACTCTTCGGATAAATACCGACCCAAGCCTCGTAGTGGCTTGGAGGATTGTTGAGTTTGAAACGAACGGGCTTACCAGCCACGGCTTCCAGAATCTGAACCGGTTCATCTGAGGTAGACGTGGAGGAACGACCGGTGTTGAGGTGCTTTTGAATTCGACTAGCGGCGTCGGAAATTTGACCTGTGCCGCCCTTCGGTACGAACCGGATATCTTCCCAACCGCCTCTTGGCGCATGGTCCCGGTTCCACTGTGCAGTTCCATCGGGCTGTGCGCTCAAGTATTTTGAATGCACAGACTTCAAACAGATTACATTGTTGCCACGGTCTTCGACTATGAACTCCTCCCATCCATTTGGAGGTGCCGATTGGCGATTGATTTGTACGCTACCGTCGGGTTGTGCTGAAACGTACATTCCGTGCGCACCCCTGAGCGTGATTTTGCCGCCCGGCCGCTCCTCGATATGGAAATACTCCCATGAACTTGCAACATCGCGGTTCCACTCGGCCCGCCCGTCTGGCTGGGCGCTGAGAAACTTACCGTGGACACTCCGCAGTGACACGGTTCCTTGCATGACAATTCCTAAACATCCAAGCATAAGGATGTTATTGGATTCCATTTTCCACAAATTCGAATAAAGAATCACATTCAAGAGTGAACGAGTTTCGTGGGGAGCATGGGCACCAAATCACTCTCTGGTTTGATGTGGCTTAGCCGTTTTCTTGACGAGACACCGGGTGATTCGGTTGTCGGGGGAATGCCTCGACAAGTTCCTAGGGCATGTTGGTCTCGAGTCAAGCCTACATCAGTTTCTAATCCGATCATACAATTGTGGTCGGAAGAAATGGCATCTGAATTGAACATCTCAAAATCGGATGATGAGGTCTTAGGTGGCAACCGTCTTGTTGAGGGGATGGATCCTTACGCCCAGCGATACGGGGGGCATCAATTCGGTAATTGGGCCAATCAGCTTGGAGATGGTAGAGCAATCACTCTTGGAGAAGTCGAAACGGTAAACGGAATTCTCGAACTACAACTCAAGGGTCCGGGAAAGACACCCTACTCACGTTTTGCTGATGGTAAGGCAGTACTGCGTTCTTCTATTCGAGAATTTCTTTGCAGTGAAGCAATGCATCACCTCGGAATCCCAACCACTCGAGCGCTCTCATTAGCGACAACCGGCGAGAGTGTAGTTCGCGATGTTCTGTATGATGGCAATCCNAGCCCAGAGCCTGGAGCAATCGTTTGTCGCGTAGCNCCNAGTTTCCTNAGATTTGGTTCGTATCAAATCCATGCAATGAATGGAGACAANGAAACGCTGNAGAAGATGGTTGATTATACCGTCAAACATCATTTCCCAGAACAGTCAATCTTGGACGATAGTGGGCGTATTGAGTGGTTGAAACAAATNGGAGAAGAAACTGCAATTATGATTGCACACTGGATGCGTGTAGGGTTTGTTCATGGAGTCATGAACACAGATAACATGTCAATCCATGGCCTAACTATCGACTACGGGCCTTATGGTTGGATTGAAGATTACAATCCTGATTGGACACCGAATACCACGGATGCTCGTACAGGACGATACAGATTTGGTCAACAGGCCCAAATTGGAGCATGGAATTTTGCTCGATTGTTGGAATCGATNGGTCCNCTTATGGATGAACCAGAACGACTGTATGAATGCTTGGAACACTATTACTNTACTTTTGAAGAGAGCAACAACGCTTCATGGATGAACAAGTTGGGAATCGATACATTCCAAGACAAAGATGCGGATCTNGTTCGAGGTTTGGTCGCTAACCTTCAACTTGTTGAGACAGATATGACCATCTTTTTTCGGTTACTTTCTAGGATAAAAGAACCCGATATCAACCAACTCAAGTTTGCCTTCTACAATCAAGATTCGATTCCATCTGACAAATGGAACAAATGGCTGATGGAATGGTGGAATCGTGTTGACGGCGACCCAGACCGAGAAGTGATGTTGAAATCTAATCCAAAATACGTACTTCGGAATTGGATGGCACAACTTGCAATTGATGCTGCNGAGGAGNGTGATTTTTCGATTGCACAAGAATTGTATGAACTCTTGAAGAAACCCTATGATGAGCAGATTGAATTTGAGGAGAAGTGGTTCAAGAAACGTCCTGAATGGGCACGACATCGCGTAGGATGTTCGATGCTCTCTTGTTCGAGTTAGGGATTCACTCTTCTTCCCAGCCATGCCGTTGAGCAAGTTCCTTGCTTACAAGTGGGNTCTTGCAATGGGGGCAGGTGTCCGATGGAGAGAGCAAATCAGGNCGGATGGCCAGTACTGCCATACAGGTAGGACAGGCTGCCAACATCTCCCCGTCTTCAAGGTCAGCCTCTGGCGTTGGTATGAACGACGAATATCCTTGTCTGTAAAGAGGAGAGAAGTGATATCGAACACGTTGATAAGAACTGTATGAGGCATAGCCCATGATCAACATGAACAAAAGTGCCCCCGCATATCCACTAATCACAGAATAGAGGTTGATTAGGAATAAGAGGAAAAAGACGACACATGCAATGGCGATAATCAGTGCAGCTGGCCAATATGCCCATGATCTTCGTGAGCGATAAGAGAACCATGTCGTTGTGGTCACAAAGAGAGGGATTGCCCAAATTAGAATAGACAATTGTCCNAAGTATGGTTGAGCNAAGCCTGCAAAATCAGAAGCAACGAGAACAATAATCAAACTATCAATCGCTAGAATCAACGCAGTGCTTCGATGTGTTTGATCGAACAATGCAGAAAGCGTTGCTGAGGCACGTTGACCTCCAGAACCTGCTAAGACGATGTCATCGCCTCTGTTCCCTGCCATGATTGTTGCAATCGCCTCCCTCACATGAAGGCTTGTGAACAGCGAAGATGTCTTGATGGTCCATCCACTCCCAGTGGTATGAGCGTCCGTGATACCGACGTTGAGAGGAAAGGTTCCAGTCTCGCTGGACAACGTATCCTTGTTGGCGTTACTGGAGGTATTGCAGCCGTCGATACCGTTCGACTCCTTCGGGAGATGAGACGACACGGTGCAGAAATGCTTGTTATCATGACTGAAAGTGCTCAGAGAGTAATAACTCCACTCGCCGTAGAATGGGCNAGTCAATGTGAAGTGATTACAGATTGGGACGGAGATATGAAACAACTTGAGAATGTTGATGCTATTCTTGTTGCCCCTGCTACACGCAACACAATTGCAGCTCACTTGCACGGAATGCAACACGGCCCTCTCCTCATGGCGTTGAGTGCTGCTCGTTCCCGAAGCACGCACGTACTGATGGTGCCGAGCATGCATGCAGATCTCGCAGATGACCCTGTTACAGATGATATTGTGGAGCGATTACGAACGGAAGGGATTGATGTCATGTGGGGAGACCTTGAGGAAGGGAAACGCAAAACACCAAATCATGAACATATTGTTGCACGGTTTGCTCATGGCATACACTCTAGAACACCGAACAGAAAGAACGTGGTCGTTACTCTTGGAGGGACCTATTCTGCAATTGATGATGTTCGAGGCGTTCAAAATACAAGTTCAGGAACAACAGGATACGCTATTGCTGATGAATTGTATCGACATGGACATGATGTTACCTGTGTTGTTGGTAGAGCAAGTGTGACTCAACCGACGTGGTTGCCCTTGTGCATTAAGGCTGAGGATCCTCAAGAGATGCTAGCAGAACTCAAAGCACTCTCAAACGATGATATCGATGCTTGGATACATGCTGCAGCAGTTCTCGATTACATCGTTGAAAGCCCTGCTGAAGGAAAACTTGCTAGTCAACAAGGCCCATTACAAGTCAACCTCATTGAAGGTCCGAAACACATTCAAGAATTGAAAGANAGCGTTCGTGGTTCCACTCGGATTGGTTTCAAATTGGAGGCAGGGATTAAGCAAAGAGATCTGATACACCGCGCCACGGCCCAGATTGAACATGCAGAGATGACAGCTGTTGTTGCAAACCGATTGGAAGATTTAGGAGATTCAACAAAACCAAGGGGTTACCTCGTCGACAAACAAGGAAGTCACTTTGTTCTTCAAACGCAATTCGATCTTTGTGATGTTCTTCGAACCATCGTTGAACGGGGCGATTAAGTTGAGACGCTTTGCTGTCATCGGCCATAGAGCGATGAGCAAAGGAAAGCTTCCACTCAATGATTTAGCAGGTGGCGCTGGCCGAATGGATGTCCTCATTCGAGCAGTAATGTCTGCATTACTAACGTCTCATGGTTTGAGACAGGATGTCGAAGTCATCCTCCATCTCCAGGGCGGTCCAGGTCCACATCGACGATTGAAATTTATTGGTTCCGAATTGAAGGGTTTTCATGCTGAGGAGCGAAGTGTTGCTGGTTTGATTGCCAAAGCCATCAAGGAACCAATGCCTGCAATTGGACACTGGATTGAGCGAACACCGGGTCTCTATGATGGTGGAGGTAATTTGTCACATACGATTCGAGAATGGAACGATTCAACACTCATNCGACTCGATGCTGAAGGTGAACGACTCTGGANTGGAGACCATAAAATCCCAGTGGAATCGAATCCAAGTATTCAGAGTCTAGCATTTCTTTTGAGCGATGATTTGCCTCTCGATTGTGAGGAAGGTGTCGCTCGTTCATTGGGATCAACGTGGTTGCAAGGCCACCATGCTATCGCAATATGTCATTTCTTACTCGATGAAGGCGTTGTCCTCAACCTTTGAACCAAGCAGGATAGCCGGATTCATCCTGCAAGAGTGCATGAGCAAGTAAATCATCATCAAGAGCAAGAGGATGAGTCTGTGGCCAAGTTGGTAGTGAGGATATGCTTGCATAGCCAGATGCTACACAATCACAATCTCCTTTTTCNACTTCTTCTGTATCGATGTAAGCAGCACCAATCGTAAAGGTCGATTCAACAGAACCATCCTTACTATCCGTGAATTGAACAGCATTCCGGTACCAACGCATGCCCAAACGAGTTGTTTGGTAGCCCCCACTCCATTCAGGAGGTACGTTGAGGTTGAGCATCAACTCTCCATGCAAGAATGCACTCATGAGCAATGTATTGGCTCGCTCAGTGGTTCGTTTTTCAGATGGTTTAGGCCATGAGGCAACGTGATCAGCATCTGCATCAATGTGAGGACGACATAGGTTTTGTGGAACCTTTGGGACGATTTCCAAAACCCGTTGTATAAATTTAATCGTTGCATCAATACCCACTTTCATACCAACTGGGTCAAAGGAAGTGTAGGAACTTGCTACTGCAGGGATTCCATAGAGTCCTGCCTCTCTAGCAGCACCCATTGTTCCACTATGGTAAGAATCTTGAGAGAGATTTGGCCCGAGGTTGACACCCGAAAGGACCAATGAGGGTTTTATCGAGGGTAAAACGCGCTTGAGCCCTCCGTCCAAAGCAACAATCATTGTATCACAAGGTGTTCCATCCAGCGCATACAAATGGACACCTACCGATTCATCGAGTTCCCAGAGATCAATCAACTCGTTACGGTTGTGTAAATCGATTGGTGTACCCAAGTTCAACTGCATACTACAAGCTGATTTATTTCCTGAAGGAGCAAAGGCTACGAGAGGAATACCTGCATTGTTCATCGATTTCACAAGTTGCTCAAAACCTGGTGCTTCGATTCCGTCATCGTTGGTCATAAGGACCCATTTCTTCTCCATCATTCTGCCTCNGTAGGTTTGTAATTATCAAGTGATGTTTGATCGATTAAGTGTTCTCCATAGACAATTGAGATGATACCGAGCATCAAAATCGGCCCTCCAATCCACGTCCATAGACCTGGAACCCCCGTCGAAAAGAACATCCATCCAATGAGTGAACCAAGAAGTGGCTCAAGTGTCACACTGATCGAAATCAGTAATGGAGAAACGTANTTGAGGCAATAATTGAGACCCGTGTGTCCAAGAATTCCTGCGATAAATGCAAGCAAAACAAACCACCACAATGTTTGATGCGTAAAATATCCAAAGGCTCCAAAATCAGAGAAGTTGGATTCCAATAACCATGAGGCTGGAAGTAAAAGAAGGCCTCCAATGAGTGTAACAGGGAAAGCATAGACAAATAGAGGCATCCATTCACGAAGAATACGTCCACAAACGATGTATCCTACTACGAACACTGCACCAAAAAATGCCAATTGATCGCCAAAGAAGGTTACAGAACGATCACCTTGTACATCCCCCGCATCAAGCATGGAAATTGCTGCACCAGTGAATGCTGCAATTCCACCAACCAATTCCATTCGATTCGGTTTTCGAACAAAGTAAAACATGCCGATGAGGATAACCAATGGATGAGCAGTCACAAACAGGAGGGAATGTGTTAGCGATGTATAATCGAGCGAAGTTACCCAGAACCCAAAGTGAAGTGCGAGGAAGGCACCACTACCTGCAAGAATCTTGATNGTGCTTGGCTTGAGTAACTTCTCTTTNACATCACNTTCTATAGAATTGTATTGCCATAAAGCAAGTGGTGCAAGAATCAATGCAGTCAATTGAAGTCGCCATGAAGCACGGAGCAGAGGAGGGATTTCATCAACATGGGTGAAGATAGCNCCTGCACTTGANACTCCACAGATTGCAACTCCAAGAACCAACCAAACGTGTGGTGGAACAGATCCACTCTGCATGATGGTCACGACTCGTTGACCAATTCAGCATCCATTACTGGTGGAGCACCAATGACGCCAGCTCGCTTGAACAAAGCGTATATGATCCAACCAATACCGACGTTAAGACCAATAAATCCAGCCATACGTCCAATGTACCATCCGGATGAATTAGGATCTGGAACGAGGGTATCAATGAAGGAGAGGATGCTTGATTCTGTTCCAAAGAACGCTTCTCCAGTAAGGAGACCTGCAGCGACCATGAATGTACTTAGAAGAATAAGAGCGCGCTTCTTTTCGGCAGCGGTTGCCCCTTCTTCNGCCTTGATCGCCTCAATCTTCGGCTTGAGNTTCTTTTCTTCCCACTTGTCACGGCTGTATCCACCGATAAGCATAGGCAAGGTGTGAGGGACGTCGAGATACATTCCNAGACCGAAGGACGTACCCATACCAGTTACCCACTCAACNAACATACCCAGTAGGAATCCGAGTGCGAGTAGAGTCAAATCACCTTGACCTTCAGCAAAAATAACCGAGAAGGTTGCAAAAGCATTTGCTTGTGGAGCAATCAAATCGATTCGACCTTCTGCGAGTTGNATCGAGAGGAAGATAGCGACTGCAGCACCGATAATTGCTCCAGGAACAACACCCATGATGTTTCCTTTGGAAATGTGATATGGACGGTTTCCGATGTACAGGCTGTTCTTGTAGTCACCAATGACCGTACCTGACATTGAGATCGCAGATCCAAACACTGTTGTTCCAACAAGACCCAGAAGAACTGCGTCTTGCTTGTTTAAGCCGAGAGCAGTGTCAAAGTTGAGGAAGATTCCAAGCAGCATCAAGAGGACGATGAACGATGTTCCCGAGACCGGTTCAATACCTGTCTCACCCATGACACGAACTGCGATAGCGCCCAAAAGGAACGTGGTCATGATAAGGACCGTAGCGAAGATGAAAGCAGCAGCAATCGGGAAACCACCAACCCAAAAAATGAGAATCATCGAAAGGAAGGTGAGTCCCATGAAGATTGGAATATGCATGAGTGGCCATTCATACCAACCCTTACCTTCCATGTATTCTTGTGAACCTTCACCTTTGAAGGCTGCACCAATGTCCTTGAAGATGTTCGCAAAGGTTCTCCACATCTTTGCAAGACCAAACATACCTCCACCAACAATCGAGCCAATTGCAATGGTTCGAACCGTCTTTGAGAATGCAATCATCTGCAAGGCTTGTCCACTCTCGCTTGCATACGATTGGATAGGGACATTCGCTTGCATCGTGGCATCGTATACAGGGAAGTTAGCAAAGACGGCCAATGGTACGAGGAAGAACCAACCGACAAGGGTTCCGAGATTAACCAAGAACGCTACTCGAGTTTTCATGAACCATCCAATCGCAAACATGGAAGGAGTCAAAGCGACTCCAACATAGGTGTAAGCAAATGGATTCCATGCACTGTCTTCAGACCATTGCGTGTACTTCTTTGAAGAACCATCTTCGTAAATCCCAGATGGTTGGTGGATTTTTCCTGCACTGTAAAAAGAGGCAAGTCCAACATCACCGACGTGCAGTGTTTCAGCGAGGTAGTCCATGACAGAGAGTTTCTTATCCGAGAGCCAAATGAGCGGGTATTCAATCAAGAACATACCAATCATGGTTATTCCTGTCCATAACCCAATTGTTTTCAGCGACTCTCGGGCGTGTTCTACTGCTCCTGTATTGACGTCAGAGGCAATGTCCAGCATCTTCAGTGTTGCTTCAAAACCAGGTAACGGCAACGGGTCTTCGACCAACCAAACACGTCTGAAGATAATGAAATACATCACGCCAAGGAAACCTGCGAACATCGAAGCAACAATTGCGATGAAAGCTAGGCGGAATGCTTCTCCATCCTCAAGCGTGATCAGCGGGCCATCTGCCAGAGAATATTGAGCCTTTGATGCAAGTAAGAAAATCGCCGGGAATGTGAAAATGAAGCCTGTTGATGCGTGTGTGGCACCTGTGGTTGCAGATGTTGCAATGTTAACTTCTGATGGAGACCACTTGAGCGCCATTCCAAGAAGGTAGGCGATGTACCAAGCTGCTGAGATTGCCAAACCCAATTTCAGACCGATGTAGGCAGTTACACCCGAAAAGATTGCACCAATTGCAATACCAATCATAACTTTTGAAGGAGACCAATGAGATACTTCAAACGATTCATCGAGGTTCTTTTCCTCAAGATATTGCTCGAGAACACCAGTATTGAGATTGTTGTACATTTCATCATCAAGCCACGTTAGAGTTCCATCCTCGATGGCTTTGAGACCCTTTGCAGTGACCGGTTGACGATATGCTGAGCGTTGAACTGTTGAATCCGAACCAGATTTCTCGTCCATAGTGCACACTCCCAGTGTAATGTTGGTATCGCGGACACTTGAATACAGTTGCCCTTGCTAGGTTCGGTTTTTTTTGTATAATCGCAGGGTTTATTCGTGCCGAATACGATGGAACACTATGAGCGGAACAACTGGTGAGGCGAAACTGTCTCGACTTGGGGCTAAAGATTTGAACAATGATGGACGTATCATCAATCTCGTGATTGCTGGTTCAAGCCGATTTTATGACTACTCGGTTATCGAAGAAATTCTTGATCAATGGATTGAAATTGAGGATTTTCCTGATCTTATTATTGTCGGTGGAGCAAGTGGAGTGGACTACCTTGCTGAACGATGGGCAACCAACAACAACATTGAGTTCATCATGTTCTCAGAGTTCTGGGATCAACCAAGACCCGGATTGAAAGACTCAGGACGTGTTGAAGCATCGTTGGATTTAACGGAGAAGCTCCTCGAATCTGCAACACATGTGTTGGCATTTTTGAGCAGTGAGAGCAAATGGACCAAACTCGTCGCTGATGAAGCGCATGACCGTGGAATCCCGACCTATGTCCATCATTTAGAAGCGTCAGATTGAAGACTTGAAATTGGTCTAGCTGGGATTCCAACCCAGATCTCACCATCAGGAATGACCTTACGTTTGGCTAGAACTGCACGGTTTCCTAGAATGCTGTTTTCTCCTATACGAGCACCTGGCCCTACCATCGTCGCACCACCAACGGTGGAATTTTTTCCAACAATGATTTTCTCAAGGACAAGATTGCCTTTCTCAACGAGATGCCCGTTGAGCGTTGCACCACCGCCAATGACGACATTGTCACCAAGTTCAACGAGGGAAGGGTCGTTTATCGTAAAGGAATTAATGTTGACATTTTTCCCAATCTTGCAACCTGCTAATCGATAGTACGCATTGGCGAAAAAAGATGGAACAATGTGTTTTAGGAATGGCTGAGTTGAACGATGAATCTGACCACAGATCGCCCACCGAATGGTCGTTAATGACGCTAGAGGAGTAACGATACGTTCTTCAAATCGCAATCGAATCACGAACTGAAGAATCCCTGACAAAAGCAGAAGGAACATTCCCCATGTCAGGAAGGATATGGATGCTGAGAATCCGATAATCATCAAATCTAGCCATCCACGATTCCCTGGCCCATACGAGGATAACCAATCGAAAACATACAGTGCAGGTGCGATAGGAAGACCCCACAGAGCACCCATCAGGAGAATCATGGCCACAGACAAAACCGCTTGAATCTGAGTGAAGCCACGCATGGCATCCTCTCCTCAAGATTCAGATTTAGCCGCAGCCTCTGCACGTGCCCTGGCATCTTCTTCTTCAGCCACGCGAATTCCTTCCTCGAGGTCAACCCGACTGGTGAGGAACGTTCCAGCGAGAATGACGATGGTAATTGTGAGGATGGCAACCCGACTATCGAAGGCTGAACTAGCAATACCATAGAGGAACGTTCCAATCATTGCTGCAGACTTGCCAAGGAATCCAAAGAAGCCAAAGAATTCCGATGTCCGTGTTTCAGGAACGAGTTGCGAAAACATTGAACGAGCCTGAGCTCCTGCACTACCCATCGCTACACCGACAAACATACCGAGAATAATCCATTGCAAGGAAACGCCAATATTGAATGGCTCCCACACATTATCTCGCATGAATTCGGCGTAACCATCGACTGGACCTCCTTGGTCAATAACAGTAGGGTGTCGATCACCGAGTTCATCTTGACCGGATAGGTTTCCACCTACAAAGAGGATTGAGAACCTGTGATCGCTTGTGTTGTTGAAAGCCAATGAAAGTGAGGATGCATCATCCTCGTCTATTTGGAGAACATCGTCTTCATCTTTGGTTTGCTGTCCCGCCATAAACGATGAAGCGATGATTCCAACCACAACCAATGCAACCATTGCAACGATACCCATCCAGCCCAATTCTTTGCTTTGGATAAAGAGTACTCCCCCTCCTATGATTGCAACAAATGTCAATACGATGATACAAACCATGATTCCTTTGCCAAGTGTGCTTTCGCCCTTGTCTCCAACGCTGTAATCAGGTTCTGGGAAGTATTCTTGGAAATTATCTCTGAATGCCGCATCGCCGTCTGAAGTCTCACCGACCCAGTTCTCGTACCCTCTGTCGTAAAGAGTTGTCATGTTGTACATGTTGGATGACTCATCCCAAGTGAATGTGAAGTCGTATCGTTCTGCATCATCTGGGATACCATCTCCGTCACCATCAGCCACTGGATCCAGCTTGAGTGGTGCGAAGCCTGCTGCGGTAACTGCCACGAAACAATAAATCAGCAGTGCGAGCATTAGAGCAAATTTGGTTCCCTTTACATCAGCGAGTTTACCGAAAACGAGCGTCATTGGAATCGCAACAATATTGACCGTCAAAAGGAGGATGACGTTCATGCTTTGATCAAGTCGAAGGACGGATTCACCGAACGCGCTTGCCATGCTTGCAATTGTGTTAACTCCATCATAAAACAGGAGATATGCAAGTAGGAAAAACGCCAAAACTTTGAATTTTTTAACTTCGAGGAAGGTTTGGAAAACCTGGCTGTATGCTACCTTCGTGGCATTACGGAATCCCTTCCATTCCATTTCGTTTGGTATCTCTGGCTCAGGAGTCCATTTGAACATGAGTGCCCCAAAGCCCCACCACCAAATTGCTGATGTTGAGAAGATGATGGCCATCTTAAAGTTCGTATCCCAACTTAGCAGGAGAAGGACGACTAAGTGGAAGATAAGCAGCATTGAACCGCCAATGAACCCATATGCATACCCCCATGTTGACACATGATCCTGACATTGTCTAGGTGCAAGATACGGCATGAAGGAGTAATAGATGACGTTACCACCAGTGAAACCGATCGTACCTATTGCATACATCAGTGCCAAAATGATGTATGCTTGAGAACCAAAATAAGGCGCTGCACCCATCAATGCAGTAAATAAAATCCCAGCAGCAGTATACCACTTAAGCAGTTTTTTCTTGATGGGCATCCGATCAGCAATCACACCAAGCGCCGGTGCAGTTAGAATCACAAAGAACATCGAAACGGTCAATACGAATGCATAGAAAGTGTCCCCAGCTTGTGTACCAGTTGCAGTATTGTACAGTGCAGCCATCAATGCTGGGGCGATGACAGTCATTACTGTTAATGCATAGGCTTGGTTCGCCCAGTCGTAAAAATACCACCCTTTGATGGCCTTCTTATCATCCTCACTCATGGATGACATAATCTCCTTAGTCGTCTTCATGTCGTTTGTTGTTGCCATCTCACTCATGGTATCCCTAACTACACCATATTCGACTTGGTTTATGAAAACAGCACCTGCATGGAATTCCATTTCATCCGTTTAACGCAATGCGACAAATGTTCAAACCACAAAACTCTCAGGACTATGCATGAACAAGAGGTACTCTCGGATTTTGGTCACTGGATGTACCGGTTTCCTCGGTCGTCAAGTCACTCAAGAATTTCTTTCGCGAGGATATTCAGTTCGTGGAACAACGAGAACACCTGAACCACAACATGCAGAGGTGATCTCAGACTTTGATGCAGGAGATTCATTTGACTTGCATTCACTCGATTTGACATCCGATGATGGTTGGAAAGAGGCGATGGAAGGTATCGATGCAGTCGTTCATACCGCATCTCCGTTCTCTGCTCATGAGCCAAAGGATGAGATGGAATTAATCGGCCCAGCTCGCGACGGGACACTGAGGGTTCTTGAGGCAGCATACAATTCTGGAATTCGTAANTTTGTAATTACTTCATCAACTGCAGCCATATCTGGGGCAACCCCCACATCAAAAAACAAAACCTATACTGAACGGGATTGGACCGACCTCAATAGCGATGTTTCTGCTTACACGAAAAGCAAAACTCTCGCTGAGAAAGCCGCTCGTGAGTTTGCATCCAATCATCAGGATGTTTCCCTTACAACGGTCAACCCAAATGTGATCTTTGGGCCATTGCACAGTGGAAAATCAGGAACCTCGTTGAGGATTATCGAGTCCATTGTTAACAGTTCATACCCTGGATTCCCGAAAATTAGTTTTGCACCTGTTGATGTCCGAGATGTGGCATGGATGCATGCAGAAGCTTTGGAGAATGACGAATTAAACGGGGAACGTTTGATGATGGCTTCAACTCCAATCACAATGCCTCAGATCGCCAGACATCTCAAATCGAACGGTTACAACGTTCGAACACGTGCATTACCAAACATTGTNATCAAAGTCATGGCCCTCATCATCAAAGAAGCACGATTGGTGACGCGAGGGCTGGGTACAACCAATCATTATGATTGTAGCACCACAATCGAAAAGACTGGATGGAAATCAAAAAGCCATGAAGAGATGATTATCTCGGCAGCCCAATCGCTCGGGTTTCAATGATCTCGAATGATAATGTAACGGCCAAGTGCTTCTTGCCACATAATCTTCTGACCCGCTTCAATGTTCATTCCGCCTTCAGCGTCAGGCATTGGGAGAATCATCATAGAGTAATCGCGATCGTTCATAGCGTGAACTTCGTTGCCTTCCATNTGGGTAACAGTTGCAGTTCCTTTCTCAATCATTGGGACGTTAATTGAATCGGTTACGGTTCCTACGTGGGAGATTTTCTTTCCTGTGAAAATGCTTTCAAGAGAGAGACGTGCTTTTGCAGAACCGTGCTTACCTGGCTTGGATTTGGAGATACTCAAGATTTTGTAAGCTTCATCGTCTACAACACAAAATCGTCCAACTTTGAGNGTTCGAATTTCAACACGGTCGGTTCCTGGCATGTTTCGACGCTGTGGTGGTGGCTTAAGACAGTTCGGTTTGCTATGTACGGATTTCAAAGATCTCGCACATCAAATCGCATCCCGGATTGTTCCACTGAATGGCCAACAATGAGTGGATGAAGTTGACGTGCAACATCGTCAGGATTGGTGAGTTGACCGTCCCTGTGGTAACCAGAAAAGGAGTCTACCAACGGAAAGTCATCAACACTCGAAGACCGAATTTGCAGTTGCATGTCGGTATTGACGATGCCAGGTGCAATCGAAATCGCTGTAATTCCATCCTTGGAACCTTCCTCTGCCAAACATCGAGACCACATGTCCAAGCCTGCTTTGGAGATGCAGTATGATGACCATGAATGGAGAGGACGTAGGGCTGCACCGCTGGAAATCGTTGTGACGCGACAATGCTGAGATGCTTTCATCTTGGGATACAATCCCTTTGTTAATCGTTGAACTCCAATCAAATTAATTTCAATATTGAGAGCCCATTCATCATTATCTGCTTGACTCATTGGTTTGATTGGAGCAATTGCCCCTGCGTTGTGAACAATCCCGTCAAGCGATGAGGTTTCAATTAAATCTTCAATCGCTTGTTTGATGGAATCTGAATCACTCAAATCACACGCAACAGAGAAGGATGTTGGTGAAATGGACTGAACTGAATCACATGCCATCTGTAATTCATCCGATTGACGTGAGAGAAGAATGACTTGAATCCCGTCCTCTGCAAGGGTGTGAGCGATTGAACGTCCGATTCCTTTTGACGCTCCAGTAACCAGATACGTTTTTTGTTCCATAACTCAAACAAGTCGAGGCAACTAATCATCGTTTTGAGATTGTTCAGTCAAACAGGAGTATATTTACCAATGGCTAGAGTTGGTGTCATGTTCGATTTACCAGAGCACCTCTCTGAACGGTGCCGGATGGTAAATTCCATCACTGAATTAAGATCCAGTGGTCCGATTGTCGTGTGGCTCAAAACGTCATTGCGTACTCATGAAAATCCTGCCCTTGACGCAGGTCGAATCCTTGCTGAACGACACAATCTTCCCCTCTTGGTATACCAAGGAATTGATGAACGATACCCTCACGCCAATGCTCGCCATCACAACATTCTGCTCGATGCGGCAGTTGACCTACATCAAGGTTGCATACGGCTTGGTTTGGACTATTATTTGCACGTTGCAAGAGAAGGACATCGCCCGCCTGTAATGAGAGAATTTGGNAAAATTGCAAGCATGATCATCACTGACCTATTCCCATTACCTCCGTGGACCTCGTGGGTGCAATCGATAGCAGCATCAGCACAATGTCCAGTTCTCGAAATCGATTGTCACTGTGTCGTACCCTTACCTGTGTTTGGAAAATCAATGGACCGACCCTTCCGTTATCGTGACGCTACCAAGAAGCTGAGGAAGCGACGTGTCGGTACACCTTGGCCAAGTCCACAACTGGAGAAATCATTGCNNTGGAATGGAGATTTACCTTTTGAATCANTCAANATTGTAGCCATAAGTNAGTATGAAGAACGCCTTCGACTACTGCAAACGTGCAACATCGACATGTCCGTTCATCCTGTGTGGAATCAGCGTGGCGGTGAACGTGCAGCGTTAGCTCAATGGGAGGATTTTCTTGCCAATCGATTATCGGGTTACGCCCGAAGAAGAAACAATGCCGCTGATCCAGAGGGAGTCTCAAGGCTCTCGATGGCAATTCATTATGGCATGATTTCCGTTATGAAAATNGTTCGNGAAGCTCATGAGGTTGGAACAAAGGCAGCAGAAAAATTCCTNGATGAATTGCTCATCTTCCGTGAACATGCATGGCATCATGTCNACTCGAAAGAAGAACCCTATGGAGCACACAACCTTCCTGCGTGGGCTCGAGAATCTTGGGAAGACACCGCTGATGATGTGCGAACAGTAGTACTAGGCACGGAAGAATTTGAATTCGGNCATACACCAAATCATCTCTGGAATTTGTGTCAAACCTCCTTGTATCGACACGGTGAATTGCACAACAATCTGCGAATGACTTGGGGCAAAGCGACACCTCATTGGACAGCAACACTCGAAGAATCACTGAAGATGGGGCAACACCTGAACGATAAATTCGCTTTGGATGGAAGAGATCCATCATCCATAGCAGGAATTCATTGGTGTCACGGACTTTTCGATCGAGCCTTTTTACCACCNCTTCCAGTCATGGGAGTTGTGCGAAAGCGTGACCTCGAAACACATCAATCAAGGCTCGACATGGAGACCTATGAACGGCATGTCAACAGGCTACCCTACGCACAACAACGACCATTCATCATTGTTGGAGCAGGATTCGCTGGTGCACGTGCTGCACAACTCCTGACAAACTTGGGCTACGATGTCCTCGTTCTCGATAAGGGGACCATTCCGGGTGGACGGTCATCAACCAAGCGCCGAAACACTGGGGCCTACAATCATGGAGCAAATGCACTTGGAGACGGTGTCTTTGCCGAGACTTCCATTAAAGAAATGCTTGAACGAACGGATGTACGATGCGAAACACGTGTCACGTCCATTCAGTCAAAGGATGATTATATCGTTCTTGAGGACGAAAAGGGATTCACCTGGGAAGCTGAAGCAGTCATCTTAACATGTCCAATCCCTCAATTGCATTCGTTGATGCCAGAAGATTTTCCACAGNCATGGAAGGAGCACCCCTACACATCAAATTGGACGCTCATCTGTACTGGCTCTGGCCCTGCACCACAACAACTTCTTGACNATGAATCAAGTTCTATAGAATTAATTCGTAGAGGAATTAACCACTCGAGATCGAATGTTCTCATTGTTCATATGTCCAATCAATGGAGTAAAGAAAACCTCGAAAATTCCAGAGATGAGGTTACAGAAAAAATTCTCCAAGAACTTCAACCCTTGAATTCAGATTGGTTGAAAAATTCCAATCTCCACTCCCATCGATGGCGATTCGCCCGGCCAATTGCTCAACCAGAACGATATGAACATGACAGAATTTCTTTTGCTGGCGATGCATGGTCGAACCCGATAGGAACGATCGAAGCATCTCTTAAATCCGCTGAATTTGCAGCACTCGAATTGATTTGGAAACTTCACTATNCAAAGAAGCCAGAACCGATTTCACTGCAAACAACGCTGTTCTAAAGCGAGAGGTCATAAATAATGTCGACTAAGGCTATTCATGTCCTTTGTTGCATGTTCGACCTGCTTGAGTATTCGCGTTTACCCGTACATGGGATTTATGACAGGCCAACAATACCAATGTCAGGACTGTGAATCAATTTCTCCGATCGTCATTGAGTTTGATACTGAGGAAGATTTCAATGCCTTTCGAAAAGCCCGCGCAGAACAAGAAGAGGAATAAAACAGCNCTCATGTTGCCTTAAGTTGTCCGAATCTTCTTATGTGAAAAGGCTGAATTCCTACTGGATGGGATGCATATGATTGAGCGAAAGCAGGATGGACTTAACGGGGCAATGCTCCGAGCATTGATGGCAGAACACTTGCGAGAAGAACGAGAAAAAGTCGAGCATCAACCGATTCAGGATTCTTCATTCTCAGTTCTTGCATCACGCATTGTCGATGNTGCACGCAACGGCATGACCCATCGCTCTGCAGCAACCGACCTCCTTACAGAAATTGGAGTTCAATCGCCNAAGACCATTGTCGAGCAATCCCCAATGCGACATGTTGGAAAAAGAGCACGTAAAGTACCACTCAAGACACGTCGAGTGCGTAAAGTAAAGCGTACATCCAGAGCACCTTCACAGACACGTTCTCGTCCACCGGTTGGTCATGATAATAGAAAGAGAAGGATACGAGTTCCTCGCTTCTAAGACCAACCGTCAAAAAGGGACAACACTGCGGAGGGTCAGGTGAGACCCTATGGACATTGCAAATCCGAGTGAAGAACATCAAATGCTTAGAGAGATGATTCGTGATTTTGTTGAAGAATCCGTAGAACCGCAAGCCCATGAATTCGATAAGAAGGAGCAATTCAACATCGAACTGTTTCGTGAACTTGGAGAACTTGGACTACTCGGAATCACAGTTCCTGAAGAGTACGGTGGTGCTGGTCTCGATGCTGTTGCAGCGACGATCGCTCATGAAGAACTCTCGTACTCTGATGCTGGGTTTGGACTTGCTTACTTAGCACACTCCATGCTATTTGTCAACAATTTGGCACAGAACGGTACAGATGAGCAAAAAGCAAGAATCCTACCGAAGGTTTGCTCTGGAGAATGGATTGGCGCAATGGCAATGTCAGAACCTGATGCAGGAACTGATGTCCTTGGACTATCGACAACTGCTGAGAAGAATGAAAACGGCGATTGGGTCTTGAACGGTCGCAAGATGTGGATTACGAACGGTTGTATCGACGATCAGGGTACACCTGCAGATGTGGNATGGGTGTACGCTCGAACAGGCTATGATGACAAAGGAAGATCAATGCTCTCCACTTTCCTCGTTGAAAATGGAATGCAAGGTTTCAGTGTTGGACAGAAAATATTCGACAAGACCGGTATGCGTGCATCCAACACTGCAGAATTGGTTTTTGACGATTGCATTGTACCTGCAACCAACCTCGTTGGAGAAGAAGGAAATTCCCTCATCCATATGATGGGTAACCTCGAAATTGAGCGACTCACACTTGCTGCAATGTCCTTGGGTATTGCACGCCGATGCCTCCATGAGATGAACAAGTATGCATCAGAGCGTGAAGCATTTGGTGTTCAGATTCGATCTTTCGGACAAATGCAACGACACATTGCTGAGTCTTGGGCAAAATATCGAGCAATGAGAGCATACATCTACGATACTGCCAACAATATCAAGCTTGGATCTGCAGGTCAACGACTCGATTCAGATGGTGTCAAACTCTTCGCAACCACTGCTGCTAAGGAAATTGCTGACGCAGCAATCCAAGTCATGGGTGGTTACGGATACGTTGCAGAATACCACGTAGAACGACTTTGGAGAGATTCAAAACTCCTTGAGATTGGCGGTGGAACCCTTGAGTCTCATCAGAAGAACATCACTCGAGATCTTGCTAAAGATGGGCAAGCAATTAATCGATGAAGTTACTCTTCCTCGAACACCAACTGGTTAGTGTCTTCATCTACGAAGGTAATGTCTCCGTTAACTATGGAAACTACAATCATAGCCGCTGTAGGCAAAGATAAAATTCCGAGTAATGGGAATATGAAAGTAAATCCAGTCATCAACCCAATTGACGAGAAGAATAGCGGAAGTGGAATTGTACGATCCTCATATTCAAGAATGCTCAATTTAACCAGCCTACGAGGCGTTGGAGCATATGAGGTCGTTCCCTGACCACTTTGCTAATTCTCTTTTTCGTTTTTAGTGTCCTCATCTTTTTCCACAGGTTCTGATTTAATCTCTACAATCTTAGCAGATTTCTGAGGAGCAACCATCGCGCTGGAATCAATACTATATTGAGCGTCTCTCTCAAGTTTCATAGTAGCTATTTCTAACCACTTTGTCCTCATGAGTTCATACTCTTTCATTTGCGTATCATACAATTGCTCTGCTTTTTTCTTTGCTGTTAATTCCAATCGCACAACAACAAGCCAGAGTACCATAGTTGAAGCAATGAAGAAATATTTAATGAAATCATATTCATCTTGTGAGCTGATGTCAAAAACTGAGGCTCTAATCATGACGCCAACAAGTCCTGCAGTACCTAGAAGAGCAAGTGTTGTGATCAGTAATTCTGTTGTATCTCGACCGATTCTACGGCGCATCTTTGGTAGTTCTGGTGCCCTATCAAATGTTTTTGGCATGGGTTGGACTCAAACAGTATAGATATAATCATTCCGTGGGGTTAATCCAGATTTTCATTTTTCTCTTTAATTCCTACAACCTCTTTCGTCATCCGCCAAGCAGATGTAATCATACTTACGCCAATAATTGCCGCAGAAGCCAGGACAGTTGTCCAAACCCACGCACTTGAGATCGTTGACAGGGATTCCTCGGAAAGTAACATGCCCATCATCGCAGCCATTGCAATTGCTAAAGAAATTTGGATTCGATAAAGAAGGGGAACTGTAAGTACGGTTCCTACTCTGGCCATTCTGTAAAACAAAAACATTGACCAAGTAAATACCCCTATCGTCCAAAGCGGGATACTCAATTGGTATTTACCCATCAACAATACTTCATCATCTCGAATGTGCCCATCGATAGCGAACAACGAAACCAGAAGTAGCAGTGAAGCCCCCATAATATTGAGAACCTCAATCAGAACATTCCCACTCTTTACTTCTCTTTTTTCTGGGTTCTGCTCCTCATTAACGACATCTGTTGTCGAAACCGTTGACTTTTTCGTAATTGCTGTTCCGAGAGATGTTAATCGACGTTCGATTAAATCGATTCGCTCACTTAGGCGAATCATTTCCTCCACAATTTGAATTTGAGCATCGTTTTGGGAATCAATCAATTCCAATTGCTCAGCATCAATATCCGGCAAAACCATCATTGGTGGAGCGACCTCTATGAAACCATCATCACGAATTTCATCCTTGAGATTTTCCAATTTCGCTTCTTTTTTCTTCTTTGAACGTTCTTTTGATTCAACGACCTTATTTTGGATTGTACTTGACGTTGTTTCAATTCCTGACTTCGTTGCTTGAGCCGCACGTTTGGTTAAATCAGCAATTTGAGTTTTGCTTTTCTGAAGAAAATCCATGATTGAGTTTCCTTTGTCAGGAACTTCCTCCATGCCATTCCTACTGAAACCTATGATTTGGATATTCCCCTCAATACTCAACGGGTATTGGGTCAAGTGTTCTCCACAGATACCAACATGCCATTGTTCGATAGGGAGCCCATTGAGTTGCGACCTCTTCTGCTTCATCCATGGTTTCAACACCAGGAAAGAGTCGTTTGATCGCATTCACCAATCCGATGTCCTTTGGACTGTAGACATCTGGTAAGAGAAGTGAAAATATCATCACCATCTCTGCAGTCCATGGCCCAATACCTTTGAATTGAATCAGATGTTTTCGAATGTCTACCTCCGTAGATTCAGAATAAGGAAAGTTCAGAAGTTCCTCTGAAGCATTTGCTAACCCCAGGATGTATCCACTCTTGGGACGAGTAATTCCACACGATGCGATTTCTTCCTTACTGAATCGAAGAACGTTTTCTGGTGTTACACTTCCAACCTTGGCTTCAAATCGATTCCAAATGCTTTCGGCTGCGATCACACTGATTTGTTGACCAATAATTGACCGAACAATGGTGTAAAACAAATCGCCTCTTCCCTGCAAGCCTTCACGACCATACGTTGTGATGCAATTGCTCATGATTGGATCATCTGCGAAGTGCTTGAGCGCATCATCCCACCACGTCGGTTTCCCCACTTGCATGTGTGACCCACAAGCACAGGGGTTTTGAGTACTCGTCAACTGCCATGGCTATGCGAGAAGAACTTCTCACCCTTTTACAACTGAAGGATATCGACCGAACCGGCTGGGCTCGTGCAGGCGTTGAAAATCCAGAATCCGTAGCAGCACACTCATGGGGCATGGCAGTTCTTGCTCTTCGGTTGTGCCCTAAAGAACTCGATCTTAGCAAAGTTCTCTCCATATGTTTGGTTCATGATATCGCTGAAATTGTCGTCGGAGACCTCACACCACACGATGATATTCGTGGCGAAGAAAAGCACATGTTAGAGCGAGAGGCGATGATGAAGATAGCGCCGCAGTGGGTTGAATTGTTTGATGAATATGAACAAGGAGAGAGTGAAGAAGCTCAATTTGTAAAGACGATGGATAAATTGGACATGGGATTGCAAGCCATTAATTATCAACAACAATCCTTGGATTTGAGTGAATTCATCACGAGTGCGCAGTCACGAACTCACGGGACTGAATTCGCATCTCTCCTTGAATGAGCCCTGTGAGCCGACAAGGACAAAAACAAGAACATCCGCCCAAGGTTTACAGCCCGATGGTGTAGTGGTCCATCATGGTGGGTTTTGGTCCCGCCGACCTCGGTTCGAATCCGAGTCGGGCTACCATCCACATACGCAACTTCATCAATCGCTTACGCTTCGATAGCAACATGGCAATTCAGAACATCGCCGTTCTTGGCGCAGGACAAATGGGGAATGGAATTACACAAGTTGCGGCAGCTGCCGGTTACAATGTGACCATG
>PBMQ01000016.1 GCA_002722615.1 Methanobacteriota archaeon | reverse complement strand
GAGTTTGGATGGCGCATGCTTCTTCCACTCGCTGTCTTGCAAGTCATTCTCGCCGCAGTCTACCGCCTCTATCTCTTCGATGTGACTGGTATGGAAGACACCGTTTACGGAGGAACAGCATGGGACGCATTTGGTATCCCCTTCCTCGTCCCAGCCTTGACAACAATCTTGTGGCTTGCTCTCTTCTTCCTCTTGCTCAATGATACGGGCAAGAATGAACGCACTGCACGTATGTACCACGTGCAAACGGTGCAACCCGCTGGTACCCACACGCCTGGACAGGACTGAGGTGAAGAAACATGCCAACACACCCTCAAGCAAAACCAAACTTCCGAAATTTGTTCTGGTATCCGTTCAAGATTACCTTGATCACGGCCCTACGAACCTTCCCGCTTCTGGGCCGATTGTTCCCGAAGCGATTGGGAATGGGTTACCACAACACTTCACATCCAGAATTCTTGGATGATGCAAGTGAACATCGAGCAAAAACTCGAGCAAAGTATAACGATATCTCCAAGCAAGAATTTGCCCCAGATCGTGTAACCTCTGATCTCTTCCCAAGTCTATGGAAGCCTCAGACGGTTCAATATCCATACGAACGACTCGAGGATATGGAGCCTTGGCTCTTCGTCCCAGGGAACTACAACGGACGAATTGGTGTCATATGGGAAACCTGTACCGCCTGTAAAATGTGTGTCAACATTTGTCCAAACGATTGTCTACACATGACAACCGAACTTCGAGTTGACGTTCTTGACAATGCTGAAGGCGAATACGATGGCTATGGTGCGGAACTCGAAGTCGGTGGCTATGCTGCAAAATTCAGAGAAGAGGTTACAGAGGAACTCGAATCCTTCGATTTGATTACTGCACACACCGCTCCTCCAGCCGAGTGGCGCTTTGCTCAGGTTCTCGACCTTTCGGGAAACACTGCAACCGTTCGTTGGAACGATTCAGGCCAAGAAGAAGTCTTGGATCAATCCGATCTCAGAACTGCTGACAACCAGATTGTTTCTGGTCGAATCGACATTGGTCGCTGTATGTTCTGTGGTCTATGTATGGAAGCCTGTGGATTCACCTCCTTCTTCATGACCAACGAATACGATGGAATGTCAGGTTTCACACGACAGGACCTTTGGTTCGACGCAAGCCGAACACGTGTCCTTCCTTCCGTTCATCAAGAAGCGGTTGATGGTGAACTCGCTAAGCGAGCTACCAAGGAAAGAGACAAGCGTGCAAAGGCTGCTGCGAGGGCGGCGAAGGCTGCTGAGGAAGGTGCCTGAAATGGACGTTGCCTCGGCCACTGAAACGATCATTTTTTTCATATTTGCAACAATCACCATCCTCGGTGCATTAGGGCTTATCTACGCACAGCGTGTTGCTCACTCGATGCTTTCCCTGATTTTCTGTTTCATGGCAGTTTCTGGAATCTTCATTCTCATGGGTGCTGAGTTTCTCGCAGCCATCCAAATTCTGGTTTACTTAGCCAGCGTTGGTTTGGTGGTACTGTTCGGTATTATGCTGACTCGCCGCCAAATTCAGGAGGAGGATTTTGAATGAGATTAATGTCCACATTAACCCGTCTTGGCTTGATTTTCCTCGCAGGTGCAATGATTACTGTTCTTGGCACTGCAGAACTCTGGGATGAGGAACCAACAGAGGAAATTGAGACGATTGATCTTGCAAACACGATGCTCGATGACTGGGCACTCCCTCTCCTCGTTCTTGGAGTTCTCATGGCCATGGCTATGATAGGCGCTGCTTACCTCGTTCGGGATGAACGTCGTGAAAATCTTGAATGGGAACAGCGAGGTGAAGACGCATGATTGATCCAGCATGGGTAAGCGTTCTTTCCGCTATTCTATTCATCATCGGTGTTTGGGGAGCGTTCACTCGAAAGAATGCCATCATCGTCTTGATGTGTCTTGAATTGATTCTCAATGCAGCGAACCTCCAATTCGTCGCAGCAGCCATTCAGCACGGTGATGCAACAGGATGGGTTTACGCAATCTTTGCCATCGCTATCGCAGCCTCAGAAGTTGCGATTGGACTTGCGATTTTCCTTGCCATGTATGGCCAACATGAAACGATTTCACTCGATGACGTGAATCTCTTGAAACACTGAGGTGATATGATGGGTAGTACAGCAGAAACAACAATCATCGATAGTGGAATTATCGAGTATGCGATTTTTATCGTTCTTTTACCAATGCTCGCATTTCCTGTTATTCTTTTCCTTGGGCACATCTTCAATGGAAACAACTCCTGGGTCAAATCGGCAAAAGAGGGTGGCCTCATTGCCTTGCCAATCATGGTTGCAAGCTTTGTACTTTCTCTGCTTCTTATTGTTGAATTCATAGGAGCAAGCGAAGGAAAACATCCTATTGGGACATGGCTGTCCTTTGGCTGGATTGGCGATGATGGATTGACAATCGACGATAAGGCGTTTGGTGTTGGAATCTACATCGACCACGTCACAGTGATGCTCCTCTTCGTAGCATCCTTCCTCTGTATGCTTATCAACATCTTCAGCATTGGATACATGAATACAGATCCAGTGAACGACAATCGTAACCATCGATTCTACGCTGAATTCGTTCTCTTCTGTTCAGGTATGCTCGGAATGGTTCTCGCAGACTCCTTCCTTTGGTTGTTCATCTTCTGGGAATTGATGGGTCTCTGTTCCTATCTACTCATCGGATTTTACTACGAGAAGCCAAGTGCCGCTTACGCAGCCAAGAAAGCGTTCCTAACAACCCGTGTTGGTGACGTTTTCCTCGTCATTGGATTGGTTATGCTTTGGGATCTGTTTGGCTCCCTCGACTATTCAGTCGTATTCAACCCAGATAACATCGCATTAGTTGACGCAGGCGAATTACAGATGGCGCTTGGAATGATGTTCATTGGTGCAGTTGGTAAATCTGCACAATTCCCACTTCACGTTTGGCTTCCAGACGCAATGGAAGGGCCAACACCAGTTTCCGCTCTTATTCACGCTGCAACCATGGTTAACGCAGGGTTGTATCTCGTTGCTCGAATGTTCCCGTTCTTCAGTGATCCCTCAATGGCCGGAGAACTGGTTGACCTAGCCTTCATTATCGCAGCAATCGGTGGCATTACTGCCGTCATGGCTGCTGCCATTGCCTTTGTTCAGGACGATTTGAAGAAGGTGCTGGCATACTCCACAATGAGTCAACTGGCTTACATATTCACAGGATTAGGTGCCGCATTATGGCTTGCAAACACACCTGGAAAGGAAAAATATGCAATCGTGGCTTTCGGAGCCGCATTGTTCCATCTTTTCAATCACGCAATGGCAAAAGGAATGCTGTTCATGGCAAGCGGTTCAGTCATTCACGAAATGCATCATGCACACCATGACGCTCATCATCATGATGGCCATGGCGACGATCACCATGACGACCATCACGACGATCACCATGACGACTTTGATGCACAGTCGATGTCGAACATGGGCGGCCTTGCATCCAAGATGCCCATCACTGCTACAGCAATGCTCGTAGGTTCTGCTTCGATTATGGGTCTGCCACTGATTGGTGGATTCTGGTCTAAGGAAGGCATCATCGCAAATACTTGGAGAGTTGCTCGCGAAGAACCACTGTTCTGGTTCCCGGCCCTCTGTGTACTTCTGGGTGCAGCAATGACCGGTTTCTATATGTCGAGAATGTGGTTCAAGACCTTTGCTGGTAAACCAAAGACAGAAGTTGCAGCCAATGTTCATGAGAACACCCCTTGGATTCCGATTCCATTGGTGACTCTCACCTTCGTATCCCTCTCAAGCATCATTCTCGCAGGAATGATGTTTACACATTGGTCAAGTGACAGTGGCTATGAATTCTTCAGTGAAAAGGGATTAATCGATGGTCTTATTTACGAATTTGAACACATCTTCCTCAATCCTGATGCCTTCTTCTTTGTGCTGACCTATGTTGTCATCTTCATCGGAGCCATTGTTGGACCTGGTCTTGCAATGGCGTTGTATGGTGGGGCACTCAAAGAAGGCGAGAAAGCCAAACCATGGATGCAACCAATCATCAACCTCTCCTCTCGAGTTAATGCAAAACGCGGCTTTGACAACAGTGCATGGGCCAACTCAGGCCTTTCAGATGCTCTCAAAGAACGATTGTACTTTGACAAGTGGTACGATGCGGCTATGCTCAAACTTGTTGCTGGCTTTGCAAACGTCAGTGCAGCCTTTGATCGTAAGGTCGTTGATGGAACCATCAAGACCATTGAATCGACATCTCAGAGAATCTCAATACAGGTTCGTCGTTTAACGACAGGATCTGCTCGTGATTACATTATGATGGCGGCCTTGGGTGTCCTTGTCATCTACTTGCTTCTAGAGGTGATGATTTGAACACTGATTACCTCTCCTTGCTGGTTGTTCTTCCAATTCTTGCGAGTATCTTCTTGCTGATTCTGACATCACGTCTCAATGCAGCAACACGTGCGAAGTTCGACGCACCAGTACGAATGGCTGCNTTNATCATCTCGTTGGCAATGTTNGGTGTTACAACCATGATGTTCCTCGGACAGATTGGAGATGTGGGTTGGAATGACATTGCGTTCAACACTTTCGAGTTCAAAGAATCCTATGTTTGGATTGAACAACTTGGAATTACATGGACCGTAGGTGTTGATGGTCTCTCCTTCCCAATGGTTTGGCTCACGACGCTCTTGATGCCAATTACCATCATCGCCACATGGAATGAGAAGGCTGGTGCAACCTACTTCCCTCTCATGCTCATGCTCGGTGGCGCACTTATCGGTGTCTTCGTCGCTCTTGACATGTTCATGTTCTATGTCTTCTGGGAATTAACCCTCATTCCAATGTTCTTCATGATTCTCAAGTGGGGTGGAAAAGATCGAAAGTATGCAGCTCAGAAGTTCTTCATNTACACCTTCACTGCATCCGTCATCATGTTGCTCGGTCTGTTAACGATGTACTTCCTTATGGATACTCAAACCTTCAACATGCAAGACATGGTTGTCCAAGCAAGCGGTGCGAATGCAAGTGGTGTTTGGCTCGGTCTTGAAGTTCAGAAGGTTCTCTTCATCATGCTCATGCTTGGTTTCCTCGTCAAACTCCCTGCAGCACCGTTCCATACTTGGCTTCCTGATGCACACGTTCAGGCACCAACTGGCGGTTCGATGATGCTGGCTGGTGTGATGTTGAAGATGGGTGCTTACGGTATGTTCCGACTCCCAATCTCTCTCTTCCCTCATGCACTGGAGACATTCCAATTCGCAATCATGATGATCGGATTGGTTTCTCTCGTATGGGGGGCCATCGTATGTCTTGGACAAACAAACCTCAAGAAGATGGTTGCATATTCCTCTGTTTCACACATGGGTGTTATCCTACTGGGTATTGCAAGCATGCAACCGCTCGGATGGGCTGCAGCACTNTTTATGATGTTCGCTCACGGAATCATCAGCCCAATGCTGTTCGCCGTCTGTGGCGCTTTCAAGCACCATTACCATAGCATGGAGATTGGAGCAATGCGAGGTATGGCCAAGCACTCACCATGGCTNGCCACAAGCATGATGTTCGGTTGGATGGCCTCTCTCGGTCTTCCATTGTTGGCAGGATTCGTTGCTGAATTGATGCTCATGGTNGCTTACTGGCATGCATACGGCTGGTGGATCATCTTCCCAGGTCTTGTTCTTGCGATAACCGCAGCTTACTACCTATGGTCCATGCAGCGAACCATCTTCGAAGGTGGAGAGGCAACACAACCTCCAGAAAGCCTGCACGGAGATCCAGTTCCAGACATTGACAACTCAGAAAAGATTGCAATGCTCTTGCTTGCAGCCTTTACCATCCTCTTTGGTGTCATGCCGTGGATTTTCCTCGACATGATGGACATGTGGACTCGAAGTGCTATGACCTTCCTTCGTCTTGGAGGTGCCTGATATGTCAACTGAAACTGGGTTTGATATGGAAATGATTGAAACACTCGGTCCAGAGTTAACGGTCTTCGTTGGATTGATGCTCATCATGATTATTCCAAANCTTGGAAATGGAACATTCAGAGTTCCTGGTACATCCATTCGATTGCCATGGTTCCTTGGTGGAACACGTTACAAACTTGTAGCATCACCACGTCTACCCGGTCTCTTGGCTGTTCTTACGATGGCTCTTGCATTGTTCCAAGTGGTTTGGTATCTTCTTGATGCTTCAGCGGCTGACGGTAAGGTCATCTCGAGCGAGAATGGGCTTGAGATCTTCAAGGTGAACATGTTTTCCCGAATCTTCGAGGCTATCTTCTTTGCAGCACTGCTTCTTGCAGCCATTGCATCGCTTGATCGATTACCCACCGGTCCACAGAAGAGCGACGACATGGATGTTTTGTTCAACAACCGTCGCCAAGCTGATTTCTATATCCTCATGCTGACTTCAGCNCTTGGAATGAGCGTTGTTGCTCTTGCTCAAGATATGTTTGTCCTGTTCGTTGGTCTTGAACTAGCATCATTCTCAACCTACATTCTAGTTGCGTTCCACAAGGAAACACGAGCAGGTTCAGAAGGTGGTGCCAAGTATTTCATCGTAGGGTCCGTTGCTTCAGCAGTAGGGCTCTATGGGCTCAGCATGCTCTACCTGTGGTCTGGTTCACTCCAATTCGATGAACTCGCAACTGCTTGGGAGGCGCAAGGAGCTACATCCCTCAGTATGATGGCACTAGGATTCGTCCTCGTAGGATTCGCTTTCAAGATCAGTGCTGTTCCGTTCCACTTTGCTGCACCAGACGCTTATTCGGGTGCGAACAGTCCAGTTGCTGGTGTACTTGCAACGGCAAGCAAAGCCATGGGTATGCTCGGTTTGATGCGGGTCTTNTTGATTATCACCGTTCCTGAAGCAGATGCTAATGGTTCAGCAGTTTGGATTGGTCTCATCGGTATCCTTGCAGCCGTTACAATGACTTGGGGTAACATCGCTGCCCTTGGAAGCGACAATCCAAAACGTATGCTGGCTTACTCATCGGTTGCTCACGCAGGATACATGCTTGCAGCACTAACAGCGATTGGAGCATGGAACTGGGGCCTTGTTGACAACGCTGGCGATGCAATGGATGTCGTTGTTGCAGCGCTTCTCTTCCACATGTTCGTTTTGGTCTTCTTCAAACTTGGAGCATTCCTTGTACTAGGAGCACTCGAAATGGAAGGAGGAGCATCCCGCCTCTCATCCCTTTCAGGACTCGGTAAGCGAGAACCGCTTCTTGCAGTCGCCATGTTCTTGTTCATGATTTCACTTGCTGGTGTCCCACCAATGGCAGGGTTCCTGTCAAAGTTACTGGTCATTATGGGAATCGTTGAGGTCGCTACTGGAACCGGATCGCTTTCATCGATCGGTGATGCACACTGGGTATGGTGGCTTGCATTGCTAATGGTCATCAACAGTGCCATCTCGATGTTCTACTACCTACGCGTTGGAGTTGTCATGTACTTCCATGAGCCAGAAGAAGGTCGTCAAGGACCACTTGCATCTGGCTCATCGATACGTGTTGCCATTGCACTTTGTGCACTTGGGACCATCGCCTTTGGACTGATTGGTGGAGAACTCATCGATATATGCCGAGATGCTGCTGAATCACTTCGTTGAGNAGGGGCGACTTCAAGAGGGGTTGACCTCTCGAATNACATGGTGAGACCCTATGGGACGACGTCGTGAGGAAAAAGTGGACGAGGAAGAACTCGCACGCTTGGAAAATCCTGAAGGCTCATCTGGTAAAATCCGTGTCAAACTTCCCAATGATGGGAAATCAAAAGGAGAACTCGGATATAAAGGGGAAATGTTTGCACTCGCTGAAGAAATCTTGGGTGGGCGTCGTGTTACTGTTCTTTGTGCTGATGGTGAAACCAGAATGGCTCGAATNCCTGGTAAGATGCGACGTCGACAATGGGTTCGTGAAGGCGATTTGATCATCGTATGGCCATGGGATTTCCAAGATTCAAAGGCGGATGTTAAGCACCGCTACACCAAAACACAAGCGATGTACCTTTCACGTAAGCAAGTGCTTCCAGAAGTTGTCGATATGTTTGGCATGAATTCACGTGTTGATGATGATGACATTGGAGACGACTTGTTCGGATCATCAGATGCTCCAGAGGAAGTTGAAATAGCCGACGATGATGATGTTGACGACATGTTTGGCTCAGATGACGATGATGATGTTGACGACATGTTTGGCTCAGATGACGATGATGATGTTGACGATATGTTCGGCTCAGAAGATGATAGCGAGGCAGCTGTTGAGGAACAACCCGTTGTCGAAGAGATGCCAGAACCTGAACCACTCGTTGATGACGACGACGATGACGATGATATCGATGCTTTGTTTGCATAAGCAGCAAAGGGTTGAAGTTCATCGAACATAAGTAAGACTGTGAGGGGTGTTCATATGGCACGTTCTGGCGATGATTGGGATGAGTTGACGGAACGTACGCGTCAACGCAAACAAACCCGTCGTAAGCGGAACAGACGTCAGCGTTCGACTGAAGAACAAGCAGACGANGATTATGATGAACAACAAAACTCGAGGTTTGTCTCAGATTTGGCAAAAAAAGACAGTCAGTACAACTGGATGAAGGATGAGAAGAACAAACGCATGTTCAAGAAAATCGAGAATCGTATCCAGGGAGCAATGGGCAGTGGGACCTATGACTGGGTTGATCGAAGAGTGTTCGACCAAGTGTTTGACCGATTAACGCTCATGTCACTTTACAAACTGATGAATGCAGGAGTATTGGACACATTGGATTTTCCAGTTGCACGGGGTAAAGAAGCTCACGTTTTCCATGGAACAAACCTCGAAGGAAAGAGTGTCGCTGTCAAAATTTTCCACACCTCCAATGCGGTTTTCAAGAATTTAATGCAATACATCGAGGGCGACCCTCGGTTCGGAGGACTTCGTCGTCGACATCGTGATCTCGTGGATATCTGGGTCCGTAAAGAGCATCGAAACTTGATGCGTCTCCATCGATGGGGGCTACCTGTGCCTCAACCGATTGCTATNCAGAAGAATGTCTTGGTCATGGATTATCTTGGAACGGAATCTCAACCATCTCCAAAACTGAGGGATGTGAAAATCGATCACCCACAGTCAGTCTACGATGAAATGCTTGAATTCCTTGCAGTCTCTTGGCAAAAAGCAGAGTTGGTTCATGGCGATTTCTCTCCGTTCAATATCCTCTGGCATGGCAATGCTCCAATGGTAATCGATGTTGGACAGGGTGTAGTTCAACATCATCCAAAAGCAAAGGAGTTTCTTGTTCGAGACGTTACCCGTCTTGTGGAATGGGCCAACAAGAATGGAATTGAAGTTGAATTAGCAGATGCGATGTACGATGTTCTTGAAATGGATCTGTCTCACGTTGTTGAGCGAGAAGAGGAATAATTCACTCTTCTTCCCAGGTGACGGATTCGTCTTCAGCCATTTCCATCATGGCTTCGACTGNANCNTCNNCNGCACCGTCATCAGCAGGGTCGATTTGGCTTGCGCGCAATCGACGACCCCTTCGCTCAGAGATATCTGCCAATCCAGGGACAAGTCCATCAAATCCATCGGTTCGAGAATCCTCTCCATCCGTTCGTGTCTCAATGTAGTCAAGGGAACGATTGTCAATCTTCATGCGCTTTCGACTTCGCTCGAGGAAGGAGAGAACACTCCCATGTTCGGAACCGCCAGCAATCATCTCTACGGCTTGTCGTGCAAGACCAAGTCCGTCAGAATCACCGACCAAGACGACCGTTGATTTGTAAATCGTAATTTCCACATCGGTGAGATTCTCAATTAAGCGTCGGATTTTACCTTGGCTACCGATAATTCGTGCACGTATTCGTCGCTGTTGCTGGGATCGTTTCCCAACAAAGTCCTTCAAATCAACCATTTCGAAGAAGTGATTGTCATCAAGCAAGCGAATAGCTGCCTTCGGTGCCATCCCTCGCCCGATTGCTTTGATGACATCAGGGAATTTCATCGCCTTAATGGGGTCATAAGAGCCCGGTTCGCCCCAGACAACTTCAACATCACCCGATTCAGAATCAATATGGAATTCTTTTGCCCCTGAAGCTTGGCGTAACGCCTTTGCAGTCGATCCTTTTGAACCAATGAGGACAGCAATTCGGTCCTTTGGAATACGTGGTAGCCCCTGTCGCATGTATCAATGCCTCCTGCCACTCTTTTTCAATCTCGTTGTTGGAGCAAAGCAACAAAGAAACCAACACAAATTACCGCAATCAAGGTCGGTGCGAATGATGGAACAAGACCAGGGCTCGATATATCTGCTCCAGTTACCACCATGTAATGGTCGTTGTTGATCTCGCTATTTTCATCAATAACGTTGGTTGGGTCGATTCGAACACGCAGGTCATATTGGCCACTGTTCGGAACGGTGTAGGACCAAACGATGGTCTCAACCGAATCACCTAATGAACCCGCAGGCAATGTCTGAACACTCATGACGGTCCACAGAGTTGTGGCACTACGGTCTGCAGGGGCGGCTTCGAGACTAACGACAACTGCTCCAGCGTACATTTGATTGGATTGTAACTCACCGGTAATGGTTACATTTCCAAAGGTTTCACCGGGCCGTACAACCAAACGGTCAAGATCAGTTGCAGTAGTGTTCCATGATAAATCGAGGCCAGGCATGACTTGGAATGCACGAGGTTCAGTCGTCTCACTGTTACCAGCTTCATCAGCAATGGTTGCTCGAAGCATGAGGTATTGACGAGATTTCGTCGCCCAATTCGCCATTGCCAACCCTCTGTCAAGCCCAGAACCAGGCAGTTCAAGCCATTGGCCAGAAAGGTCAGGTGTGAGTCCAACACCGTTGCTATCGAAACCGTATTGCAAGGAAACAGCACTTTCATCTATACCTGAGAGGAGGTCGTACGTGGAATAGGAGATGTTTGCAGTCCCTAACAAATCTGTGGTTAATGGATCAACAGTCCATCCTACAAGTTCTGGCATCGATGTATCCACTCGGATTGTAGCAGATACAGTGTTTCCTATGTTTCCTACTCGGTCGGTTGCTCGCAGGGATACACTGTGATTGCCTTCACTCAATTCGATGTCATGTGTATTGGTGGTAAGTGATGTCCACGCTCCGCCATCAATCTGAAGTTCGACGAAATCGATCCCGCTACCAGTCCCGTCGTTTGCGGCATCAAGTATTCCACTCAATGTAATAGAATTCGTCGATTGCCATGCATCCCCGTTACCGACCGAAACGCTGTTCATCGTTGGGCCAGTTTGGTCGATTCCAATAAAAATCGTTTCCGAACTACTGAGGCCAGAATCATCAAAGACAGTCAATCGTGGATTCCATGTACCATCCGCAAATGCTCCGGTGGACCAATCCCATCCGTACGACAAGGATGTGGGGCCATCAGTTGCAGGTGTTCCTGGACCAGGAACATTCTGAAGAGTTGCACGATTGAAATCATCATCAGAAATTCCATACCTAAATTCAATCGTACCCGATTGGCTTAGATTGAACCATGCACGATCGGAACTTGATGTGCCGCTTCCGATGTCTGGTGAAAGTGCTGTAAATGCAGTAATGATTGGAACCTGGTTATCGATTGTGAACTCTTCGCTAGTCGTTATTGTAACATCACTAACATCCGAATCCCAACCAGTTGCCCGTAAGGTGTAGGAACCGTTGGTGACTGCTGTAGAGTCAAAATTGAACAGCCAAGGAGAACCAGTAAGATTCGTAAGAGTCGAATAAGAGCCGCCTACCTGAGCGATTTCGACCAAAATTGAGTCAATGGTTCCTGTACCCGATAGAGTGAACGAAACGGTCTTCAATCCCGTTAAGGATTCATCCTCAACAGGGCCGTTGGAGAAGACAATACTCATCGCTGAGGTGGTCTGGATGTTGACATCTTCGCTCAAAATGGATGCCTGAGGCATTGAAACAGAAAGCATGGAGAGAAGTAGGAAAGACACGAGGCCGATGGCAATACCCTTCCCTCCCATGCTTTGCTTAGGTATGCGACCATCCTTCAAATCTCCCCTTCTCCCATGCGATTTTACGGAGTCTGGTGGGGTTCTGACCAGATGGGTTCAAGTGCTTTGCATGTCGTCGAATTATCATGGCGAGAAGCGCATATGCTGTCTGTTGTGTCCTTCTGATGCTTACATCACTTGCAATTGTACCAGCAAGTTCGTACGATAGTAACGGTGTGCAGGCTTCGGAACAAACTCTGAGCATCCTACCTGCAAGTCCGACTGAGGGCGGTTCAATTACAGGAAGTTTAACCCTTCAGAACACCAATTCCCAATTTGCTGCAGACGTACAGTATTCATTCTACGCAAATTCAATTTCAACCGCTACAAGACTACTCACGAGTACTATCGATATTCAAGCGAATGATTTTGCTACTGTGTCAGCAACATGGGATGGTTTGACCGAGGGTGAAAACAAACTTTGGGTTAGTTATTCGTACAATAACGGGCCTACACATGAATTTTATCAATCGTTTACAGTTCAAGGACTTCCAAGTCTCTATGTTCTTGAAACTTCGATGGTTCCCTCCACCGGGATTCATGCAGGTGACACAATTGAACTCAACACTAAGATTGGAAACATAGGTAGCGTCGATGCATCAACCTCCCATCTTGGAATTCGATACCCTGGTTCAATGAGTGATGTAGAGTTGCCAACAGAAGCAATCCCAGCAGGCTCGGAAGTATGGGTCAATACGACCTTTGTAGCTCCTTCAACAGGGTCGTACGAGATTGTCATTACACCAGATTCCCAAGATGAGATTTTGGAGTCTTCAGAGCAAGGCAAGGATTCGACACTTCCTCTTGTTGTTGATCCTCGAATGGATTTAACCCTTCTAGGTGATGTAACCATTCTCAATACAGATGGGTCGCTGATTGGACCATGGGCCGTTTCTGGAACTCTTTCACGTGAAGCAGGAGAAGGAACAACAGTGGTCCCAATGGTGTTGGAATTCCGTGAAGGTGCTTCACTTGTTCGTGCACTGCAACCGTTCAATGTCTCAATTTCAGGAACAGGTTTCAGTCAACAATCTTGGTCAACGACCATCGAGAGTACGGACATTGCAGGCCTACCAACCGGGGCATATACGCTTGCAGTCCTCATCGATCCTTATGCATCAGGGTCGTTTATCCAGGAAAGTGTTGACAATGATGAGGCTCTGACAACGTTTACGCTTCCAGAAATCCCAGATGTTTTCGTTGACCCACTGGCTCTTGCCAATCGCTCATCAGTTCCTGCAGGAGAGTTCGTTAGTTGGTCGATGACAGCAACGAATACCGGTGATGTATCGGTCACAGGAACCTTCCTTTACACATGGGAAGGACAGACGATTGAATCCCCTCCAATTCCACTTGAGTCTGGTCAAACCTACACTTACACAACTTCTCACGGCACAGTTCTAGGTCAGCACACGGCTGAAATCAATGTACAATGGAAGGCTTCTACTGGTTCATACGATCGTGTTTCTACAAACAGCGTAGCGACAGGTTCAGTGATGGTTGAGGCTAATCTCCAACTTGATTGGGACGATGATTCCATTGTGATCATTGATTCGAAGGGAGAACCAGCAACCTTCCCGCTCAATTCTGGTGAAACATATACCATGTCTTTGGATGTTAAATCAACTCGAGGTTCAGGCGATGTTGCCTTCACCTGTAGAAACAGCCAGACTACGTGGGATATCATTGATGTTAGCATAGAAAATCCCGGGGATCGTGCTGAAGTTTCGTGTACGTTTACTGCATCTGGGAAGATGTCAATCGTTCAGTTTGTTCCCTCTGATGGAATGATTGTTTCAACATATGAGCGTTCCTTCTCGACAGCCCTTGTAGATGGGAGCAGTTCATCTGGCGGTAACAGTGACGGGACGGGAACAGCAGTCCTGATGTTTGTTGGTGCTCTTGCTCTAATCGGTGTTCTTGTGGGCGCCATTCTTCTCACTCGGGAGCGTGAGGAAGAAGTCGAACGAGATATTTTCAATTATTGTCCTGCCTGTGATGGAGAGTTAGAAGGTGATGAAAACCGCTGCCCCCATTGCTCGTTTAACTTACGTAAGGCACGCTCTCAATTCCATGATTGCATGGAATGTGGGGAATCCATTCCAGATCTCATGGAGAACTGTCCTTACTGCGGTACAGAACAAGATGTATCGTCCTTCTTTGAACGCCGTGAACGACGAGTTCGCGAGGTACCAGAAGAGAAGGAACTCGTCTCCTTACCAGAAGAGGATGAAGATGAGATTGTAAGCGGATCCGAGGATTTTGCAGATGCTGTCAAGGAGTTTGGATACGATGAATCCAATCTTGAGGACGAATGGGATGAGAATGTTGTCGCTGCTGAAGAAGAAGTTACTGCGGCATATGACTTGCGAAACGCAGATGAAATCGCAATGGAAGACATGACAGAAGAAGAAATTGAAGCCATGCAAAGCCAAGTTGTTCCAACATTGAAAACGGTATCTGAATCCTTTGAAGGACATGATTTGGATGCATTCTTGCCGACCAAGGACAAGATGAAATCACTCAAAGATGACGGTGAAGACAAAGATGGATCAGCATGGAATACTCTCTCAGCTAGTGATGCTGAAATCCGTGGAGATTTGTATGAACTTACGGGCGAAGAGGGCGTTATGCCTGGTGAAAAAGTCGTTGTAGGCATGGGTATTACGGACAGTTCACTCGCAGGAAACGAAATCGTTGAGGCGAGTGCAGACTTTGCCTTTGAAGACGAGCCTGAAGCACCTCTCACTAATGATGATGGTGACAAGAGTGTGGCTGCAAAGCCTCGTCGACGATCTCGTCGAAAGCGAGAACCTGAAGTTGAAACAGCAGATTGCGGTGCTTGTGGTGCAGTTATTCCCGCAGATGCAAAAGAATGCCCAACCTGCGGTGCGAAATTCGAGTGAGGGTTGCCTGTCAGCACTCATAGGGTTCGTCATCGCTTACGCTCGGAGTTGTTGTTGCGTCATTCAGGCAGACCGTTTGAACAAACTTGAGTGTTTGAACGCTTCCCCGTGACGGGGTGATTTCTATATCGTTGAGTTGTTTGGGTAAACCATGCAGCAACGAATGATGGCGGTCTTTCTGACCCTCTCGATGTTGCTTGTTTCGGCTTCAGGCTGTCTTGGTTTGCTCCAGAGTAGAGAGTACATGGAGCAACTCCGTGGCGATGTCGGTCTTGATACAGCCATTGAAACAACCGTTGTCGAGCACGCATTTACTAACGCAGAAATCAATGTAGAGTGGAACGAACAATTCATGATTGACGAAGAAGTGACAAAGATTGGTGTCTATTTCAAGACCGAAATGGCTGGAGAAATAATTCGTGAACTTCTACCCGAAGTGTTTGATTTCCGTGAAGTGAGCGTTGAAATCCGAGATCCGGCCGGTGAACTTCGCTACAACGCAACCCATGATACAACCAAAACTGCCCCCTATCTTCTCCTCGAACCTGACTTTGATGGACGGTTTGCTTCCGGAGAATGGGATATATTCATCACAGGAACAGGTGGAGGTATTGTTACTGAACAAGACAACTTCCTTCTGAGTGTTGATGTCACGCGCACGTGCACAATCTATCCTCAGGATGACATTTGTGTGGTCGATTAAACGAGGGATTCGCTGCAAGCATACCTACGACTGCAACTTCTGCATTTCCCTTCACGGTCATGATTGCGTTTTGCTCCGCCTTCGACCATTAATCGTTGCACTTCGATGATGCTCTTACGAAGATCTTCCTTTGCGTGTTCATCCCAATAGACTTGATGGATGTCTTCATTGCCGTATCGTAATACGCCATATGGTGGTGATTTTGTTGTACTACTCTCGACAAGAGAAATGTATGCCAAGAGTTGCAAACGATGGGACTGATGTGGTTTCTTCGGAACTTTACCGGTTTTCTGCTCGACAGGGATGAACTCGCTATCGATGATAACGATTTGATCAGGACGACCACGCAGTCCTGATACATTATCCATCAACAGATCGCTGCTTTCGTCATCGTCCGAATAAAGCAATTCTGTGCCTTCTTCAAGACCTACTTTCTCTCGACTTGCAATCATTTGATTTTCAGCTCTAAGCGAGTGTTGAAGTTGCCACGTTGCCAAAAACGTCCAAATGAAAGCAATGACGACGAGCAAAAACCCTGCTTGACTTCTGTCCTCAGCGGCAACAAGAGCAATTGAATGAACTCCGATAACAATTGTAGCCAAAAGCAATCCAGCCTCGGTTTTCCCAGCAGAAAACCATCCTCCAAGGAAACCAATGGGGCTCCAAGTGGGTTCAAGCCCCAAAGATTCAAATCGTTTTTTTATTTCACGAATCTCATTCATAGTGCGTTCGAAACCAAGCCAGTTTCTCCAAGGTAAGGCGATCGAAAGAATTGATGCAATAAGACATGATACGGACCACATTGAGAGAATTTTCGCAAATTCTATTGGAGAATTAACCACATCATCAATGTAAAGAAATGCAAAAGCATCGATTGTAAACGCAATGATGATTCCAAACCACCAAGACCAGACGAGGAGGGAACGACGCATTCGAATCAAAGCCTTTTGAAAATCATTCATTTCATCGTGAATTTCTTTGTGCTTCTCAACTCCTCCTTCTACTGCATCACCTTTTCCACTGGCTCCTTCTTTCGAAAGTTTCCAAGATAAAGGGCAATACATGAACCGCTCTAAATCACTTGCACTCACCGGTAAGGGTGTCTCTGTGTTGTCGAGGTAATAGCCTGCTGGGCCAATTTTCGCGTCGGAAAAATCGACCCCCATGTTATCATCACTTGTTAACATAGATTTGATTTCTTCCCCTTCATTCATCAAAAACATAGTTTGGAGATGATGCGAAGCGGTTAAGAAGAGGCTTTAGGTCGGTTGCTTGCTGAGGCACTACTATGTCTGATGAAACAGGACTTCTGATTCCACTTGAACTCTACGAAGAATCTGGTGTAAACATCGGAACAAAGCAGAAGAGTGCAGACATGGGTCGTTTCATCGATAGCGTCAACCCCGATGGACTATACCTGCTCAATCTCAATCAAACCGATAACCGAATTCGAATCATTGCTTCGTTCCTGAACCAATTCGAACCATCGCAAATCATGGTTGTTTCCGCTCGTCAATACGGACAGCGTCCTGCTCGAATGTTCGCTGAAGCTATCGGCGCAAATTCCGCTGTTGGCCGATTCATCCCTGGAAGCCTCACCAATCCCGCACTTCGTTCCTACAAGGAACCGGACATCTTGTTCGTTACAGATCCAGCATCTGACCAACAATCCCTTCGAGAAGCTGTCAATACAGGTCTGCCAATCGTAGGTCTCGTCGATGCGAACAACAAGTTGCGAAATGTCGACGTCGCCCTTCCAGCGAACAACAAGAGCCGACACTCTCTTGCACTCATTTACTGGCTTCTCTCTCGAGAAGTTCTCAAGTTGCGCGATGCAACAACTGACGAAGCATGGGCAGAAGCCAATGATTTGGAAGAGTGGAAGTCAACCTTCTGAAACTGGCTTCAAGAAATCAGAAATCGCCTGTGCGGATTCGTTCACATCTGATAATTCGTGCATGAGCGTTCGCACAGATTTCGCTCCGGGCAATCCCTTCGAGAATGCTATTGCATGACGTTGCATCGTTTGTTTCGCAAGACCAGTCGTTTCACGACACAGGGCGACGTATCGATCCCAACACCAACGTCGAGAAGCAAATGCTTTCGACGTCTCAGATAGGCTCTCCCAATCACCTTTGAGTTCCTGAACCCAAGGCAAATCAGCTTCATCCATCCAACCAAGGCCGACCTTAATTTGGGCGAAAATATCTGGCCTTCCAATCGCAGCACGTCCTATCATCAAACCTGAAGCGTTGGTCAATTCCAAGCATCGTTGAGCGCTCTTCGCATCGGTAATATCTCCATTGGCTACAACGGGGACATCGACAGCCTTGACTGCAGTTTGAATGGTCTCCCAGTCGGCGATACCAGAGTATCGTTGTCGTAAGGTTCTGCCATGAATGCAGAGACGCTGTGCACCGACCTTCTCGAGTGATTGGCAGATGCCGATGGCATTGTTGGGCCCTTGACCGGTACCGAGGCGCATCTTCGCTGTGACAGGAACATCGACAGCATCGACGATGTGTTCTACCATGGTGACAAGTTTCTGCGGCTCTCCCATCAATGCTGCTCCAGCGCAAATGTTGGTGACCTTTGGAGCAGGGCACCCAAAGTTGAGATCGATCACATCAGCAGAATCTTGCAACATTGTTGCAGCTTTCACCATATCATCCATTTCACCTCCAAAGATTTGAGGTATGAAGGGCTGTTCTCGGGGATCAGATTCCATCTTTCTCCATGATGCTGTCGCTTCTCGACTCAATGCGGTGCTGTTCGTGAATTCAGTGATGGTGATGTCTGCTCCGCACTCCTTCGCAAGGAGACGATATGGTAAATCAGACACTCCAGCCATAGGAGCAAGATAGAGTGGTCGTTGTTCACCCGACCATGGCTCGTAGATATCGAACCCAACATTACTCATCATTCATCGCCTGTCATCAAAATCTCTTCAATCATTGTGCCAACACGTCGAATACGTCGCAACAATCGATCCAGCCGAGCGTTCATATTCTGTTTTGAATCGGCAATTGTTCTACCGATCAATCGATAACCGAGGGGGAGGCGTCCACCAAGTAAGTTGAGCAGAAGCATCTGGTCTGATGTTCCAATGCCTTCCATCGCAGCCTGAACCCCTTCAATGGTGAGTTTCCCTTTACTAAGTGGTTGAAGCAAGGAGTTGTGACTCTTCTCAGGTACAAGTCGCATGAAACCACCTTTCTTCAGTAACCAGTCCTCTCCCCGCCGCTGATGCTGGGTAACCATCGCCGTCCACAACGCCGATGCAAGCCGGTCGGTGCGTGGAATTCGTTCAACGAGCCCACACATTCGGAATCGCTCGAGAATACGGCCTAGCCTTGCTTTCTGTCCACCAAATTGTTCATGAGCATCATCCAACGAAATTGGAGTCCCAGTGCTTAGAAGGAGTTTGAAGAGTTGTTCAGAAACTGAATTGTTGAGTATTTCGTTCCCCGGCCGGTCACCTAATAATCCGAAATCAGCCATCCACTGTGTCAATTCCGATGCGCCTTCTTGCGGAGAGCGGTAATCAACAATACTCACATTCAGAGAGAGCGGTGAATCTTCTGGTAGCTCATTGGCCAATGCAACACCTTCACGAATCCATTCTGAAGTCAAGAGTTCCATTTTTTGCTCGAGAATTAATCGGTACTGAGCAAAACACAACTCAAGTGCTTGTGAGATACCTCCGCCTCTTAGGATGTAGGTTCTCCAACCCTTCCCTTCGTTTGTGTACGAGAGAAGTCCGGATTGACTGAGTCTGGCCAAATGGTGATTGAGGGCTGCTGGCGTCATAGCGAGATCATCGGAAAGTGCCTGTGCATCCCAAGATTGCTTTGGATTCGGGAAAAAGTGGTCTCTCAACATTCGATGGATAGGAGATGCAGCCCCATAATCGGCTGTAGCATCTCCTTTCCGACGAACAAAACAAAACGACTCAACAAACCAACCAATCAATCGGTCGATTGAACGGTCCGAAGTCGGCATCGGGAGTTCTTCCAACTTAACATTGAGCATGAGCAATCTGATTTGGCGATGGTCTTTGAAACCTGTGCAACAATTGCTTTTCAAAAAGAGAAAATTATGCCTGAGCCCGCCGACCATCGTCCCATTTGTACGATATTCGTTCGGGTCGCCGGAATGCTTCAACATCGATATGTGGTGCAAGGTTGAGCACATCAAGGCGCAAAATCCCTCGACGTCGAAGCACTTTGACAGCGGAGTGAACACTTGCTCTTGATCGCCCAATACGTCGAGCCAGTTGTGCTTGAGAACGTGGGATTCCCTCTTCAAGAATATCATCTATTACCTGCCGTTGAACAGCAGAAAGCCCAATCGGGAGGCTCGAAGCCATCCGCTGGTGATCGCTTGATACAGATTGAAGAAGTTCGACTTGTGAGGGACCTCCAGCAAAGTAACATGTTCTTCCATTAACAGGCATCACGGTGATGTTACCTTGATTTTGCATCACATCAAGATGATGTCGAAGTGTTCCGTTCGCAGCACTTAATTCGTGCTGTAATTCTCGGTAACAAAGTCCAGGATGACGTTCGAGTGTTCGTAGAACTCGTGTTCTGAATGGATGTTCACTGGATTGGCGTTTGGTTGAAATCCCACCAAATGCGAGTGCAGATGCAGTGGATGCCATCGCTGTAACTCCATGTGCGATTCCAGCAATTCCGCCTGCGGCGCCAGCAATGCCTGCAGCTAGCCATGGGCGTTGACGGACCCACTGAGCAAGAAGAGGCATAACTTCAGGATTACCTCTTGATATCTTAAGCCATCGTATTAATGCATCTAACTGCTAACGATTGAACCGAGATGAATTTTCATGAATGCAACCAAGGGGGAAAGCAAGCGACCACAGGTCATTCCATGGGCAGATAAGCGATATGTAACGCGAACAGGAGGGCCATCGGTTACGATACGCTCAACCAATCCCTCATCAGCAAGGTATCGTAATTTATCGGAGAGTGTTCGAGATGAAATTCCCTTTAGTAGGTGTTTCATTTCGTTGAACCGCCGGTCGCCAGCGATGTAGAGTGTTGACAGAATCTCAATGGTCCACCGAGATCCAAAGACATTGAGTGCTTCAACAGCTGCATCAACTTCCCAATTCAAGTCAAATCGGCCGTGTGTAGAGTGATCAGCGAGCAGTGATCGAACTGAGCCGCCAATCTGAATGGTCTCACTGATTTTGTCGCTAATGGTCTTGAGTTCGGTGGCTGGTAGGACCATTGGAGGTTCAGGCATGAACCTCGGACTCATTTCGCATACTTGATTTCTTTTCAACACTGAAATGAACAAAACGTTAGAGCGTATGATTCATGAACGGTTTGCCGTTCGTTCACGGCATGAAGGCTGTTGAGAACGTCGCTATCATTGGTGCAGGAAACATGGGTTCGGGTATTGCACAGAAAAGTGCACAAGAAGGATTCAATGTGCAAATGGTTGACAGAGAAGCACAATATGTTGCACGAGGGCGTTCGATTATCGAAAATTTCCTAGAAGAGGCTATCGAACGTCGAATCTTCACTCAAGATGAAGTCGATGCAACCCTTGGCCGAATAACTGATGTTGTAGGTACAGAGAATACTGCTGCAAACACAGATTTGGTTATCGAGGCGGTGTTCGAAGACTTTGATATCAAAACGGCTGTATTTTCAGCTTTGGATGATGCTTGTGATGAAGGAACCATCCTTGCTTCGAATACCTCTTCACTGTCCGTAAATGCCCTTGCTGAAGCAACTGGACGTCCCGATCGCTTCGTTGGATTACACTTCTTTTACCACCCTGCCAAGAACAGATTAATTGAGGTCATTCCTGCGAGAACCACATCGAAAGAAACTCTGGACCGAACGGTTCAATACTGTCGAACACTTGGAAAAGTGGTCATCGTTTGCAAAGATCGACCCGGATTTGTCGTCAACAGATTCTTCGTTCCGTGGCTCAATGAAGCCTGTTTACTTCTTCAAGAGGGCGTAGCAACTGCTGCTCAAATCGATGCGATATCATGCAAAGCATTCCGAATTGGACTTGGACCGTTTGGACTCATGAATCTCACAGGCCCTCCAATCGCTCTCCACTCAACAGATTATCTCGCTGAACAACTCAATACACCTCGATACAACGGGGCTCAAAACCTTAGAGACCTCATCGCAAACAATGCTATGTGGNCCATCGAAGAAGAATCAGAATATTCTCAAGAGCAATACACAATCGTATCAGAGCGCCTTCTCGGTGTTGTGTTTGGAGTTTCAGCACAAATCGTTGAAGAAGACATCTGTTCGATGGAAGATGTGGATCGAGGTGCAAAAGTTGGTCTGCGATGGGCTCGAGGTCCGTTCGAAATGATGAATCGAATTGGTGTTGAGGAAGCCTACAGAATGGCATCTGCCTACCAAACGCTTGCAGGAGATACATGGAAGGTCCCGTCTTTCCTCAAAGATCAATCAACAGCAGGAAAGAATTGGGATTTCTCTTATGTAGATTCATCAACAGAAGATGGAATTGCTACAATTACCATCAACCGGCCAGAAGCAATGAANGCTCTGAATGAAGTTGTGGTTGCTCAATTGACTGAAGCAGTTCAAGAAGCGAATGCAGACTCAAACGTTTCAACTATTGTTCTCGATGGAGCAGGGAAAGCTTTCGTTGCAGGCGCAGATGTCAAGTTCTTTGTCGATAAGATCCGATCAGATGATATTCCTGACATTGAGATGTTCACAGAAAATGGNCACATCTTACTCGCTGCACTTGAAGATTCATCCAAGACCACTATTGCGTTGACAACAGGCCTAGCACTTGGCGGGGGCCTCGAACTCGCTCTTGCTTGTGATTATCGAATTGGAACTCGTCGAACACAGTTTAGATTCCCTGAGACGAGTATCGGAATTTATCCTGCTCTCGGTGGCACGCAACGTCCTGCTCGTATTGCCGGTCGTGAACTCGGTCGTTGGGCAGTACTTGCTGGAAATTTCATGAATGCAACAACTGCCTCCGATCTTGGTCTTGTTACGCATTTGGTTGACGTCAATGACGTCCCTCAAACCATCAAGAACATACACACAAGCGGAAAACCAGAGGAAAAGTACCCTGGGAAGCCATTGAACGAGAACAGTCCAGTTGTCAAATTCGCAAGGAAATTCTTCTCGGATGGAAACATGGCAACTCTACTCTCAGGAGGGTGTCCTGAAGGATTTGATGTAGAGGACAAAACGGTTGCAAGGCAATTGAAATCACTCAAGTTTACCGCACCGATTGGTCTTGCAATGGCAAGCGAGAGAATTGACGCTACAGCATCAATGACATTGGCCGAAGGACTCGAACTTGAATTGCAGGGATTGGACCGCATCTTCTCAACTGAGGACGCCCTAGAGGGGCTTAGCGCCTTGATTGAAGGACGTCGAGCAACGTACAAGAATGCCTAAACCCAAGATGACTGCATCGTCTGAATCGATTTAACAATGCTCGAAAGGTCGATTGATTCTTCTTGTTCTTGTGCGAGAAGTATACGGTTTTCTACAGCCTTCACAAGATCTTCTGAAGGCTCTTCATCCAACATATCTGCAAGAACTTCCTTCAGCGATTTGGACTGACCGCGGAGTATGGCAATGTGGGCTTTGAGTTCTTCCTCGTCATCCCGAGGTGATCGAACATTGGAACTCAAACCATCACCTCAATCGGTGTTTCTTGATGCTCTGCGTACCATCGATCCCATGGAGTGATGTCTTCCTCAGTCCAGTGTTGAAGCGGCCCTTCTAGGCCAATTGAATGGCCGTTATCGGGGCCGAGGTTCCGACTTTGCTTAATCCCCGGAGCTCCAAGGACGAGAGCAGAGGAAAGAATCCCTTGAGCAATTGCGAGGCTGTTCTTGTCGGTACCGCTCCAGTAAGCATGGAAGCCTGGATGTGTGTGGACCCAAACCCTGAATGGAGCCATCATTCCAACAGGCGGACGAAGAGGAACCCTACCCGGCGAACCCCAATCGATTTGAATCTCCCCGTTGGCATCGATGAGGACAGAGGTTTCAAGTCCGGCGATTAAGGATAAGTTGTACACCAAATCCCAGCGGCCATGTTCTGCAGCGATTCGCTGAACAGTGAGTACGTCCTCGGTTTCTACAGNTTGTGATTCTGCTTGAATACAGGCCCTCATCCACTGTTCGTAGGTTAGACCAATCGATTGAATATCCATGACCGGAATCATGCTTTCACCTCTGGGAATCGTAGTTCTCCAAACATGATGCTTGACATACGCTCTTGAAGTGGAGGTTGATTCCTCAATCGACCCATAATCCATGTTGCTGCCGCCGCTGCTGCGTTCACATATCCGAACTGAATGTTTCCTGCAGCGATGGCTCCTGCGATTTGACAACTCGCAGGCTCATGGTCGGGGGTCATCATGTTGACAAGTTCTGGGTCTGTTTCGCTGGTAAGATAAGCATGACCATCGCCTGTGGAACGCAAGTCAATCCAAGGAACAGATGTGGCATGAACAAGTCGACGTGGGTGTGGACGATCGACTCCAACAATGATGTAGTCGTAGTNTTGTAGTTGTTCCTTTACGCGNAGATTATCGGCGTCTGANACACAATGAACGCTTGTAAGACCATCGTANTTTTCGACCAAAGCATCTGTCTTGAATCGGCCAATGTCGTTGGATGAGAATCGCTGATGTCCAAGATTTGAATCTTCAACGATGTCTCCATCCATGATGGTGATGGAACATTTTTGCCCTATCTTTTCTAGCGCTGGAACGATTAACTCAAATGCCAATCCACCGATTCCACCCGCTCCAACTATCAATATCCTTGCTGTTCGCTCAACTGTCATGCCAATAATGAACTCCAACAGTATTTGAAGGTTCAATTTTGAATAAGAGGGAGTTTCTTGACTGGTGGGGCAATACCAAGATCTTCTGGGAAGTANAATTCTGCTTCAGGGATTGGAATCGGAACGATNTCACGTCCAATGAGCGCAACACGACTCGGCCGACTTTCTGAGAGGACATCTCTGTTTACCTGAGGTGCAAGTTCATTCGAGAAGGAGAGNATATCGTCGTGGCTAGGCATGTTCTCCATCGAGAGATTTTCACGGCTGTGACCAACGTAGACGTACCCTTTTGCTTCGATAAAATCTGGATCAGCACGGTTGTCAAGTTCTGCGAACTCCTTGATGTTGCTCGAGGACATGTTGACACCTTTCATCAGTGTATGACGACAAACAATTCTTGTGTCAAGACTTGGTAGAAGATCGATGGTTTTCTCAAATTGATTCCAAGCTCCACTGTTCCATTTTGGGCGACAGACGTCATCGAAAATTTGCTTGTTTGGCGCATCTACGGATACGTAGAGTTGGGTTGGCAGTGTGTCCAGCTTCTCAAGCACCTTTGGAAGAGTCCCATTGGTGACGAGCATCGTAGTCATACCGTGCTTGTGGCAGAGATCCATGTATTCACCAAGGCGAGTATAGAGCGTCGGTTCACCATTGAGAGAAATAGCAACGTGTTTTGGATCTTGGGCTTCAATGAACTTCTCCCGAGGGACCTTATCGTTCCCACCAAATCCAGAAAGAAGGCGTCGCTGAGCACGGACGCTCTCATAGAGAAGTTCGAGAGGGTCTTGGTCGGTGAGNTCTAGTGTATCCATGTGTGGTTCACGCCAACAGTAGGTGCAGGCAAGATTGCATTGATCAACAACCGGCGACATCTGCATGCAGGTATGGCTCTTTACACCGTAGAAGGTTCCTTTGTAGCAGGCACGATCTCGGAGGAGGGATTCTTTGGTCCAATGGCATGTTTTGACACCACCGTGTTCGCCGACAATGTGATATCGTTGCTTTTGCAGTTTAGCTTTGAGTGCGGGGTCCATACCCATGGGGGTTCCTCCTGAGGCCAAATTCCACGGTCGTTGAACAGTTGGGAGAGGCTCGGATGGTCTGTCCTCGTGATTTTTGTTCTTGAAGAGAGCGGTCAAGAAGGTGTTNTTNAATANACTTAATGNATAAACTACACCTATGTGTTGGCAAGTTTACCACGCCTTTGAATAGGTGGAGCACCAAATATAGAGTGGGGAAAACAATGGATAACGAACTCCAGACATACACTGAACAAATAATGGATCAGCAACAATACCGCTCAGGAATCTTCTCGAGCGTATTGTCTCCGATCGTGAAAGCCATGGCAGCGTTCCGCTACTCTGCAAACGAACGCGGTGCATATTCATCAAGGAGGGACTACTGAATGGACAAAGAACTTGCAACATTCGTAGACCAAACTCTTGATTCGCAAGTTTACCGTGATGGCATCTCGTTTGCTCCAGGCTTTGTTCGTCGCTTTGTATCGCTCTTCCGTCGCTCTTGAATCTGTTTGTTGATTCACAGGGTCGCTTGACCGCCTGCTGGCATCTCTGGAAGCATCGTTAAGGCTTCACCTCGTAGACTAGGTCCGATGTTGAAAGTTGCAAAGATTCCTTGATCGGCTAGATTGTGNGATAAGGAGAACCAGGTCCTTCCGTAGGCATCAACTCGAATATCGAGGAAATCNCCAAGACCTCCACATCGGTTGTAACCGCAATCAACTTCTGTGTCGATTGGATCATCGATTCCGTTGAGTTGGACTGTGGTCAAGAGAGGCGTTTCATTGAATGCATCTGTTGTATAGGTCAGATANGCATTCCATGTTTCATCGTCACCTTCAGTTTCGCCTACATAGCCAAAAGCCACAGTTCCTTCATCGCCAGCAACTACAACAGGGAAACCCGTCCCAGAGAGATTGATTGGAGGAGCAATCATTGTTGCATTTGACCATGTGTCACCCTGATCTCGTGAGTAGGACCAGTAGGGCTTGTTGTCCAATCCATTCCACATGGCATGGACATTTCCTGCAGAATCAACTTCAACTTGAGCTTCTTCAGCATTCCATGTGTCGGCAGTTCCAGTCANTTCAGTTGGAAGTGGATGTTCAGTCCATGTGATTCCGGCATTTGTCGTTCGGAAAATGGAGTAACCTTCGCCGGTACAACCCTTGTTGCCTCGATAGAAATTTCCGTCTACACTTCCTACCAAGTGGGCTGAGAGCCCTCCTGAAGAGCAGGTTACGGGAGCTCCTGATGTTTCAGGACCCCACGTTGCGCCTCCATCTTGACTCGACGAACAGAGTGGATGTGGAGCATTACCGTTGATACAGAACATCCACGTTGTTGGGTACAATGCTGCTTGCATGTTGCTGCTTGCAATTGTTTGATGGTCCTGGACAGAATAAATCTGTGTGGCCACGCTAGGACCGTTCCATGTTGCGCCATCATCGTCGGACCACTCGACTGTCATTCCGAGCAAAGCATGCATGTCGAATTTCATGATTCGACTTGTCCATTGATCGATGTAAATGTAGGGGTCGTTTGAATTGGCGATGGGTAGGAGCGGGTCGTAGGTGTTTTGACAGGAATAGTCGAGCATCGTTGTCATACCAATAAGATCACATGCAACAACAGCAGTAGAACCTGCGGGTCCATTTCCATAGGAACTCATGAACAGTGTATCGGTTTCTGTGATTCCCATTGTTGGTTCAAACGTTGACATTCCAATGCTGTAGTAGGTGCCTTCGGCTGGCATTGGCATGTTTCGTCCACTCAGTTCGATGGAATCGTTACCCCAGGCATCGACTGCATCTGGGAAATGATACCAAGTGCGTTCAGGCCGTTCAAAGGTCCATACATCAGATGATGTGATCTCTTCCTCAACCTCGGATTCACCAAAGCATCCTGAAAGGGAGAAGGTTAGCATCAGAAATGCTAGGAGCATTGCCCGCTGTGGATTCATGGTATGGCTANGGTCTCAAGAGATTAAGCCTTGTTGCTCATTTTTTATGATGCTTTCTTTCATTTTTAGTTGCTAATTTGAATCTATGAGTTGAAGGCAACGCCTTTGAATTATGAGTTACAGGTCCATGTATGAGTAAGTGGGTCCCCCATCTCATAGGTCTGGCAACGCCCCTGTCAGCAGTCATTACACTGCTCTTGGGTGGCTGGTGGATGATTACTCCAATCGTCCTCCTCTTGGGCTTGTATCCGTTTCTCGATTCACTTGCTGGATCATCAACAATCCATGATGTCGAACAAGAAGGTAATGGGCACAATGTCATCGTCCATCTTCACGGCATTCTTGTTCCTGTGATTGTCCTTTGCTTGCTGTATCGAGTCTGGGCAGGCCTTGGTTCAATCTGGATATTCGTGCCGGCACTTTCGGCAGGATTGGCAACCGGTGCGGCTGGCGTCGTTGCTGCTCACGAATTGGGGCATCGTCGACCACGTTCTGGTAGTTGGTGGCTGGGCCGNCTTGATCTGATGTGTGTGTTGTATCTTCATTTTACGGTCGAGCACAACCATACACACCACAAGCACTGGGCTCGCAAGATTGATCCAACAAGCTCGCCTTGGGGCAGAAGTGTATACGGGCATCTTGTTCGAACCGTGCCAAGACAACTTCGGAATGCCTACCGGATTCGGAAAAAGGATACAACAGTCTCATTGATTCTTGAAGTTGCGTTGCTTGTATCGCTTGCATTTTTGGGAACGCCATATCTCGTTGCATTTGTCGGTCAAGCCGTCGTTGCAATTTACCTTTTGGAATTCGTGAATTTCATTCAGCATCACGGCCTAGAACGTGGTGAAGATGAGAGACCAAACGCAGGACATGCATGGGAAAGCAGAACCCGCTGGTCCCGTTACACACTGATGAACTTACCATTGCATGCAGCGCACCATCTTCGGTCAAGCACTCCTTATGAGAAACTACGTCCTTACGATGAATCTCCACAATTACCTGGAGGATACTACCAAATGTTCTGGATTGCACTTATTCCGCCGTTGTTTAACCGGCTTATGCAAAAATCAGCCAATCATTCAGGCGGTGTTGGTGGAGCATAGCCTCCATCAACTGCTTCTTGGACGATTGCCAGATCGGATTCTACCATCANCTGAATGAGTTGCTCAAAAGTTGTTTTCGTTTCCCAGCCCAACTTCTCTTTTGCATATGTAGGGTCTCCAATGAGCAGGTCAACTTCAGCAGGCCGGAAGAATCGAGGGCTGGTTCGGACACGAACTACACCGTTTTGATCGGTTGCAATGACATCCACACCTTCGCCTGACCATGTTAGATTAAGGCTAATGTGTGAGAATGCGAGATTAATCATTTCACGAATGCTGTGGGTACGTCCAGTTGCAATAACATAGTCATCTGGCTTGTCTTGTTGCAGCATNTTCCACTGCATTTCAACGTAGTCTCCTGCGAATCCCCAATCGCGTTTTGCATCAACGTTGCCGATGTACAAACACTCATCGAATCCATGCTTAATTCGGGCAGCCATCATGGTTACCTTTCGTGTAACGAACTCAAGACCACGGCGCGGACTTTCGTGATTGAAGAGGATACCTGTACACGCAAACATGTTGTAGGATTCACGGTAATTGCGAGTGATCTCGAAAGCCATCACTTTAGCACAGCCATAAGGAGAGCGAGGATGGAATGGAGTTTGCTCAGACTGAGGTACTTCACGCACTTTGCCGTATTGTTCGCTCGAACCTGCTTGGTAGAATCTGCACTCAGGAGCATGCTTNCGAACAGCCTCGAGGCATCGAAGTGCACCAAGCCCCGTGATATCAGCGGTCATCATTGGTGAGCGCCACGATTCAGGAACAAAGGACATTGCTCCCAGATTGTAAAACTCGTCAGGCTTGACTTGATGGACTGCATTGTCGATAGAATTCTGGTCGGCAAGATCTCCATTGAGGAGGTGAAAGTCATCATTGCTCATCAAGTGATTAATGAGGTTACGTCCAAGGCTTGGTTGTGATACTCGGCGGACCAATCCATAGACTGTGTATCCCTTTTCAAGGAGCAATTCGGCAAGGTAGGAACCATCTTGTCCAGTGATACCAGTGATGAGTGCAGTCTTCCCGCTCATGGGTTTTCCTGAGCCACACCTTTTTTGAAAGCGTCGGAATAAAATGTAGAGTCATGGCATACAAACCATTGTAAAGAAATAACGTCGCGATTATAACTGCATGCAGAATATTTGGAGTTTTTCAGATGCTTGAAGTCAATGGTTTGACCAAGAGTTTTGGTTCATTGGATGTTCTGAAAGGCGTCAACATGAACGTCAAGAAAGGCGAGATGGTTGCTCTTATGGGTCCATCTGGTTCTGGAAAGTCTACCCTTCTCAACATCATAGGAGGATTGCTTGCAGGTGATGGAGGCAGCATAACCCTCGACGAACGAACTTACGGCCAAAAAGGCCCTTCAAGCGTTGTCGATGTTCGTCGAAACAAGGTGGGTTGGATTTTCCAAGATTTCCACCTTCTTGACAACCTATCTGCGGTCGACAACGTTGCAATAGCACTCGAATTATCAGGTATCTCTTCCGATGAAGCAGTTGCCGCTGCTGAAGATGCTTTGCAAAAGGTCGGACTAGGTGACCGGCTGAACTTCATCCCAGACCAACTATCTGGTGGACAACAACAGCGCGTGGCAATAGCTCGGGCAATTGCAGGAAANCGACCAGTTTTGCTTGCTGATGAGCCCACTGGCAACCTTGACATTGCAAGTGGAAAAGAAGTCATGAAACTGTTCAAAGAACTCTGTCATGACGAAGAAAATCCAATTTCTATTCTTATGGTGACTCACGATCCTGATCTCGCATCAAATGCTGATCGGATGCTCCTTCTCAACGATGGGAAGACAGAAGCATCCGACATACGTTCTGCTTGGGGTCTTGATGAGGAAGGTGAAGAAGAATGAGCGACGATTCAACTGAATTGAAGGACAGCGATTTCGGNAGTGGTCGTTCTCGAATTCGCCGGTATCAACATTCGTTGATGGAATTACCAAGTCGTTTGCGCCTCGCAGGACAGAGTGCTTGGCGAGGTAAAGAGCGCGGTATGGCTGTTATCGCAGGTGTTTTCCTTGCATCTCTCGTCATCACCACCGTATTAGCGTACGGCGTTGGGCTATCGCAACTGTTCTTTGAAGAATCGCTTGATTCCGAACCGTTTGATGCAAAGATTGAGTTTGCTCGAACACCGGTTGAGAATGCATCAGGATGGTCAAACAATACAACTACGATGACACAGGTTTGTGATGAATTGTTGGACGAGTTTTCCGANTTCAATGATTGTACTCTCGTTCTTGGCCGTCAAGGAATCCATAGTGGGGGCTTTTTCAACATCGAATTCGTTGTTGCTCAACCGCTTGAAATGCGAACGATTTCAGACAATGAGAACCCCCTTTGGGACTCCATGAATTTTGATTATCCCGAGGCTCAAGATGCAGGTCCACCAATTTCTGACAAGCGTGCAATCCGGTTCCTTGGTCCAGAAGCATTTGATGGAGAACTGGCCGACCGACTCGGCGAGAACATCATCTCCGGTCTCGGAGAATGGCCAACACCAGAAAACATGAGTTCCAACCGTGGGATCATCCTACCATCAACCGTTGCAAGTGAAGCGCAAGCAAAAGTTGGCGATGTTCTCGACGAGCTCACCTTCGCTTATGTTGTCGATGAATCAACTCTCCTCGAAGCGAGTGTAACTGAGGACAATTGTGCTGGGGAAATCACTCCAGAAAACAACGAAATGATNTACTGTAGGATGTGGATGACTGTTGAAAATCTAACCGTCATGGGCATCTATGAGCCCTGGGACTTTGGTAATCCAACACTTCCTTTCAATCCAATTTTTACAACATGGGAGGTTCTTGAAGAACCTCAGCGTGAGACGTTGATCAATTACGATCACATGTATCTCGGCGTGACCATTGATCGTGGCCAATTGCCNACCACNTCAACAGCAGATGCTGCTGAATGGCTGGAAAACCTTGGTACAGAAGTCCAAGATGGCAATTACACCGACGCTGGTGTTGAACTGTATTACACCGATATCGTTTCCGGAACCATTCTGTTCCTCAATATCTTCCTTGGATTGATTCAAATCTTCGATTACATTATCATGATTCCAATCGTGTTTTTGTCTCTCGCCGTATTGATTTACGGATTGGTCCTTTCTCTTGAACAACGGCGTCGTGAAGTCAGTATACACCGAGTGATTGGAGCGGATGGAAAGAATCTGCAAGGTATGGTTCTGCTCGAATTATTCGTTATGTCTTCCGTGGCTTGGCTNATTGGATACATTCTGGCTCTTATGGCAGTTCCAATCGTTCTTTCTGCCGTAGGATTCATGGAGTTTAGGACGGGTGACTTCGATGTCAATCCAACGCTGGGCATCGGCTCAACTTTGTTTACAGCTATTGCAACACTTGGGCTTGCTATGCTCTTTGGGCGTAGTCGTGCACGTGAATTTATTGAACTTGAAATCGAAGAGGGTGTTCGTCGAACAACTGCAAAGGCAGAACCAAAGCGATGGCTACATTGGTCTGCGTTCCTCTTTGGCATGCTTGCAGTAATCGATACATGGCTTGAGATGAACGGAAGTGAAGACGGAATTGTTTCGAACTTCTTTATTGAAGGGCTGATTGGAATTATTGGTCCATTCGCACTTTGGATTGGAGGAGCGCTCCTCCTCGGAAGAATCGGTGCGAAAGGTCCACAAATCATGCAACTTTTGTTTGGGCGGTCACCACTGCTCAAGGATGTCAAAAGAGGATTGAAGGGTTCTGGATCGGCGGAATCCGTTAATCGATTAGCAGTCATTATGCTTCTCACGCTCTCAATCGTCACCTTAGCAGCAGTTCAAGGATATACAGGGACTCTGGTCGACGAGAAGACAGCGGATGCCACAGTTGGTTCAGATCTTCAGATTTCAACGGAACAAGCCATCAATTCGTCAACTCTGTTATCTCTTGTTAATGAGTTTACAGATGGTGATATTGGACCTGTTGCAACAGGAGTGCCTGAACTTACCCTCGCAGATGAACAAGGTGGAGATAGCCTGCAAACGTTTGTTCTGTTCGATGGTAACGAAGACGTGTTGCGTTGGAGTGAACAATCAATTCCAGGAACGAACATCAATTCNGCAATGAAGGGCTATTCAAACAACGGGTTTAGTGCTGGACAAGATTCTGCATATTCGCTCGATTTGCCCGGTTCGGATCGAGGCGGTGACGAAAATAGACTCGACGACGTCTTGTTGAAACCAGGAGATGAGAAATCTCGAGACATTACCTTCGTTTGGGAACAAATCGAATTCAATTTTACATCTGGGGGTTCTAACGAATCGGACCCATTAGCACTGTTTGTCTCCTATACGCTTCTGATGGATGCAGATTGGGGCGGACTCAATCTTTCCGGTCAAGATTTGGATGAGCGAGACCTCGGGCGAGTAGATCTTTCCAACACCAATCTCGCTCGTGCAGACCTTTCAAACCTGAACATGAGCGAATCGCTTCTTCTCGATGTAAATCTGAGCGATGCTGATTTGACCGGTGCAAATCTAGAGGATGCAATCATTGTGAATTTCATGGGAGGTTCAATGGAGGGTGCTGATTTCACCGATGCGAATCTTGAAGGGGCGTTTGGATTCTTCGATTTGTCATCATCAACCTTGTTGAATACAACATGTCCTGATGGAACGAACAGCGATGTTACCGGTTGTGCTAATGGAGCGAGTGACATCCCTCCTCCGCTCGCTGCTGACCTCTTCTTTACCGATACTCGAGTTGAACTAATTGTTACACCATACACGATCTCAATGTACTACATGGGTGTTCATGAGTACATTCCCGGAGTAGGGGCGGCTACGATTAATTCTGCTTTGATTATTGGTGAGGATTCATGGCGCAGTCTTGTTGGTGATGATTTCGCAGATAATTTCACATCGAAAACATGGATTGTTCGTGTTGACGGACTTTCTGGAGATGCTCTCGAATCCCTTGCTTCCCAAATCAAAGCAGATGCTCGTGTATCTGGCGTCCTTGATTGGTCCAGTACACACAAGGAAGTTGAGCGTAATGGTGGACTGATCTTCGGAACGCCTGGTTTACTCTCCCTCCAATTCGTTGTTGCAAGTGTTGCAGCGGTTGCATCGAGTTTCGTTTTCCTTTCGTTGGTCTTGAGCCAACGCCAGAAAGAGTTGGCAGTTTTGCAGGCTATTGGTGCTTCACCAAATCAAATTATTCGGCTTGTGCTGTTNGAGATTCTTTCCATTGTCGTTGTTTCCATGGCGCTTGGAATCGTTCTCGGAGCAGGACTCGCACTATCCTTCAATGGATTCTTCGATATCTTTGGTTTCATNTTCCAAATCTTTGGAGGCTCTTCGACGACGATACAACGAACGTTGGTCTATCCATGGTCGCAGATCATACTGGTCTCACTCGCTGTGTTCGCAGCGGTTGTTGTCGCCTTGTTGGTCACCACTCGTAAAGCGCTAACAGCAGACCTTGCAAGCGTACTGAAGGGGGAATGAAGATGGGTGAAACAATTCTAGAATCCGATGGATTATACCANGTTTATGAATCAAAAGCTGAGGACGGAAACGTCGTTGCTTTGAGAGGCCTACACATCAATATGAAAGCGGGTGAAGCAATCGCAGTTGTTGGCCCTTCNGGATCCGGTAAATCGACACTCATGAAATGTCTTGGTGGATTGATGAAGCCAAGTGCAGGCTCAGTCAGTCTTGCAGGAAAGAACATGACTCGTTTGAAAGGACAGGAACTGGTTGAACTTCGGCAAAAAACTGTGTCATTCATTTTCCAAGAAGGCAACCTCCTCCCTGATTTGAACGCCCGGGACAACGTTGCTCAACCACTACGACATCAAGGTGTATCGTCCAAGAAGGCACTTGCTCAAGCCGATGGTATGCTTGAACGATTAGGAATGGGACATCGTAACCGAGCCCTACCTGCCATGTTGAGCGGAGGTGAGCAACAACGCGTTGCCATTGCCCGTGCACTCATCACACGGCCTCGCCTGATTCTTGCGGATGAACCAACGGGTGCTCTCGACCCCGTGACCAGCCGAGAGGTCCTTGCCTTGTTCAAGGATTTACACGAGAACGATGGTGTTTCGTTCTTGATCGTAACACATTCGAAAGAAGTAGCATCGTTTGCAAACCGTTCTCTAGAATTGCGAGACGGTCGTTTCGTTGCCGAACACGGAGAATCGATCGATGTAGAGGATTTGAGCAAAGATCGTGAACTGATCATTGATGAAACAGGAACAGTTACGCTACCTCCTGATTTGCTGGTGCGACTCGGAGGGGCTGGACGATACACCGTCGGTAATGTTGCAAGCGGTTACCTTTCATTGCAAGGTGACGCTGTTGAGGCAATGGGCAAGATGGTGTTAGCACAAGTCTGTCCAGCCTGTAAACATGAATATCTTGATAGTGATGAGCAAATGTGTCCATCTTGCGGCTCAAGTCGGCCCATGGTGGAAGTTGAAGCATGAAGCAACTCGTTTCATTTGTCAGTTACCTGGAAGGATTCTCAGCCCTTTTCCTGTTTGCAGTGGCTATGCCGGTCAAGTACATCGGCGGTGATCCTGAATTGGTTTCAATCGTTGGTGCAATTCACGGAGGCTTGTTTGTTGCGTTCATTGGGTTGTTATTCGTCGGCGTTGGACGCCACTGGAACATGACTGCATTGATTCACGGGTTCATTGCTGCAGTCGTACCAGCAGGACCATTCCTCTTTGATGGAATGCTCACTAGCGGCGAGTATGATCTTGAATCAAACTGATTTTACCCCTTGAGGCCACAGGACAAGAATGAGTGTCTTTCCGCGAGTCTTTGGTGTGTGCGATGATTCAGAGTCCATCCAGACGATTGATCCAGTCGGATACGTACCGTCTTCGTCCCAAACCTCGCCTTTGAGAACAACGTATGCTTCTCCACCTGGGTGCATATGGGGCATGAATGCATCAACGGTTACTTCAGAATCTGCTTCGTAAAGAACCAGTGATGTTTTTTCCTCACGCTTGAGTTTGCCTAACCGAACGCCGGTTCCGAAATCCTTCCAAGAAATATTCTCGTTCAACCAATTTTCATCAATCGAGAAATTAAGCCAATCGGACATGTCGTGTGTAAAGACCATGTCTTGCCCATCAAGACCAATTTGATGAGTTGTTCGGTTCTACAACCAGCAACTATTGTGCTGTTTCCCACAAGTCAAGGACTTCTTGTGGTTCTTCAAGTATACCTACNTTGGTTGCTGTGATGTANCCATTAGCGTTCACGAACATGACAGTGCCTGGTGATGTTATGCCAAGTTCTTCGCCTGCTTCTACACCTTTCATGAAAGCATAGGTCGTGAGTGTGACTCCAGTATCTCCTGTTGAATCATCATCATCAAACGCATTGGCAGCTTCGTGCCAATCCTGCAGTGTAATCCCACTTGCATTCTCAGCAGGATCGGTTGACATAACAAGGACATTTAACTCTGGAATCGCCTCCCAAATCGTGAACATCGAGGTGTGGCAAGGATTGTTGCACCACTCTGCAGAGAACATCACAATAAATGGTGCACCAGACATTCGAGCTTTGTTGTAGGTTTCATCGTTGTCTGCAACACTGGAAAATTGTGGAAAGACCTGATCTTTGTCGCCTTCATCGGATGTACAACCAGCGAGACCAGCAGAGATGAACAAGAGGGCGACGAGCATGGAAAAGTTGGTCTTCATCATTGTACCACCCCCCAGCAATGCTATTGAAATGTTTTCCTTTCAGGCCTCGCAAAAGGCAATATACAACAGGCCTTATTTGAAGCCATGAAACAACGAGTTCTGCTAGTCAGTCTCCTTGTTTTCCTCCTCCTTCTTCCAGTTGTCCATGCGGATGAGACGACGAATCAATGCACTTCCGGTGATTCAACCGAGGATCGCGTAGGCTGTCTGGACTCTGATGGTGATGGTTGGTCGGACCCCGATGAATATTGGAACGCTTCAATGGGTGCAGATGCATTTCCAACCAACGCATCAGAACATCGAGATCTTGATGGCGATGGAGTCGGTGATGTTAGTGATCCAGATATGGACGGTGACTCCTATGTTGATGAGGTCGATGTATGGCCAGAGGATAGTGGAATTTGGTCAGACTCTGATGGCGACGGGTATGCCGATCAAGGAATGCACACACTATCCGATAACTGCCCATTCATCTATGGAAAGAGTAAGATTCGGCTGAAGGGTTGCTCGGACATCGATGGCGACTTCATGCCTGATGAATACGATGATGATGCTGATGGCGATGGTATTCGAAACGAAATGGAACGTGCAGCTTCCTCTGGTACAATTCTTTACGATCCGTACAACGCAGCATCAACACCTCTTGATTCCGACAAAGACACGCTTCCTGACGTATTGGATGACGATAATGACAACGATGGCTGGCCCGATGATGTCGAACTTGACCGTGGTTCCGATGTTTACGATGCCTCCATCACACCGTTCAATATGTACATGAACATGGATACAGGATTCTTCTATCGAGGTGGCCTTAGCGGTAATTCATTTTCCAGTGAATACGACCCTGAGAGTTTCGAAATCTCACTCTCCGCACTCAGTGAGATTGTATTCGAAGAATTGGTGATACCGTTCCTTCTCGTACCGATCTATTTCGCTATCTTCTTTGCTCGAAGAGGTGAATACAAAAAGTGTCTGAAAACGATCGAGGATGCTGGTACTTCATCGGAACTTGTTGAGATCGAAGTCACCATCAACACCATGGTCAAAGAAAAGAAAATCAAAGTATATCACGGACTTGTTCTTCGAAACGCTCTTGAACAAAAAGAAACAGAATTTGGTCTTGAACATGAGTATCAATCGAGATCAGAAGAAGAGTAAGTCTTCATATCCATACATCGTTTGAAGCAGTTAAATCACTGCTTGCTTTTCCAGTGTTGACAACACCTCGTGGTTCAATGAGCATAATTTTGCACTCTTTTTTAGCAAATGGACGGTGCTTTACGCCGCAAGGAACAACATACAATTCACCAGCGTTCAGTTCCATCGTCTCTAATTCAAATTCNATGAACAACGTCCCTTCAATAACGAAAAAGAATTCATCCGTTTCTGAGTGGTCGTGCCAGACAAAATCACCTTCTACTTTGGCAATCTTAATCTGATAATCGTTTAATTCACTGATGATTTTTGGCGTCCAGTATTCATTGAACATTTCGAATTTTTCGTCTAAATTGATTTTTTTCATGGTATCACCTTGGGTTGCTGATCATTCGATGAAAGTGATGAACACCTCGCTCATGTTTTGCTGAATANCGCCCTCTTTTGTAGGAACTGGAACGTAGTCCTTTCATGCAGTTTTCAACAACAAATTGGTCCTGAAGTTCGACCTTGTCTAGCTCTGCACCAGCTCCTTGCTGTAACAGTTCTGGGTGTTTCACATAACTTCGAAATAGCACCGTAGTTGAGTCTGTTTCGTTTGGAACAACGACGTTGACAGAGACTCCCCATGGATAGACATTGATCATCAAATTTGGATAGAACCACCAGTAGTATGCAGCAATTCTTTTTCCTGAATCAATTGATGATTCGGGAGGTTTGAAGCATACATCGTTCTCATTTGCCATACCGATTTGCAAAACGCCGTGTTCGAAGCATTCCGTTGTATACTCCTCCTTGTCCAATGCTTCGTTCAGCTCTGGATGGACATAGGGAATATGAAATCCTTCCAAATAATTGTCAACGTAGAGCATCCAGTTAGCATGAATGTCCCAGTTTCGATCCCTCTCTGAATCATAATTCAAATCGGAAAAGAACCAACCGATGCGTTCCTGCATGGGACGGAGTACGTCTTCCAAATCGACTTCAGGTTTCAGCGATGTAAATTCAAAACCATTCCACGTTTGGAAATCAAACGATGGCAAATGGTCGTCTTCACTCGGGAAATCAACAACATCCTTGAATCCAGGCATGTGTTTCATTGTTCCATATCGATTGAACGTTCGTCCGTGGTATGGGCATTGTATTGTTTTTGAATCGGACTGTTCATGACACAGTATCATGCCTCGATGTGTGCAAACGTTCGACAACATCTGCGTTGATTCACCATTTTGGACGCGAACCATGGGTTCATCCAGAAGAGTTCCAATATGATCAACCGGCGTAATCTGTGAGGTGAATTGATTGCTCAAACCAACAAACTGCCAACTTGTTTTGAAAGATTTGAGAATTCCACGAAACCGGTTTTCATCCGTATAATATTTCGACGGAAGCGTCTTCGCAACTCGGATATCCGAGTCGATAAGGTCTCCCGACATGTGTCAAATGTTAGACTTCATTCTCTTGAGTCTTGGGGTGTCTTGAAAACAGGAAAACATTTGCTAGAAGCATGGCGGAACCTCTTGCCCTTCCGGAGTTTCCTCCTGATGGACCATGGTCTGCGTACGTATTGTTCATCATTTGGATGCCGTTGCTCCTCAGGATTTTGTTCTTGGTCTTGCCATTTCGAAAGGCAATCAAAAAGCTCGCACCACACACTGGTTGGGCACTAAAACAACTCCGTGAACTCCCAGTTAGAGGGTTCGGGATATTGGCATTGAACGAGATACTCGCTTTTATCATTCCTCCATTTGTTGTTTTGATGATTCGTCTTCTCCTCGATCCGATAGGCTGGCAATCTTGGGAAGAGGTACCAATACTAGGAATCGCGCTTCTTTCCATGCTTGTTGTAGTTTGGATTACGCTTGACTTGTTCCGAATATTCAGGGTCCGAAGGATGTTGAAGGCAATCGATCGATACGACGTTGATAAGTTAAGGAAAATCGCTGATGCTGGGCTCGGAGTTCGGGGTTGGTTGCGGAAATTTGCAGGGAAAGAAGACAGGAATGAACCTGAACCAACAAAAAACCGTTTGGCAAAGAGATCTGCAAAAATATGGGCTGGAAGGGCGCTGATGGCAGGTCGTTTAACACCCCAAGGCCTACTTGGGTCCCTAGCAATCGGCGCTGCCATAGAAGCAGCAAAAACTGGGGCAGGAAAAATCAGTAATCGAATTGATAAGAAGATGCAAGAAGAATTNGATAAAATTGCCAAGGTTAGTTCGAAAACACTTCTTAATCTCCTTTTCCGGGATTTTGCTATGGGAATACTTCCTCTTCTCGCATTAGGTATCCTCCCTCTCGTCTTTTGAGGATTACAGGTAGGAANGTTTTATTCGGACCGTGTTAAAGTCACGGTATGCCTCAACTCGTCGCAGGTGATTCTGCACCCAAATTCACCCTTCCAACAATCGATGGAACCACCTTCAATTTAGAGGACATGAAAGGAAAGAAAGTCATCTTGACATTCTACCGTTTTTCGTCCTGTCCTCTATGCAACATGCGCCTTCGTCGTATCATTCAACGTTGGGATGAATTCTCAAAAGATGCTGTCATGGTCGCAGTTTTTGATGCAAAACTCGGGGAGTTGCAGAAGCGTATGAAAAAGCACAATGCGCCATTTTTTGTCGTTGCAGATGAAACGTATGAGGAATTTAACAAGAATGGTGTGAAGAAATCCTTCTTCAAATTCNTGTGGGGAGCCATGCGCTCGCCACTTACTCTGTTGCAAGCAACACTCAGAGGATATGTTCCTCTTACGATGTCCATTTCAAAACTATCAACCATACCTGTCGATGTGTTGATCGATGAAGAAGGCAAAATCGTAGAGGCGCACTACTGCAAGGATACAGCCGACCATCTTCCACTTGAGAGAATGATTGCTTTTTCGAACGGTGCGTAGAGCCACAGTCTTTACATAAATGTTCGAATTAGTTTTCGTCAGCCATACTCGGCACCTAATTCGGTTGGAGGGATGTTATGGAGAGTCCGTTGAGAATACTTTTTGTTATATTTTCTCTTCTTTCTATTTCACTCTCAGGATGCATTGACTCTTCAGAGGTTCCAAAGACTGAACTACAGGGCGAAACATTGTCCGAGGTCCAAAACCCATGTCTTTTGCATACAGAATCAGAAACCCAAGCCACTATTGCGGTGATGGTTGATGGGCAGGAACGATTGTTCAGACTCTCAATTCCAAGTTCAGATGCTGGAACCGAACTTCCACTGATAATCGCATTCCATGGAGGCGATGGAGCCGGGGAAGATTTCCAACAACAGAATCAGTTCGATCAGTTAGGAGAAGAAGAGAAATTCATTATGGTCTATGCTATTGCTGAAAGCGACCGAACTCCTGCTGAAGGAGAATGGTTCCTCAATACGGCTGCAACTTCAAGGGATGACAACAACTTTGCTGAAGCCATTGTCGATGAATTGTCAGGCGTGTTCTGCGTTGATCAAGACCGATTGTATGCCATTGGCTATTCACTCGGTTCCATGTTCACCTACGAGATCGCTTGTCAACTGAATGACAGATTCGCTGCTGTTGCCTCCTTTGCAGGTACCATGCCAGTCTCTCCTGAATCGTGCAATCTGCGTGGTTCGATGGCGGTCTTGCATATTCATGGTAAGTTGGATTACATCATTGATTATGACGATGATTGGGATTGGAAAGATGGTGAGCATGAGGGGGTTGGAACAATGAGCAACGTACCTGGAATGATCGATTTCTGGGCCCAAAAATCAAACTGTCAGGATGAGAATACACATTCTCACCTGTTTGGTGGCGATGATGTTGAACACATTGTTCACAGGGATTGTGACGGCGATGTACGAATTGAACACTATGGAATGGAAGCTCAAGAACATACATGGCCAAACCAAGTCGATGGAACTGATACGTACCGCCTGATGTGGAATTTTCTCAGTGATTTTACAAACTGATTAGAAAGGAGTTTTTTCCATAGACAGACTCAATTAGTTTAGGGAAATTTAGCAACTCATGCGAGATATGCGTTTTTCACTTGGATTGTTTCTCATTGTTCTTTCAGTCCCATTCTTTTCATTTTCTGGAGATTTACGTCTTGAGTGCATTTTGAATGAAGCCGGGAGTTGCAGTGTTTACAAAAACATCCAACTCGGTTCGTTGGCTATGATGACAATTGGAATGCTTTTGGCAATTCTTTCACGTCCTGGTGGGACGGGAATAAAAGCGATTGACGATTTCGATGAGAGCAAGGAGTACGATTCTTTTGTCGCTGGTTTTGACGATGAACCATCAAGTGATGCGATAGGTGTTCTCAAAGATGGTTACGAGTGGCTGGAATATCCCATCGGCTCAGAAACATGGTACTCGCGACCTGAAACAGGCGGACCCTGGATAAAATATCGAGGGTGAGTACACACGTAGGTAACAATCCTAGTTGATGGTTTAATCAATGGCAGGGCAAAGTTGCCATGGTAGGTTAGTCCCCTAATCCTTCTTCGAGAGGCGATCGCTGATCACGTGTACCAATGGCCCAGCGCAGTGAATCAACGATGCCTTTGGCTCGTTGATACTTCATGAGGACACGATATGTTGCCTCTTTTGGTCCGGTATTTTTTCGAAGTTGGAATTTCGCTCGCCGTGCATTCATTTCATTAATTACAGAGAACAGTACCGTCCCAATTTCATCCCATGTTCGGTTGTAACTCGGTTCGTCTTCCCGCCACAACTCCTCTCTTGCACGATGCATTGATTGGGCCTGCATCATTCCCAACCCCAACCTTTCTTCATTATTGTATAGAGACTACAGTCGAGGTTTGTTGTCGCTGAACAACTGTATTTACGCTCCACTACAATCCAGAAGGCGTGAAGATGTCAACCCTCCATGAATACGTTCTCGGTGAGAAGACCGATTCGTTCTTGAGAAAATCTGCGATCAATCTTGCGATTGTAGGATTCTTGATTCACCTCGGAGGTTGCACACTTTATCGATTCAATACCGTTGATTTGTCAGAGGTTCAACCGTTTGTTGATTCATATCTGGATGCTCTCTATACTCCGTTCTCAATCATTCTCGCTTATGAGGTGTATGAATTGATTCGCGCAATTCCTGAATCGTTCTCAAACTCAATCGGAAAACAATTCGAAGTGGTCACCCTTCTCGTTGTTCGAGATATTTTCAAGAATCTCGCCGATGTTGGTGGGACAACGGATTCTTCTATTGATTCGGATTTATCATTCATTGCAATGGAGGCGGTAGTTTTCGTTGCTCTTTTCGCAACGGCTCTATATTTTCGTTCAGCCACGACCGTTACGAAGGATCTGAATCAGCAAGATGATTTCATTCGAGCATTTGTGACACAAAAGAAGCACCTTGCATGCGCTTTGGCTGCAGTCTATGTACTCGTTGCGTGCTATTCGTTTTCATCATGGTCATTGGGAGTTTTTGATGGTGAAACAAGTTTAACTCGGACCGTTTTCTTTCTCGATTTCTTTACGTGGCTGATCGTTTCTGATATCATCATTCTCCTCGTTTCTTACAAGCACATCACAGATTTCCCGCCCTTGGCACGCAATACTGGTTTCATACTCTCAACGGTAATCATACGCGTTGGAATTGGAACTCCCGGATACACAGGTGCTGTGTTGTTCATGTTGTCTGCAGCACTTGCAGCTTGCGTTTTACGGCTGAGTCAGTACAGTCCTCTTTCTTCTGATGAGTCTGAATAAATCAGTTTCGATGGTGAGGGTTGAGTATACTGCTTTGGCAACATATCATATGTACGATGTCGTTGAGACTTAACATGCTGAGGAAGCAAACGGTAATTTTNGCANTCTTGCTTCTGCTCTTTTCTATTCCATCGTATGCGAATGAGGCTAGAGATTCGGAAGTTGTGGAGAAATTCGGCGTTGGTTTCAACGAGTTTGTTATTGCGGATTCGTCGGACTTCCTCTCGGATCCAAGAGATTTAGAATTCCATCCTGGAAGGACAAATGAACTCTGGATAGCAAACCGAGCGACAGACAGTATAACGATTGTTGAAAATACAGGACTTGACAATCAAACATCTCAAAATCGTGCGGATTCAAACAGGAACCACTTTCTCGAAGAAGTAAGTGCAATCGCCTTTGGAGCAGATCATCCCGAATTTGACTGGCAGTGGGGGTCTGCTCAAGAAACTGGTAACACATATTGTGGACAAGCCCCAGCGAACAATTTCATGGGCCCTACACTCTGGCCTTCTTCTCTGAATCACTTTGCAGTTGAAAATCAGAACAACGGCAATGGCCTGTTGGGTAGCCACATCGACATGAATCATGAATCTCCATTTGGCGTAGGAATTGCACATGATTACGACAACGTGTATTGGTACAACGACGGATATTATGGCGAACTTGTCCGATATGACTTCAAAGAAGACCACGACACTGGACAGGATGATCATTCTGATGCAGTTGTACGACGGTATTCGGAGATTCAACTCACGCATTCATACGGAACGCCAGGGCACATGATAATGGACAAATCCAATGGGATTCTNTACATCGCCGATGCTGGAGCAAACCGCGTTCTATGGGTCAATACGGACGATACATCGTACCTNACGACAGACATCATGAATGATGCCTCTCGCCTTGAGCCACTTGCTGAATATTCACGAATCACTGGAATTGAATGGGGCGTTCTTGCAACGGGGCTCAATCGTCCATCAGGGATTGCTCTTGACGATGGACAGCTCTTTGTTTCCGAAAACGGGAACGGTAAAATCGTAGCATATGACCTTGCTACGGACGGGAAGAGTGGTGTTCAACTTGACAAAATTCAGACCAGTGCCTCAGCAATTATGGGTCTTGAAGTAGGTCCGAATGGCCATCTTTACTACGTAGATAATGGTCGAGACGAAGTCATTCGAATTGACCCCTTCACGGACGAAGACGGTGATGGAGTTGGTGATGAAGTTGACAATTGCCCAAATATTGCAAATCCGCTTCAAGCGAATTTTGACAACGATACCTTCGGAGATGTATGCGATTCAGACGATGACAATGACACCATCCAAGATGCAGATGATCTCTGCATGCAGGGCTCTCTCAACTGGATTTCCTCAGCGATGAACGATCATGATGGAGACGGCTGTCTCGATGAAACTGAAGATCCNGATGATGATAATGATGGTGTCATCGATGTATCTGATTTGTGTTCTACAGGTGATCTCGCGTGGAGCTCAACTGCCTCAACGGATTACGATTCAGACGGTTGCCAGGATGCTTTGGAAGATGTCGACGATGACAACGATCGAATTTGCGACGCAATGGAATTGAGCAACGATTGGGCATGCGCACAATCTTCAGCTGGAATGGATCTCTGCCCTCAAAGTGCGTTCAATTTCTTCTCCAATGTGCAGAATGATGTNGATNGTGATGGATGCGAAGATGCGAACGAAGACCTCGATGATGACAACGATGGATTTGCNGATGAGATNGATTCCTGTCCATCAGTTGCAGGTTCAAGTTCTNTTGGATCTGAACTTGGTTGCACCGATTACGATTTGGACGGTTACAGTGATTCCGTCGATGTATTCCCAGTTGAATCCACACAGTGGTTGGATTCCGATTCCGATGGTTATGGGGACAATTCAGACGGATTTGAAGGAGATGGATGCATCGATGTTGCAGGGACTTCGATCGAAGATTCGTTTGGATGTCCAGATGCTGATTCCGATGGATGGTCCGACTTGAATGACGCCTTCCCCAACGAAGGTACTCAGCATTCAGATGCAGATAATGACGGATTTGGTGACGCACTCACTGGTTACCAAGCTGATGAATGCCCAGGCGTATCTGGAGCATCAACACTTGATCGATTTGGTTGCCTTGACACAGATGAAGACGGATGGTCCGATTTGAACGATGCATTTGCTGAAGATTCAACACAACATAGCGATTCAGATGGTGATGGCTTTGGGGATGATCCATTGGGAACAACACCCGACAGTTGTCCAGGAATCTATGGCTTGTCCGAAGAAGTCCGATACGGTTGTCCAGATGCAGACGGTGACGGTTGGGAAGACCGCTTGGATGCATACTCTGATGATGCTCGATTGTGGTCTGATGCGGATGAGGATGGATACGCAGATCAAACTGGAACCAACCTATCGGACGATTGCCCAGAAGTGTTCGGAACCTCAGTTGAAGACCTACGTGGATGCTTGGATTCCGATGGTGACGGTTGGTCGGATTCAACGGATGACTATCCGAATGATGCAACGAAACATCAGGCTTCGGCGGAAGAAACAGAAGACAACGGATTCCTTATGTTGGCTCTTGTCTTCGTCATCCTTGCAATATCCGTTCTTGGTATTGGTTTGTTGAGGCGAAACAACACCCGACAACACGAGATTGGTTCTATTCCAATGCCAAACAATCCGTTGGCACCCCCGATGATCCCTCCACTTCCTCCAGGTGGTTTACCGGCCGGTTGGACCATGGAACAATGGATGTATTATGGCGAAGATTACCTCAAAAACCAGTAAATGAGTACCATCGATGGTAGGAAAAAGGTATCAAGCCGACATGTACAGGGGCGAATGTGGAAACTGTCAATGTCCAAGCATTTCTTATTGGAGTGATTTTTCTCTCAGTCGGTGGATATCTCGTTTTTGATATGCAAACAGATACCGCTTGGACGACGTATTCTTCCGAGGATACGGATGAGTACTTCGACGGTGATTTTTGGTGGACCGTTGAAGTTACCACAGACATGGAGATTGGTTTGCAAGAGACCTATCTGGGAGCAGAAGGGCAAGAGTGCATCGATTCTAGGGACTGTAAACCAATTGATATCGGTTCAACAATGAAAATATTAGAACTTCCTGAAGAAGTTGAAGATCGTGATGAACCAATAGACTGTGATACAACAAAAGAAAAGGCAGATATCGAACTTTGTGACATTGCTTCTGCAGGATCCATTGCTCACACTCTTCTCACGACTGGCTTAGGATTTCTCGGCCTGACAGTTCTTCTTTCACTGCTGGCAGTGTTTGGATACATTCCAGGAAGGATTCTCAAACTTCTGAGTACAATTTCGTCTGCTGTTGTTTTCATAGGTCCAATCCTTTGGTACCTCTTGATTCCGGATTTGAATGCTGATTTTTCTGCCACAGAAGAAAAGTGGGGTCTAGCAAAAGGATTCTACCTGACCTTACTCAGTGCACCACTCATTTTTGTCGGAGGTCGCTTTTTTGGCGAAATG
>PBMQ01000015.1 GCA_002722615.1 Methanobacteriota archaeon | reverse complement strand
CATTTTCTCCCCAGACTCCGCAAGGCGTTCGTTGCGCCCTCTCGTCTGCATCCCAACGTGCAGTTTGAGCCACCTATTATCAATGCATCCCTTGAATTGAGGGGTAAGGCAATCGTTCCTCGTGAAGAGAAATAACGCCAAATCATTCGACTTTGCTGAGTTGGGCACTACCCATGATTCGGGGCTTTGAATCAAGTTGAGCAATCAGGACTGAAGGAGCATCCTCGATGCGTTGCAGGAGAGGTGTTTCCCAGCGCACGGTATATGTCGCCCCATCGACGCTCTCGACACGTCCAACATTGAACTGAAGGTCAATGGATGCATGGACCACATCGTTAACACCAAGTTGTTTCTTTTGGAAGGGTGAAGTGGATAGTGTCATTGTTGACACGACGTGGGCTTCTAAAGCGAGTGGCCTGAACGTGTTGGTCTTCTTGTCTTCAATTTCAGGGTGAACGATAAGACAGGTCCCTGAAAGGCTCTCTTCCTTCGCGTTCCGAAGTGCAATGCCGACCCGATCTCCTGCTCCTGCTCGATCGACATCATCATCCATGACTTGAAGCGACTTCACAGACCCAGTTCCTCCGTGAGGTAACATGGTAACTTCATCGTGAACGGAAACAACTCCAGATTGGACATAACCAATTGCAACCAATCCGATGCCTTTGACGTTGAAGTGTTGGTCAATAGGGACTACCAACGGTTGTGCTTCAATCGCAGCGAGGAGTTCCGAGACATTGTCCATAATGGTGTTGAATGCATTACGCAATTCAATCCCATCGGCCTTCTCGAAGGTCCAGTTATTGAGTCCCGCTTGCTTGAACAGTGATTTGACCATGTCTTCATCGATCCATTCTCCTTGCGGAGGACGCAATACGGCGACACCGTGATTAATTCCTGCACTCGCAAATGCAACCAGAGCTTCTCCGAGCGTTGCATCGACAGCATTGACTTCAATCAAACCTGCGCGAGCGGCAGAGAGAGCATTGAGCAATGGGCGAAGACGTTCAGGGTACTTTGCTGGTCGAATCAATGAGAGAATACGAACTTGACCATCGCTCGTTTCTTTGTGAACATAGGTGTGTACGTCCCGTTGGTCCGTTGGTTTAGCAAGTTCTCGTGCGAGCTCGTCGCTACCAACCATCGCGATGTTCAACACGGGCATGTCGGGTCCACCAAACGTTCTTTCATCAACCCTCTTGTTGTGATTTTCGCTTCGACAGCATGTTGTTCCGAATCTCGAGAGCTATCGCCCACTCTTTCTCTTCATCTTCATTCGAAGGCTCAAGTTGCGGGATTGGAATAGGGCGCATCATTGAATCGATGGCTACCATGAAGAAATACCCTTCACATATGACACGGGTTTCCCAATCTGATTTTGTCATTGCACATGCGGTGACTTTGACTCCAGCGGTGTGTGTACTGGTGAAAACAACACGACCTGTTACTTCGATGAGATCGCCTTGTCGTGCAGGTGCTTTGAAGCTCAAAGTGTCAATGGATATGGTGACGAATTCACGATGCGCAAATTTTGAGCATGCGATACCTGCTGCCTTGTCCATTACGGAAAGCAACCGGCCCCCGAACAACGTGTTGTAAGAATTCGTATCTTGGGGAAAGACCTCTTCAATCAGGGTTACGGGTTCAGTCGAGAATGGTTTCATGATTCTCCCATGCTTCCATATGATATGAACCCTTAGCGTCAAATACGGCAATTGCTCTCGATTTTACGATTTATGACCTATGTCGAACTTGGACGATAGAGCGACGAAGTTTTAGTGCAGTGTTTCCACGGTAGTGTTAGGTGACACCATGGCCAATGAAAACCGACGAACAAAAATTGCGCTCTTCCTCGTAATGTTGATGGTTCTGACACCGCTTGCAAGTGCAGCAAGCGTGACCGATTTCAGTTCAGGAACAAGTGAAGCAGACATTCTCCTCAACGATGCATCAGTCTATTCGAATATTGTTGATGGTTCAATCGATTTGCCGGTTGGCGAATCGATTACATCGGCAACTATGGCCATCAACAGTGATCCTGCAGCGCACAGCTCACATGTCCGCGTCGACGTCGATACGATACCTAGGGTATGGAATCCTGCTTGGAATGGACAAACGACTAAATTTTCCAGCATCCAAGATTTCGAAATCGAGGATGGCTCCGTCTCCACCCCAGTCTCCCTCAAGGCAGAGGGGATCCTCACTGATTTTGAAAGCGAATCAGGAGGTTTCTTTGATGTTACAGATCAGCCCCTGTATAGCGGCAACACTTGGGAACATGGCCCTATTTTCGGAGGCTCAACACCGTCGAGTTGCGCCTCTGGAGAGGAATGTTGGGGGACTGCCCTTTACGACACGGATTATACAGATGACAACAGCGACACACAAGGAAAGAATGCATTCAAGCAGTCCCTTCTATCACCTGTGCTTGATGTGGACCCTGTTGATGTAAAAGACCCATCTGTTTACTTTGACTCCTTCCACCAACTGATGACTCTTTCCTCTGGAATTGTCAACCCAACATATCGCTATGTTGACTGCGCCTATGTCGAGGTGCGTTCATCATCCACATCTACGTTTGGAGATGAGTCATTCACACACATTGGAATCGATATACAAAATTCCTCTCTATCGTATAACTCTGGGTATACACAAGTAGGTTATGCAAACGAAAATAACAAAATTGATGGCCGTTGCAACGGCGTAGACAGGAACGATTTTGCTTTGGGTGGAACCTCAATAACACCGAATAATCCTAGCGGTTGGGAAAGCATCAAAATTGATCTGACCGATTATGTTGGACAATACGTTCAACTCAGATTCGTCATGGAATACAACAAAGTTCAGCCTCCGATTGGATTTTCGGTGGATAACAACACTATGCCTGGGTGGTATATCGATAATTTCCGCTTTGGTGGCAAACTTGCACAATCTGGTTCGATGACCGTGTTGAACATGTTGCCCAACGTAGACGGTGGCGAGAACCACCCCAATGGCTATGGTCTTCTAACAATCGAGGCACAGACGACGTCAACAGCCGTACTCTCTGTTGATATTGTTGATTCACTAACAGGTCAATTGGTCATTGATAACAACGGAATGGCAATGTCTGGTCTTGTTGGAATGATCCATGAGTTGTGGGACATCAACTCGTCGAAATACCCTTCAATCGACTTCCAATTCAACTTTGATTCAGGTCCAGACCGACTTTCAACCCCAGTGTTTTATGGCTTTTCGATTGGGACTCGGGTAGGAACCGGCTTCAATCAAACCTATGAGACTCCTAATTCCCCTCAAGATGGAGTTTGGGCAACCCAAGGGATGGGCGACATTCTTGATTACACACCAGTTGTGCTGGATCACGCCTTCACTCCACCAAAACTCCGCTCCCATTTCAGTTACCCCATAGCATCCATCACGCCTTACGTTCAAGATGATTGCGCAGAGAGTCCTGAAATTGGAGTGATTATGAATGGCAATTTGGTAATCCTATCCACTAACACGACGTATACACTCGGGGAAACTACAGGCATGCCAAACGGCTCATTTGGATTTGTTTCATATCTAAGTTATCAGAATCCGTGCAATGTCGGAGGAATTTGGTTCGACCTTGAATTCGCCCACCACTCGGAACAAATACAGATTGACGTAGCCAACGACGGTGACGTTGACTATGAATTCACAGAGCCTGCATTCGACATGTTCGGCCGACAAACAAAATTCATCAGTTCAAAGGACTCCAACAACGTGCATTATGGTAGCGAAATGCGAACGTTAACCCTTGGTCTCTCTGGTTCAGTTGAAGGGGGTGAATTCATGCTCCCCGCTGGAGCCACGATCTCCGTCGCTGAAATTGGATTTGAAAATAACCAAATTTATTCCACGACCGACCTCAATGAAGGATTCAAATGGAAACTAATGTCAGGGATAGAAGAATTTGATCTTGGAGAAATTGGTAATTTGAGCAGCGCAAGTCAAGAATTTTATCCTGAGGAAATGAATTTTACCTCAGCCCTCAACACACTCATGCAAAGTAGCCTTACGCCAACAGCTCACATCGATGCCAATGGAAATGGATGGAAGAAATTCAGATTTAATATAGAAAGCCTCAATGCCACGAGTGGTTCGACAATCGATCTCGTTGGACTAGATGTTGTTTATGATGTAACACATTACATTTCGGATGGGAATAATTTCGGATGGGAACTGGCTCAAGGTGTTGCATTATCTCCTGCGACCGGTGGTTATGTGAATGTACCAATCGCTGTTCATGCAGAAAGCGGAGGTGGTCTCTCGTTCTCAAGCCTCTCCGTCTCAACGACTCCTGGTTACACAACAACAGCGTCGCTTCTCAACAATGCTCCTGGCTTGTACCCGAACGGCGAAATTTATGAAATCACATCAACGCATACTGTCTCATCTTTGACTGGAGCAAGTTTCGATGAAGCTTACCTTGTCTTTGAATCAATTTCAGGTGATATTGAACTAACCTATTCAGATGTTGATGGATTTACGGTTGTCGAAAATTCAAACAATTACATTACGCTTCAAGCCTCTTCAGTTACCGACATCAATGATGGAAAAGAAATCACGTGGCGCTTTGTTGTAAACAGTGTTTGGGATGATACAGAACAAGTTCGAATCTTTGCTGGACAAACAGCATCCAATGGAGTAAAAGGGCTCCCTGATTCAATCGTCCTTGCGCCGGTTGGTGGAAACGCAGTTGAAAACGATGTTGCAATTACAACATTCTCTGTAATCAACGAGGAAGGTATTGTTCAAAATCTTGATGCTGGGAACTCCAATCGGTACGTTCGAATGCTCGGAAGCGTACGTCTCGAAGCATTGGATGTTGCACCAAATCCGCTAAGTTACTACACAGTAGTCGAAGAGCGAAGTATCAACAACTCAGGCGAAAATCCTGTCTTTGAATGGACTGAAATCGCAAATCAAACAGGAACAATAGGCGGTAACTTCGACTGGACAATCGACCTTGGACCTGCGACTGCAGGAGAGCATTACTATCGATTCTTGCTAACTGGATATGAGGGTGGAGATACCGTTTGTCCAAGTTCAGAATACCGGCCAGATGATGCTTGTGCTATTCCATTTAATTTGACAATCGATCAGTTTTCTCCCGAACTTGTATCTGTCAAGGTATTGAACGGACAAGTCGATCCGAACGTTGAATCCAACTGGAGAAGTTTGGTTGACGATACCTGGGTTATCCCATCCAACAACCAATTCATCAAAGTTGGTGTAACCGACCTACAAGATCTTCCAGCAACGCTTGATTTGCATTACTGGGTTGAGTATCAACACGATGTAAACAGCGATGGTGTTGCTGACGAAAATGAGTATGCGGTGGTTTCACTGACTGGTGATGGAGAATACCCTACTGCAAATTATACAGGAAACTACAACGATTTGGCGAATCAAGAAAAAGACCCTGTTGGCCGTGTGAGTATGTTCCTCGAAGGCTATGATTTGGCAGGCAACTCAATCGATGGTGGCTCCTATGGTATCTTCAATGACGAGGTAACGTATGCATCGATGCCGTCGAAGTCACCTGAAATTCTCGAGTTCAACATCGAAAATTCCGCAGGCCGACCACTCCTCAATTCGAACCACCCGTCCTACGAGGGTGATTGGAACCAAACCATGTATGCTGGAAACGAGTATCACCTCATCGTTGAGGCTGAAGATCGGAACGGATGGAGAGACATCGATTACATTCAAATCGATTTGACCAACGACCGCGATGACCTCACTCTATACTATTTCCCACGTAACGGAACTGCATGGACTGAAAGTCCTCACATTACCATAGTACCGGACGGCGAAGATTCGGATGGTCCACAGTTACTTCGAATGGATGGAGACTACCTTGTCAATCCATTCACAGATGAATTCTATCTTGATCTTCCAATTCGAATCAATTGGGGTATTGTTGGCTTGCAAAGTCTTGCTTCACCGGTTATTTCTATCGCAGATTTGGATGGAAACGAGAAGCGTAAGATCGTTGGTTCTACAACAGAAATTACCCAATGGTATTACTCTGATGGTATTCGACTCGATGTGCGAACAGACGCTGTCAACGATCTGATGATTACACCGTACTTCAGCGACATTAGCGAACCCTTCACCTCTGATGTCCGTGAAGGATACGTGTTCCCTGGCGATACGGTTGCATTCGAAGGGCAATTCGCCTACATTGACGGCCTTTTAGACAGTGTATACATCCTTCCTGAGATGGAACTGACCGTTGAAGTCACTCGACTTGCGGCACAAGCAAGCACCGCTGGTGGAATCCAATACTTCGCCTATGGCGCAGGTGGTGCAGACGGAACCAAGCAGGATGGACAATCGACCTATCACACATTCAAGGGCGGTGCCTTCAACATCAACATCACCGCACCAACCTCCACTAATGAGTACACCTATCAATTCAAACTCGTGAATCTACCAACTGGGGCTCTCGATACCACAGAAGCCTTCTGTGCATCATCGACATCATTCGGTTGTGGCGAATTCGTAGTCAAGGTTGACGCAAACGTTCCTTCCGTTAAGTCCAACACTTGGACAGCCCGAGACGAGGCGGGGACGGTTCTCGAAGAAACCGTTTCGACATCGAACTTCCGATGCATTGACATTTCATTGCAAATCGATGAGAAAGAAGCCTTGTTCCAAGGTGATGTTTCGGTCGCTTGGAAATTCTACGTGGATCCGAGTTCTGATATTACCTGGCCGTTCTTCGGACAAATTCACGGTAATGATCCACTTACCGCACCACTCTCATTGACACCGGTTGCAGGTGGATATGCCGCAAGTGCGGATTGTGTCGACCTGTGGCCATCGATTGACCAAGAGCTGCCATCACAGGATCAGATCAACAATATCGAGGTAGTGTTCTGGGTTGTTGGAGCCGATTCAGCAGGTTCTGCAGTTCTTGGTGGTGGTCCAACAGGAGACGGCTCTGTTGCACCGATTTACTCTCCAGAAGCACGTTACAATTCTTTGTACGATTTCATCTATGAAGAGGCAAGCTACTCCGTTAAGGAGGTTGACTTGCTTCCACGCTCTCCAGAAGTTGGCGATGCAATGACATTGGTCATCGAAGTGGTCAACACCGGTTCGAAAGCTGGAGAAGCAACACTCCGAATCCAGTCTGTCGTTGATGGTGGAATTCCAATAACAGAAAAGACAGTCACATCGAGCCTCATTGATATTGATGGAGAAGTTGATGTTGAAATTGAATTGGAATCCTTCGTCAACCCAACAACGGGAATGTACTATCTCGTCTTTGATGATGTCACTGGCGATTTGTTGTACAACGGATCAAGCAGTGGTGACAGTTTCAACGTTAAGATTGCAAGTGAGGGAGACGATTCTGGTACGCTGATGTTGATCATCGTCATTCTGATTGGTCTCATTCTGGTCATGGCCATTATTGGCCTTGTCATTATGCGACGAGGAAGTAACGATATGGATGATTACCTCTACGAAGAAGAAACTGAAACCAAGGCCTATGCAACCCTGCCTGGTCAGTATTCCGAAGCAGTAACTCCGCCCGCAGACGTCACTCCACAGATGGCAGAAGCCATGCAAAAGTTCCCGCAGTGGTCTCAGGAAGAAATCCAAGGCTACTTCGATCAAGGATGGGACATCAACTCCCTGCAAGACTGGCTTGAAAACCAGTGATGGACGTGACCACTTGAGTGTGGATTTATCCTGGGAAGACATTGTCTGGAGTGATCCAGATGGCGGCAGAATTGTCCTACACGGTGTACTTCCAACGACTGTTCACCCTCAAGCATTGCGACCTCGATTGGAGTGGCATGCTTTAGCCCTGCTTGAGGGTCCTGAAATTGAAGACGTATGGCAACTCGAGGAAGATTCTGAAAAAGAATCTCCTGGAATTAATCTTGCATCGTCCATTCTGGGAGGAGGTATTGATTCCGCCATGATCGAGGATTTGACCCAGCTAGAGGACATTCAAACAGGACGATTCCCCGATCCAGAGCCACGTAGATTGCACCGCCTGGCTTTACGCCACAACCGAGCAGTGTACTGCATTGAACCCACGCTTGACGACTCTGATTGGGAAGAGCAACGAACACTAGAGGCGAAGGTCTCAACACACTGGCGTAAACTACTCGGGATGGTACGCATTGGGAAGAAGTGGAGAAAGGCGGTCAAGGTACGAATTTTTGATGCGGCGCCGCCTCCGAAAAATGTCCCTCGAGATATGGCTACAGCTTCAGTTTTGACAGCAGCATGGTGGGATTTGACAGAATCGCGCATCACGCCCGAACTCTCAAAGGCTCGAGATTTGAGGTTTGCAAAACGTCTACGCGGGGCGCTTGCAGTTGAACGTGCACAACACGGAGATGATGCAACTCTGATTTTACCAATGGTTCAAACGTGGCGCACATCGATTCTTGCCATGCTCGAAACAAATCCCGAACCAGAGGAGATTATTTCATCAACAGGGCCTTCGGATAGACAGGAGGAGGAGTGATGAGCGGCAATATTGACGTGACTGTTGAGAATCAACTCGTACGATTCATTGCTCCAGAGCCCATTGATGGGAATGCAGTCGTTGAACATCTTCAAGGCCAGCGAGTTGGTAAGATGGTCATCAAAGCACTCCGTCGACCACGAGCAACACTCGTGATTGATCCCGAGGGTAGAATTACTGTTCATGGAACGCATCGTATCGAAGCAGCTCGTGATGCTGCAAAGGAACTTCTCCTTCGCCTCGGAAAGGATGATACAGGTTTGAAAACAGAACTTGGTCCGATTATCGCTTCGTTCTTTTTCAATACCCCAATCAAGGTTCAATCCATCGTTGGACAACTCGGCGCTGGAGAAGGCAATTACGATGAACGTCTCGATTGTGGAATCATTAACGATGAACGGCACGACCTCGTTCTCCATGTTTGGGAGAACGGACGTTGTGTGGTCACCGAAGGACGCCATCCGAAAATGGTTGCAATGGCTGCTGTATATTGGCAGTCGAAGTTTTCAGACCTTGGCATTGCAGGCTTTTGAGGGGAATTCATGGTTGATGCTCATCGGCTCTGGAAAGGTCCGATTCTTGATAACCACTTCCACTTGAATCGAAAGGGAAGGTTTCTTGATGCTGCGAAAGATTTCAAGAACGTCGGAGGGACGCACCTCGTCCTTGTTCACTGCCCTGATTTTTCCTCTCCTCCAACTTCATTGAAAGAGCATCGAAAAACATACGCAGATACCGTTTCCATGGCGGAAGAGGTCCGTAATGCACATGACTTGCATGTCCGAGTTGTTCTTGGCCCGCACCCTGCTGCATTCGCGCACCAATTCATCAATTGGATGGAGCAGGACGGTGAAAAGGGAATTGAACGAGCCTGTGAAAATTATCGTGATAGCATCGATGCGGCTCTCGAATTCGTTAAGGAGGGTCAAGCCCATGCCATCGGTGAAGTTGGTCGCCCACATTGGGATGTTTCCGAAGAAGTATGGGACTTATCCAATCTATTGCTTGAAGAGACAATGACGCTTGCAGCACGCGAACAAATTCCATTGCAACTTCATGTTGAAGGCGAATTGGATTCAACCTATCGAGATCTATCGGAAATGGCTGCAAGAGCGAATCTCCCTACTTATCGTTTGATCCGTCATTATTCACCCCCTCAGATAGATGAATCGATCACTCGAGGATTGACCTCAAGCGTTCTTGTCGGTAAGGGGGCGCTCGAACCTCTCCTTGCAAGTTATGAGAATAACAAAACAGGATTCATGCTTGAAACAGATTACATGGACGATCCTCGTCGACCAGGGGCAGTTCTTGGCCCCAAAACGGTTCCAAAGCGAACCCAACAATTGGTCGAAGCAGGAATGGATGAGGAGATGTTGTGGAAGTGTCATGTGGAAATTCCAAATGCTCTCTATGGTGATGCAGAATAATGCTCAAACTCACATCAAACATCCATCACATTCATGACGTATTCCTGCATCGAACGTTCATGGCAGGCAACGAAAAGGCCCTCACTACACTGCTTGTGAGTTTGCTGCTTCTCACCCTCTTGCCAATGCCTTCAACAGCGCAAGGCCTGCCCGGTAGCATTTCGATGGAATGCTCAGATGACCCTGTGATGGATGTCAAACCGGGTGAATATGAAGACGAGACCGTTGAATGTACCGTTACCAACGATGGATCAATCCTTGCAGAGAGTGTTGAAATCTCCCACGAATGGGATGGTGTATTCATCAGCATGAGCATTTCTGAAGACTCCTTTACGCTCGAACCTGATGAATCCCAAGACTTCACGGTTACGTTCGTAGGCGAAGCACGGCTCGATTCTGAAATCAGCAACGAATTTACAATCACTGCTACTGTGACTGCTTGGGGGCCGATTCCTGTGGAAGGAACCCCACTTTCGAATGTTGCAAATCATTCAGGTGAAATTACGGTCAACAAATATGGACAGGTGACTCTCGACATCCCAGATACGTCTTCACGAAATATGAAAACGAGTGATGAAGTCTCAATTACATTCCAAGTAGATAACGATGGAAATGCTGTCGACACCATTGAAATCCGAATTAACAATGCAGACGAATTGGAGGCTCTTGGATTCGTCATTCAAAGTGGAGCTTTCCTCAGCGCAAGAGATGTCCAGCCCGATGGTGTTTCAGAACAACTCGAATTTATCATTCGCGCACCAAGCGATGCTGCTGAAGAAATCCGAAAAACCATCGTGATTGAGGCCTCGAGTACAAATGACGATTCCAGTGACATCGTTGATTTCGATCTCATTGTCGAGGCTAAGCAAGATTCTGCTGGACTCGGAGCTGGGCTGTCTGAGGTGAGTACAGACGATCTTGCACTGTATGGCGCAATCGCTGGCGGAGTTCTGTTTGTCATCTTCTTACTGATTATCATTGGTCGTGTCTCGAAGCGTACTTCAAAGAACAAAACTGCAAAGGAAACTACGGAAGAACCGGCAATTGAAATTGAGGATGATGATGAGTTCGACTTTGACCTTGATTTTGATGATGATGAGTTCCTTGCAGATGACCTCGATTCGATGTTGGACGATTTGTAACGCCGTCCGCTGCTTTTGAAACCTCTCGGAAGCCCCTTTTTCCCAGTAAATGAAGGGGAATACTCAAAGACGTGGTGTGCTCGGTAACACCTGCCAATTGGGGATGCGAATGCTAGGTCTACGAGGAAAAACCGCCGTCGTGTTTGGAGTTGCGAGCGAAGATTCGATTGCATGGGCCATATGTCAACAACTCGCTGAAGCAGGTGCAGACCTCTTTTTGGGGTATCAAAAGCGCTTCATGTCAAGAGTATTCCAACTCAAAGACAAACTGCCTGCAATCAAAGGATTCTACCCTCTCGATGTTGCACAAGACGATACGACGCAAGAATTCTTCGATGAATTTTCTAAAGAACATCCAGGAAGGAAGATTGACGTATTGGTCCACGCCATTGGGTTTGCTCCCCGGAGTTGTTTCGATCGCCCCATCCTCTTCGTTGAAGATGCTGATATCAATACTGCAATGACCATTTCAGCGAATTCACTCCAGCGTTGCCTCAAGTTCGCAATGCCTCATCTCAGCGAGGGTTCATCAACGATTACTCTCACATATGCTGCTTCCACCCGATTTGTCCCATCCTATGGAATCATGTCCATGGCGAAAGCGGCACTTGAATGCTGGACACGAGAACTTGCTTGCCATTTGGGGCCACACGGGCACCGCGTTAACAGCATCTCCTCAGGGCCCATTCGAACCATTGCTGCCTCGGGTATTCCAGGATTCGATAAAATACTTGACCACGTTGAAGCCAACGCTCCACTGCGGCGCAATGTCAACCAATCCGACGTTGCTGGAACAACTCTGTGGCTCGCAAGTTCACTTTCTGCAGGCGTTACTGGGCAGTGCATCCACGTCGATGCAGGCTATTCAATCACAATGGTGCCGCAGAGCATCATGGATGTGTGAGGTGGTATCATGACTATGACAACCGATGACGGAAAACCATGCGAAGGTCTGGAACAAGGACCGTTCGAACCGATCGCAGTTATTGGACTCGCAGCAATGATGCCCGATGCAGAGGACTTATCCTCGTTCTGGCAGAACATTATCGACTCACACGTGAGCATCAAGGAGATTCGAGAGGGCCGATGGCCAGGGCCAGTCGATCATTTCTGGTCAGAAGGAAAGCCCGGAGACATTGCTCACGGATTCACTTATGCTAAAATTGGAGCCTTTGTCGAAGGATACGAATTTGATTGGAGACGATGGCGACAGCCTCCAGGCACCATCCCACAAATCGATCCATGCCAACTGTGGGCAGTTTCAGTTTCAGCGAAAGCAATCGAGCAGGCAGGATATGGCGAGGGCGAGAAAAAATTTCCACGAGAGCGTGCAGGCGTTGTCTTCGCAAACGCATTGGGCGGTGAAAATCGAAACATGTCGAACATCCGTGTATGGTCAAACCATACTGCTGAGTTAGCAAAAGAACACGGGATGCCACCCTCATCAAAAGAGGCCTTCATGGATGCGGTGAATGAACATGCTCCAAAGGTCGACGAAGATACAATGCCAGGTGAACTTGCAAATGTAGTCTCAGGTCGCGTTGCAAACCTGCTTGATTTGCAAGGGCCAAATCACGCAATGGATGCGGCATGCGCTTCCTCAATGGCTGCAGTAATGGACGCTTGCCGACTTCTCCAAACACGACAAGCGGATGTCATGCTTGCTGGAGCAACTGATCGTACAATGGATCCTGCAACCTATGCAAAATTCAGTGCAATCGGAGCCCTATCGCCTACACACTCGACTCCTTTTGATGCCCGAGCAAACGGGTTCGTGATGGGTGAGGGTGCAGGTGTGATGGTGCTTAAGCGTCTCAGTGACGCTATTGCAGACGATGACACAATTCATGCAGTCATTCGAGGTATTGGCGGTTCAAGCGATGGCCGAGGTAAAGGCATCACTGCACCAAGTCAACGAGGCCAAATCCAAGCGATTGCTCGAGCATACAACCAAGCAGGCTATCCTGCTTCATCCGTAGAGTTGGTTGAAGCACACGGAACATCAACAAAAGTCGGCGATGCAACGGAGCTCTCAACCTTGACGCGTCTTTGGACTGATGTTTCATCAGGAGACAACGTCGCTGTTGGCTCCATCAAATCACAAATAGGTCACTTAAAAGCAGCAGCAGGCATTGCAGGAATCATCAAGTCGGTCATGGCACTTCATCACCGAACGATTCCTCCATCGGCTGGTTTTGAAACACCAAATCCAACTGTCGACTGGCAGAATATTCCTTTTTTCGTCCCAACCTCTCCACTCGAATGGCCTCAACCCCCATCGCATCCACGACGCGCAGGTGTATCTGCATTCGGTTTTGGTGGAACAAACTTCCACATAGCTCTCGAAGGGTACGACCCTTCCTATCACCACGACATGGCAGAAGATTGGCAACAGCGATGGAATGCTTATTCGAAAACATCTTCAGTGTCAGCACCGTCAATTCTCGATCAGACTGCAAAACCTTCGCTTTCGCATGATGAATTGAAAGCGATTGAAGGAGGAGTCTTGCTTCTCTCTGGTGATTCAATTGAAGCGCTTGCAACATCATTGGAGGCAACTTCATTTTCAGGACCCTTCTTTGATGACAACCCTCGAGGACAACGCCTCTCCATAGCACTTCAATCGGCCAGTAGCGCCTTCGATGCCTCTCATCCTTGCCGTTTAGCACTCGTTGCAACTTCGTGGGCTGAGTTCGAGAAGCGTAAGACATTGGCACTCAAATCAATTTCAGATCCCGATAAATGGGGTTTCATGCAAGCACAAGGCGTTCTCGTAAGCGATCAACCGTCGATGCCTGATGGTGTGAAAATCGCCCACATGTATCCCGGTCAAGGATCGCAATATGTCGGAATGACACACGATCTCCACCAACGTTATTCCCCAGTTCAAGAGGTTTGGAATGCATCGGATTCGACAATGGTTGAAGTTCTGGATGGAGAAACACTCTCATCATTTGTGCTTCGAAGTGGATTGAGTGACGAAGAGAGAAAGGCTGCTGAAAACAAACTCAAGCAAACGGAGTATACACAGCCGGCTATGCTTACCGCTGATTTAGCCATTGAACATGCACTCAACGCCTATGGACATCATCCCGATATGGTCGCAGGACACTCTCTCGGGGAATATGCTGCTCTGATGGTATCGGGTATTCTCAACATGGACGGTGCACTACGTGCTGCTGCTGCTCGTGGAACCGAGATGGGATCTGTTGAAATCGATGATAAAGGCCTCATGGCGAGTGTAACTGCCCCCTATGATGCTGTGCAACGCATCCTTGATGCTGCTGACGGCTATGTTATTGCGGCGAACAAGAACTCTCCAAAGATGACCGTTATCGCAGGAGCTACTGAAGCAGTTCAAAACGTGATGAAGCAATTCGAACAAGAAGGATTCAATTGTGTCCCTCTCGCAACAAGCCATGCATTCCATTCCAGCATTGTGGCTCCTGCGAATGAACCACTCCGTCGCTTCCTGTCCTCTCTTGATATCAATTGGCCATCGATTCCAATAACTGCGAATGTGGACGGAACGTTCTATCCAACAGAAGGACCTGATGCCAAGGAAGGTATTCTATCCAAACTTGCACCACAAATGGCATCATCTGTTGAATGGACATCTCAAATCAATACCATGTACGATGCTGGTGCACGCATCTTCGTTGAGGTCGGTCCGAAGCGAGCATTGACAATGTTTGCATCTCAGATTCTCGAAGAACAACCTCATCTTGCTATCATGACCAACCATCCCAAACAGGGTGGTATTGCTTCGTTCTTGACTACTCTTGGTGCTTTAGCACTATCAGGTCGTGCCCCGAAAACGATTGAAGGAACATCGGATGTATTCAGTGAAGCTTTCCGTGCAGGTCCGATTGAAGCGTATGTCGAACCTGCTTTGCCACAACGTGCAAATGAAGAAGACCTACGCATCCGAGCCCGACCCTTACCCAGCGCAGGTGGTGGAAGCGTTGCTTCAGTAACTCAAACCGTGTCGGCGCAATCACCGAAACAAGCGAGTGTTGCTGATTACGTTGGAGACCGAATCGCACAACATTCCGGCTATCCTGCAATGTTTTGTCAGGGCATGGTCAATCTTCGCCTTGGGTTGGGATTATCAGAATCTTCAATCCAGAGCATCATTGCAACCATCCGATCGGAAGCACGTACAGATGCAGAAGTGGATGTTCAATCTGCAACGACAGCGGCAGATTTGGAACGATGGGTGAATCACCCTCCTTCAGGATGGTCACCTCGAGTCCATTTGGTTACTTCGGAACAATCACCGTCTACTCAGGTGCAACAATCCGTCCATGATCCAATGATGCAACGAAAGGCAGACCCATACGTCGTTTCTGGAATCAGTCTAGGACTTCCAGGTGGGGAGAAAGTCTTCGATGAAGATGTCTTTGAGCGCCTCGTTCGAGGTGAAACATGCATTCAGGAAGTGTCTGATGAATACAAGCAACGCCTGTTGGACAAGAACATCACTCGCCTCATCAAAGGCAGAGATGGTTCAGTGAACATGGAACAAGCAACAACCTTCGGCGACATTCCCCAACTTGCAGGTTTCAAAGCAGCATTTGACCTCGCAGAAGAATTTGGAATCGATCCAAAGATGATCATGGCATGGGACATCACTACTCAACTTGCCATGGCATCCGGCCTACTCGCACTGCGTGATGCTGGAATACCATTGACACCAGAAGAACAAACTGGAAAGGGCGGGCTTCGACTTATTCGAAACTGGCAAGTTCCTAGCATTCACCGTGATCGAACAGGAATCGTCTTCGCATCTTGTTTCTCAGGCCTCCAGATGGCAATGAAACACGCAAAGACCGATGGAGACGACGGAGAGGGTAAGTTTGACCGTCGTTACTTATTCCAAGTATTGACCATGGGCCATTCCCAATTTGCACAGTTTACTGGGATTCGTGGTCCGACAACAACCATCAATCTTGCATGTGCTTCGGCAACAGGTGCATTCCAAATCGCTGAGGATTGGCTTGCAGCCGACCGTGTGGATCGTGTTGTCATTCTTTCAGCTGATGATGTTACGGGTGACGACTTGTGGGAATGGATCGGTAGTGGATTTGCTTCAACAGGAGCCGCTTCAACCAGTAATATCGTCGAAGAAGCAGCCTTACCTTTCGACAAACGCAGAAACGGCCTGGTTCTCGGCATGGGTGCAGCATCATTTGTTGTTGAACGAAAGAGTTCAGCAGATGAGAGAGGTGTCCAACCGATTGCAGAGTTACTAGGAGCAAAGACTGCCAATTCGGCTTACCATGGTACACGACTCGATGTTGAGCACGTAGCAAAAACAGTGGATGAGTTTGTAGGAACAATGGAACAACGCTGGGGCTTGAATCGACATGCGATTGCCAAAGATCTGGTATTCTATTCCCATGAGACATACACACCGGCTCGTGGCGGGAGCGCCCAGAGCGAAGTCAAAGCATTACGGCAGACCTTTGGTGGGAGTACAGATTCCATGGTGATTGCAAATACCAAAGGATTCACAGGGCATCCGATGGGAGTTGGAATTGAAGATGCAAGCATGTTCTATGGTTTACTCCACAAGAGAATTCCTCCGATTGCAAACCACAAAGTTGTGGATGAAGAATTAGGTAATTTGCACCTATCGAAAGGTGGAGATTATCCAAATTTGAAATACGGTCTTCGGTTTGCAGCAGGTTTCGGTTCTCAAATTGGATTGTCGTTTGTACGTGCTTGGCCAATTGAAGGCGAACGTATCGACGGCAAGCGTCTGCTTGCTTGGTGTCGAGGTCTTGCTGGATCTCAAAATATCCAACTTCGAATTCTTGACAACAAACTCGTTGCATATGTCGATGGGGATGATAATCTCCATGGAGGAATTCAGGGTGAATCCTACGAAATAACTGCTCCCTATGAGGGTCTAACGACTGAAATCGCTCCGGTAGAAGTGCCTACGCTTCAACCTCAAGCACCGGTCGTAGAGGCTCCCGTGATTACATCTGTTCCAACTCCAGCACCCGTAGCATCGAGTGGAGATATGGTCCAAACTGTAATTGATGTCGTTGTCAAACACACCGGTTACCCAGCGGACTTCGTTGAATTGGACCAAGATTTAGAAGGCGAACTCGGTATTGATACGGTCAAGCAAGCAGAAATCATGGTTGACATTCGACAACATTTCAATCTCCCTGTTGACGAAACATTCGTTCTTTCTGAGCACCCAACCCTGAATCATATGATTGGATACATTCAACGAATGCAAGGTGGCGAAGCAAGCATTCCCGTTCCTCAAGCAGAACCTGAACAACCTGTCGAAGAATCAACGCCAGAGGTTTCTCAAGAAGTTCCTGCAGAAGTAAAGCCACTGATTACCACCCCAGTCGGTGATGACGCAATGACACAACAAGTCATCGATGTGGTCGTCAAACATACTGGGTATCCCGCTGATTTTATTGAATTGGATCAGGATTTGGAAGGTGAACTCGGTATTGATACGGTCAAGCAGGCCGAAATCATGGTCGACATTCGCCAATTGTTCAATCTTCCAGTCGATGAAGACTTCCTTCTTTCCGAACACCCGACACTATCGCACATGATTGGTTACATTGTTCGAATGACCGGTGGAGGAACATCAGCCCCTGCTCCCATCGCAACTCCAAAGGAAACGTCTGAACCTGTTGCAGCTCATGAAATCCTTTCAGTAGAATCTCAACCCTCCCCACTTCCGAGTGATGAGGGAATTCAAACATCTTTGATCGAGGTTGTCGTCAAACATACGGGCTATCCTGCAGATTTCATTGAAATGGATCAAGATTTGGAAGGTGAACTTGGTATCGATACGGTCAAGCAGGCCGAAATCATGGTTGATGTGCGTGAAATTTTCTCGCTCCCAGTGGATGAGGATTTCTTACTCTCCGATCATCCTACGCTGAACCACTTCGTTGCATATATTGTGAAAATGAAAGGAGGTTCTACTCCATCGGAACCAATCACTGAGGTGGAATCGAGCATTGAATCACAAACAACTGAATCCCCTCCTTCAGTAACTCACGAGGGTTGCAGAAGGTGGCAAATTGAAGTTGAAGAGGCTGAATCCATTGCTTCAACGCTTGCCTTGGATGGGACAATTGTCGTTACCGATGATGGTTGGGGCATTGCCGAGCATTTGTGCACGAGATTGGAAGCTCGCGGCCTTTCAACGGTTCGAATAGGATTTGAAGTCGGTATCCGAGATGTTTCAATCCAATCTGAACATGGGCGCACAGTCCATCGTGGAGACCCTGGTAATCCTGAACACATCGATTCGATTACAACTTCCCTTTCAACAATGAATGTCGTCGGTCTACTCCATCTTGCACCGATGAAACTTGCTTCGGCAAGTTGGTCCGAGGATACACTTCCATCTGGACAGATTTCACTTGCTGCTCATGGATGGTTTGGACTTTTGAAAGGAATGGATGCTCACATGGTAGGATTACAACAAGGAATTGTTGCAAGTGTTACTGCTATGGATGGCCGACACGGAAACATTGGTGAGCGTTTCAATTCGATTCAATGCGCCGCTTCAGGGGTTACCAAATCCTATGCATTTGAGCGTCCGAATCTGCGAACCCGTGCTCTTGATGTACATCCTGAACTCATCTTTGATGCAGAACATGCCGCAGAACAAATCGAAACCGAATTATTTGAACGAGCAGGTGAAGTTGAAATTGGACTTGATCGAGATGGTCGACGTTGGCTTCTTGCCGCATTTGCTGAGGATGTTGTTGGAGAGATTGAATCCCTCAAGTCAGATGACGTTTGGGTCGTTTCAGGCGGAGGTTCTGGTGTAACTGCTGCATGCATCGTTGGTGTTGCCCAAGCGAGTCAAGGCGCTGAAGCAACCTTCCACCTTCTCGGTCGGTCTGTATTGATTGAACAAACAGCAGACTGGTTAGGCTGGAGTGAGGAAGAGCTGATGAAAGAGAAAATGGCTCTCAGAGAACGTCTTACTGCCGCTTCCTCGAGCGGAAAGGTGACTATGGTCGAATGGAATAAAGCATGGCAGAAATTCACTCGAAGTCGAGATGTGTATCAGACCCTTTCTCAAATCGAATCGACTGGAAATCGAGCGTTCTATCATTCCATTGATGTGATGGATGCTGAAGCACTTTCCTCACTCGGTTCATCCCTGTCAAATCCGATAACAGGAGTCATACACGGTGCTGGATTGGAGGATTCGAAACTCGTTGCAGACAAGGCATGGGAGACCTTTGACAGGGTTGTCCGTGTCAAGATAGATGGCTGGAGCGCACTCATGAAGGCGGTTGAAGCATCAAATGGTACGTTGAGATTCGCTTCAGTGTTCACTTCGGTTGCTGGTCGATTTGGAAACGGTGGCCAAACGGATTATGCGGCTGCAAATTCGATTCTTGATGCTGAGATGGCTCGCCTAACAGCAAAGGGCACATGTCGTGCTGTAGCAATTGGATGGACCGGATGGAGAGATGTCGGAATGGCAACACGAGGCAGTATCGAAGCTGTTTTCGAAGCAGCAGGAATTGAGACACTACCTGTTGATGTTGGCGTACAAATCTTCGTAGTTGAGGCTCTTCGAGGCGGTAAGCGGCGAGTGATTGCTTGTGGTTCTCTTGGTTTGATGGATCGATACGATTCGTTCAGAGAAGCACCGTTGATGCTACCAGGGGAAATGGCTGCCATCATGGCGGACCCACGAAGATTCCCATTCATTGACAAAGTACTGACATTCGATGAGCATCAGATGGTGATGACACAAAGCACACTTTCCGTAGCAGACCATCCTTTCCTAAGCGACCATGCGATTGACGGTGTTCCGTATCATCCAGGTGTTATGGCAATGGAGATGTTTGCAGAAAACGCATTGTTACTCTGCCCAGATTCGTGCCTCGCCGGGTTTGAAGATGTTGCATTCGGATTGCCTGTAAAGGTGATGAAAGGAACCATGAGAGTTCGTGTGGAAGCACGGATTGATCGGTCCGAAGGCGATTTGACGTGGGTCAATTGCCGATTAGTCTCTGATTTAACAAACTCCGAAGGGGTTGTCTTCGGAGAGCGCGACCACCACAAGGCTACGGTTCGATTGGTCAAGAAGTCCGATGATTTGAGCGAATTCCTTCAAACTGAGATTGGTTCACTACCTACGATTGGAACTCCTCCATCAGGCCGATTGGAGCATCATGCATCGTTCATTTACCTGAGATATTTCCATGGCCCACGATTCCAATCACATGGAGGTGTCCTCCGTGGTAGTGGTGATGCCTCTCAACCAGGTGTTGATGGTATTGCTCTCATGCGACATCAGTTGCCAGCAACCGACCAATTCGTACATGAACGTGACGGCGAAGATGTTTTGCTCGAAGCTTTGCCAATGTTAATCGAAGCAGGATTTCAGAATGCTGGATTGGTTGCAATGGAATCTGAAGGATTCAGCAGTCTACCTGTCGGTATCGAATGGTCCACGATGCTTCGTGTTCCTGAGCAAGATGAACAACTTCGTTTGCGTTCGATACGAATGGCAACTGAGGATGCTGGAGTAACCGTTCATGATGTTCTTATTGTTGGTTCGGACGATGCTCCAGTTATCGCTCTGAAAGGCCTACGATTGAAGGCAATGGCCCCGGTTCCTGATGATCAGAAGTTCTCTCTCCAACGCTGAGTGTGGTTTAGATGGTCACCTTTCGCTGGATTGGTCTGGAGGAAGGTCCCCGATGCCTCGTGGCAACATGTCCAATTGTGGAGCAAGATCCCACAACGTTACATTTTGTTGATTGGGATGAACTCGCTACGTTCAAAACTCAAAAGAGATCCAATGAACACCTTTCAGCTCGATGGTTGTTAGAAGTTGCTCTCAGCGAATGGGGTCTCGTTGATATCACACATCTTGTCGTTTCTCGAACGAATGAGCGAGCACCCTTTTTGGAACCAATTCAAGGATTATGGATTCAACCTACATTACCAAGCATATCGATTTCCCACAGTCAAAACCTTGCATGTGTAGCACTCGTTGAGCAGAGTTGGGCTGTCGGGATTGATGCAGAACCGCGCTCTCGCCCACCTACCCCTTCGGTCTATGACATGATGGCCAAAGGAGAGGAACTCGAACGTCTTAGGAGTGGTGAATTGGATGCTTTATGGGCTTGGACGTCAAAAGAAGCTATTCAGAAAGCAGCCCGTCAAGGTATGCATCTGAATCCCCGAGAAATCATTCTCCCATTAGAGGATAATGAAAATAAAATTTCAATTGGAGATTCAATTTTCCAATTAGTTAATTTATCAATTGATGACTACCAAATAACTCTTGCATGGGGAAAGGATGTTCATCCGATTCGCGGTCCTGAAGATGATTTATTGGATGCCACTCGCGAAGCAATGAGCAATGGTGAGGATTGGACCGTTGGTTGTTCCACGATCAGAAAAAATGCGTAATTACTTGTTCCAAAATCGGCTTGATTCCCACTCGAGTCCGAGCAAGATGCCTACTTCGGTGAGTATGACATAGTTGAATATCAAGTACGACACGTAAGCAATTATCAACACCAATAGAGAGGTGTTGATGACCTTCCTGCGTTGCCTTTTTACATCGTCAAAAGTACATATCCCTCTGTTTCTGAAGTATACTACCAATCCAATGATGACCGAGAGCGTAGCGATTGCAAGCATGGTTGGACGGAACCAATCGTAACCATCTCCTCCCCAGTACAGTGTATCGGAGAGGGCTGCTGCGGTACTTACGCTTGCTAATCCAAACAAAACCAGTACGACACTTGGTAAGCAACACATCGATGCAATAATGGTTGAAGTTGAAATGAGTTTGATCAGTGATTTCGTATTCTTCTCTTCCGTCAAATCACATCACCTCGTTCAATAGCAGTTTGCAAAACGATTTGACTCGCTTGGATTTGAATATACTTGCAGCGGTAAAACATCAACACCATCCGACCACTTGCCCATGTATGTGAGCATCCCTGTATCGATGAGGTTTGCATAGGCGAAGTCTGCAGTGTTGAGGTCTCCTCGACTATGGGCAACTACCCAATCTGCTTGAGCATCAACACGTCGGTAAAGAGCCCAATCTGCTAAGGTGTCGTGTGCTTCATTTGCCGGAAGATAATGCGTAGCAACCAGCCTAGGGAATCCATAACGATCGCTTGGAATAAACAACAAAAGGGAATGATTGTCTTCAATTTCATCAAACAAATCAAGATGATGGGCGCTGTTGCATTGACTTACCGTCATGTCATCTTCACTAACCACAAGATGGACGATTGAATTCTCAGGAAGGTTGGTATAATTTGGTAACCATTCTTCTTGAACCGGTCGAGCGGCTGCCATTTCAGTATCGACGACAAGTGTTTCATTACCCCATCCCATCAATTGAGCCATGCCTAGAGCTTGCAGGGAATATGCTCCTCCAAGACTATGGCCACCAATCCACAAATGCTCCGGCATGATGTCCAAGTCCTCTAGAACGTCGTTAATAGCCCCATCTCTCGGCGTTGCCGTTATGATTTCATTCAATCGAAGCAAAGCGGATTGAATCGATAACATCCTCGGAGCATGGTGTGGCCAGTCCGAAGTTCCCTCAATGATGGTTGATTCAAAATCATCTCCACCTTCAGGTCGGACATCGGTTGGATACTGGATGTAAGCAACAACCATGCCCTTTGCAGAGAGGTGATCGATCCAATCCGTGTAGGAATCAATGGATGGATTGTTAAAGGCATGGAAAAGAATGGCGAGTGGTACGCCTTCTATCCCCGGTTCTTCAGGCAAATGGGGAAGGGTAAGATAAATTGAAAATTCAATATCCTCTTCTGTAGGACCTTGAATGGAAGTCACTTCTTCAGGAAGTTCGTAAGCATAGCGAACTGTAGTTCGGTCGAACGGTCCAGGGTCCGCCCCGTAACCCATTACAGGTGCAGTAGGAGGGGAAGGGGCAATGCCAATGAGGGCAGGAATGCCTGGCATCACCAACCACGCTGCGAGGAATATTGTGAGGACATGAAGGGTAGTTGCACCCTTCTCTTTCCAATTCTGAGAGGAGTCTGGAAGTCTTGGAGGGCCTCTAATTGCAAGTGCGCTTCCAAGGAGAAGAACACCGTATATCGTTGGAAGGAGAAGAAATGCTCCCCGAAGGTAACGGTAATCCATGAGGATAAATATGATCCAAGAAGCAAATACTGCCCCAATAAGTCCAAAGAAAACAGCCTGAAGAGGCTTGGCCAGATGACGTCCACGGTGATTTTGAAAGGATGAATATACACAAAATCCAAGGAAGAAAGCCGAAAACAATGCGATGAGCGTAACGCTTTCTCGGAGTGCGAATGTCCATGATAGTGTCCTCACTGCTTGTGGCCAGACAGCATTCTCAATGGATTCACCTTGAATCAGAATAAGCAATGATTCCGCTAGGGCCACAGTTGCACCTAATGCGATCATTGCACTTGGAAATGATTGCGATGAGTTCAATCGTTCCAAGAGAGAAACCTCTTGAGAAATCCCCTCTTCCATACATCAAAGAACGGGCTTGGGTTCAAAAAACGTCGTTTAAACTATCATGCACCAATGTTGCGAACTTCGGGTGTTTGATCTGCAATCATAAATTCAAGCATAGCTGCCCACATGACAAATTCCATGCTCTTTTCTAATTCTTCGACACCACCGACCATCTCGATCATGTTGTCGAGTGTATCGTCCGGAGAGTGGTATGCGCTGTAATCAGAATCGTATGCACCTAGGTGGAAGATGGTCTGTGCCCCGAGGTCTCGGAAAGTTACGTGGTCAGAACGGCCGAATGTGTCCTCATGAACATCGAGGACCAGATCTTCATGATCTTCCCAATGTTGATCGCAACCGGAACCGTACGTTCCATCGATACGCAAGTCCATTGGTGCTTCGAGGATGTTGCGATGGACGTGGTCAAGAACGGTTGTAATTTCTACGTCTTGTACATCAGGATCAAAATCAGGTCCGGACCATGCATGATATGGATAGGGTTCTCCGGTTGGTTTCACAGCGGGGTAGGAAATCCCCATCATGTCCATGTTGATGTAGAACCGTAGTTCCTTATCTTTTGGTAGGCAATAGTCGCAATCGTTGTTAGCGAAAGCATTCGATCCACGAAGACCTTCTTCCTCTGATGACCAAAGGGCGAGGAATGTATCGCACTCAACTTCAATGTCAACAAAGGCCTTCGCGAACAGCATCATACTCACTGTTCCACCGGTGTTGTCGTATGCTCCTTCGTAGGTTCCGCCTCCAGGAGGTCCGCCCGGGAACATAATGTCCATGTGACCGCCCATGCCCTGAACGCATGATGAATCACGTCCACGCTTCCATGCTATGACGTTCAAACTCTCAGGTTCTGCAGGGTTGCCGTGGTCAAACACTCGAAGGATGTGAGTTTCGTAACCGAGTCCTTCGAAATGCCCTTGGAAAAACGATGCTGCACGCTCAAATGCAGGGTTCGGTGAACCCATCCATCGGTTGATGTATCCTCCGCATTGTGTTGTATCAGGACAAACGTTCGTGATGTACTCCATCTTGTCCATCCATTCTTTACCGTTAACAATCGGTGTGCCATTGGTAACTTGCATTTGGTACGAATCACCAGTACCATCTGGGTGGACAATAGTAATCTTCACTTCATCAACATAAGGTGTCAACAACAACTTCCCGTTGATGGATTCTTCTTCGACCATAGCATATCCGTTTGGGATGATGAAACCGTCGATAAACAGCATGACATCGGTTGGTACTGAAATCGCACGACCGTTCCCTAGCAATTGGAATTCATGCCATTCCCCGCTCTTCAAAACAACATCTTCTGGCATTTGGTAATCGACTTGGAATACGATTGGTACGCCTTCTTGTGCAACCTCCTCTTCGCCAAAGCATCCTGAGAGAGATGCGAGCATCATGAGGGCGACGAGAAACATACCCTTGGAGACACGTGCTGCCTGCATGGATTGTCCTGATAGTATCCACTCAAAGGTTTTGTTGGTGAGGTGCGGATAGCGGGAGTCGAACCCACGACATAAGGTTGGAAACCTCAGATGATAACCACTTCACCATATCCGCACGGTGGTAATCTGTCCGAACATACACCCTTTTTTGAGCGCATCGGTCGAAACCCATCAATTCAGACCAGGAGGCGGTGGTACTGCATCGTATCCTAATTCCACTCTTCTGCGTTGAACAACATCCTGATCAGCCATCATTCGATTGTAAAGAACTTGAGCAGCTTGCTCTTTTCGCTCTTCATTATCCTTGATACGACGACTCTTGCCCCGAATGATGAGCATACCGAATAAGAACGCCATGAGAATTGCAGCCGCTGAAATCTGGAACAGTGGCATACTTGTCACATCATCCCATCCGAATGAATCAGCATCTCCAGAGGATTTTGAGCTGTTGAAGACGTTGAGTCGAATGTTGACTGTATCCATAGCGATTTCTGCACCCGGTTCCGTTACAGTCAGAATCAGATTGAAGTTCCCTTCAGCGCTTGCAGTTCCTGTGAAGATCTTCGATTGAGTTGCTCCCGATTCTGTTGTAAATATCATGGTTTGTGAACTTGTTTCCGCTTCAATGGTCGACGAGGATTGCCAATCGACACGCGCTGTGAAACCATTGCTCATGCTTGTGGTCACTGAGCATGTGAAGATGAATTTCGAACCGGTTACGGCATCAATTGAAATCTTAGCAGGACTGCATGTCATGGATGCCTCACCAGCATTCTTTGATGGATCATTCGGCCAGTGATCGGGCTTGTGTGCCCCCGAAGTCTCGTTGTCACCCCAGCCATCGCCGTCTGTATCAAGATGCTGAGAGGCTTGCAGTGGGAATGCATCTTCATCATCTGCATATCCATCACCGTCCGTGTCTGGGCATCCAATAAGTGATCCTCTGAACGCAGTACCGTATTCATTTGGACATTGATCTGGAGCAGTTCCTGATGATTCATCACCAAAACCATCCATATCGTCATCGTACCATTGTGTATTGTCGTTTGGCCACACATCGTTCAAGTCAGAGTATCCATCTCCATCCGTATCAATGCATCCATACACATCGTTGGTTGAAGTTCCAACTACTTCTGGACAAGCATCTCCTTGAGTTCCGTTTAATTCGTCGCCATATCCATCTCCATCGGTATCGTTCCATTGTGTTGCTTCACCAAGGAAAGCATCGTTCGTATCCGACATTCCATCTGCATCTTCGTCTGCACATCCGAAGACATCTCGGAAGGATGTACCCGATGTTGTCGGGCAATCATCGGCTTGGAAGCCGACAACATTGTCACCAAAACCATCGCCATCTTGATCAGCGTGTTGTGTGGATTCAAGTGGGAATGCATCAGAACCGTTGACAATTGTCCATTCAGCATCACCATCCGAATAACCATCTCCGTCTGAGTCTGTACAACCAAGACGATCTTGAGTTGAATTTCCAGGAATCAACATGCAACCGTCTTCAAGGTCACCGTATCCGTCTCCGTCTGTATCACTGGACCGTGTTGGGTCGCTAGGGAATGCATCGTTTTCATCGGAGATGCCATCACCGTCACCATCAACGCAACCATAGCGATCGATGGTCGATGTCCCAGGTACCCCCGGACAAGCATCCGGTTGTGGCCCTGTAGCATTGTCTCCGAAACCATCAGCGTCTTGGTCAAGCCATTGATGCTTCAAGTTTGGTAACTCGTCAATGATATCATCCCAGCCGTCTCCATCAGTATCCAAGCATCCATATCGGTTTCCTTTTGTTGAATTCCCGATTGTGCCGGAACAGGCATCTGGTGTGGTTCCACCTGGATTGTCACCGTACCCATCACCATCAACATCGGACCATTGCGTGATATCATCTGGATGAGAATCTTGAATGTCAGCCCAACCATCTTGGTCAGCATCTGGGCAACCTAGGGTACTGTTCTGCCATGAATTACCGAATTCGGTAGGGCATGCATCGGGCAAATTGCCACTTGCGTTATCACCGTATCCATCTCCATCTTGGTCTTCTGATTGCGTCGCATCACTACGGAAGGCATCTGCGCCTTGAGAGACATTCCAGAGTCCATCAGCATCAGATATGCCATCGCCATCTGAGTCTGGACAACCAACACGGTCAACCGTCGAGCTTCCAAATTGCGTAGGACATCCGTCAGGGTTGGTGCCGGATGCGTTATCACCGTAACCATCCCCATCGGTGTCAGAGGACTGAGTTGGGTCGCTTGGGAAGGCATCCGCTCCTTGTGCTACTGTCCACATTGAATCACCATCTGAGATTCCGTCACTGTCTGTATCGGGACAACCCATTCGATCTATCGTGGAGGTTCCAAATTGTGCAGGACAAGCATCGCCGTTCGTTCCAGATGGATTATCCCCAAATCCATCACCGTCATTGTCTGCTTGTTGCGATGCATCGTTTGGCAAAATATCAGCACCATCTGCGATGGTCCATACAGGGCCGTTCGTTCCTGTCAAATCCTCGTCGGATGTACCATCTGAATCGGAATCGGGACAACCAAAGCGATCTGACATAGAGGTTCCTGCTACAGTCGGGCAAGCATCAGGATTGTTGCCTGCGGCCTCATCGCCATAGCCATCATTGTCTGCGTCGTTCCATTGCGTAGAATCGGTCGGGAAGGCATCATCCGAGTCAGCATATCCATCATTGTCGAGATCACTGCATCCAAGATTTCCGAGTTCTGACGATGTTCCAAACGTTGTAGGACAATTGTCAGCATCCACTCCACTTGCATTGTCGCCATATCCATCACCGTCCTGATCGGACCATTGGCTCAGTTCGCTTGGGAACGCATCCGCACCATCGGCAACAGTCCAAACAGGGCCATGAATGCCGGTTNGGTCGGGATCNGAGTATCCATCATTNTCTGAATCAATGCATCCNAATCNATCCTGATAGGANGTTCCGNCTTTTGTGGTGCATGCATCTCCTTCAGTAGCTGGNAGAGGNTTGTCTCCGTACCCNTCAACATCAGAGTCNTTCCATTGTGTGGCATCGCCAAGGAATGCATCCGCACCGTCCGTGACTGTCCATACTGACCCNTTGATACCNGNGGGGTCNGGATCGGAAGCCCCATCNCCATCTTCATCTGGNCAACCGTTTCGATCGATGTTCGAGTANGCCTTGACGGAATTGCAGGCATCCGCACCGTCTGTAACAGTCCAAACAGGGCCATGTAAGCCAGTTGGGTCGGGGTCTGAGTAGCCGTCNCCATCATCATCCAAGCAACCAAATCGATCGGCCGTTGAGTTTCCTTGTTCTGAAACACAGGCATCGGGTTCGAAACCACCACCGTTGTCTCCGTAGCCGTCGAAATCTTGGTCAGCCCACTGTGTGCTCTCAGCTGGGAATGCATCAGCGCCATTCGAAACAAGCCATACTCCATCGGGATTGGAATAACCATCCCCGTCTGTATCTGGGCAGCCTGTTCTGTCAATCGTTGATGTTCCGTATGTGCTAACACAATCATCATCGTCGTCAATGACACCGTCGAAGTCCTCGTCCTCTGTGAGGTTAACCAAGGTTGTTTCCTGATTCAATGCCAGGGCGAAAAATTGTGGACCACGTGGAACATTTGTCCCGTTGACATGGACTTCCCAAGTACCTTGAGCAGGGTTTGAAAATTTCAATCCACGAAGGTTGTCAAGATTGTTTGATAATTCAGTCCAAGTTCCTGAAGGATCTTTTACAGCGAGATCGAGATCGTTCACGAGGTTCGTGGAAGCAGCAGTCGTACTTTCAGGATCGGTCCAAGAGAGTACGATATTCAAGTCTGGTGCTGAGTTCGGAATGTTGAAACTCCATCCCCTGTTTTCAGATGTTGAAACACTTTCATCCTCAATGAACGTGGCATTCAAAGCGTTTCGTAAATCAACAAGCCCCCACCCCTCATGATTGTTCGGAGCAGTTTCACCAGCACCATTTGTCACATCGTTGTATTGACCCATCATGTCATGTGCGCTTGTGGCAAATATTGCCTTAACCAAAGCAGAACTTGGGTCCTGATGGCCTCGATTGTCGATGAGGTGTTCGAGGAGAAGAGCAGTTGCTCCAGCAGTCAACGGCGTTGACATGCTCGTCCCGCCCATGTATGTGTAACTGGAGTTGTATGCCAACCAACCTACAGAACTTGTGGATCTTGATTTTGTCGAAAGAATAAATGTTCCAGGCGCAGAAATATCTGGTTTCAACCGCCCATCATCGACAGGTCCACGGCTTGAAAATGCAGCCATTCCACTTATGTTATCTGCTCTTAAGTCATTATTTATTGGAGATCCGTATGAACTTCCCCAGATGTAGTTTAGCGATGGGCGATTGTTTTCACTCGCTCCAACAGTGAAGACATTCTTTGCAGTTGCCGGATTTCCTAACGAATCGAAATCGATCTCTCCGTTTGAGTTTGCATCTGCTCCAGAGTTTCCAGCAGAAAACAAGATTGTCATGTTCGTATATTCTCTCGCTGCTATGTCTGCTTGTAATGATCCTATGGTGTACTCACTGTAACAAGGGGTTGGCTGGTTGCTGCAGGTGTTGCCCCAAGAATTAGTATGAACTCGTGAACCATTTTCAGCAGCAAATCTAAACAAATCAGTTTTATTTGTTGGAATACCATTGAGTGTATTTTGTTTACCAGCAGGGTTGTTTTGGCACCATAAACCAACAGATTGGAAATACAATCTTGCTTCAGGAGCCATGCCTTTGATGTTTCCAGAAGAATCAGTCCCATCCCCTAGGACAGAACCCGCAACGTGTGTGCCATGTCCATCGATATCCTCTGCTCCGTCGTTTGCAGGCGATCCGCATGCTGTTGCTCTTGCTGGCGTCATTGGAAGTGAGACAATATCGACGATGTGGTCTCTAAAATCTGGATGCATCGTGGAATCATTTGTACCGCTATCAAGTCCTGAATCTGCGACAGCTACAATAATGCCGGTGCCATCGACATAATCCCATGAAGAGTTGATTCCACTCATGGTTGCTTGGCTCCATAAGTCAGGGGCCTTTAGAACCGTATCAGCTTCATCGTTTGTATGTGTATACTCAAACTCCTCTTCTAGCCATTCAATCTCATTCTGACTTGCTAACCAAGATATTACAGAAGACGAGGGTTGTATGTAGATTGTAGCAAATCTCCCTACATGATATGTGATCTCAATGTCATTCATTGAGTAGATTTCCTCTGGAAGTGTTTTGCCGCTGAGTAGAAGATTAACTGGAACCATATCTTGCTGGTAGAAGAGTTCCGATGTGCTTGAAAGATCACCTGTTAAAATTCGAGCCAAACCGCGACTCATTTTGTCAGTAGGATCGAGTTGGACTATCCCTTCGACACCTAATGAACCAAGTTTCTTCGTTGAGTGTTTATTCAATTCACAATGGAATCCGTTTACAGGTAAAAAGGAAAAACAATCAATCCCTGCTGCATTTAGTTCGCCTTCCCATTCAGTAGGTACTGGATATGTGTGAGTGAGGATGTAATATCCAGTGAGAACGTTTTCATTGGTACGCTCAGGCCAATCTTCAACTGAAGTGACGGTTGCATCACGATACAATAAGCCGATGGTTCCTACACCCTCTTCTGCATTGTACCAGCCTTCAGCATAGGATTTCGTTGGTTTGATTCCTAACTGGCCAAGGGTATCTAGTTCAGCATCCGTTTCAATAATTATTTCCGGTTTGTTGCTGTTTGAAGATGCTAGAGGGGCCATCAATTGTGTCAGCATAACCATTACGAGAAAGAAAGAAACGCGCATTCGCCGAGCCCCCATGCATGTGTCTTAACATCGGTCACTCATGAATGATTTGCATTCACCAACTTTGAGAATAACGAGCATTCAAAGCAGGGTTGTATTAGGAAAGGCCATGCCCGATGTAGGTTCAAGCGGTGGAGATTCGATGGAACCTTCCGACATTAATGAGAAAACTCAGATTGTTGGACGTCAAATCTGGCGCGTCGTTCCTTATGCCAAACGCTATCCTGGTCGTGTATTGGCGGGTATTTTTGGCAACGCCATGGCCCGGTTTTTTGATCTGATGCCGTTTGTAGCAATTGGTCTTGCAGTCGATTATTTCACGGGTGGTATTCTCTTTGGTCCACAAATCGTTCAGAATTTTGTCACTTCCTTTGGCGGAGACCCTGCGGTGGGCTACGGTGTACTCATTTTCCTCGGATTCTTCTTCTTAGCTATTTTCCAAGGTATTTCGGAATACTCTTGGCAGACGTTGGGTTACAAAATCCAACATGATTTACGAATGGATGCAACAAAATCGTTGATTGCAATGGAAGCTTCTTACTACGACATGAGACAAACTGGTCAAATTATGGCCGTGCTTTCGAGTGACGTCAATCAACTGGAGGACGTAGTTTCAGACTCCTCAACGTCCATTATTCGGATTATTGTTACCTTCTTTACTGCATTTCTCATTCTGGTGTTGATGTCTTGGAAACTGGCAATTGTTTTGTTTGGTCCAATCATATTCATCGTTCCCATCGTCTACTGGTTCTCAACCAGTGTGCAACGTAAATACCGTAAGCAACGTGAATCGACAGGAGACATAACAGCCGTATTGGAGAATCTTATCTCGGGTATTGCTGTTGTTCAAGCCTACAACGCAGAAGAGTGGGAGGCAAACCGTGTCGACCGAGAATCAGGTGCATACAGAGACCAAGCAATAGGGGCAAGTCAAGACCGAAATCGGTTCATTCCGATGATTTACGTCGTTGCTGGTGTCGCTTTTGGACTCCTTGTCACAGCTGGCGGATGGCTTGCGAGTGAAGGTGAAATTACAACTGGACAGTTGGTGACCTTCCTCCTCATCAGTACTCGAATGACAATGCCGATGTTCATCTTCGGAATTCTCGTCAATCAACTACAACGAGGAGAAGCTGCAGCTCGACGCGTCTTCGCAGCAATCGATCTCGAGCCAACCATCGTCGACAATGATGATGCTGTTGAATTGCTTGCGCCAATTGAATCCGTCGAATTCCGCGATGTTCACTTCACCTATCCAAATACCTCGACAAAGGTGTTGAGCGGAATTTCATTTACCGTTGCAGGAGGGCAATTCTTGGGTGTTATGGGTCACACAGGCGCTGGGAAAACGACCATTCTGAAGTTACTGATGCGATACTATGTTCCCGATTCTGGAGAAGTTCTCATCAATGGTAATAATATCAATACATTCACACTCGCAAGCGTGCGAGAGGCAATTGGCTTTGTGAGCCAAGATCCATTCCTCTTTTACGGATCCATTCGAGACAATGTTCAGTACAACCAAATCGCTGAAGAAGAGGATCTGAGAAAAGCCCTTGAACTTGCTGGGGCGCTTGATTTTGTTGAAGAATTAGAGGATGGAATCGAAACCATGGTCGGTGATCGAGGAGCAATGTTAAGCGGTGGCCAAAGAGCAAGAGTCTCTCTTGCTCGCGCCCTTCTCAAGAAGCCATCACTGTTGATTCTTGATGAAGCTTCAAGTGCGTTGGATGCTGAGACCGAACGCAGGATACAAGAGAATCTCCTCAGTACAGGCTCAGGCCGAGCGACCATTGCAGTTGCTCATCGTCTCAGCACCATCCGAAATGCGAATGAGATTCTTGCAATGGTTGACGGTGCAGTTGTCGAACGTGGAAAGCACGACGAACTTCTTGAACATCAAGGCGTCTATTCAAGTCAATGGACCATTCAAACTGGAGATATGGCTGGTATCTGATCAAGTTCGTTCCAGAATTGGTCGCAGAATGGTTGTTACCTGCTCTTTTGTAGTTACGGGTATGAAGGCCTTGTTTCCCCACAGGATAAGGACAGAGATGAAGAAAAAGAGGGGTATTCCGACAATTAACGACCATATTGCCACAGTCAAGTCAAGAATGTAATAATCCTCAAACAACTCAGAGACAAGAATAGTTCCAACGAGAACAAGAACACGTGTTACTGTGAGAACGGAGCGTATTGTAAGCCAGATTTCCTCCTCATCGGAGACATCATGAAACCGCTCAGCCATGATGCATCTTGATTTTGTTCATTGAAAGGTATTGCGTCGATTATGCGACTCAAAGTGTACGTTCTCGGTCATCGATCTGGCGACCGACACCTGCAACTCCACCAGTTCGTCGGATCTCTCGCCATGCTTTGTTGACGCCTTGGCCATATGCCCAATGAGCAAGGAATACGAAAAGCGGTGCAAGAGCAACTGTTCCGATCGATCGATGTGGACTTGTTCCAATCGCTGCACCGAGCCAAGAAAGTCCGATGTAGAATCCCATGAGTCCAAGTGTACCATGAACTGCAAGACGAGACCAAGTCCAATCGCCATCGATGGAGAACCAAGGATAGTCGGTCGCACCGCCTCCAATAACTCCTGCGACTAATGCTAGTACTGAGAGGGCTGTGAGCCAGGGGAAGAATCCGATAGCAGTATGCGACCATGTTGCAATTTCTGGCCATCGCTTGTTGGCCACCATTCGAGTGTATCCATAATTTCTCATTTGCTTCATGTACGGCTTGAAAGGACGTCGACGACGATGAGGCATGACATTGGATGGATCAATGAAGAGTTTGTGGCCTTTACGCTGAATTTTAGCATCCAAAACAACATCCTCCGCACCAATACAGCCTGGTTCGAAGAAATTCACTTGTCGTAGATTTGCCATACGATGGGCACAATTGACACCAGGATTGTGAGTGATTGGAACCAATTCTCCACGAGGCTGTGCGCCATAGCGAGTTCCTGCTGTCATGAACTTTGTACAGAAGGCAACATCAGCGCACTTGGCACCAAACGGGTCTTCATCTGGTGCGAAGTTTGGTCCTCCAACCGCACCAACTTCAGGATCTTTGAACCAACGGATGAGTTTCTCAGCCCAATCCAACGGAGGAATCGTATCATCGTCGGTGAAGAGAACAAGATCGTGATCCATTTGCTTGAGTGCAAAGTTGCACGCATCAGCACGGTTTGTTGACGGGTCTTCAATCCATGTGGCACCGTACTTGTCGCAGACTTGTTTGGTGTGATCTTTGGACTTAGAATCAGAAATGACAATCTCAATATCAGGATAGGATTGTTGAGAGAGCCTATCCAAAACGATATCAAGTTCATCGGCATTGTTGATGGTCGGTATTAGAATAGCGACCTTGTAGGGCGTTCCATCCTCCTTGAGTACAGGTTCCACCATGGTGCTCGGTGGCGTATCTTACATATCAAAAAGATGTTTCATTCACCTTCGTTGACCTTTGAGAGATGCTTTATTTCGCGAATGCTTGAGCCCACCTCAGGTAGTTCAGCCATGGTTTTTTGCATGCCTTCAGTGACCTTCAGCGATTCAAGTTTCCTACCTGAGGGGACGATTCTTGAATCGTATGTTGCTACAGCATCGTTGTATGCGCCGACAACGGTGTTCAGGTTCCTTCCTAACTTGGCTAGGTCGTGGCTAAACTTCGCTGCCCGCTCATAGAATTCCTTGGCTTGAGCATGAATGTCTCGAGCGTTCTCTGCCATAGACTGTTGGTGCCAATACAGGCCAACTGTTCGAAGCAAAGCGAGGAGAGTTACAGGTGTAACAATAAGAACGTGTTTGCTGAAGGCGTATTCTTGGAGGGTGGGTTCGTATTCAAAAGCAGTCGATAGGATAGGTTCAGCAGGAATGAACATGACTGTGAAGTCTGTACCCTCCATTAATCGGGGATAATCTCGTGTTGCAAGGTCATTGATATGCTTCTTGACAGCATTTGCATGCTCTTTCATTTTGATTGCTCTTGCCTCTCCATCGTCGAGATCCAATCCATCCCAATACGCTGCCAATGGAACCTTTGAATCAACAGGAACATGCCCGCCATTTGGGATTTTTGCAAGCAGGTCAACACGAGCTCCACCGGCTCCCGATTTCAACGTCACTTCAACATCAAAATCACAATGCTCGAGCATACCTGCTGCCTCGGCGATGTTTTTCAGAGCAACTTGCCCCCAGTTTCCTCTTGCTTTGATGGAACCTCGCAAAGCGGTTGACAATTTGACGTTCGTATCTCGAAGGTTGGTGGTCTGCTCTTGAAGCCCAGCGACCATTCGTTTGATGCCCTGGTACGCACCCTCGCGATTCTTTTCCATTTCACTTGTCGCCTTTTCGAGCTTTTCCAGATGATCCTTAATCGGAGAGACAAGAAGTTCAACCTCCTTTTTTCGGGCGTCGTAATCTTTGTTTGCCTCCGATTGAACCTTGCCAAGCCGTTCTTCAGCGAGTCTCAAAAAGTCCTCTGAATTTTGTCGAGCAACCACTGAAGCAACACTTTCCATTTCGGCAACCAGTGATTCCTTGTTCCCTTGAGCGGCTTGTGCTTTGGCCTCTGCTCGAACCAGTTCTGTCGAAAATTTCACCTTCGCAAGCAGCCATCCCATTCCAATTCCTAAACCACTTGCAATTAGGATGATGAGAATGTCCAACGACTGAGTCATGACCAATACTTCTGCCAAGAGTTCTTGAATACGTCGGTAAAAGAGAGGTTGTTCAACGCGGGAAAACCTCATTTGAGGAATAGTAAGTTCATAAGCCGTCGAAAGGAGAGCCATGTTGTAGGGGTGCCTCATATGTTGAACGTCACAGCTCGCCAAGAACTCATGAGCAAGATTTTGGATACATTGATGATTGTCGTCGAAGATGCAAGATTCGACTTTGAAGAAGATGGACTAACAGTCCGAGTTGTCGATTCATCACACGTAGCAATGATCAAACTCACCGTCGATGCGGCCGCATTTGATGGATGGGAATTGGACGGAAAGAAGATTGGTCTTGAGATGAAGAAGATCCGCGAGGTTACAACACTTGGTAGTTCAGGAGATTTGATTGAGATCTCTCACCAAGAAGGCGGTGACTTCACCATGAGTTTGGGCAAGATTGTCCGTAACCTCCGTCCACTTGACAATTCTACAATGGCTTCTCCACCTTCATTGCCCAAATTGGAATTGCCTTGTAAAGTGGTCATGAACGGTGCTGAACTTGGCCAAGCACTCAAAGCGGCAAAGCAAGTTGGCGATTTGGTCAACTTTAGTATCGATGAATCCACATTCAAGGTTCACGTCCGTAATAACACGGATTCGGTCGACATTTCTTTCGATAAGGATGAGATGGACGAACTCGTTTGTGATGGTCCGGCACGCAGCCAATACAGCTTGACCTATCTTGAGCCACTCTCTCGACGCTTCGGACCAAGCGACAATGTCACCATTCAATTCGGAGAGAACTTCCCTCTAGCAATGAATTTCTCGTTCGAAGACGGTGCTGCAGAAGTTGATTACTTCCTAGCACCACGTGTCGAGAGCGATTACTGATCAGTATTCTCGCCATCCATGACCGCAATCTTTGCAGGTCAACATCCTTGTTTCAGGTTCATCGGAAGAACGAGTTTGTTCGAGATAAAAGTAAACCTCAGTGCAGTCACACTTTGGACACATGTACGATTCTGTGGAAAGAACACCTCTGCGTTGGTCTGAATCCTTGATGATTTCATACTCGCGCTTCTCTGCCTTCGTTGTCGTCTTGGTTTTTGAAAGATCGATTTCTTTTCCATCCATCTTCATTTTCACGTTTGCAGGGCCTGTATAACCACATTTGTAGTTCGTACACGTGATGTCTCCGGAAGGACTAGGAAAGGACAACGTCCCACATTCAGGGCAAAACATGACCATGCCATCGACTTAATACATTTAATCATGGTGGTTATGCTTTCACTCACATTTTATTTTCTAAGGTTGATAATAAATTCGTCGAATGAATTGTGACAACATTCAATTCCAAGCGTAATCTGGGTTGTTCATGTGGCTGTGGTACTCGTGGCAATCAGCGGCTGTTGTGAATGAACATGGAGATGTTCTTGATGCCGAATTCAATAATGCCCGATTTTCCGTTCACGCCGTCAAGGAACGGTTAGAACTGATTGCAAGCGGCCGACTACCTCCTGAAGCGATTGTTCTTGCAGAACGATTCCCAGAAGCTAGACCAACCGCTCATGGTTCTGAGGAATTGCCTGAATTTGAAATGCCACTTCCAACACCTGGCCAGTTGGAGGTTGCAGATGAAGCAGCCCTACTCATGGCAAAAGAAGGCGTTGCAGTTTCTGCAGCAGATCCAGACCGTCGTTTGGAACATCTTCTACGCGCAAGTGAGGAACTCCGGACCCTGCACTTGACAATGGAAGCACGGCTTATTGAGTGGGTGGGTCTGTTTCTCCCCGCGGCTCGTTTCGAAGGTGATCGTTCACAAGTTGCCGGACGTCTTAGTGCTGTTTCGTCCTTGACAGAATTTGCATCACTCCTTGAAGTAGACGATGCGTATGAGCAACCATCCGATTCGGAATGGAATTCACTTCACGATTGGGCGACAATGGTTTCGAATCAGCGTCGTCAATTGGATCGTTTGGAACACGCGATTCGATTATCAGCGAACTCTCACCTTCCGTCTGTATCAACACTCGTGGGGCCACTTCTAGCAGCACGTCTCTGTGTTGAAGCCCATGGTCGTTTACGGCTCGCTCGTCTTCCTGCAGGTACCGTTCAGGTTCTTGGGGCGGAGAAGGCTTTCTTCAGTCACCTTCGCAGTGGGACAGCGCCTCCGAAACATGGCCACATCTTCATGCATCCGTGGATTTCCAGATCTCCTCGGTGGGTTCGTGGGAAGATTGCGCGTATGTTGGCGGCAAAGATCAGTATCGCTGCGAGAGTTGACGCTTTCCAAGGGACACCTTTTGGTCAAGAAGATGTAGATGAAATTGAGGCTAAAGTTGAGGCTATCCGCAAGGAATTCCCCAAGCCTCCAAGGCGTTGAGGTGATTGGTTGGCCAAGAATCGTCGAATGCGTCCACTCTCTGATTCCGTATTGATGGAAGGTCGAAACATCTGGACAGTAAATGCGAATCCTGGTGTTGCCATTCGAGGTGAAACATTGCGTAAATTCCGAGGCGTTGAACATCGTCGCTGGGATCCAAATCGCTCAAAACTGAGTGCAGGGATTTTACGAACTCGAAAAGACCCTTCGGATTTGTTACCCCTGCCGGGCTCAACTGTTTTGTACCTTGGAGCAGGACATGGGACTACAATTTCTCATTTGCACGATCATTTATGTGGTTCATCAAACCAATACAGAGGGCGCTTGGTTGCTGTTGATCTTGCTCCACGTTGCCTTCGAGATCTTACACATCTTGCAGAACATCGGCCAGGTATTGTTCCAGTTCTGGGTGATGCTCGAAAATTCGATGCGTGGGGTGTTCTTGTCCCCGCTCGTGTCGACTGGCTGTTTCAAGATGTTGCTCAGGCAGGTCAAGTGGGGATATTCCTCTCAGCAGTACGTCGTTTTTTGAGTAAGGATGGTATTGGCTTACTCTCGTTGAAGGCTGCAAGTGAGCGACATCAAGATGGTGGAGATCAGGACATCTTTGATTCAGCAATTCAACAACTTTCTCAAGAGGTTGAAATCATCGAACACATCAATTTGACAGGATTTGAGGACCAACACGCTTTGTTCATCATCCGAAGGAGATGATTCGATGCCTGAATTACCAGAGGTTGAGACCGTTCGCAGAGGATTACAACAAGCAATGCTTGAGAGGACAATTACTGAGGTAATCCTCCGTCGAGAAAATCTCCGATTTCCATTTCCAGAGGACTTTGCATCCAAAGTTAATGGCCGAAGAATCGATTCAATTCGCAGGAGAGCAAAGTATCTCCTCATCGACCTTGATGATGGTCAGGTAATCCTCTCACATCTCGGCATGTCAGGACGGTACACTCTGTTTGATGCTGAAAAAGTTGGCAAGTATGATACATCAAAGGTCACGGACCGAACCTCAAGATTCGGTGAGGCGACAGGGTTTGATGGGCGACACGATCACGTGGAATTCCGATTTGATGATGGAAGCGTTGCAGTATACACCGATCCTCGAAGATTTGGTATCATGGATTTAATCGATGTTGGAGAAGAAGAAATACATCCACTTCTCGAAAACTTAGGTCCTGAGCCATTCGATGAATGGACTTCAAACGATCTAGCTCGTCGATTGCAGAAAAAAACAACCAGCATCAAAGTAGCATTGCTCGACCAACGAATCGTGGTCGGAGTGGGAAACATCTACGCTTGTGAAGCGTTGCATCGCAGTGGGATCCATCCCCAACGCCAAAGCAAGACCTTGGTTCGGAAGGATGGTAAACCAACAAAAAAATTGGATGTACTTGTTGAAATGGTCGTCGATGTTCTTGAGAAAGCGGTGGAAGTCGGAGGGAGCTCTCTGAATGATTTTGCAGACGTCAACGGTACCTTAGGCTACTTCGGACATCATTTCCAAGCCTATGATCGTGAAGATGAGCCATGTCTCAAGGCGGATTGCGGGGGTACAATTGAACGAATAACCCAGTCAGGCCGCTCGACCTTCCTTTGCCCACGATGTCAGCGTTAAGCCAAGGCCATACTGCCTAATACGGAAATAGCGAAGCCCCATAAGACGAGAGCTGTTGTTCGGTTGACCAACATTCCATTGTTTCGTAACCATTCTAGAAGTGGTGTTCCGGTCAAGAAGACTGCAACCAAAACGTACCACGCCATGTCAATGGCCATTCCAATAAATCCGATGACGAGTTTTGTCGATAACGTCATTCCAGCATCGAGAACTTGAGCAAGGACTGCGACGAGAAAAAGGGCTATTTTTGGGTTAAAAAAGGCGATTGAGAACCCTTCAAGAAAGCCCCTTGCTTTTCCTTCAAAGGTTTGCTCATGTTCCTCATCAGCATGTTGCCACATGAGCCATCCGTACCAAAACAAGAGGACTATCCCAATCATCTGAAGTCCGAGGAAAACCCCGGGAGCTTCCTCAAGGAGTACGATGAGGCCAAAGATTGCAACACCTGCATAGAGTCCAAATCCAATTCCATGACCGACTGCACACATGACGCCTCGCCGACGCCCTCCAACAATGGTATTTCGAATAACCATCAGAAGGCTTGGTCCAGGTGAAATTGCTCCAAGGAAGAAGACCGTGCTCGCTGCGAGAATTGCTTCCCAAGCCAGGTCCATGTGTCGTCGACTGAATCACTCTTCTTGAGTGCTTTCATAGGAGGAAGAACGTGTATCCACCTTTCCATGGATCGAGTTCTGCATTTGCTTTCGCAGTAGCTTCAGCATAGATCGATGTGTACCTTCTGCTGTGTACGGTTTTGAGTAATGCTCGTAGAAACGCCTCATTTGATTGAGTTGGTTGCTCGTTGTTCGCCATGAACGGAAAACTACCTGAATGGTTATGAATGTTTCTTTTTCTCGTCTAAACAAGCGTGATATTTTCCGTAAATCGGAATTAACCTCGTATTCTTTTCAGTTTTACGGAGGCGTGAATGTTTTGGGATTTTCTTGAGAAATCCTTCCGATAGATTCTGAACCCAGTTGGCCCTGGTAATCGTAGATGCCGTTCTGATATATCCGTTCCAGGCCCGTACCAGATTTTGTTCTCGGAGTCACTTGCTTCGGTTGATGTCAACATTACGTGGCGCGGCATCGATTCAATGTCGTAGTCGTCTAAATCTTCCTGTAAAACAACTCCTGCCATCTTGAGTTTACGTTTTGCTCGAAGAGCAGACACAGCTTCCTTTCTGTTTGATGATCGGAGAATATCGAGTCCAAAGTGTTCACCAATCCTAGCCTCTCTGCAATTTGGTACATCGAACCAACGCTCAGAGCGAAGCGTTGCTTGTTTAACCACCTTGTATGTGCTCAAATCAATCGCTGCAAGCCCTGGAGAGACGTGATTGTAGGCTCCGATATCCAAAGCAATCCATGCTGGTCGACCATCATCAAGTACAATCTCACTTTCAACAACCTGCCCAGGGCTTGGGCCTACTTTTGTTGTGGTCGAATGTCCAAACACCACGGTCCGGTTTGGATCAACCGCATATTCGTGTGCATAGAATCGTTTGCGAATCCAAAGAAGTTCTTTGTCACCTTGCATATCCAATGGCATTCGAGGGTCATAGCCTGCATGGACAAGCCGGATTCCATCAAGTACGATGTGGTTTGGAAGATTATCCATCCACATTAAATCAAGAGCGAACTGTTTTTTCGCTTCGTACAAATCTCCACACGCTCGAACGATGTAGGATCCCCAAGTAGAGCGGCCTCCTCGAACAAGCCAAGGTTGCCACAGTTCCACTTCTCCACTTTCTTGAAGCGATGATAGAGCCATCAATTCGTGATTGCCTTTGAGACAGATAATTTGTGGATGTACTCGAATGTAATCGATGAGCCCTGCAGAGTCAGGACCTCGATCGATCATGTCTCCAAGACAAACGACTCGATCCTCCGGGTCAAGCTTGAGTCGATGCATCAATGCTCGAAATGTACCTAAGTGGCCATGAACATCGCCGACGGCCCAAACCTTCCTGCCATCATCCAACCTCCCTTGGAGGTCTGCTTCGATGTGTGCGTCTCTAAAGGACGGGCCGAGGGGTAGGTCCAGTTTGCATCCCATGGTTTTCACCAGAGAGGATTGTCCTCTCCGATTGCCACTGACCAATGAGGATATATTGTCTTCGCTTAATTTGAAGGTAAAAAGTGTGGTTTTTGCGACCCTTTCCGATATTTCAGTCAGAAGAATTACCGTTCTATGGAAGGACCTCTCTCTAAAAAATATCAATCCTCTATAGGTATGGTTCACATATTCCTACGATATTGCCCACCAACTCGGAACAATGCATCTGTAATCTGTCCAAGACTTGCAACCTTGACCGTTTCCATGAGTTCTTCGAAGACGTTTCCACCTGTTCGTGCAACTTCTTGCAGTTGAGCAAGAGCTGCGGTTGTAGCATCGCCTTCCTTTGTTTGACGGTCTTCGGTTCGCTCGAGACAAGCTTGTTTTTCCTCAGGCGTTGCTCGAGCCAATTCCATTTCGAAATCATCTGCACTTGATTCATCGAAGACCTGTGCGTTTGGATTTTGGAAGGTATTGACACCGATGATTGGAAGTGTTCCATCGTGCTTGAGATGCTCGTAATACATCGATTCATCCTGAATCTTTCCTCGCTGATACATGGTCTCCATTGCACCGAGAACACCACCACGACGAGATATGGCTTCGAATTCTTCAAGCACTGCTGCTTCGACAAGATCGGTCAGTTCATCGACGATGAATGCGCCTTGTAATGGGTTCTCAGTCTTCGTCCATCCTGATTCTTTGTTGACAATCAGTTGGATGGCCAACGCACGTCGTACAGATTCCTCTGTTGGTGTTGTAATTGCTTCATCGTATGCATTGGTGTGCAACGAGTTCGCATTGTCTTGGATGGCAAGTAGCGCTTGCAACGTTGTACGAATATCATTGAAGTCAATCTCTTGTGCGTGAAGAGAGCGTCCAGAGGTTTGGATGTGATACTTCAGTTTCTGGGAGCGCTCGTTGGCTCCATACAAGTCACGCATAGCTACAGCCCAGATACGTCGAGCAACACGGCCAATGACGGTGTATTCCGGATCTAACCCATTGCTGAAAAAGAACGAGAGGTTGGGAGCGAATTTGTCGATGTCCATGCCTCGGCTTCGATAGTATTCAACGTACGTAAAGCCGTTTGCAAGCGTTAGTGCGAGTTGTGTGATTGGGTTTGCTCCTGCCTCTGCAATGTGATATCCGCTGATGGACACGGAGTAGTGGTTGCGTACGTTATGGTCGATGTAGTATTGCTGAACATCGCCCATGAGTTTGAGCGCAAATGGTGTTGAGAAAATACAGGTGTTCTGTGCTTGATCTTCCTTGAGGATGTCTGCTTGAACAGTTCCACGAACGGTTGAGAGGGTTCGTGCTTTGATCTCCGCATAGGTTTCAGCATCAACCATTTCATCGCCACGGCGTCCAACAGTCCCAAGTCCGAAACCATTGTGTCCTTCCGGTAATTCTCCACGATAAGCAACATCAAGTGGTTTGATGGCTTTGCCTTGTTCTTCAAGATGCCTCTCAACTTGTTGGTCGATGGCAGCATTGAGGAAGAAGGCCAGCAAGATCGGTGCTGGACCGTTGATGGTCATCGAAACCGATGTGTTCGAGTCACAGAGATCGAATCCTGAGTAGAGTCGCTTCGCATCATCACAGGTTGCAATACTCACACCAGAGTTTCCGACCTTGCCCCAGATGTCTGGGCGCAGTGCAGGGTCTCGACCATAGAGTGTAACTGAGTCGAATGCAGTTGACAACCGAACGTAATCCTGTCCCTGACTGAGATAGTGGAATCGTCGGTTGGTTCGTTCAGGTTCGCCTTCACCAGCAAACATTCGAGCGCTCAACTCATCGGTTCGCTTGAATGGGAAGACACCTGCTGTGTATGGGAAATGACCAGGAGCGTTTTCCTTGCTCAGCCATTCAAAGAGTTCGCCATCATCAGCAAATGTAGGCAATGCAACACGTGGAATGTTGGAATGAGCAAGCGATTCGGTCGTCGTTTGAACCGAGAATGGTTTACCACGAACGTGGTAGGTGTATTCTCCACTTCGATACTCATCGGCAAGTGTGCGATAGTCTGCGAGCTCTTCTCGGGCCGTTTCAATCTCTACCAGAAGTTCTGAAATTTGCTCGTCAACATCCTTTGCAATGGAAGGAACGTAATCTTTTGCAGATTCAAGGTGCTGACAAAGGCGTAGTTTCTGAGCTATGGCCGTGTTCTCATCATGGTAGGTTCGAATGGTTGCAGCGATGTCGGAGAGGTAGTGGACACGCTCAGGAGGGATNACGCCTTTGCGTTCGCCGACAATTTCCATCGGCGCTCGTGCCTCAAACCCGACCATAGCAGAGAGTTTCTGCCACAATGCATCGACACCAGGGTCTGCGAATTGACTTGCAATGGTGGCAACGACAGGAAGTTCCTCATCAGCAACATCGAACAGATTTCGGTTGCGACGGACTTGCTTTCGAATGGCTCGAAGTGCATCTTCACTTCCACGCTTCTCGTACTTGTTGAGAACCACCAAATCAGCAACATCGAGCATTTCGATCTTTTCGAGTTGNGTGTGAGCCCCGAATTCTGCCGTCATCACGTAGAGTGATCGGTCTGCAACGGAAGTGATGGCATCGCTTCCTTGACCAATTCCGCTCGTTTCACAGAAGATGAGATCGAACCCAACCGCCTTTGCAACTTCGATCGCTCGATCAAGGTTGGCGCTGATTTCAGAACCACTTCCTCTGCTTGCAAGACTGCGCATGTAGAGGTCATTGTTCGAAAGGGAATTCATTCGAATACGGTCGCCGAGAAGTGCACCTCCGGTTCGCTTCCGTGTAGGATCAACGCAGAGCAAGCAGACTTTCTTTCCAGGATTGTCTCGCTGAATACGGAGCATTAATTCATCGAGAAGACTCGATTTACCTGCTCCACCCGTTCCTGTGAATCCAATCACAGGGACGTCATTAGTTGACGAACGGCAAACTTCGAGAGTTTGCTTGAAGGTCGTCTCATCGGCCGATTCTGAGAGTGTAAGAAGCAGTCCAACCTTGGCCATCTCTTCAGGTGTCACTGGACCATCAAGACTCTTCATTCGAGCATCAGATGTCAGGTCAACTTCCTGTGCAATGCCCATCAAATGATGAATCATGCCGAAGAGTCCCATAGTACGTCCATCATCAGGCGAGTAAATCTTGGAAATACCAGCTTGGTGAAGCTCCCGGATTTCTGGAGGTGTAATGGTTCCNCCCCCGCCACCGAAGATACGAACGTGCTCACAACCTGCCCCATCCAACAACTGGCGAATGTAGGTGAAATACTCAACGTGGCCCCCTTGATAGGATGTGAGTGCTACAGCATGTGCGTCCTCTTGAATCGCACAATCGACGACGTCTTTCGCTGAGCGATCATGACCCAAATGAATGACTTCCGCACCCGAGGCCTGAATGAGTCTACGCATAACATTGATGGCTGCATCATGACCATCAAACAAGGATGCTGCGGTAATGACACGTACCGGTCCTGTGCTTGTTTCAAACACCGGTTGCTCCTCAGCATCTTCGGCCATGAACACCCGATGCAAATGGAGTTCATGAAATCAAGGGTTTGAGCTTCTAAGTTGTCAAATCAATCCTATTGCTCGGGAATCATTATTTGATGACAGTAGAAGTTGATGATAACGGAGGATTAGTTATGGCGTCAAGTCAGCAAGAATTGGTGTTTATTGGGGCAATCCTCAGCATCGCTCTTGGATTTTTCGCACTTCGGCTAATTCGAAAAAATAAGAAGTTAAGTTGGAATGAATCCATTGCCGGTCATTTGATTGCCTTGATGTTCATCTGTAAGGGGATTCAAAATGCTGCTACAGGTTATTTTGCGCAATCGTTTGAAAGGTTCGCAACGGAAGGAGATNTGTCTTGGCAATTTTGGGGGCAATTGACAGGTATGATGGATTATGCGTTTGGGTCCAGTATTATCATGATCAGTTTACTCTACCCAGTCCCACTTTTGAGAAACGAAAAACAATTGAAGATAGGAGCAACCATCATCATTAGTTTGTTTGTCGTGCTTCGCACATTACTGGACTTAACCGGAAATGGTTGGACTGGTCTCCATCTTTTTGGTGCACTGTACATTTTTGCAGGGGTGTTTTGGGGTTCTGTGTACATTAAATTCAGATTAATTGAGAAGGCAGAACGAAACAAATCTACAATGAACATTGCGATTGTCTGTGGCCTTCTACTTACTCTTCAAATGGGACACATCTGGATGCTATGGCCGGGATTGTTTCTCCAATCCGATTACTTCTATTTTGTAGATTTAGGTGGCGGTCCAGTAACCTCTCTGCTCTTTGATTATATTTGGCTTGCAGGTTATACATTCTGTATTGCAGTTGGACTCTCCATGTTGGCAATCGAGGTTTATCAAGCCATCAACGGNAATTCAAGTATTCTCCTTTACATCATTCTCCCNTANTTTGTGTTNGGGACGATNGGGCATGCNGTTCTCTCATCAAGTGATTTAGCAGCTTTTGGATTTTTAGATCAAGATACGGAAATCAAAGAGTTATGGAAAACGTTCACAACTCAGATGCATTTCACGATTCTTCGGTCACTTATTGCAATGTATATTCTTCTAAAGTATGGATTTTTTGATGTCAATGAAGAGACTAGACCAACTGCAAAATTGATGACGATTATCCTCATTGTTGTTGCCACCTCGGCCGTCCTCGAGCTCGTTCAATCCATTATCCCCATAAATCAAATGCTTACTGCAGCGCTACTTGGNATCATAATNGCTTTTGGAATCGGATGGGAAGAACGATCATTCGATGGATTGGTGGCAAATCCTGCAAATATCCGAGATTATATTGACAAGAAGTGGTTTCCAACGGTTGCATTGCCTGATGGTTTCCTCAAAAAGTTGGATTATTCCTTCTTGATTTTTATCATGATATGCTTTTTGGTCTCCTTTATAGTGTGGCAGACGGATGGCTTGTATGAGTTGATGTTGAAAAGAGGGGGTGGTTCAGTATGAGGAACAACGAAAATGTCCTNAAGGACCTATTTAATGACTCTAGGTCGAAGCGAAATCTCTCAATTTTCTATGCCTTTGGGATGGCCTTACTGATTTACCAAGCTGCGGTTTTTCATGTATTCAAGATCGATGAAATCGAATCCAAACACGATATTGATTCGTTTGAACTAAATTTCGTCGAAAGCTCTGAAAGTGCTGANGAATCGAGAACTGTAGATGATGGTGAACGTGAGGTTGTCACATACGATGTTTCTGAATCGATGTTCCAAAGCAATAACGGTATGGGCTTACTGCTCATCAATGTTGCATACGGAGAAACGTCTGGCGAAATAGCAGACCCTTGCGACACGGTTACGGTCGATTTGGTTCCCAATCAAGTTCCTGCGGATTGGAACAATGCTGCAAATGTATTGACAGGAACAAGCGACAATTGCGAATCGATATCGTTGCAATTGATGGTTTTCCCAGAATATTCGGGTTCTACAACAACGGTCGAAGGGGGGACCCAACAGCAATGGATACAGGCTTGGACCAACCTAGAATATGGGAACGGGGAATTTGAATTGGGTATTGANGTCAACGTAAACGCTCCTATCACTTCAGGGATACCAACGGTCCAAGACTCCGATGAGGAGGTAACCATAACGTGGGAAGCAGTCTTCTTCGAGGTATCGGTAACTCAAACCTGAGAGATTTCATCATCAGCAAGAGGTGGAAGGCCTTGCTTTGCTCGCACGTAGTCAGTGTAATTNCCATAATANACCTTGATTTTACCACTTTCAATTTCCCAAATTCGATTGACGACTTGGTCGAGGAACCACCGGTCGTGAGAAACGGTGATAAGTGAGCCTTCGTATCCAATGAGAGCTTCTTCAAGTGTCTCTTTGGATTCCATGTCCAAGTGATTGGTAGGCTCATCCATCAGCAACAGATTGTTGTCCTCAAGCAAAAGCTTGAGCAATGCTACACGTGCTCGTTCACCGCCAGAGAGTTGCTTGAGTTTTGTTCCAACTTGATCACTAGAAAACTGGAATCGTCCCAATGCTGCACGGATGTCACCGTATTGGTAATCTGGACGCAATTTCTGAATTTGTTCAACCGGATTGAGCTCAAAGTCGAGTGTTGCATGGTCTTGATGGAAGTAGCCAATGACCGTACCCGGGGAGACATCGATTTTACCTGAATCGAGTTTCAATTCGTTATTGATTATCTTCAACAAAGTTGTTTTTCCTTGCCCGTTTCCACCTACAATTCCAATCCGGTCGCCTTTGCGGACCTCAAGTGTTTGGTTGTCAAGAACGGGTCGTTCAAGACCTTCGAAGGTTTTTGTAGCATCAACAAGTTCCAAGACATCCATGCTTGCTTTGTCAATTGCATCCAATGTGAGAACCAGTGGCTTTCGCTTCTTTGGTACACGTGATTTCAGTGCTTTTAGTTCCTGTTGCATACGTGTAATCATCTTGTGTTTTGCTGAGATCGATTTATCATATTTATTGGCACGTTTCATTTGCTGAATTGCGCCGGTCGTGGATTGGATCTTCTTCTCCAGATTGCCAATTCGCTCATTGAGGGCCTGTTCACTGGCCACTTTCTGAACAATGAACTGACTGTAATTACCTTTCCATGGCCAAGCACGAAGGTTATCCACTTCGACAATTCTATTGCAGACTTGGTCAAGGAAATATCGGTCGTGCGAAACAATGAGCTGTGCTCCTTTGAACTCTTTCAAAAACACCTCCAGCCACTCTGTAGTCTGAATGTCAAGGTGGTTGGTTGGTTCGTCCAGGAACATAACATCGATTCCTGAAAGTCCAACCAGTTGGCGGGCAAGAGCGAGTTTTGCTTTCTCTCCACCAGAGAGTTGGGCAACAGGCATTTCCATTGGGTGTTTGTCAAGTCCAAGTCGCTCAAGAATTCCCTTAGCAATGCCTGCGACATTCCCTCCGCCAGAAGATGCGAGTGTTTGTTGAAGTTCGGAGTAGCGTTCCATGACAGGCTCCCAATCGCCTTCGTAAAATGCTGGATCAATCATCTGGGCTTCAATGGAGGCGATCTCATCTTCCAACTCTTGGAATTGTCGACCCTTTCGCCCAAGTTCCTCCTCGATGGTGGAATCAGATTCAATATCTCGAATTTGGGTGAGGTACGCGATTCGTATTCCTGGAGCGAAATCAATGTCTCCAACATCCTGCTCTTGTTCGCTGATTGTATTGAGCAGTGTTGTCTTTCCTGCACCGTTGTGACCTACGATTCCAATTCGGTCACCATCGTTTACGATGAGGTTGATGTCTTGCAAAACATCGGTAGGTCCGAAACTTCTGTCTACGCCTTCAACGGTAATGAGTTCACGAACCATAGTGGGTCACCAAAGTAAGCCCATCGATTGGGATTGAAAACCCAATCGGTTGATTTTCGCTCAATTGATGGCAGCAATGGATTCTTCGTGACGAGCCAGAAGGTTTCGCAACTTGACCTTCATGGACGGTGTCAACAAGTCATTGTCGGTCGTCCACTCTTCGTGATCGAGGATGATGGTTGCGGGGACTTCATATCCCTTCCATGTTGGTGCTTGCATAGCATTCGCTTTGAGTTCGGAGAGCATCCAGTCTCGAGTGGATTGTCGTGAGCACAATTCTTCGTTACTACCAGATGCATCCACACCTGCAGACTTCAATGCAGCCTTCATTGCCTCGAGGTTCGGGTGAACGATGAGGTAGGTCTTGAGCATGTTTCGTCCATCGAGAGCTGCTTGTTCAACCAGTGGTGAGAGTTTAACGTTCTCTTCAAGTGGAGCAGGAGAGACGTACTTTCCGTTCTCAAGTTTGAACTGGCTCTTGACACGGCCAGTAATCGAGAGGTAACCATCTGCAGACAACTTGCCAAGGTCGCCTGTTCGGAAGGTTCCTGGTTCCATGATGACTTCCTTAGTCGCTTCTTCATTGTTCCAGTAGCCGAGCATGACGTTTGGTCCAGTAACGATGATCTCCCCTTCATCCGGACGGTCAGGGTCGTCCCATGCATCTGTGTCGATGGTGACCTTGACACCGTTGGCAACTCGACCAACACATCGCAGTTTGGAAGTGCCTGGTCCGGACCATCCGTTTGCAGCAACCAGTGGTGAGGTTTCTGTCAGGCCATAGCCTTCGTAGCAACTGAATCCGACCATCTGGATGAACTCAGCAACATCGGGAGAGAGAGCAGCGGCACCAGACATACAGAATCGAATGTTCCCACCAAATCGGGCGCGAACCTTGCTCCAAACCAACTTGTCGTACAACTTGTCAAAGAAGCCCTTTGCAGGAACTGCATCGCACTCTACGCCAGCCTTGGCGATTCGCTTCGCAGCAGATTTCTTTGCCTTTCCAATGAGGACTTTCTTCAGACCGGTCGCAGCTTCAAATTGGGAATTGACTCGGTCGTAGAACTTGTTCCAAACACGAGGTACTGCGAGGAGTACTGCTGGCTTGATCTCGATGCACTCGTCAGCAATCTTTGTCAAGTCTGAGATGAGGTTGATGTGTACGCCACATCGAATCATCCAGTGGAGGTCAAACGTGCTGCCGAAGGAGTGTGCCCACGGAAGGAAAGCAGCGTTTTTATCGCCAACATAAATCTTGAATGCGGATTGGACACAAAGGATGTTGGAGAGTGTGTTCCAGTTGGTCAACATAACTCCCTTTGGATTTCCTGTTGTTCCCGATGTGTAAATCAACGTGTTGAGTGCGAATGGATCGTCAGCAACATCGATAGGTGCTTCACTTGCACGTCCAGAGGCAACAAACTCAGACCAGTTGTGAACGGCAACACCTTCTGGAGGAAGTTCGTTTGCAGGTTCTCCTCCAAGCAAGAGCACACCACAGTTAGGCCATGCTGATGCATCGTCTGGCAGATTTGCAACCAACTTGTCAAGAACTTCTGTATCTGCTACCGCAATGAGAGATGGTGTTGAGTCGTTAAGGATGTATGCCCATTCGGAACCGTGTTGATGCGTATACATTGCAGTGTATGCGGCTCCAAGTGCATTTGCTCCGTAGGAAAGGGCTGCCCATTCCACTGAGTTGTTGAGAATCATGGCAACTCGGTCGCCTGCGCCAACGCCAATGTCACGAAGTTGCTTTCCAACTGCGGTAGAGAGTTCTCCAAATTCTTGGTAGGTGAGGTGGACACGGGACATTCCAGGCGCTGGAATGTAACCAAAACATGGGTTGTTACTGAATCGCTCAGCACTTGTCATGAGCATCTGATAGAGAGTTCGGGGGTCATCTCCTTCTGGCTTTACCCACTGGCGGTCGTTTGGCTGTTGTTCCCACGCAAGTTGTTGTTGCATGACCCCCCGGTGTGCATTGCTACACTTAATTTCATCCCCGACTTTACATGGTCACGGAATTTTTGAGGTCGCGTTGGCCCTCCAATCTGCGCCCCCGTTACGGTTTGCTAGAGGTGATGCTGGGCTAGGATGCCACATAGCATCAATATCAACATCGTTGAGTACTGACTGTGCACGCTTCTTGGCGTAATTACCAACGCCAACAACGGAATCAATTCCCATAATGTTGACCACGGATTCAAGGTGTCGATCGCAAGCTTTCAACACTGGCTCGATGATTGATTTCGGAAGATCAACAGGTGTTACGTTACGTCCTGTTTCTGCAAGGATAAGCAATGGGCAGTGATTGACCACGAAGATGTTGGAGAAGATTGCTTCTGTAGAACCATAATGGTCCGATAACATGGACCAAAATCGTGTTCCTGAAACCTCTTGGCGTTCCATAGAAAGCCCTTCAATTGGGCGTTTAGGATGGGCTCCTTCTGGTGTCACTACTTGGCGTTCCTCAATTTTGAGAATATCTCGAGCCATCGCAGTTGCACCAAATGGGACTCCCGTCTGAGCCATTCCATAGGGGCCGGGATTCATTCCCAGCAACAGTGTTTTTGCTCCAAAACCGCTCCATTTGTCAAGGAATTGCTCATGATAAGCCCATGCATAATCGAGAGGATTTGTCACATGCGCTACCGATTTATGCCTGAGTATACGACCTGTTCCACGATTACAATCTTCTGAGAGCCGTAATGCTGCGTCTTTCAATTGCTCAGAAATGGACTCTACCACGGCAGTTCCACTCCAGTATACTCAAAGAATCGCCCGGTTTTTTCAGTTTCTTGAACGTTAATGAGTTCAATTAATCCTCGAACAGAATCCGAGACAGGTACTGGTGCTCGTTCGCCTCCCATGTCTGTCTTGGCCCATCCTGGATGGTAAGCAGTTACAGTGATGTTGTCTTTCTGACCTTCAACAGCAAGGACTTTACTGATCATGTTCAACCCAGTCTTACTTGTTCTGTATGCATAGGACCTTCCACTCATGCAGTCTTCAATCGACCCCATGAGGCTAGAAATGTTGGCTACTTTCGTCAATGTTGGTCCTTGCAAGAGTGGCCAAAGAGCTTGACTAACTCGCAATGGTCCAATGGTGTTAACGTTCATGACTTCGAGTGAGATCTCTGGATCGACCTCATCTAGGGATTGCCAACGTCCATCCATTTGTCCTGCATTATTGACCAATACATCGATTTGATTTGTGATGGTCTTGACCTGTTCTGCAAATTGGTTGACAGAATCGCTTGAACTGACATCCAATGAGAATACGGTCAACTCCTCATGGTGAATCGGCATCGAGTCGATATGTCGTACGCCAGCGATAATTTGATTGCCACTCGCAAGCAATTGCTTAACAAATTCTAGTCCAAGGCCACGATTTGCACCGGTAATCACCCATGTCGCCATAGTTGAACGCCATCGTTCGGCTTCAAGGAGGTTACTTGTCTCCAAGTACGGATAGTATCGTCGTATTCGGTTCTATCTTTGCAGTTTCAAAGATTTGTTCCAGTGACGGAGCAGTCTCTTTTCGTTTGAGTCTCGCTCGTGCTGAGATGAGATTCCATGCTGATTTCTTACCAATACCTGGTATTGCATCGAGTTGCTTTTCGGTCACCGAATTGATGTCTAAACCTACCTCGACACCAGTAATTGAACGAGCACCATGGCCAGTAATCATGATGTCTGAAGATGATTCAAGTGGAATGTGATACGGGACTCCAATAAGGATTGGATATGCTCCAATTTGACGTCCGAACGTCAATCCCGCACGTCCATGAACGCTGTTACCAGTATGCTCCTCCGTGAGGTGAACCGGCAACCTTGTTCGACCATCATGCGTTTCCCAATGTACGTCACGAAGGACGTGCCCGAGCGGAAACAATTCTTGTAGTAACGGTGTATCAATGTCTTCACGAACTGCAGATTTGAACTGCTTAAATTCCGATTGCGGAATCTCTTGGAATCCTTCCCCTTCCACTTGTCGGATGTTGATTCGACGTAACAACAGGCCTTCGTTTCGTAATTCTCGAAGGAGGTTGAGATTCATGTCATAGGTTTCTGGTCGTTCACCATTTAGTCCTGCAATGAAATTAAGCCCCGGAAGCAACTTTGGAAGCCCTCTCTCGCCACGTTCTCGTCCGTATTGATTGATGAGTCGAAGTGCAGTTTTCAACTGCTGAGCATCACAATTCAACCAATTCGCCGCATGGACACTTGGATCAGCAGACTCCAATCCAAACGATAGAACAGCACCATCAGAAAGCGTCTCGACGAGTGTCTTGGTGATCTCGGTTGAAGGTTCGATGTTTTCTGCAATAATCGAAGGGTTTCCGTTATCTGTATGGAGAATACCGAGCCTGTCGTCTTCTCGCAACCCGTGAAGTAACTGTGCGATTGGTTCGGGATTTGGTATGGGATATTCTAGATCTTTTACGCCTTCAGCCATGTATGTGTATGTGTCCGTCATTCCACCAAGTCGAACATGTTGAACACCTGAATCATGAGCAAGTTGGACTTCTCGAATGATGTCTTCAGGTGTTCGCCATATTGGTATCCCTTTTTTGGGTTCAATGCAAAATTTACAACCGCGTTTGAATCGTACACAGCCTTGGTAGACTTCGACTTCGTAGGTGAGCGGTCCTTTGTTCTCATCCGTTCCAAGGTCAGGATGATGTGTAACGGCTTTGCTCTTTGCTCCGAGTTGAGCCCATGTTGTCCATTCCTCAGCGTTCCGTCGTTGATGCTTCCAGGTCCCATTCTTGAGGAATTGGTTTAACGTTGCATCAGTGTCCTGAACTGCAAGGAACAGATTGGAACGTAGGGGCAGCCATCCTTGTTGTTTCCAGCCCCGCACCGCCCATCCTCCGAAGAGTGCAGGAATGTTGCTAGGAAGAAGTCGAATTAACTCGGTTGACTCCTTTCTTGAGATTGGCGTTCCACGAATGTATCGGCCAGGAACAACTGCACCCGCAATGCAGACAAATCCATCAGTAGAACGAAGAAGATCTTCCCGTTCTTGTTGTGAGGTTAATCGCCATTGATCAATGGTCATGTAGGTGTAATCGATCATGTGTTGTTCGAGGACACCACATACGTATCGAATATGAAAACCGACATACGGTGGAACACCAAAGGCTGCAGGTTCATCCTCATAGCCGTCAAGGATCAACCATCCCGGTCTTTCCTCTTCAACCATGCTCATCCTCTCGACTTCCACCACATAGCATTATGTCTCCAATTGATGGAGGCGGCGAGAATTTGGACCAAGCAACTCAACGTCGTCGCTTTTTCTTTCCTTTTTCCTCAGAAATCGCCTTGAGTTCACGAGAAGACTTGCCGCCCTGTGGCTTTTTCTTTCCACCACTTTGGGAGATGTCGACCTTGATTCGTCGGCCATTGATTTCGTTTCCATTCAGTGCTTTGACAACAGCATCGCCCTTGTCTTTCTCATTGATGAAGACGAAAGCGAATCCTTTGGGCTTTCCAGCTTTGTCGGTAGCAAGAGCAATTTCATTGATGGTGGCATGATCGCCAAAGAAGGCAGTAATTGCTTTCTCATCAGTATCGAATGGTAGATTACCTACGTAGAGTTTCAAGCCCTTCGATGGCCCCTTCGTTCGCTTTTCTTTGTTGTCCGCATCACGAACACCAATTCGCCGTCCATGCAGTTTGTGTCCATCGAGTTCCTTGATAGCCGCATCCGCATTTGCCTTTTCGGAGTAGGTGACGAACCCAAAACCACGGGAGGCTCCAGAATCATCGGTCATAACAATACAATCTGTCATGTCACCGTGCTTGCCAAACAATTCCCGCAATTTTTCGGTATCGACTTCTCGAGGAAGACCTCCCACAAAGAGACGGCAACCCGGTGCTGCTCTCTGTCCACGTCCTCGGCCTTGACCTTGGCCTTCAAATCTGAAGTATGTGCGCTCTCGTCCATCTTCACGAACATCGGCAGCAATGTAGGTTGCACGTCCAGATGATCCATGTGCGAAGAGTTGTTCAGCCTCCTTGCCCCAGCGCTTGCCCGAGAGATTCAGGGCCGATGCGCCTTGTTCAAGTTCCGCCCAGCCCGCTCCAAAGTTGTCTGCGAGAGCACGATAACCCTCGTATTCACACGTTGGGCAGGCTACATTCCAATCTCCATTGACAAGCGCTTCAAGTGTGTCACCGCATGATGGGCAGATGGCATGGAGAACACCACAATCTTCTCGCTCTCTGAAATCAAGACGAACAACAGGTTGAACCTCGGTAACAACCGCTCGAGCCACATCTCGACGACGGACAGCGTCAGCAACAGTGTGAAGGAATCGATCGACGATTCGTGTTACATGAAAGTGACCTTGGAGTTGGTTAGGAAGAACATCTCCGCTCTTGCCTTCGACGACCAAAATACGTGCTTCTCCACCCTTTTCTTGCAACTTTTCAAATTGACAAAGTACCGTATCTCCGATTTCTATGTTCACAATCGATTTCGATGCTTCGACAGTGATACATCCGTTTTCGATACGTGTATGACCGGTTGTTGTTGCAACGATTCGGTCATCAATTGTGGTTGTTCCATCGCCGGCTTCAAGTTCGCCAACGATTCCAATATCTGTTCCTGGGGTGACGAGGCTCGTCGTCATATTTTCAACTCGCTGCACAGTCCAAGGATGACTCGATGTCTTGTGCTGTTTTGATGCGAGCGATGCTCCCTTTTCAACCCCTCACATGGGTCTGGATCAATTCTTCTTCTCAAGTCGATAGCATCGAATGCGTGTCATTGCTTTGTTTTTCGAGTGATGTGCATAAGCTGGAGGAAGGCGAAAATCATCCTGATAAATCGAATGCAAATCGTATCCATGCTCATGCGCTAGGGGAAGCAAGTGCTCTGCATCAATGCTATGAATGAAATGAACCAACGGAATTTCCATTGCAAAAATAGTTTCGAAAAACATTCGATCCGCACGTTGGGTCTGGACACCCCATGGTGGGTTCATGATTACCATGTCAACTTGCGACTCAAGGTTGAGGGCACTGCCATCTATTCGTTGTTCGAGAATTGTACACATTGATGCTCCATCAACATCTTCAACGTTCATTCTCAAAGTATCTAACGTAACAGAATCGCATTCGACCATGGTAACATGCTGCGCACCAAGAAACGCTGCACCGATTCCTAAAACCCCATTCCCTGCTCCCAAATCGAGAACGTGTTTTCCATCGAACCCATCTCCGAGTCCAATCTTGGTCAACCATGCCGCTGCAAGGTTTCCTTCTGTCGAATATTGTTCAAGTTCAACGGAATGACAGGGATGTGGAGTCAACGAAGAGAGTCGCATCGCCAGATGCCGTTGACGCATGCCTTCACCAACGACGTTGCTGGTTGTTAAATTGCTGATTGTTGAATTGTTGTTGCTGTTGCATTTGTGCAGCATATTGGGCTTGTTGCATTGCTTGCTGGTTGCTCATCATGATCGCAATTTGTCGAATTTGTTCAGCCTCCATGCGAAGTCGCTGAATCAATTGTTCACCGGGTTGTTGGTTGCCACAAAAGCGGCAAAACCGCATTCCATCGTGTAGGGATTGTCCACATGTTACACAGAATGCCATTGTCTCACCTAAAATTGCCTATCCTTCTTCCAATTTGAACCTTTCATTCTACAGAAGTGAGTTCCATAAACACAGGCCATGTTTCGAATTCAACGGCTGCAGCTCGTTCGTTGATTGAATCCCATCGCGGGTCGTCAACCATATCACTCGGTTCAACACCGTTTGCAATTAATTCGGTAACAAGGGCTCTGAATTCAACCTCAATTTCTGATTTTGGCTCTTCGGCAACAGGTGGTAGAGCCTCTTCTGTAGGTTCTGTTTCGTGGGCAACAGAAGGTAGAGGAACCTCAGTGACTTCCAATTCTTCTCCTGCTGCTTGCATTTCTTCAAACCCATCCGTCGTTGCTTTGGTTATGGCATCACTTACGGATTGAGGTCCTTCAGATTGATTTGCTTCTACGGTTGGAAGGGGTACAGAGTCAGGTTGTTCAATCGTGACTTCATCAACATCAACAATTTTCGCTGTTTGTTCTGAGGAGGGAGTGATTGGATCTTCTTGCATGACTGGTTCAGGAGTTGCTGGTTCAGCAGCCCTTCCAACGCCGAGAATCTCTGCTTGTTGGCGAGCGAGTTCAGCGGCTTGTCGTCGTGGAAGGCTGACGAAGCACTTGTTTGGAATTGAAGTTGGAGGGAACGGAAGATAGTATCGCTCGATGGCAGGTAAACTTGGATGCCGGAAACAAATCATCGTTATATTTTCGAACGCCCGTTGCGCAGGAACATCAACAGAAAACGGTACGGGCTGGATAGAAACCGAACCCCGAATCCATTGTTCTGATGTAATCATATGCTGCATCCATGGTCCCAAGTCAGATGTTGCCAAATCAAGAAATTCAAACGAAGCATCACGGGGGTTTAGGCCTTGTTCCTCAAGAAGTCCTGCTTCTGCACGTGGGCGATGAAAGACCCCGATGACGGGTTGACCGTGTTCGACCATATCGCCATGCATTTCCAGAATTTTCCGCTCCTTGCGTGGGCAAATCAACATGACTTGCATTCGCATTGCATCAGCATCGAAGATATCCTGCCACCGTTCCTTACCTTCAGAAAGGAGTCCATCAATGGTTGTCCCAGGAATCATTGCTGTTATGCCCATGTGCTCACTATCCCGATGAAGAAGAGGAAGGATTTATGTCTACTGATGCAAGCATGTTGTTGAAAAGTGCTAATTCTGCAAGCAAGACAACTCCACCGGCGGCCCCTCTGATTGTGTTGTGAGATAATGCTCGAAACACGACGGTTCCATCTTCGACAGATTGAACTTGAACAGTGGTCGTCATTCCTGCAGAAAGATCGATTGATGGTTTGACTATATCTAGAGTTTGTCCGTTCCACAAGTGTTGATTTCGATCGGGTTCAGTATCAATGAGTTGCATTGCATACTCGGGTTGGCTTGGTAAGGGATTATGAACCTGTGATGTCGACAATGTCGCTATGACTGCAGAATAGGTTGGCGAGCCTTTGAGATGAACTTCAACATTGACTAGATGACCGTCTTGCTCGTCAACACGTTTGCATTCAACATCCCAAGAGACTCCAGATACGTCGAGAATCTTTTCCGCCTCTTCGATAATTTTCTCGGCTTCTCCATCAATTTCCTTTCCTATTGCATTTGCTTTCTCGTCAGGATTGTGCAGTAGTTTCCAACCAGCTCCCGAAAGTGCTTGTTCACTTCGAACAACAACGCTGTCAATCTCGTACCTCTGGTGCAGGAGTGAAAGGGGATGGAGGACCGGAATCAATGTACAATTCGTTGCACAGGCGTGCATGGATTTGTTTGATGAAGGTTGAACAAGAGCGTCTGGATTCACATCGGCAACAACCAACGGTACATCTGGATTCATTCTGTAGGCGCTGGCATTTGAAAAGACATTCAGTCCTGATTCGACGAGATTTCTCTCAATTCTCAGAGCAGGTTTACTTGGTAATGCACTGAAAATAATTTTGACGCCAAGTTGAGAGAGTTCTTCTGCCAGGGTATTGCTGTTTATGTCGCTGACGAGAATGTCCGAGTTGTTGATAAACTCAGGTCGTTGTTGATCAAGATTCCACGCTAAATCTCGAAGACCGATGCCAGCAGATTGCCCTGCAACTGCGACCAGTTCAAACCATGGATGATTCGAAAGACGTTGCTGCATTCGTTGTGAAACAAGTCCTGAGGCCCCAAGGATGGCGACCCGTACCCTTGGCATGATTGTGAGTTGGGCTTGAGCAATTTAGTCCCTTGCTTTGGGAAATTGAATCAAAGCATATCTTCAAGTGCTTCACATCCAACGGTGATGTATGGAGAACAACTCTATCATCGAAGCCTTTGCCCACTGTGACGGCCCTTGTGGCGTCTATGACCCTGCCAGTGCACGTGTTGCAGCAGAAGCCGTGCAATCAATGACCAAGAAAATGGTCGCACTCAGCACTGGAGACGCTGACAAGTCCTCTGCGTCTTACATCAACACAATGAGCCGATATGCTGCAATCAAAGAAGAAGAAGCACAAACCTGCAAAGACGAATTGCTTGTTCTATGGACTGATTTCTTCAAGCCTCAACATCTTGAAGCAAACCCAGACCTCCACACCACCTTCTGGATGGCTGCAAAACTTTGCTCCGCTTGTAAGGTTGAAGTTTCCGAACAACACGCTCAAGAATTGATGGATGCAGTTGAAGAGATACACAACATGTTCTGGAACACGAAGGGACGAGACGTCTCCTGGGTACGCGCAAGTTGAGGCGATTCATTGGGATCAATAGCTGTGGTCGTGAACGGCGACAGCATGTGGCCGACATTCAAAGACGGCGATTCCATTGCAGTGCTTCCCTATGAAGGCCAACAACTGGAACTAAACGACATTTTGGTATTTACAGATCCAAGAGATGCCTCACGCATTTGCGTTAAGCGATTGAAGCGAATTGAATCAGGAGGTTTGTTTGTTGAAGGCGATAATCCAGACCCAACCGCTTCAACAGATTCACACAATTACGGTCTCATCGATGAGCGATTAATTATTGGAATAAAACGCTAATTTCCCTTGACCAAGTTCCTCTTCAACAGGTTTTGGGAACAACTTTCGAATAAGGAGTTTCCTAAGAATCGAGGAACCATCACGTAAGGATCCCAATTTTGCTTCACCAAGTCGCGCTCCATACGAGACAGGGATGTTTGACAAAGGAATTCCAGAAATGGCACACTGGGCATACATTTCTGCTTCGATTTCAAAATCGATACTATTGAGATTCATTCGAAGTAAAGCGTTGCGATGAAAGAACCAGTACCCACTGCATACATCGTGTATCTCCAACCCATGAAGAAGGACTGCTGACCACGTGAGTAGATGATTTCCAACCCAATTGGTTGGAGACATCGCATCGTTTGTCATAGACGAATTCAATCTGTTCCCTACGATGACTCCTCCTTGATAGGGTTCATCTAACATAGCAAGCATGTCATTGGGATCGTAGGTTTGGTCAGCATCAAACATCACCAGAGCATCGTATTTGTTTTTGATTGCATAATTGAACCCGAAACGAACTGCTTCTCCCTTGCCATGATTTGGTTGGATCAAGACATTGCAACCAGCGGCTAAGCCAATCTCTCTGGATAAGTCCGTACTGTTTCCATCAACAATTACGATGTCTGATGTCCATCCCCTTTCTTCAATCGATTCTATTGGTATCGTTCTCAATACCGCTTCCAACCCCTCTGCTTCATTGAGCACAGGGAGGAGAATCATCAACCGTTTCACATTTACCGCTTGACATGGACGTTTTTCATGCCTTCGCATCAATTCCTCGTTTCAATTCGATATGATGAATTCTTAACCCTGTGGAGTCAACAATTTCAGAACTTCTTCCAGAAAATCCTAGCGGATTTATCCATGATGTTCCATCATCATTCAGTTCGAACGTTATGTCCAGTGTTTGGTTGAGTTGAACATTGATACATTGTTGGTTCCACCCTGCTTTCTTTTCAAAGGTAAACGGTTGAGTATTTGCGATTATTTCATACGATTCAAAATCACCAATTTGTTCGTAGATGATGCATACGTTGTACATCCCAACAAATTCCACTTCATTGACAACATTCTCCCAAACAAAAGTTCCTCTCTGTTGGAGAATGATTCGTTGTTCCCCACGGTCGAGTGGGTCATAAAAGCGATGATTTCTCCAAGGGTCGAGTTCTAGGACGCATCCTTTTTTCTCTCCACATTCCGTTGAATCTAGGGCTGCGTTGGAGAACACCCGTGAAGGAGACGGTTCATCCCACAGTTTCCAATATCGTGCGCCTTGGAACGATTGCTCCATGCTCCAATAAGGAGACGGTCCAAGAATCAAAGCGACAGTACCAATCGGACTTGAGATTGCATATCCAATATCGAGTTGGCGTAGTGTTTGTACATCATCGATTCGTAAAGCCGTAGTGGCCTCGGATTGGATGTTCTCTTCCAACGTCAACAATCCAAGAGTAGGTATGCTACTTGTTCTGATCCCAGGTTCAAATGCATAACTATGACCCCAATGGATGTTTTCTGTGTATACGAATTTGTCAGGAGGATTGGTTTCAAGGTATTCTCTTAACTCCATGTCGCCTTGGGTTACAGCATGAAGTTCATCGTGATTTGATAGGTTTACGAGTAGGCCTACACTCATGATTGCACCGAGCATGAGAGCGACAAGAAATACAGTTGAGTAAATTGGGCGAATGAAAGGATCCATCTCTAAACCAAACCAAGAACTGTTCTCATCAACAGTTGTGAATGAGGTTGATCGGCTAGCAAGCAGACCAACAATGATGGCTAGTGGTACATGGTATGCGTGCAGGGCCATGGAGTAGAGGGTGTATGAAAGGAGGCTCAAGACCTGAATGTTTGCAAGCCCCTCTATAAGATGAACAAATGAAAGCAACCACAATGTCATAAACCATGTTGAAAGCAAACGAATTTCTTGGCTCTTTCGACCGATGTAAACAGAAAAACCTGCAAAGAAAATGAGTGGACCGTTGTACATGAGCATGGGTTTTCCTCCCTGCCATCCATATTCAGCGAAAACGGGTTCACTCAGCATGCGAGGAGCAAAAAAGATCAGAGCAATCACAAACATCGAACTGATGATGATGATTGATGTTAGAAAAATAGGTTTCCGTTGAGCCTTTTCATCATCTGAAAGGCGTTCACGATTCAGGATTGATGCGAGAAGAAGTGCTGCGAGGTAAATCGCACCCGTGGGGTGAATCAGGACTGCACAAATTGAGAGGAAAACAAATGCAAGAATGTGGTAACGCAGGGATTGCTGGATCGGTCGGAGTACAATCAATAGGCCTGCAATCAAGCCCAGTTGGCTCGCTACGGTAGGATATCCTGAATCAAACACCTTTGCAAACAACGCAAACGATGAGCCCATTGCAAGAACGCTTGACCCACCTGCACCCAAGCGATCCATACTGCCCCATATTCCCAATAAAATCGCAAACAATGAGAGGTGGCCGAGGACAAGAATCCCATGCTCAATTGGTGTTCCTGTCAGTTGGGTTACCCAAGCTAACACCGTAGGGAGCGCAGGAGGATAGGTCCAGATTCCGGAGTTTGGTGATTGAACTTCAAAACTTCCCGTATGGCCAACATTGCTCGCCAACGTACTAAACCCAATCCAATCAACCCCGAAGGGTCGGTCAAACATCAGGATTGGAACAAGTGTGAGCAAACAAAAACATCCAGCAGCTATTTGCAGAACCGGATTTCGGTTGGCTTGGAACCATTGTTGCGCAGCAACTTCCTGCTCAATTTCAGGTTCAGTCTCACTCAAAACAATGCCATGAATTGCGGCTTCCATTTTTTGCCATTGCGTATAGGTGGTTCGTTCAACATGGACTTTCCGAAATAAGAATGCAATGGAGAAGGCATTCACTAAGAGGATGAGAACCGATAGATTCGTCACGCTCCACCATTGTGATATGAATAACAACCCAGAGATGCCATACAGAGCAAGAAGGCCAATTGGAAAACAAAGCAATGCTTTTCGAAACGTATCTGCTGAAGCATCAAGGATTCTCAACAAGGCGAGACCTGGGGCAATTGTTGGAAGAAGAACCACCAAGACCACCTCCCACATACAACCTTGCTCGTTCATGCACCACATCAAGTTCATGCATGAACTCTTAGAGGTGAATCTCTTCTCCACATCATGTGGGGTTGTTCGGACCTAGCGGGTACTGACCAAAATCAGTTTCACCCCATCGTCCAGTTACCGGAGACGTATTGGGTGTTGAATCTCCAAAAACCTCAGAGCAATTGGAATCAGCATTTTGAATATACTGTTGGCCGATACGATGAAGATCGAAAAGGGATGTACACACAAGCCTTGTTTGGTGGAGAACGAACCATCCACGTCGGCCTTGACATCGGTGGTCCGGCGCAAACTCCAATCTATGCATTCGAAGATGGGACAATCCACAGTTTTGCCGATAACGATGAAGACGGTTCATATGGGCCTACCATCATCACCCAACACACAGTAACGATTGATGGCGTTGACAAAACACTGTGGGTACTTCATGGACACCTTTCACGAGAATCACTGACGTCTCTCGAAGCTGGTGCTCGTATCAAAAAAGGTGAACAAATTGCATGCATGGGGGAGGAGCATGAAAACGGTGGTTGGCCACCACACGTGCATATTCAATTGTCGTTTGAAGAGCCTTCAGGACCAGATTTGCAAGGAGTTGTATCTCCAAAAAACCGAGAAGATGCTCTCCTCCGTTATCCTGACCCAAGGAATATTTTAGGGGACTTATACTGAAGCAGCGTCGGTAAGGTATGCCTTTAATGCTTGAATGGGACGAATTGCAGATGGTTCTTTTCCATGCACCAATGCAAGTGCAATCGTCAGCCAATCCATAACGATGCAATGATGCAAAAGGACTTCAAGCAATGAACTACCTTCGCCATGAATTCTCCAGGCATAGTTTGTAGGGGTATGTTCAATCATCCAATCGATACGTTTGCTTACTCGCTTTTGCATACCATCCCATGTAAGGAACAAGGTCGCTTGGTCTTCTCTCGCAGGATCTGCATCATCTGAAACACCGCCCCATGCTACGATTTCATTGTGATTCATTTCAGGAACAATACCGATTCGTGCAAATCGGCCAGAGTTTTCGTTGACCTGGTTCTTGAAGCGAATGAGGGCGGGTTGCAATTCAGTAGGTCCGAGCAATGAGATTGGATGATCCTTCAATGCCATCGCCAGTTCCAGTAAGGGTATACCAGATGATTTACGGAAATCGTTGGATTGAGAAGCATATTCAAGGCGAACAAGCATCGCTTCTCGCTCATCTTCAGGTTGGGACGAAAGGAATCCAAGATGTTCGACGAGGGCAAGTTGGCGGGAGAAAAGATGGCCAAACGCAGTGCGGGGTGGCTGACCTCCAACAGATGGGATGAGGTGGCATGTCTCATACAATTCACACAATCCAGCAAGGATGCCGCCGGATGCAATGACAACAGCAGTTGCGCCTTGTTTGAGAGCAGATTCTGTGGCAGCCAGAGTCTCCTCAGTATTGCCACTGTGGGAGGTTGCGATGATGAGCCAATCCGGAGTCCACCATGATGGTAGTTGGTATCCTCTGTGAACAATCACGGGTTTTGAACCGGATGAATCGGAGAGTCTTGCTAGAAAATCACCACCAGCTGCAGAACCTCCCATTCCGAAACAAAGCGCGCCTTTCCATTGCGTCTCCTTAACATCATGTAGCCATGGGAGATGTTCTTCATTGACAACAGAGAAGCCTTTCTCGATGTCTGAAACAAAGGATTCGACGAAGCCAATCATGCCTTCTGAATCCAATTGTTGGCACAGGGCATCGATATCCAAGGTTTCATCGGCCATAGTCCGATGTAAAGTTAGCCCTTCATATGGGCTCCTATCAATCCAAGTGGTCGAGGGCCATATCATGGAGGGCAAGGAACTCACCATCAAGTCGAGCGAGACGAAGTTGAGAGCCACCATCAAAATCCCATGGTAACCGAACTGAAGTCATCTGCCATGTGGAAGGGTCGAGGAACTCCGCAGCCGAATCGTCGCGATTCAAGATATCGACGACCAGGTGATCTTTCATTTGAGAAAGGACGGTTGCGCCTTCGAGATCTCTCCAAGTCGCACCAGTGCGTTCCTGACGCGTAATTCGTTCCATAATAGCTCCATCCTTGCTCCAAGAACTTGGCCTCCATAATTCACCTCGCCACTTAACAACATCTCCCAAATCATAACCAGGTTTTCTGTACAAAAGCGTCAAACGAGTGACATCTACACCGTCCTTACGACCAACGGTGGAGTTGGTTTCAGTAACTTGACCACCCCATGTTTCCGTTAAATGCCGACCCCATGCTCGTGCTAATCCCTTTGACCCCATGATGACATCATATCCGCCTGTAACAGGGCCTTCATTCGTGATGAAAAACATTGGATCATCGCTTAGATTTTCAATAACATCATCGAGGCTTCCTCGCAATTTATTCAATTCAACTTCTTCTAGTCGTCGTCCGGTTGAGCGAAGTTGAACCGTTGCCTCAAAGTAATTTCCAGCACGTCGGGTACAGGTCAGACAAACGCCGTTCGAACGTCGAGCACGCATTGTGTGTTCTTCTGTGTACAGAAGATCATCGACAACTCCTTCCATCTGCATGTGAAGTAGCGTATGTCGATCGGAAACGATTTGTGGCTCAAAACCAAGGCCAATCTCTTCCGCCCGTTCATGGAATGCTACATTTCGTTGAATCAATTCATCCCACAGTGTATCTTCTGGAATGTTGACCCATCGTCCTTGAATGTCGATGAGGCCACAACGAGCACATTGTGTGAAATTTGTATTTTCTGGCACGTTTGCCAACTTAGTTCGCTTTCGAGTGCAAGCTTCACACATTTTGTCCGTGAAGAGTGGTGGTTCACTGCCACATACCAGACAAAATTCGCCCCCCAGTCCTCGATCCATTGGAATCATTCCTGTTCTTCACTTGCCGGGCTCGTAATCACTATACTGTTCGGTTTAGAGTCCTTAATTTTGCCTTCAACCGCTTCGATTCGTTGTTGTAGGTCGTTGCTTCTTGAGAACACTGTCCACGTCCATATTCCAATGGCAATGAGCATACCGAGGTAAGCCACTGCAAGATACGTCATACCTTCCGCCATTGTTCACACCTTATCCAATGCTTCTTGAAGACTTTCTAGACGTTGCTCAAGAGATGTGATTCTCATGCTCATGAGGACATGGCCGATGATAAAAACGGTAAATGAGATTGCTCCAATGAGGAGGATAACAGCCATCTCGCCGTTTAAACTGCCACTATCTCCTCCTCCGACGACAGGACCAGGATGGCGTATTTGCCAAAGCCGGGTTGCGACATATGTGACTGGAACAAGAACAAAACCAAACAGACCAAACGTGGAAAAGGTATCTCTTGTCTCTACTCCATCGGGTTGAGATTGCCGTCCGAGGACTAAGAAGAGGGCAAGGAAGGTGAGCAATCCAAAGGTGTTCAATCGAACATCCGTCCAATCCCAAGGAACTCCCCATTCAGCAGATCCCCAAACCATCCCGCTCCAGATGGTCATCAAGCCAGTGGCGAGGCCAGCTTCTGCACCTGCAACATGCATTCTCCAACCAAGGTTTGAACGCTTGAAAAACCACAATGCCGAACCAACAAAAAGGATTCCAAAAGCAATAAATGCAGCCCAAGCCGCCGGGACGTGCCAATAGAATATTCGTTGCGCATCAGGTGATTCAAATGCGTTGATGGAGACACTAGGTGCCTTCAGCAATGCAAGCATGAGCGTGGTTCCAATACCCACAAACCCGAGCAGAAGTATCGATTCTGCTAATCGATTGCCCATGAGTTCCCCACCTTGCCTCTTGTTTTCAACAATTGCATTCACAACAGGTTCGAATCGGTAATCCATTGGACAAGAAGAGCGAAGGGGAGAATCAGTATGGGTGTCAGGATTCGAATGAAAGCAGCCCGAGGTCTTGCAAGCCTTGAGGTTGCCAACTCCATGGCACGAACGATGGCCATTGTTGCAGAGGTAAGCAGACCTCCAATGAGTATCAATTCTATCGAAAGTTCACTATCAAAACCTAATTGTGTCAATGCTGTCAACCCAGACCCAATAACAAGAGCATGAACATAGGAGTTGGGGATGCCCTGTCGATGAGCCTTCCACCAATCCAACGCTTTCTGCTCGTGCAACATCGAAATCATAGAATCTCCAACGAGGCCTGCGGCGAAAGCGGCACTAAGAAACAGTCCAGAGGCTTGAATGACGGATGAATCAACAGCGGATGAATCGACAAGAGCCAAAAGAATTCCGAGTGTCAAAAGGCCCGCAATGCCATTGTTGGCAACGGTTGAAAGCGTTCGTTGATTGAGCGTGAAACTTGTTCTGAACGAAACATTTCCTTTGGCTTGCAAGGTTTTGATATCCTCATGGTGAGTTGTTGCCTTTTCTGCAGATTCATTGGCAACAAGTTTGTTTTCGTGGAACATATGCGTCGCGCATGTATTGAAATCAGCATGATGGCTTGCAAGTAGAATTGCATTACCTCGCTGCTGTAACTTGTGGAGATCTTCCAGCAACATTGCACGCGATGCTTTGTCCAAACCAGCAGCAGGTTCATCCAACAACAAGATACGTGGTTGAGAGCCAACAAAACCGGGCAGTATGCCGGCAAGCATCGCTACTTTACGTCGCTGACCTCCAGAAAGATGAGCGACTAGGTCGTGCTTACGGTGCGCTAGATTGTATCGCTTGAGCCATGGGTCAATTTCGATCCGTCCACCACTAATGTCGAGAGCATTATGGATATGTTCCTCAACTCGCTGACTGCCTATACAGCCGTCCGACTGCAAGGTCAAACCAAATGCTCTTTCAGGTCGTTTCGACCTTCCATTGGAATCGATGAGGAGGTTGCTGTGATGTGAAACTTCTCCTGTTTCAAGCGGTAACAGTCCTGCAGCCGTTTCGATGATGGTTGATTTTCCGGCACCATTCTTGTCGCTGAGAAGGACGATTTGCCCCTCTTCCAATTGAAGATGAAGGTCCTTCAACACTACAGAAGAACCGCGACGCACGGTTACGTCGTTGAGTGACAAGAGCACTTCGCTCATGAACCACCCAAAACTCTCACATGAATGAATCCTACGTCAGGACAAGACCCATAGTTGACCGAAGAGTGGGAGGAACATGGGGCAGTTGTATCTCACAACATTTGGTGCCTCTGAATGGGTAATTCTCGTCCTCTGGTTCATTGCTGTAGTAGCGCCCATCGCCTATTCATTCCGTAACCAAACACCCATTGCACTCGGAATCTCAGTTGGATTGCTTTTGGGCTACATCGTCCAATATTCTTTTGTCGTTCTGGTTTCCTATGGACTGGAACTGCGATTCGTTTGGTTTGATTTTTGGTTGATACCGAATCGTCTTGACTCTGCAGGCCATCTTCCAACGTTGTTCACGGCAGGGTTCCTTCATAGTATGAACGACGTGACTCACGTTCTTGGTAATGTTTTGGTCATTGCAATGGTAGGAATTCCTCTCGAACAACGCCTCGGTACAAAGCGGTTTACTGCAATATATGTTGCAGGACTTCTTGGTGGTTCTATCGCTTGGGTTCTCTTCAACAGTGGTTCAGACACGCCTTCTTGGGGCGCATCTGGTGCAGCATATGGTCTTCTAGGAGCATATCTTTCCGGATGGCCGAAAGACGAAATTCCATTTCCGTTGATCCTTATTCGTCCTTGGCCGGTTACCATTATCGCTCTCTTTTACTTTGGTTTTGAGTTAATTCGCGCTTTCAATGCAGTTGGATTGGGTGGCTATTCAACGGTTGCTCACATGGCCCACATTGGTGGATTTGTTCTTGCATATGCTCTTCTTCCACTCGTTGCAAAAGGAGGTCCATATCCCATGGGAGTTGTCGATGGTGGTCCAAAGGGATTCGGAAATTCGAGAGCAGGGTTTGAACAAATGAAGGCATCTATGGTTGATCTGTCTTCGCTTGATGACCCTTGGACTGAACTTGGACTAGAGATGCCCAAGAACTTGCGGGAACCGTTCAGAAAGCTACTGAACGCAGGTGATGAGGCGGAAACACGGATTGCTTGGATGGAACACATCGCAGAAGTTGGTGAATGCCCCCTCTGTCTTGCACCTCTAGGGATGGTTGAACGCAAGACAGGACCTCAAATTCAATGTTCGAAAGAACCAAAACATTTGTCGTGGCCAAAACACGGTTAACCATTGAATTCAATGAACGTTGGAGCGATAGCATCAAAATATATCGATTCGTCGTAAGGTATGGCGATTATGCAAGGAAGACCATCATTCTCCAATCCAAGGCAGGCGATGTTCTTGGTTTTGCTCATGCTTTTATTGCCGTTGGCTTCACAAACTCAAGCATTTTCTTACGTTCCAGATGCTCAAGAACCAACGCACTCCGCTCCAATTCTTGTCGAAGACCTTCCTCCTCTCGTTTGTGGAGATGATCTTTGCGATCGCCCTCTGCGTTTGTTTGACCGTGAAGGAAGAGTTGCCAACATGGACTACGGTTGGTGGCAATCATTCGGCCCCGACCTCGATTGGAATGGAATGGATGACCGCCTTCAGAGAATATTAGGAGGTCTTGACTCAATATCACCAACAGCGATTATTGGGCCTGATGGTCGTAAAACTGTAGCGATTGTTGTTGATTATGCATGGTTCCCAACAGATCACGAAACCGAAGAACTGGTATCGATACTTGATGAACACGGCTGGATTGGAACCAAGGAGGGAGCCTTCTTTGAGGTCATTCCAAGCATTGATGCCGTTGCAGTCGATAAAGTTCCAGTCTCAGCTTTGATGGATATCTATCATCTGGACGGCGTCGTTGTTGTCGAGATGCAGAATGTCATGGTTCCGAACAACGACGTGGCCTCTCGTGCAGCCCTCGCTCGTCCATCGGACGATTACTCAAACACTGCACACGAACAAGGATACACCGGTTCAGGAGTCATCATTGCAGTTCTTGATACGGGTGTTGATAATGAACACCGCTCCCTCAATGATTTCGACGATGTCGACGATGCTCCGGATGAAGATCCAACTTCATATTCGGATCAAAAATGGATCGCTGGGTACGATGCGACCGCCCAAACACCTGATGAATCGGGCAACACTGACCCTGATGATGGGAATGGACACGGCACTCACGTCGCTGGCTCTGCCCTTGGTACAGGGGATGCCTCACGATTGCACATGGGGACTGCCCCTGGAGCGGGGTTAATCGACATCAAAGTTCTCACAGATGGTGGAGGCACAAACTCTCAATTCAGTCTCCGAGGCTTGCAATGGATGATCAACAACGTTGACACGGATTGGGGCGTGAATTCAACATTCAGAGGAATTCAGATTGCTTCGATGTCCTACGGTTCCGTTGGCGGTGGGCCATTGTTCCCGGGTGACCAGGGTGACAACGGTACGTCAGCAGAAGCCAATTTAGTGAACCAAGCCTCCAACGCTGGAATTGTGTGTATTGTTGCCATTGGAAACGATGGAACGAACCGTGTTCCGTCTCCTGGAAGCGCAGATGGTGCAATTACAATCGGGTCGGTCGATGATAATAATACAGTGATTCGAGGTGATGATATTTTGTCCGATTTCTCGAATTACGGGCCTCGCCCATCGGACAATGACGATGATGACTTTGACGAGGAGAAACCTGATATTACGTCCTATGGGTCGAACATCATCTCCGCAACATATGCAACTTCGTTGCCGATTCCTGGGGCAGGTGTTAACTTGGCAGACACAGGATATGATTCCAAATCGGGTACAAGCATGGCGACTCCAATCGCTTCAGGTGTCGTTGCTTTGATGCTGGAAGCCGATCCGAACCTAACCCCCGATGAAGTGAGGGACATTCTTCGAACATCCTCGGAACCAAGAGGTGATCCTGCTGACGAATCAATTTCTCGTTGGAATGCGACGTTTGGTTACGGAATCATCGATGCCTCATGCGCAATTGCATTCATTGAGGGAGCTATTTGTGACAACGGTCTTCGAGCAAGTACGAGCGATGTGAACGTAAGTTTCCCAGTCAATGGAACATGGGTTATGGCCGATACGTTCACTCGAATTTCAGGTGATGTCAACACAACTGAAGTCGCCTACGACAAAGTAGAGATTTACCTTGAACAACATTTCCCATTTGTCGATAAGAACAGAGACGGTAAGCACGACAGGCCTCCTGAAATGCGAATGGATTGGACTGAAGTCAACGGTTCATCTGACTATTGGTTCTATGACTTGGAGTTGAAAGACTCCTGGGTGTTGTATGAAGATGATGACCCCGATAAGATAACCAATGACAAACACCTGGCCTTGTATGCAATAGCGAGTGACGCAGATGGAAATCAATCAAACCCAGCAGTTCGGACATTCAAAATATCGAGAACAGAAATAAGCTTAGTCAGCCCACTTTCTAGAACTCTCCTTTCTGGAACGGTTGAGGTTACTGGGGAAGTTGAAGGCGTTGAGCATGATCGGATTGAATACAAAATTGACGATGGTGAATGGCAAACAGGAGTATTCCTCACAGAACATGACGGAGTAGGCGAGGATGGACCTGATACATGGTCCTTCGATTGGGATACCACCGAAGCCGATGACGGATATCGTGAATTCTTCGTTCGTATGGTAAATCAATCTGGGTTTGAAACCCAAACAATTTCAAGAAGTTATACGATTGACAACATCCCACCAGCCCCCTCTTTTAGATTCCAAGGCGATGTCGAAGTTTTCGATCAAAAATTACCTGCAGAATCTGCTTATGCAGGTAGTCTCCTCGAGGTGAATTTTGATGTTTACAATGCTGGGGATAAGGATGCCACAGATATTTACGTCCGTCTAACTGCTCCGGGTGAAGAATCTGAAACATACCCTTCTCAGGGTGTCATACCCTCTCTTGAAAAAGGAGAATCTGTAGGTGTGACCCTGTTCTGGCAGGCTAGTGTTGCAGGATTGCACGACGTAAAAATCGAACTCGATCCAAACGGTGCACAAGGAGATCCAGAACCAGAGGACAACATTCTCACCTTCCCATTCGAAATCCTCGAACGGCCGAACCAACCAGTCTTGAGATATCTTCCTGGTTCGGTAACAACAGTGCCCAATGTTCCACTCGTTGACGAGGATTATACAATCAGTATTCGAGTTGACAATCTTGGACAGTCGAATGCAGTTTCGCTCGATATGGTACTTGAGTATCAAATTCCCGGAACCTCGGGTTGGCAACTCATTGGAGATAAACAAATCAGTTTCATCCCAGGGGCAACCGTTGAATCAGGATTCCAGTCAGCTAAATTTACGCACAGCAACAGCAACATCGGAGCGGTTCACTACCGAGCAACATTAACCGGTGACGGTGTTGAAAGCGAATATAGCCAGCATACGTTTGCAGTGGCTGTCAGCGATGTATCTTCTGGGCAAGGTTCTGCCACGCTTTCTCTTGCGGATAATGAATATCCTATCGGATTTGCAGGTATTGAGTCATCCAGCCTGATTTTTACGACCATTGACGGAGAACTTCACGTACGCTCCCTGACGAAGGATTTGCGTCTCCAAACCGATACTCTCATCGATCAAAATTGGGGAGGCGAACTAGATGTCCTTGTCCGCAACGATGGATTGGTCCATGCGGCTTGGACCAGTAGGACTCAATCTCAGCAAGGATATTTCCTGAATGATGTTGCAATGACTTCAATCTCTGTGACTGGGCAAATGTTACCGATTCATCACCATCTTACGGGGTTGAAGATTTCAGAAGGAGAATACTGGGGTCTCGATCTTGCTCAAGAAGATGAGACCGTTGTTCTCTCCGGTTACTTTAGGAATATTTCAACAGGTGGCTCATGGTCCGATTTGACATCGATTTTCAGTATTTACTCCGAGTCGCCTGATGTTGGACAAAACTGGTCTACAATGCGTACGCACATTCCAGTGATTGATATCCACCCTGATGATGGAGATCAACTATCAACACTTCTTCTTGATGGTACATTGCACGTCCTCTACCAAGAGATACGTGATGACGTATCGGGTATAGAACGAACTGGCCTCATGTATTCTAGAGGAGATTTGGATGAATCGCAATGGAGTTATCAAACTTCAATTGGCGATGAAGCGCAATCAGCACAACTTGGCGTACTTTCAAGCGGCGGAAATGATTACTTCTTTGCGGCATGGGTTGAAGGGACTGCGGTTGATACCAACATCGCCGTTCTTGTGACTGAAGGTGATTGGTCTGAGAGCGTGCAACGAACGAGCGCTCCTGGCGCAACAACACTTCTGTTCAATCAACGTGATGATTTCATTGAAGTGTTGTACAATGAGATCACGGTTCGTGGCGAAGTTGCTCGATACGGGATTTTGAAGGTCGATGGCGAAACTCCGATTGTTGGTCTTGCAAACATCGTATCTGAAAAGAAGAGTTTACTCGGCTACAGCATGAACGCCCAAGATGGGATCATGTTCACTGTCTCACCAACAGGTCGTTTCTCAATGCAGAAATTCCTCATGGATTCAGGTCAAGAGAAACCAGAACCGAAATCCTTCCTCGATCAATTCCTCGAACCCTTGCCGGGGTCAGATGAGATGAAAACAAGGATTTTCCTCGGTATCGTTTCTGTATTATTCCTCATTTTTGTTCTTGTCGTTGTAAGTCTCCGATCAAGTCGAAGGAAAGAAGAATCATTCGAAGTTGATGACGATGAGGAAGATGAAGTTGCGATTCTTATTCAGGTTCAAGAAGATGAAGTAGAGGAAGAACTGGTAGCATCGGTACCGATTAGTGTCCCGCTCGAACTTGAAGATGAAGGACCTACTCTGGCAGAAGAATTGGAGGCGAAAACCAGTGCTGGGGAAGGAAATGCCCGACTCAATCGACGCATGAAGCGAAAGCAAAAGCGAGAGATTGCAGAAATCGTTTCAAAAGGGCTTCCACCGTTACCTACTCCAACGCCAATTCTTAATCTGCCTGAGGCAGAACTTGCACCCCCTCTCCCTGAACTCGATCCGGTTGCTCTTCCCCCATTAGGTGAACTTCCTCCACTACGGCGTCAAGCGACGTGTCCGTCATGCCAAGCAAACTTCCCAGTTACTGATATCACACGTGCTCAAGTCACATGCCCTATCTGTTCGGAGCAGTTCAGTCTTTGAGGTGTAAATATGTGTGGAATATTTGGCTACGTAGGGAATAGAAACGCTTCTTCTCTGCTTGTCAAAGGTTTATTGCGGCTTGAATATCGTGGCTACGACTCGAGCGGAATTGTCGTAAAGAACGGTCAATTGCAATCCTACAAAGACATAGGTAAAATTTCAGACATGGCATCCTCTTTGCCGAATTTCAAAGGATCGATGGGCATCGCACACACTCGTTGGGCGACACATGGGGGTGTAACCAAGGAAAACGCCCACCCGCATCTCAGCAATGATGGAAAGGTCGCCATTGTCCACAATGGTATTCTTCAGAATTCGGATATTCTTCGCAAAAGATTGACCAAATTAGGGATTGAATTGAATTCTGAAACGGATTCTGAGGTGTTTTCTCATTTTATTTCAATCGAATTGAATCAAGGCAAAGAACCACTCGAAGCTCTTCAAAACGTACTTTCGATGACTCGGGGAACTTGGGGCCTTTGTGTACTGTTCTTGGAACACGATTTTGTCTTGTGTGCTCGAAATGGTTCCCCCCTCATCATTGGGCGAGGCAAGAATGAAATGTTCATCTCAAGCGACCCTCACGCAATTCGAGAGCATACGGATCAATTGGTAACGTTGGAGGATGGTCAAATTGCTAAGCTTACTTCCAATGATTTTCAAGTGATGGAAACGGATGGTAAAAAGGTCAAATCGAGCATCCTGAGACTTGAAGAAGAATGGGGTGAAAGTGAACTTGGTGATTATCCGCATTACATGCTTAAAGAGATACATGAGCAATCTCAATCGCTTCAGCATTGTCTTTCAGGTCGATTACGTCATGGAGAAGGATCTGCTTTGCTTGGAGGACTCCAAATCCGGCCACAAGCACTGGCACAGCTGCCACATGTTCGATTGATCGGTTGTGGAACAGCTCTTCACGCCGCCCAAATTGGTCAGATTCTCATCGAAGAATGGGCTCGAATTCCAGCAGTGTCACATGTGGCAAGTGAATTCAACGCAAATGATCCTGTGATTAATCCTAAGGCGCTCCATCTTGCGATTTCTCAATCTGGAGAGACCGCAGATACATTGTCTGCTGTGAAGGAGATTCAACGCAAGGGGGCTGATGTATATGGTATTGTAAACGTAGTAGGTTCCACTATCGCTCGTCAGTGTGGGAAAGGTGTATACATTCATTCTGGACCAGAGCAGTCGGTCGCTTCGACCAAAGCGTTCACAAATATGGTTGGAGCATTGGCATTGTTTTCTCTACAACTCGGTCGAAGTCGCCATCTCTCGAAAACAAAGGGGAAATTGATTGGTAAAGAGATGCGAAAACTCCCGGAAAAAATCCGAACCTATCTTTCCAATCCAGGGCCTATTCAGGATGCAGTCGACTTGGTAACTCAAGCAAAAAGTGTCCTGTTTTTAGGTCGAGGTATTTCTTCTCCCGTGGCATCCGAGGGAGCTCTCAAACTCATGGAAATTGCATACATACCTTGTCTTGCATATCCAGCAGGTGAAATGAAGCACGGTCCTATTGCATTGATTGAAGAAGATTATCCTGTCGTGGTTATTGCACCGAACGATGGTGTTCAAGATCGAACATTGAATGCGATACATGAATGTAAGGCGCGTGGAGCCAGAATTATTCTCATTCATGAAGAAGGTGACCCGATAGCAGAGATTGGTGACGTTAGCATTCCAATTCCCTCAACAATTCCAATGTTGACTCCCCTTCTAAGTGTCTTACCAACCCAATTGATTGCGTATCAGGCTGCTCTCGATCTTGGAAACGATGTCGATCGTCCAAGAAATCTAGCGAAATCGGTTACAGTTGAGTAATCAAAGAACTGTAAATCGTTGCTCTTCCTGTTTCCAATTGAAGGGTTTGTACCCCAATGCGTGCCGGGTGTGTCGCATTTTGATGATGCCCAACTTTCGTTGAACGTCGTCTTCTTTACGATCCATGACCAAATGAATGACCCCATCTGAAAGGTAATCTTCGACCCCGTATTCTCCAAACTGGCGATGGTTCTCACCTGTCATTTCACAGATGAAGAACGATGTCAATTCAAGACGTCGTACCGCCTCGAAGAGTCTGAAGATTTCATCTCTTGGGTTTTCCATCTTTGTTAGGGTAAAGAACGCACCAAGTGAGTCAAAGACCAGCAATTCAAACCCAATGGACTTCCTGTAATTCGTAAGTTGTTTGATTAGTTGTCCCATCCAATCGACCCGATTCGTCATGCCTTGTTCATCGAGTTGAACTCGCAAATCGGACAAGTCAATAATTGCAATTCGATTGCGGACGCGAGCATCATCGACGTTCATACCCATGTTGGACATGTGCGCACGAAGAGAGTCCTTTCCTTGTTCGAGCGTAACGTAAATTCCACTGGTTTCACCGTAAAGAACGGCGTTGTAAAGCATTGAGAATGTCACACTGGATTTCATTGCACCCGACGCACCTGCAACGATACAGATGTGACCTTTTGGTATACCGCCTTGCATATTTTCGTCAAGTCCTTCTACGTGAGTTGGAATTCTTTCCATGATGTCCATAACTTCGCCCCGCTTTGAGGAAGACCATTCAACACTTGAAATTCACCCCCAATTTGATTGAAAAATCTGATGAGGTTTCAACACTACGGGGTTGTATGCGCATCCTACTTGCATCAGCCTCGGAGCGTCGCGGAGCAATCCTTAGGGGTCTATTTCCACATATCGAGCAGCGCCCTCTTAACGATGTTGATGAAACTATACCTGCCGATGTTCTTTCTCAGCAGGTCCTAACGGTTGCTTCTCGTAAAGCCGCTGCAGTGCAATTCGATGCATCATTTGACGTCCATATCGTTGCAGATACGCTTGTTGAAGATCCCGATGATGAACTCCAGGCCCTTGGTAAACCAGAATCAAAGGAACAAGCGACATCGATGCTTCTTCGATTACGGGGCCGTCGACACAAAGTCTGGTCCGCAACGATGGTGCATGCCTCAAATGGATGGCAATCAAGTGTTGAGCGCGCCATTGTTGAGATTGATGATTTTTCAGATGATGTGCTTGTTGAACTGATTGAATCCAATTCATGGCTTGGAAAAGCTGGAGGTTACGATTTGGCGGGAGTAATGGGTCAACATGCCAAACTTATCGAGGGTTCAGAATATACAGTGCTTGGATTCACACAAGCTTCCTTGAACCTGTTGACAGATCTTCAATCGTTGTTTTCGATGAGTCGGTCATAGAACATTGGCATACGGTGCCAGTTGTCGACTGGGAAGATTGTGTGTTTGATGAAAAGGACCGCCAGTAAGATGGAAGCCAAACTCTGTGTAGCCACCCAAGCCAAGACAGGTGCGTAATTTTCTTCAAGCAAGATCGAGCCATCGAATAACGTCCAAGTCATGAGTGCACCAGATCCCAAGAAGAGTATCACAAGGTGCCAATGCGTTACCCGAGTAGAGGGGGAGTAATGGAGGTGGTCCTCATGGAGATAGATCGCAAAACCTGAGATGATAAAGAAACATGGGTACGTAATTAACAACCAATGTGTGGGTTGAATATTCGCTAGTCCTTCATGTCCTGTCCATATTGGAGCAATGGATACAACAGCGAGGAGAGGCAAAAGAAGGTATCCAATGAGAATGAAGGTTGAGTGCGGCTTTGCAAATGTACCCGTCGAGAATCTGAGTATTTTGAGTGGATTCAACATGAAGAAGACATTGAGTAATAGAACAGCAAACCAGATGTCAATCAAATCTTCTGAAACAACCTCACGCACTCTAAGGAAACTTACGATCACATAACCGATTCCTAGGGTAATCAGAATCAAAAAGCGAATCGGCAACGTTGCTGGATTTGTTGCATTCCAACCCAGTCGTCGATTAAAGTGAGAAAGTAGCGTTGTTGTAATCATCATGTTGCAAAAGACGGCAACGATGAAGGCTATACCAAATTCGATCATGCCAGTGACTTCACGCATAAACCATGCTCCACAAATGAACAATGCACAGAAGACGAGTACAAGACCTGGCGCATAGGAAAATATTCCAACTTCTCCTGCACTGTTTTTTTGTTTGACAATTTCGATTGCGGAGGCGGTCAAGGTTAGAAGGGCCAAACTCATCAGAATGATTCCTATTCCTGACAACTCAATGAAGAGGGACCATTTTCCTGAGTAGATTCCAATGTGGATGAACACTTGCCCCAATCCATTCAACTGTAGGAAATGACGCATTGTGGTTTTTTCGAACGATGGTATGTTGTATACAAGAGGAAATGTATCGAATCCTATGCCTGCCAAAATCCCCATGACCGGACCCAACGCGAAGAGTGTGATGAGGACATAATTCATCAATGACAATCGTTCATCATCCTCAAACAATTCATAGGGGGAGAAAAATGTCAACCAGGCGAGAAGGAATGCAAGAGCAATGAAGAAAAACATCGATGAAGTGAACAGTTCAAGATATGAACCTACAAATCGTTCTCTGTTCTGCATATGTCTACCTCAGCTCACATTCAGAATCCGTGTAAGTCCGAGTTCATGTTTTTCGATATCAACCACTACATCTGCACCAGGAATCATGAGTAATTTGTCTTCAGCATCAAGGGCAAATACAGCGACCCCAGTTTGTTCACACATGACTCGGAGTTCCCTTCGGCATGCTTGTTGATGAGATTCCATGTGCACAAGTGTTCGCAGATCAACGATGACCGTATCGCCTTGAATCACGCGCTGAGCAATGCCTCTAGTGTGGATTCGATGTTTTTCATCTGGTTTGACATAGCGTAACGCCCGTGTTGGACGCAATGACTTGGTAATCCGGTGACTTGAAAGGTCATGAAACGGTTCTCCATCAGGTGTAACCGGGCCATTCCAATCTTCGATATGAATTGAATCAGAATTCGCTAAAACAGCCTCTTTTACAACGATTTCAGGCACTCCAACAGGCTCATTGGTGAGCGTTGGGGCGGAAGGCCTCGTCGTTGCTTGTGGTTGTCGTTGAGCAACGCCAGCGTCAGGGTCTGGAAGTCCAAAGAAGTGCCACAAATTCCCCATGCCATCACAAGTCCAAATCATCCAGTAGGCTGGAGAGATTCGTGTTCGGAGCAGTTGGTGTAGTCATTGAAGGTGTCGGTTGTGGGGCAGGGGTAGGTGCTTGATTTGCAGCAAGATATTGTTCACCATAATACGCCCATTGCTCCATAGTCCAGCCAGTAGGCAACCCTGTTGCAGGCAAAGGTGGTCCCTGATTAACAATGGCCTGTTCGACGACAGGTTGGATTGCTGCAACTGGAGTAGGCTGTTGCGCCATTGGTTGCTCATAAGCAGGCATTTCAGAGTCGGAGTAACTCGGTAATGGTGTTGCGTCCCACGCCTTATTGGATTCTGTTTCCAGCAATTCAGGTGCAGACCGACGTGTAATGAGCAAGAAGGAGGCTAGAACGATTACCAATCCAATGAGGATTAAGGTAATTATTGACATAGCAGGAGAGATGCCTAGAGCATCACTGAATTCCTCAAGGAATCCTTCAGGTGGTTGTTCTGCAACAATAATTGTCAGTGTTGTTGTATGGGTAAACAGATCATCATCGGTAACTGTAAGATTGATGTCCCATGTCCCTACGGGAAGGTCAGTAATTGAAATTGTAGGGCCAGATTCCCCGAGATCTTGTGCATCTCTCCATTCAAACTTCCAAACATAAAGCATGTTGAGGATGTCAGAATCTGAATCGTAGGTTCCCATCGAAGTGAGGTTAAGTGTGTCACCTTCGATGAGATTATCAAGGGATCCATTGGAATATGAGATGCTTGCTTCGGGCGGAACATTCTGAACTTTTACGACTGCAGATAGGGATGCACTAGCTCCATCATCATCCATGACCCAAGCAGTAACGGTACGGAATTGCGGGTTGCTTGATTCCCATGTATACTCAAAGTGCGTTCCAACAACATCACAGTCGTTGTTCATTGTCCCATCGAGGTCGGCATCAACTGTTCCATCAACATCCCAACAGATTTCTAGTGTTTCGAGGTCGGATGCAGTGTCGCTAACTACAACGTCAAAAACAACCTTCTCATCTTCGAACGTTGGCAATCCATTGATTCGATTAATTGCATTGAGGAAGTTGTCTTCTGCTGTGATTGTCGGTGGGACGTTTTCTATGGTCACCTTGGCCAGTGATGTCGATGATGATGCCCCGTTATCGTCAACTGCTCGAACCGAAATGATGTGTTCTCCAGATGTTGGCCATGATGTTGCAACATCGGATGGTGCCCCATCGGTGGATACTGTGAGGTTATCGATGACGTCGCTGAGATTCCAGTCAATGATCAACCCATCTCTATCATTGGTCGTATCATCGCCTTGTGCCCGAAGAATGACGGTTTGGTCTTCTTGCAGAACCCACGTACCGTTTGCATCAAACGGCGTATTGACGCCTGCAATCCAAACTTCAATGTCTCCGATCGTTGGAGCGACATTGAGTACTTGTACAGACGAGATAACTTCCGTTTCAGCACCGTCGTCATCTGTAGCAATCGCTCGAATAGGAATCGTCCCTTCTTGCATAGGTGTGAACGTACAAGTTGGCCCAAACAGGCCCTCGTCACAAATCAAATCTGGCCAAGTAATGGATACATACTGACCGGATGGAGAGATGGTATCAATGTCTCCACTCTCACTTGCATCAATTGTGATCGAAGATTCAACAGCGACTTCATTCGGGTGGCTAAGGTTGATGAAAGGTGCTTGGTTGAGGATTGTTACATTGTTGACAAGAACTGTTGAATCCAGTTCATCATCGGTTACTGTGGTTGTGAGTAGCCAATCTCCATCGTCAGACCAATTCCACGAAAAGTAACAATCTGGAGTTGTGATGACATCGATAAGGCCAGGCCGAGATTCAACCTCAAATCTGCATTCAACATCTCCACCGTCCGGGTCAAATGATGAGCGTGCATCAATGAACACAGGTTCGAATGTGTAATTACCTGTATCGATAGCAATCGATGCATTTGGTGCTCGGCCAATAAATACGTTAACCATGGCTTGATTGTTGCTTCGATTTGCATCTCCAGTAATCAGTTCATCAGGATCGACCGTGAAGGTCAAGGATTGATCTCCGATTGTGGCACCCTCTGGAACAATCCAATCAACAGTAATTCGTTGTTCACTGTATGCAGCGATGGACGGGACTGCTTGACGAATTGATTCACCGCTAGGTACTATGACTTCCATCTCAGTGGAAGGCGAGGTGAACACACCACGGTTCTGAGCAGGGAGGGAAAATGTGAGTAGATCGCCAGGTAATGCATTGTATCCAATTGACTTGGAAAGAGTTGATACTTCACCATCTCGAGTTCGTGTTACAATAATCGAATCTTCTTGTGCAACAAGATCAATTCCGACCACTGAAAGGTCAATCACGACTGTAGCGACTCCGATGATTTCCTGGACAGGGTCCCAAACAATGACGCCATTGCTGCTGTAATCATCGCTTGCCACAGTATTGTCTGTAACATTGGACACATTGATTGATTCTTCGATTTGACCACTGCTGTTTGTGATTGGGTTGATGAGTGTGCCTGTCATTTCGTAGCGTAATTGCAGATTCTTGTTTACTTCAGGAACACCATTAGGTGCAACGGAATAGGTTGCGTAAATCTTTGAAATGGTATCTGGAAGTGTTGCGATGAATTGTGTATCAACATCGATCTCAACGTTTCGTGAACCAGGAGTCTTTCTCTTGTCAACACCAAAGGAATCGACAGGCTCGTAATCTTTCAACAGCCAGTCAATGGTAAATCCAGCGGCGTTCGAAATTCGAATCCATGAATTGAATCGTACTGCTGGGCAATACCAGTTGAATCCAGCACTTACACCGGTCGCATTCCATTCATTGACTTTGTAAGAATCGTCACAACCTTCGTATTTGATATTGAGGCCATCTTCGGTGGGTATGCCGTCTTTGGTAACTTGCCATGATGTGTTTTCTGCCCCGTTGGTATCAAATGAACTCGGGTCAAAATAATCAGATGTTCCGCTTACGCTGGTTCCTGACATGAATGGCATGTACCACTGGTCGCCGGTTCTCATTGGGAAGTCGTACTTCTCTTTTGGAGGGTCATAATAAGTGTCAAAGGAGATCGTTGCAAGTTTTTGGGACAAGAACCCAAGATTGAACGGAGCAAAATCGACGTCCAGTTCAAACTCTGAATTGATGACAGCAAGGTCACGAACCCGCACAATGTCCTCTCCAGTGTAGTCAATGGTTAATCTCCCGCTCACACCTTCAAGCGTAGCTCCACTGTTTCCGGATGAGAATTCGCCATCGAGTTTCATTTTGTATGCCAAGGTCTGAATTCCGTCGACATTGATGAAGAAGATGTCCTCAATTTCGTAAACAGTGTCTCCAGTGAGCGTGTTTAGGGATGCAGACACATTTGCTTGTGCGAGGAGTTGTGCAACGTCGAATCGGGTTTCATAGGTCCACTTATCTCCGATTCTCCAATCGGGCACGTCGGTAGAACTTCCGGATTTTGCGGTTGCTTGAACTCTTTCTGATTCATCAAGTTCTGTTGATTCCTGATGAATAGCATGCACAAACGAAGAACTCGCAAGCAGAAACAGAACAAGAAGTGCAGGGAATCGGGTCGCCATGTGCGCATGTTGACTTTCTCGTACTTAGGAATTGTCAACCTGCGAGTCAAGCCACTGTTGGCCATAATGCTCCCATTGCTCCATCGTCCATCCATCGGGTAATCCAGAGTCTGGTAGCGGCGTAGCAGTTGAAACGGGCTTAACTGTAATTGCAGAGTCAAAGGCGCGTTCGACAGGGGGATCTTGAGGTCGATTCCTTCGAGCAGAAATCTCATGAGGCATGAGTCCAACTTCCTCATCGCTGAAAATGGCATTTTGTTGACGGTCGAGTCGTTCAATTGCCCGCTGATGTCGACCCGAACGTCTTCGTCGAGTCATCATTGCAAGCAAAACCAAAACAAAGGCGAGTAGGGAGAGTTGAGCAATCGGATTCGCCTCGTCTCCTGCAAGCGCTGCACCAAGATCCTCAACAAGAGTTCGTTCTGGTGCTCCAATTTCGACATTGATTACACGCGTTCCTGGTCGTTCAGGGTTTTCGTCCCATGCCATAACTCGGATTGTATAGGAACCTTGTTTGGTGAATGTGTGTTCAATACGCTTCCCAACTTCATCAGCATCGTTGTCTTTGATACCGTCTCCATTGCTATCCACCGATGTATCAAGATCCCAAACGACAGTAATTTGATCAAGATCGTTGAGAGAATCGATGGTACCAGTTGCATCCAGTATGCAAGTTTCCAGTGCTAAACACGAGATCTCTTTCGTTCGAACAATTGGTGGGATATTGAGAACATCAATGGAAAGAATTTGGCTGACACGAACACCATCATCATCAGTGACGTGATAGATGACCGTATGGGTTCCACTTGTATTCCAATGCCAAATCAATTCATCTCCAATGATATCACAGTCATCATCTGCACCACCAATGTCGTTTGAGTCAAGACCGGGGTCGATATCCCAACATCGTACAAGTGAATCATAGTCTGAAGGCGTGTCAGTAGCATTCCCAACCAAGCGAACTTCTTCACCCTCTGCCAGAGGAAGAACACCTTCGAGTGGCTGGACTACAGGAGGCACATTTGCTACACTGACCCATCGCTCGTAGGTGCCACTACTCGCCCCTTCGGAATCGCTCACTTCAAGACGCATGCGATGCAATCCAGAGGTTTCCCACATCATTTCGAATTCTGAAATACGCCCGTCGAAGGTCTTGATGAGGTTGGGTTGGGCATCGTCTGGCCACCATCGATGAGTGAGTCCATCCAAATCGTCAACCGAGTCGAGCGCTTGTCCGCGTAAGTTGACGATTTGATCTTCTTGTACATGCCATGTTTGTTGGACATCAAGAGGGAGTGGTCCGCTATCGTTTGTCATTGTAACCGATAACCCGTGCGGGTCAATGTTGGTAAAACGAATATCTATGCTTGCCATCGTCATTGCACTATCATCATCCACACCCACCGCTTGGAAGGTATGCCAACCCTCAGTCGGTGCAGTTGTGGTGCATATCCGAGTGTAATATCCTTCATCACAAATTGCGTTTGGCCAGTACACATCGACGACGCCGGGGAAGGAATCTTCAGAATCCGTATCGTTTGCATAGGCGTACAGTGTTACTGGATGTTCGACTTTGACTTCTGTTCGAGCACTCACAACTTCGATGTTTGGTGCTCTGTTAAGGATAACAACATCAAGAATGCCTTGGACTTGATCTTGTTCCTCGTCTGTAATGGTGACTTCAATTGGATAATCGCCATCGTTGGTCCATATCCAGTTCAGCATACAATCGAGTGATTCGACTCGAGTCCAAGCAGCAGTACGTGTTCCATCGTACCATGGGATATTGAATAAACATGAGACATTGCCTCCGTCCTCATCAAAACTTCCTGATGCGTTGATGAGAGTCTCAACATTGGTGTAGATTTCAATGGGTTCCAATACTGCAGTGGGTAAACGGCCAATGAATAATTCAATTTCTCCGAGGTCATTGTCGGAATTTGCATCCGCAGTGTTTACTTGCAATGGGTCTGATTCCCAGAGAATCGGAATCATTCCAATGTCTGCATCTGCTGGGACTGTCCATGTGAAGTCTACTTTGTGAGACTCATAGGTCGCAAGAGATGGAAGTCCAAGGTCGAAGATAGAACCGTCTGGATGATAGATTCGAAGTTGGGTTGGGGTGGATGATGTGATACCTTTGTTGACGACTGCAACTTCGATTGTCAATTCATCACCAGGCAGAACGTTGTAGCCTGAGAGTGAACTTACGGTGCTGACTTCGCCACTTCGATTTCGGATAACTACGGCTCGCGCCTCATCTGCAATGAGATCGAGTCCAACAAGGAATTCGTCCAGTGTTATCGTTGAAGCACCAACATAATTTCCAGATTTTGCCATGATGCCATGACTTGCCCAGTCTGTGTTGGTTGAAGAATAATCAATGCCATTCCCTGAATCGATTGTCGTATTCACTGAACCGTTTGAACTCGTGTAAACGGTTGTTGAGGTTCCATCGTATGCAACTTCAACACCAACTCCATCGAGGTTGCCGTAGCATGATGGGTCCAAGTGAACCCATACCTCCATCGGTGAATCCAATGCAGTAAGAGCCCGTTCGGGTGCGACTTCAACACAGTTTGGTCGTGTTCCAGGGTCACTGTTGCTTTCAACCCCTATCGCTCCAACGGGCATATATTGCTTGAGACGGAAATCGATGGTGAGGCCTACATCTTCTTCTGAATGACGCCAAGCATAGTTGTTCACAGCTGGACAATACCATCTGTACCCGGTAGAGACCCCATCAGAGTTCCAAGAACTCAGTTCGTACGATGCATCGCACCCGCTGTAAGCAACCCCTGCGCCGATTGAATTCCTCGGCTCACCGACCTTTGTCACTTCCCACGTTGTTGTGTTGGTATCAGTTTCTGGAGGTGGGAACGGAGTGATGTAATCACTTTGACCCGACCACGTTGAGGATGAAGTGGTCAAAGAAGTCCATCGTTCTCCATTTCGTAATGGGAAGTCGTAAGCCTCTGTCGCAGGACTGTATTCGTTGGTGATCGTGATATCGCCGAGGATTTGTGTAAGTGAACCAATGCCATATGGTATGAATTTGATGTAGAGGTCAAGGTCGTTTTTCACCGTTGCAAAATCGCTTACTCGAAGGTATTCAGTCTGGGTAAATTGAATCTCTGCGTTGCCTGTGAATCCTTCGAGTTCGACTCCACTTTTGTCAAAGTCTGCCGTCATGCGCAGTTTGTAGACCCATTCCGTTCGATTATCAAACTGCAGTTCGAGAATGTCGGTAACTTCTGCCGTCGAATCGCCGCGTATTTCCCCAACGCTAGCAGCTACGCCTGTGTTGGTAATCAAAATTGAAGGGTCAAACGTACCGGAATAGATCCATTTGTCGCCGACCCTCCATGAAGGAAGATCAGTTACGCCTGGGTCCGACCCAGTGCGTTGTATTTCTTGGCTATCTTCTAGGCCTGGTTGTTGAATGATGAGCGGACTTTGGCTGAATCCAACCAAGAGACCCAGCACGAGCAGGGTCAAAGTGCGTGACTTGAGCGCTCCGCCCATGGTTAGGCTTTGACCTTCTTGCACATGAAAGATGCGTCGAAGGTTTCAGAGGAGATCAGCAAGTTCGTCCTTGATGATTTCAACAGCTTCCAAGATCTCGTCCTTGTGTCGTGCACCGGTGATGACCATTTTTCCGCTACCGAAAATCAGGCAAACAACCTTCGGATAATCAAGACGATAAATGAGACCTGGGAACTGCTCAGGCTCGTATTCAACCTTGTCAAATGGGAGGTGGAAGGTGAGGTTGTTGAGGTTCAACTTACGAGGTTCTCCAGCGAGTGGAGCACCGGTGAACTTGTCGTTTCCGTCGTAGTCTTCAGGGTAATGAAGTGCATAGGTTGCAACCATGTTTTGTACTTCAATTTCAACGTCCTTGAGGTCCCACGTTGTGATTCCTGCTGCCCGAAGGTCCTTGATCATCCGGTCGATTCCGGTGTGAATGTTATCTTCGTCTTTTCCACCGGTACAAACAGCACGGCCAGATCGGAACATGAGGATAGCAAGTTTAGGGTCTGTAACACGATAAACGACACCAGGGAATTGCTCTGGTTCATACTCGCAGTTGAGTTGAATTGCAATGTCGGGGAGGTCAAGTTCTTCGGCTACACGGGTACTTGCTACTACGTTGACAACTGTCAAACGCTCTTCATCGGTGGTCATGAGTTGCGGCTTCCAACCCGCATATATAAAGGCGAGGCCAACCATCAGATGGCGAACCTTTCAGTATAGGGTCTCAGGTTAAATGCTCAATTTGCAAACCTGGCTCGTTAAATGCAGTGATAAATGCCCGTCCGCCTTGCATTTCGATAGCACCAACAGTCTCCTCTGGGTTTTCCGTCAAGGCAATCATACAACCACCGCCGCCCGCCCCTGTCATTTTGACGCCGAGACTCGATGGTGCTGCGGCACGAATCAAGCGCTCAAGGTCTGGTGATGAAACACCAAGCGAACGCAATACGATGTGATTCTCACTCATGGCTTGACCGACCGCCTTCATGTCACCATTACGCAACGCTTGGATCCCCCTTCGAGCAATTGCTCCAATGGTCTCGAGTTCGACTTTTCTTGTTGGCTCGTTTTGAATCAATTCTGCAACCTGAAGTACCATGGCTGAAGTCGATCCATGCACGCCAGTATTTCCAATGACAAGGGCAGTACCTTCCGGGATGGTAGCCTCAAAGGTGTGGAGGTGCCATTCTTGCCGTTCTCCGTTCACTTCCATGCTCCGAGTTTCAATGAAATCCAAATCTTCCTCGATCGAGTCTGAAAGAACAACAAATCCTCCGTACGCACTTGTCGCAGTATCCATTGGACTTGCTCGGCCTCCTTGGGCTTGGGCTTCTGCTTGATGAGACAATTCGCTTGCTTGCTGCAGGTTTTGTGGTTCATCTCGAATCTGTTGAAGTGCTCCGCATAGGGCGACTGAAAGCGCTGCCGATGATCCAAGTCCGGATGCCTTTGGGATTGTACCCCTGATCCGTATGTGAAGCGGTTGTTCATCATGAGGTGGGAGATGATCTCGAATGTACTTGATGTGGGGGTGTTTTTTGCCGTTGAAGGTCCTTCCATCTATGCGCCATGAATCGAAAGTATCCTCTCGTTCGAGTTCGATACTCATCCGTTGACTGATGCTACAAGCCAATGCAGGCTGGCCGTACACAACTGCATGTTCTCCGAAGAGGATGCATTTGCCTGGAGCACTGGCCTTCACCATGGTTGTTCCACACCTATCTCAACCATTAGGATTGGTGTTTGTTTCATCGTTGGTTTGAAGGTTTGGATGTGCTTGGGTTGAATCATGATGGAACATCCGCTTGAGGTGACTTACGCGGGAATCAAAGGTTACTATCTGCTATTGGTGTTGGGTGGATTCTCAATTGCGTTCTTTGCTTATCAGGTTCAAAAAGCAACGCGTTTGGTCCTTTTGGGTGCTCCAGACAAGCGTTTTGACTCATGGGGTAAGCGAATGAAGGAAACCCTCACCGTTTGGTTAGGTCAACGAAAAGTACTGGAGGATAAAGTTGCGGGGACAATGCACGTTCTCATGTTCTGGGGATTCCTGATGCTCTCTTCGGACATGTTCGATCTTGCAACAGCAAACCGATTTAGTGAACACATTCTGCCAGAGGCCTTGAATGGTATCTGGAATGGAATGGTTGAACTCGGATATACCAGTGCATTGATTGGTTGTTTCTTAGCGTTGAATCGACGTGTGTTGTTCACTCCTGAAAAACTGAAGGGCAAGTCCCAACTTGAAGGAAATGTCATTCTTCTGCTCATCATGACGATTTGTACAACTTCTTACATCGTCGAGGCGGGTGAGAACCCTGATCCAACATGGGAAATGATTGGTGCTTGGGTAGCTGAGTCGTTTGCACCATCTCAGACCACAATCAATGTTGCGTATTGGGCTCACATGGTTGCAATCTGTACCTTCCTCTTCCTGATTCCGTTATCGAAGCACATGCACTTGGTCATGGCCCTGCCGAATGTAGCATTCTTTGATACAGAACCGATGGCAAAGATGCGCCCACTTGCAACTGACGAAAGCGGTTCTGCTGTGTCTCTCGAAGAACTCGACCTCGAATCCTTTGGTGCTGCGAATTACACGCAACTCACATGGAGAAGTCTCATCGACGGATGGGCTTGCACATCCTGTGCACGCTGCCAAGACGTTTGTCCTGCATACGCAAGTGGCAAAGCACTCAACCCAATGCAAATCGTTCATGATGTGCGAAATTATGCGAATGAACACGCATCACAATTGTTTGCTGGTGAAACTCCAGAAGAGGACATTATTGCACGATTCGGTGAAGAATCAATTTGGGCCTGCACAACCTGTCATGCTTGTGTTGATGTGTGTCCAGTCAACATTGAACATGTTCCGAAATTGACGGATGCACGTCGACATCTCATGATGGAGCGAATGGAGTTTGATGATGCAGTAGAGGACACAATCATGCCTTTGATGGCAACCATCGAAAATCTCGAATCGGATTCCAACCCGTATGGGCTTCCATCTCACGAACGTGGCGATTGGGCTGCAGATCTCGACGTTAAAGTTGCAGAACCAGCTGAATACATCTATTTCGCAGGCTGTGCGGCCTCCTTTGATGAACGGAACAAGAAGGTGGCTCGTGACACGATTTCCATCATGAAAGAAGCAGGTCTTGACGTTGGTATCTTGGGCATGCAAGAAGGTTGCAGCGGTGATGCGGCTCGACGAGCAGGAAACGAATATCTGTTTCAGATGTTGGCCGAAACAAATCTGGAGACGTTCAATGAACTCGGCGTAAAGAAGGTAGTTGCATCATGCCCACATTGCTTCCATACCCTCGGAAAAGAGTACAACGACTACGGAGGAGAGGACATTGAGGTCATGCACCATTCTCAGTTGATTTCACATCTTCAGAATGAAGGTAAACTTCCTCAGCCGAAACATGACGGATCCGTAACATATCACGATCCATGCTATCTTGGCCGAATCGGTGAAGAATACGACGCTCCTCGTGATGCAATCGGTGGAGTCGATGTTGAAACCGAGCGACACGGCCGTGGTTCGTTCTGTTGTGGTGCTGGAGGCGCCCAAATGTGGATGGAAGAACACGTTCCTGAGGGCAGTGACCGTGTCAACATCATCCGAGCGAAAGAACTTGCTTCAACGGGTGCGGATACTGTAGCAGTGGGTTGTCCGTTCTGTTCGACCATGGTTACGGATGGATTGTCGGCAATCGATGCTGAAATGGATGTCAAAGATATAGCTGAATTGGTTTGGGAACAGATTAAAGCCAACGATGCGAAAATCGAAGAAGCAAAGGCCGCTTGAGTTAACGGTTGAGTTATGATGAATCAAGGAGCCTTGCTTTCTTGGTATCGCCGTATACAACGGCCTCTCCCTTGGAGAATACATCCATCTCCGTGGTCAATCCTTCTTTCGGAAATTCTGTTGCAACAGACCCAAATGGAACGAGGAATCGCATACCATCAAAAACTCTTGAATCGATTTCCAACCATTCAATCGATGGCAGAATCCAATGTTGACGAAGTACTGTTTCTATGGCAAGGAGCGGGATATTATTCAAGAGCACGTCGACTTCATAATCTATCGATTGAAGTGATGGAACACTATGGTGGAATATTACCAAATACGTATGATGAATTGCTGAAACTTCCAGGTGTTGGTCCTTACACAGCAGCAGCAGTCTCTTCCATAGCATTCTCACGACCCGTGGCATGTGTTGATGGGAACATACGCAGAGTAATGGCTCGTCAAACCAATCAAGAAAATCCGTCTGCAAAAGAGGTTCAAATCTTTGCAGATGATCAACTCGCAGTCGAATTCCCAGGCGACTGGAATCAAGCCATGATGGAACTCGGAGCATTGGTTTGTCGACCCAAGAAACCAAACTGTGCTGAATGTCCAATTCAAGAATCATGTCTTGGGATTGAACGAGCACACGAACTCCCTCTTCCAAGAAAACTTGTCAAAAAAGACGTTTCAATGGATTGCGTTGTCCGACTCGATGCTCAAGGAAGGCCTGAATTGATTCAACGACCCGATTCTGGTCTTTTTGCAGGTTTATGGGGTCCGGTTTACGATGTCAAATTGGACACAGAGGGATTGAACTTTCTCGGAACGATTCAACACAAACTGTCTCACCGAACGTTGATTGTTAAGGTATGGAAGGGGTCGTCAGAAAAAGGAACCAATCCAAATGAAGTCGCTCTTTCAACTCTCGATCGTCGTGTTCTCAATCTCGCCGGCGTGATGCTGGATATCCCATGAAAATGAAGCCAAACATGCGATGAGGCCAAAGAAGAGGAAATATTCAGCCGGTGCTGCATAGACGACCCAAGGTTGGAGATAATCCAATCCAACATTTGATGCATCAACGCCAAGTTCCTGTTCTCCCGATTGAATACCATCTCGAATTGTGAATGTCATTACGAGTAGGGATACAAGCGCAACGAGGAGAGAATAAATCCGAACAGTCCTCCCTCTTGAATTGGACTTTGGAAGCGAGAAATGGGTGGCAAAGGCCCAGGCAAAGCCACCATGGAATACAATGAATGCAGTGTAAACGTGGACCTCGATATTTTGATCCATTGTGACAAACGCCAACACAGAGAGGTGTGTTGAAGTAGCGATTCCACACGCCAATGCGATATGATGCAATTTAGGCGATGCGATTGGCTTGAACAACACATACAGGCGAATGGAAACCACAAGTTGAATCATTGATGAGCAAAAAAGGCCGATTGAGAAGACATGATCCTCAATTCCTGGATGATCCGTTTCGGAAATAAAGAAGGGTATATCCCTGTAGTTTCCTGAGAAGTAGTGGATGACTGTTGCAAGCAAAACGCTGACGAGGGGTAAAATCCACGAAGTTCGAATCAAGGTACGATCTGTGATTGAACGACCAAGAACATCAATACCCTTGTCGGAACTGAATTGAATCATCGGTCTCAACATGCGCTGCCCCTTGTTACGTATCAACCTTCAAGTGGGGGTGGGCACACCCAGTGTTCGTTCACATGCCATTACGAGTGCACGATACCCGTAGACGAGAAAAGGTTGAGTTTTCAACACAATCTCCTGGAAGAGTCTCGATGTACGTCTGCGGTGTAACAGTTTACGACCATTGCCATCTTGGTCACGCACGTTGTTACATCGCCTTTGATTTGGTTCATCGCTGGCTTGAAGCATCCGGGTATGATGTGGATTATGTGCAAAATTTCACAGACATCGATGATAAGATCATAATTCGTTCAATAGAATCCGGTGAGGATTGGAAAGAAATCGTCGACCGAAACATTGCAACGTACTACGAAGATATGGACGCCCTCAACATCCTGCGGGCTGACCACTATCCCCGATGTACCGAATATGTTGACTCCATGATTCACATCATTGAGGATTTAATCGAGAAAGGGCATGCATATGTTGCAAACGATGGTGTGTACTTTCATGTTGATTCAGCTCCTGAGAAATACGGCCAATTGACTGGTCAATCCATCGATGCTGTACGCCAAGGCGCTGGTGGTCGTGTTGACAAAACTGGGGGTGGGAAGCGTGATCACAAGGATTTCGCCTTGTGGAAACAGGCCAAACCAGGAGAACCCACTTGGCCATCGCCATGGGGGGAAGGTCGCCCAGGTTGGCACATTGAATGTAGTGCAATGAGCCTTGATCACTTTGGGACTTCATTCGACATACACGGTGGAGGGCATGATTTGCGCTTCCCTCACCACGAAGCAGAAATTTTTCAGAGTGAATGTCATACAGGACATGCTCCCCTTGCAGGGTATTGGTTGCACAACGGTTTTGTCAACATTGATGGAGAAAAGATGAGCAAATCACTTGGGAATTTTTGGACCATCCGGGACATCATACAGAAGGTCGACCCATTGGTTCTTCGTTTAGCCCTTGTCAATGCCCACTACCGTTCACCGATTGATATGAATGAGCAACTCCTCAACGATGCTCAACGTAATCATGCCCGTATTCTCCAAGTTTACGAAGCCGCTTTGAGGATGGCCACAGAGGGCAGACAACACACACTTCCTTCTCCCGATATTGCGAGTGCAGACCCATTGGTGAAGTCGCTTGGTCTCCTCGAGCGACTTGCTGAGGGCTTCGCTCAAGCAATGGATGATGATTTCAATAGCCGTGAAGCTGTAGCAAAAGTACTCGCTGCAACAAAGCAACTTCAACACTTGATGACACTCGGTTCTGATGAGGAAGACAAAAGAGCCATTGCAACGTATGCAAAAGGTTGGCTTGAGGAAACTGCAGGGGATATCCTTGGTATTCTTCCTTCTCCCGAGGTCATGCTCGCAGAACCAGAAGAGGACCCGCGAAAGGCAGAGATTGCTGACCGAGTCGAGGCTTTACTCATCGAGCGAAGTGATGCTCGGTCAAACAAGGACTGGGGACGAGCGGATGCAATTCGTGACCAACTCAATGAACTCGGAGTCGTCGTCACCGACACTGCAGACGGTCCCGTTTGGGATTTGCAATAATCACTCTTCTTCTGAAGAAGGCGGAGGAGCGAGTGGTGGCAGTTCAGGAACAAATTGTTTGGTCTCTTCCTGCCATTCCTTTTCGATAATTATTGTTTGATCAGCATCCATGCTTTCATCGTCACCTTCGACATTTCGTGTCAATAATCCAATCGCAACCAGAAGTACAATCACGATTCCAGCGAGAAGAGATTTTGCGCCAAACAGGGACGACTCATCTGATGAAGCATCTTCGACATCCTCGCCAAGAATACAATTTGGCGGGCACTCAGAATCTCTGCCAGACTCGTCTCCAGAGTCATCATCGTTGGTCTCCTCAGGGTCGGTCGTATTGGTTGGAGTTTCATCTGTTGGGTTGGTAGTCGAACCACCTGTGTTGTCCTGTGGTTCAAGAACGACGTTGACTCCGGTACGGTCGCCGTTTTCCATTGGAATTTCGTAGTAGTCCTCCAATTGATCCAAATTGATGTGTGTATTTGCGTGAGCAGAACCTGTGATGATGCCGAAATGTCGTGAATCTCCTGTTGTGAAGATGTTGTTGAGATCATTTCCTTGCATGTTTGAATAACTGCTTGTACTCGATGACCAAGTAGCAGCAATGTCATCGGGATTGAGTTCCATTGCCATCTCCATGTCAGCAAGTATACTTGCCCATGATTGGGTGCCTTCTGTGACTGAACGGTCGGTCACATCAACCGCTTTGTTGAACCCTGGCCCCTCGACCAACTCCCAGTCGTTTCCTTTGAGTTCGGACATTAAGTCAACATCACCGAACACAGGCTGGCCGTTTACGATTGTGAGGCGTACGTCAGCGTCAATAGCCTCGATAAGGTTTCGATAAGGGTCTTGATGGAAGGTATCGATTACAACCAAATCTGCGTACAATCCAGCATTGATGGTTCCTACTGAATCATCCCAGTTGTTCCCTAATGCAGGATTTTTCGTAACCATTGCAGCAAGATCGTAATCTGAAAAGTAAGAATCGAGATTGTTGCTGTTCCAAAGATCTGCAACTTTCAGTTCGTGAAGTACATTCTTGGAACCACTTGGACCCCAGTCAGGTGCAAGTGAGATGCGGACGCCAGCTTGGTCTGCAGCGACAACATCTGTCGTGTCACCATAGAGCAGCAAGTTGGATAGTGGCGACCATGCGAGATCAGCACCAACTGCACCCATCATTTCGAATTCCGTAGATGTCAATGCCGTTCCATGAACAACAACCAATTCGCCAACGAGAAGGTTGTTCTGAACAAGGATGTCAAATTCGGCACGACTGGATTCATCAACACCTTCAGAAAGATGAAGATACCATGCGTTGAGACTTCCACTGGCATTTCCAGATGTGATATGGCTTCCGGTGTAGTCGGATTCAAGGGTAGTAACCTTAGTATGGATTCCATCGCCTCCGAAATTGTACAACTCGATGTTTCTTGAGAGCATGCTGTCCCATGCATCTGTGTTGCTGGATGGAGACCCTTGGACAGCAGTGACACCACCTGCAACTGCCATAACTTCGGCATACTTCATTTGTTGATCTGCCATGTTCCACATAGAGGATGTCTGAACAAATGTCTTCATCCATGAGATGTCGCGTTTGTAGTTTGGATTGTTCTTCCACTGGTTACGGTTTGAGTAGCCACCTTCTTCAGATTTCACGGAAGTGTGTACTTCAAAATCCCAAAGAGGAATATGGTTGTAATGCATATGATTGTGTGTGTCGATCAATCCTGGGTAAATTGTACCGTTCGTTTCAACGACTGGTACGCCTGTGAGGTCGACGTTTTGTGGGATGTTTTGTCCTGACCAAACAGCGTCTATTTTCCCATCACGAACCAACACATGGCCATCGTTGATGACTGCGTCTTCGGTATTCATGGTCACAACACGACCTTTGAGCAGCATGGATTCAACAAAGCCTCCATCGCTAATCCCAAAGCATCCTATCATGTTTTGAGCCATGCCAAATGATTCGTCTTCGGAGTAACCCGGAGTTGGAGGTTTCACTTTCCACAAGGTACCGTTCTCAAGAGTGATGTAGGAATTTCCATACCACGCATCTCGTGATGGATACGACATTGCATCGATAAGTGTTCCAGAATCGTCATAGAGATTAACGGTATCACCATCGTAATAATCCAATTCTATTCGCGAAGCGTTGATGAAGACAGAAACATAACCTCCTGGTTGAATGATCGTGTTTCTGGCCAATTGACAAGGAGCACTTCCACCGTCTGCAATATCGTCCAAAACCCAATTCGAAATGTTGATTGGGCTATCGGTAGGGTTGTGGAGTTCGATGAATTGATCGGAAAACTTCCCATAATCTCCATCCCCGTTCCAATCCGTGGCATTGTAACAATTGGAACATGTTTCGTTGTTTTTCATGCCATTTGGAGAGGGTAGCAATTCTGAAATTATGATTGAAGGTTCGGATGCATTGTCACTTGTTGACTCTTCAGAAACCCCTTGCGGGATGACGAGTACGCTTAGAAGAAGAAAAACGGAGACCAATGTCAACAGTCTGCTCATGTTCCCCCCTCGTTCATAGAGCACATCAACCCGTCGATGCAGAACTTTGGTCAAATGCATGGGCACATATACTGTGACCCGTAGGACGACCTATGCCAACAGTAGAAATGCACGAGTCGTCATTTTCTGATATCATTGAAGGAAACGACCTCGTTATCATTGATTTTTGGGCCGAATGGTGCGGTCCTTGTCGAGCGTATGCACCAGTCTTCGAACGAGTTTCAGAAGAATTTACTGATGTTGTCTTCGCCAAGGTCGACACTGAAGTTGAACAAGCCCTTGCAGGCTCGTTTGGAATTCGTTCGATTCCGACCACGATAGCCTTCAAGGATGGAATCGGTGTCTTCATGCAACCAGGTGCCCTCCCCGAGGACGCCTTACGTGATTTAATCACCAAACTCAAGGGTTTGGATATGGATGAAGTTCGTGCAGAACTTGAATCTCGTGAATCCCGAGAATCAGCATAAGGCGAAAAGCGTCATATGTTGGATTTGAAACGGGTGAATCAATGCGAAGTATCTCGTTGTTGTTGATTTTCCTTCTCCCATCCTTGCTCTCGGGCTGTTTTGGGGAAGATCTTCAAAACAATTCAGAAGAGATCGGCGAGAACGATTATCCTGAACCATGGGAACGCTCCGGACTTCAATATGACGATTCAGACGTCTTTTCCCGAGTGACCACCAACGGAACGTATGATGTGGGGACAGTGCAATCGGTTTTCGTACCTGTGCCGAGCATCACGCTCGCAGATGGTGGAGCAGGTGCAGCAGGAGGGGCAGAGGTGCACCTTGGCCTTTGGCTGCCTGTCATCGAAGGATGCGACTATACCTCTGCGGAAAATTTGACAGAGGACTGTCAAGTACCTGTCATCGCAGAAATAGGTCCATATTACAGCGACGGCGACGTTGATGCCCTAACGCCAGCCAATCGGTTGGGTCGAATGTTGATTGAAAATTATGTGCCACATGGATACGGCGTGGCTCAAGTGTCTGTCTTTGGGACAGGTGAATCCAACCATTGCATGGATCTGATGGGGACTGATGAACAGCGAGGAATCGATGCAGCAGTCACTTGGCTTGGAACTCAATCTTGGTCAAATGGAAATGTTGGTATTATCGGGAAATCCTACGATGGATCGACTCCATGGCAAGCGGCCACGTTTGGAAATCCTCATCTCGCAACCATTGTTCCAATGTCTGGATTGATTGGAGTCCATGAGTTGATGTGGCGCAATGGTAGCATGGAAGCTCGCGGGATGATCATGCACAACGGTGTGTATGGATCCTTCGGTATCGATGGTGACTCAGAAGACAGTCACACACTCTGTGAAGGTTACATTCAAGGCTATGCAAATGGACCCGCTGCCTACTTAAGCGGTGGCATGGTAGACTATGCTGGTAACACTTATTGGACGGAACGATCATTCCTCGATCGAGTTCTCCAGAATTACAACGGTTCAGTCTACTTAATTCAAGGAATGCAAGATTGGAATGTCGACCCACACATGTCATTCCCAGTGCATCAACAGGTTGCAGATGCAGGTATAGAAATCAAAACACTTGCAGGCCAGTGGGCTCACGATTATCCTGACCGCGTCGAAGGTCACTCTTCTCAAAGTGCAGGACGTGGTGCTGAAGCATATCCCTACACGCTACGCTGGGACTGGGCCGATGAAATGCTCTACTGGTTTGATTGGTATCTGAAAGGAGAAGGACGTGCTCCAACACTTGGAGTCGAAATGCAAGACAACCGTGGTGGATGGCGATTTGAGCAGACCTATCCTCCAATGGATGTCGAGAATATCGTCTTGGTTGGAAGTGATCTCGGTCCAACAGGATCAACAGTATCTGCAACGAGTTCAGTTACACTCAGTTACGGGCCATTCGAAGAAGAAACACGAATCATCGGTATGCCTACGTTCCACATCGATGCGACACCAGGGCTGACCGGCGGTCATCTTTTCATTGAGATGACAGATGGGACTGGAATGCATCTTGGTCATGCAGTCATGGACCTCCGCTTCCATGCAGGCGGCAGAGATGGGCAAGAAGTACTTGCTCCGTTTGTATCGGTCAACGCTTTGATGGAATTCATGCCAATGGACGTCGTGCTCCAAGAAGGGGAAGGAATTATTCTCACTGTGACCCAAACAGGGGAAGATTACGTACCATCTCCTGGTGCTTCAGGTGGAGTGACAATCGATTGGTCTCAAAGCACACTTACGCTTCCGACAATTGAGCGACCATGCGATGTTTTGTTCCAAGCACCAATGCTTGATTATTCGAGCGAAGCAGGGCGTCAGTGTTGATTTTAGAACAATGAGAGGATGTCGCTAAAGACATCCTTCGCATCACCCGAGGAACGTTCAACCAAACGACGTACGATCAATTCTGGTGTTGAACGAGCCAAGCAGTTTCTCTTCGGTGTTCTGTCGACAATGAGTTCCAAGTGCTCATCAAGACCTTTTGCTTCAATACCATCGATTCGTAGGTCATCGCTACCGTATGCCTCAAGAATGGCAGGTGCAAGATGTGTCACCAATACCATACTAGAGTTGGCCTGTTGTTGTGCTGCTCGCAGCATTCCTGCGATGATTCGGGCGCCTGCACCAGGCTCAGTAATTGCTTCAAGTTCATCCGCAAGAATGAGTTTTGGTTGGGTGTTACTGACGACTTGAGCCAAATCAACCAAGGTCGTTTCGAGAGCCCCTGCGCTTTGAGTTCCACTCGATTTCGCAAGAACATGCAACGCTTCGACACGGCCGATAAAGGCATGTTGAGCAGGTACTGGTAGTCCCATGTGAGCAAGAATCGTGACATGCGCTACCAACTCGAGGAGTGTGGTTTTACCTCCGCTGTTTGCTCCTGTAAGCAAAGCAATCGGTTGCCGGTCACCCTTGGGCGCTGCGAGCCCTAATCCATAATTGACCGGCTGAACCTCTCCATCGATGAACAGATGTCGTCCCTCTTCAAACCATATTCCGTGATGCACCAATTCAGGCAATTGTGCATTGTGGTGCATAGCCCATGCTGTGATACTGTACCACATGTCATGTTCAATGAGACGTTGGATTGCCGTTTCACATAGCGGTTTCAAATCAGCAAGTTTGGTAGCCAGCCGGAGGAGATGATCGTTTCGACAGTCGTTGATTCGTCGTTCGAGTTCATCGTTGATTTTATCCAGAACACCTCGGTTGAGTTTCACAGGCCAATTGGACGCGTAAAGATCAAACGGTGCCTGCAAACCACATGGCTCAAGATACTGTGAAAGTACATTTCTTCCTTGCTCAAGAATGTCAGTGATGACATCTTCGGTGGCAGAAGTTAGTTTTCTCTGAAATGTTGCCGCATCGGCTAATGCCTCGAGCATATCTGAGCCTGTCAGATCGAGGGAAGCAGTTTCCATTCCAGAGGAGATGCGTTGATTGAGATCTTCCTCGAGACGCTTGGCCATGTTCCACAATCCATCTCGAATTTCTTCCATTGTTTCAACATCGCCCGAATCACTCATCATGGCGAACACTGTGGTCAATTGGTCAAGTCCTTTGGTCTCATCAAAGATGATGTTGAGAGTCGAATGGATGGCGTTCTTTCCTTCGTTTTTCCATTGCATTAAGTCGAGAATTACTTTCAATGCCTTTCGATTGTTTGTAAACCAATCAAGGGTATACTCGGGAACCATGACATCAGAGCGACCTGCTTCTGGTAAGACCAGCCATCCCGGAGGTACATCTTCTGGCCCGTGTTTACCAACCCACGTCACGGTCTTGAAAACGGTGTAATCTTTCCATGATTCTTGGCTACTCGGTGTTAAAATTCTGACATATTGATTCCATTCTGGATGCTCTTGTTGGCTTACGATTACACGTTCGTATCGCTGCGTTGGACGGCGTGTGTAGCTCAAATTTCTGAACAGCGTCCGTAAATGCGCAAAGGCTTCTGGGGCCTCGGTTGCGAAGCTCATCATTTGCTTACAACGCTCTCGCCGTTCATCGATTTGATGAAGTGGCATGAGCATTTGCATTCGTGAGGAACTCGCAGCGTTCGATGCGAATGTTTGCATTGAAGAGATCAACTGTCCATGCAATTTTTCAGCCTCAGGCGTTGCAAGGAATGTGGCTTCTGCACCATTGTATTCTCGTGCAAGAGAAAGAGCTCGCTTGATAGAGATGCCTTCTACCTCAGCGATTCGAGAGATATCTCCCGATTCTAAGGTCTTGAGTAATTCACGGCGTCCACCAAAGTGGTCATCCAATCGTTTCATCAAACGTTCGCCAATACCGGGTAGATTTGTGAGCACCATCACAACAAATCGTATGTCAAGGGCTTTTGAGGATAACCCTTGAATTGAGGTTATTCTTGGTAATCTGGAAGGATGAGTTCTACAGCAAACAAGGGGTCGACGTGCGTTGAATCATGGTAGGCAACAACAACACCTCCGTCACGAAGAATTGCTAAACTTGCGAAATCAAATCGTATGTCATTTCCAGCACCAGAAGTTGAGTCAAGATCACCCTGTCCAATGTATGTCATTGTGTCTGGAGCGAGGTCTTTGCTGTAATCTCGGGTGTGGAAAAGAATGTCAACGTCAGGTCCTTCACTCGACTGATATCGGACGTTGAGTACGAAAAGATCGTGTTCTCCGTTTGCCTGAAACTCCCATTCTTCAATACTCGAAGCTGAAGCCCCGAGGTCATAGGTGTGATTTTCCCATGTGACTGCACCATCGATTGAAGTATAGTGCGTGAATGTGGTTCCTGAATTCGCAACACAGTGTATGGTTCCTGTCATGTCAATCTGACAATATTCACTTGGGAATTGAACTGCGAGTTCATTCCATGAGAGTGTTGTATCGAGGAAGGCAGCGTTGCCGTTATCGAAATATTGCGGGAACAAGAGCCCTCCACTTGGAACAGCAAAGGCACGCATCTCTTTGTGTGGTTTATTGACATCCCAATGGAAGTCTAGCGATGAGTTGGTGAAATCCAAGTCGACTTCGATACTCGGTTGCGAAGAGGATCGGCCAGGGAATTGGATCGGATAATAATTCAACCCATCAACAGAGATTTGGCCACCTGCGTTTTGAGATTGATGCCAGAAGTTTGAGATGACTAGGGAGGCCCATTCACCATCACCAATGCTTGAACTGATTGGGCCAACAACCTCTACCTGCCAACTTCGGTCATAGAACGGTTCAGTGATTCGGTTGTAGCACCACTTCCACTCCATTTCCGAATCATCGTAAAGAATGGCATAGAATTTGTCCAATTTCAGGTCTCCACCTACATACGGGAACCATGACATTGAGATGATGTCACCGTTTGTTGCTTGAACAATGCTTCCTTCTCCGAGACCTTCAGTACCAGGGTTTGTCGGGATGAAGGTTCTGCATTGCAAATCAGGTGTGACACCAGGAATCCATGTGTCCCATTCATGACCTCGGTCAACGGACCATACGGGGTATTCTCCTCCAATGTTCATGATCGAACCAGAAATTGTCGTTGCAATATAGTGCTCACAACAATTTCCTCCCTTCGATTCATCAAAAACAGCCCAAGTCATGTTGGTTGTTTCGTTGGTACGTAAGTCCACAGTCATGAATTCTCGAGGCGTTTCATGGGTCTGTTCATCAATGAGAATGTATTCAGTCCATGCAGACGTGATTTCTTCGTTTTCAACAATGGTTTCCCCATCACCAAAACATCCTGCAAGAACCATGCTGGATACTAGCAATATGGCGAGAAGTCCTCTGCGCATGGTAACCCTAATCGTCGGCTGTTTTCAAATCCTTGCAAAGTGCATTGAAGGTGCGAAGACCGGTGAGCGTATGACTGCCAAACCATGTAAGTGCCTCCCCATCGATGCATCGTGTCCAAGGACGAACTCCTCCGATGGCTTCCACAGCATCGCTAATCGCTTCACCTTCTTGTTTTGAAAACTCGTGAGGTTCACTGGAAAGGAGGAGTCCTTCCACGTTGTGTTGAACAATATCTTCCGGCGTTACGGTAGGATAGCCATTCCCTTCAGGCTCGATATCAGGAACTTGAAACCCACAGGCTTCAAGGAGTGCGCCAGAGTATTTGCTCGGTGAGACAGCCATCAAAGGTTTGTGCCAGATCATTGGAAGAACGAGTGGGCCGTCGCGATGGGTCCCGCGAGTAAGCTCATGTCGGATGGCGTTCGCCAATTCTGTAGCCTTCGATACAAGATTCAATCGCTCACCGAGAAGCATCAGCATGTCAGGAACATCAGCAGGTCTTTCGACAGTACTCACAAATGTCTCGATACCCGCTTCGATAAGTGCTTCGTAAACTTCGCGTGGATTTTCTTCACGATCAAGAATGACGATATCTGGATTGGCGTTCAAAATCTTGTTGAGATTGGGTGTTTTCGTTCCACCAATAACTTCGACTTCCTCAACAAATGCTGATGGATGAATGCACCATGGTGTGCGACCAATGAGTTGTGATTTGTTTAGACCTAGCTCTGCAAGTGTCAGTGTAAGGCTCGGTACGAGCGAAATCACCCGCATATCTTGACCTCAGCGTGCATGGACGCGATATGCGATTTGTGCACCATCAACATCGAATGCTTCTCCATCCTCAGGCGGTTGGTCATCACTAAAGGAAATACCAGACGACCTCGTTTCCTTTGCAATCCACGATTGGTCCTCTTCGAACAGTTCGGGAGCGTCCTTCACCCAAACTTCAACGTCAATCATAGCTTCAATTTCGAGGTTCATATCCTTTCGCTTCGATTGAATACGCCGAGTAATATCTCGAGCAAGCCCCTTCGATAAAAGGTGAGGTGTATCTTGCATGTCAAGAACAAGGCTCACGTGCGAGGCTTGTTCTCCTTCGCCGACGGTAATGGTTGCCGCCGCATAACCCTCGCGCTCGGCTCGGCGAACCTCGACATCGGATTCAACGATTTGAACACCCATGAGGGTGCATGAGCCATTGCGGATCTCTTCAAGCAGTGCTTCCTGATTTGTATGATTCTTGATTTCGTTTGCAATTGCATTGACGTCACCCTTTGCTCGGGGGGCAAGGGCACGGAAATTAACCCCTAGTTCGACCTTCTGGAAACGGTCGAGATCCGTTTCTACAGCAATCTTCTCGACATTCAGTTCTTCACACAACAGGTCGTGATAAGGTTGTAAGTCAGGTCCTGCAACAATCCATCCCTCAGCGCACGGCAGTCGTTGCCGTCGTTGTGCATCAATACGAATTCGTCGTCCGGTTTCAGCCAATTCTCGTACAAGTTCCATCTCATGCTCAAGGGCTGAATCATGCGGTGGTAGTTGAGCCGTTGATGCTACGAGGTCTTCATTCCACGTATCTGCGGTTGCACCTTCAGTTGAACCCGGGGTTCCCATTGGCCATGCTGCAGTGTGGACGGTTTCACCGGTTAAATTACGATGAATCGTATCGACCATGAAAGGACTAACAGGAGCAATCAATCGACACAACGTGACTAGGATTTCGTGGAGTGTGTGCTGACAAGCAAGTTTGTCTCCAGACTCTGCTTCATCCCAAAGACGTCGACGGCTTCTTCGAACGTACCAATTGGACAAATCATTGACGATGAAATCCTCAAGATCTCGACATGCTTTGTGGAAGTTCCAGTTCGTGAATCCATCATGGTAGGACCTTGCCGTGCTGTGAAGTTTTGAAAGAATCCATCGATCAAGGCGAGAGCGTTGCTCAACAGGTGATTCAGATGCATTTGGATCAAAAGAGTCCAATGCTGCATAATCGACATGGAAACGATAGACGTTCCACAGCGTAAGGAACATCTTGGCATAGGTTTCGCGAACTCCATTTGAATCAAACTTGAGTGGATTCCAAGGTGCACCGGCTGTGACCATGTACCAACGAGTTGCATCGGCACCTTCTCGATTGAAGTGATCCCAAGGGTCGACGATGTTACCCCTCGACTTGGACATCTTTTTCCCTTCAGCATCAAGAATGAGTCCTAGCGATAAGCAACGCTTGTATGCAGGTGAATCAAAGACGGTTGTTGATACTGCGAGTAGGGTGTAAAACCATCCTCGTGTTTGGTCAACACCTTCACAGATGTAATCGACAGGGAATGAAGAATCGAAGGTTTTGTTTTCATCAAACGGATGGTGCCACTGTGCGAACGGAGCGCATCCAGAATCGAACCAACAATCCATCACAAACGGTTCACGTTGCATTGGCTTTCCAGTATCAGAAACAAGCGTGAATGCGTCGACAACAGGGCGATGCAAATCAACATCATCAGGACATTCAGGATTGTCAATGCCAGCAGCATTGGCTTTTGCAACCTCAGCTTGCAATTCAGAAATGGAGCCAACACATTTCATGTTCCCATCCTCATCTCTCCATACCGGAAGAGGCGTCCCCCAGTATCGTTCTCTTGAAATGGCCCAATCCTTGACGTTGCGTAACCATTCACCGAATCGACCTTCACCGACCCAATCAGGTGCCCATTCAACGCCATCGTTAAACTCGAGGAGTCGCTCTTTGACTGCAGTCATTCGAACAAACCAAGAATCCATTGCGTAGTAAAGAAGTGGATGATCCGTTCTCCAGCAATGTGGGTAATCGTGGAGGTAACTCTTCTCTCGGTAGAGCAGGCCAGAACCGATTGAATCGTTCTGACCAACCAGAATTTCCATGACTGTATCATCACATGACTTGACGTATCGTCCATCGAGTTGAGGATGTACTCCATTGACAAAGTTCCCTTCCATGTTGACGGTGTGGTACGCTGGTAAGCCCACCTCCATTCCTAGGTTGTAATCATCTTCACCGTACATGACGGCGGTGTGAACCACACCTGTTCCATCAGTGGTGGTCACCCAATCTGCGGAAAGAACAGTCCATGCTGTGGTCGAATCTCCACGTGGAACAGCATCAGGGAAGAGCGGTTCGTAGGACTTGCCTACAAGCGATGAGCCAGGAATTTCTTCAATGATGTCGACGTGATGACGCAGAACATCTCCCATCAAATCCTTGGCAAGAATCAATTCCTCTCCCGTAGAAGCGCCACCTCGTCCCTGCCAACCTTCGGGCTCTTCACGTACACGGCAGCGGGCGTAGGTGACATCAGGGCCTACTGCGAGGCCAACGTTTCCGGGTAGTGTCCAAGGCGTTGTGGTCCACGCCAGGATAGATGCTGAATCATCAACAAGCTTGAATTTGACGTAAACGGAAGGTTCCTCGACTTCTTTGTATCCAAGTGCGACTTCGTGACTCGAATAGGAGGTTCCTGTTTGTGGGCAATATGGTAATACTTTGTGCCCGCGATAGAGAAGATTCTTGTCGAACATTTGCTTCAACGCCCACCAGCATGATTCAACATAATCGTTTTGCAGTGTGACGTATGGATTGTCAAGATCGACCCAATATGCCATGCGTTCTGTCATCTCACGCCAAGCGCTCTCATAGGTCCAGACGCTCTCTCGACAAGCATCATTGAACGCTTGCATTCCAAAGTTCTCAATCGCTTCATTGCTCATCAAATCAAGTCGTTTCTGAACCTCGATTTCCACCGGCAATCCGTGCGTGTCCCAACCACCTTTTCGTTCAACAAGGAAGCCTTCCATCGACTTCCATCGGCATACGAGATCCTTGTAGGCGCGTGCGACAACGTGATGAATTCCAGGTTTTCCGTTTGCAGTAGGTGGTCCTTCAAGGAAAATGAACGGAGCGCCTTCCCTGTTTGAGGCGATGGATTTCTGAAATGTCCCCTCATTCTTCCACGTTTCTAGAAGTGCCGTTTCAAGGCCAACAGCATCGAGGTCACCCGCAGGACTTGGTCGAACCATGGTTCGCCAAATGCGCCATTGTTTTCAATCTCTCCCTTGGTTCAAGGAGTCGATTGGACTGACACATTCAAGTCCTTGGAAAAACAGGCAAGGCTATGGCCGGCTCTCTCAAGGGGCGTAGTATTGCGTTGCTCGTGCTTTTTTTGTTCGTCATAGGGCCTTACACGACCTTCGTCCCACCTGCTCCTGCTACCGTACTTGATGGCGAGCAGAACGTTGATTCTGTGTCCGAAGGGACGCCAGTAACTGTCGATATCCGACCGGGTCAGGTCAGCCTATCTCCGTTTGAACTCGATGTCCCATCAAGTTCAGGCGCAATCACTTCTCTCGATATGACTGTTCAATCTGCGACAATGGAGAATTCACAAACGCTGCTATGGGAAGGAGATGCATCATGGAACCATATCGATGCGACGAAGGACAACACATTCACACAATCAGGTATACTTTCGGGGGCGGGTTCAGCACCGGGCTACGACTTCAACAACGGAGCTCAAGGATGGACGTTTTCCAACTCATATAGCAGCCGAGTTACCACTCCTGCGTGTGGATACAACGGTAGCACAGGAGGGTCTATTCGCACCTATGCAGGTTCAACACATGCGACATCGCCTGCCATGGATCTTTCAGGTCGTTCCAATATCCCATTCAATGCTTGGATTCATGAGGGCCGATCAGGTTGTGGTGAAACTCCAGATTCAGGTGAAAATCTTCAGATCAAATACAAGACTGCGAGTGGTTCTTGGACAACTTTCCACACGTTCCAAGGCGGTGGTGCACAAACCAGCAATTTCCAGTATTCAACTGTCCTGCCTGCAGCGGCGCTTCATTCCTCATCTCAATTTCGATTCCAGCAAACATCAGGGAGTGGTACATGCTGTGATTATTGGTTTGTTGATGACGTCAAGGTCGTGATTCCACCGACTTCGACTTGGACAAGCCCAGCCTTTGGTTACAACACCTCGAATAGCTTTTCACTTGCTGAAGGACCATATGCTCCAATGCATATCAATGCAAATTTACCGGCCGGATCCTCGCTCCATTGGACGCTTATTGATGCTCAGACGGGAGACAACATTTCTGGATTTGAATCCAGAGAGGGAATGCGAATTCACCTCGATGCGGTTGATTGGGAGCACTATGGGTCGTTGCGCATTCAACTGCAGTTTGAAGGACTTGGAGCCGGTTTGATGCCATCGGTTGAATCGATATCCGCAGGGGGATTGATCAAGGATACATTCTCTTCCGATCCAGTCGAACGTGGATGGTCCCTCAACAACAGCACTTACCTTTCGGGGGCAATTTCTTCAACTGCCAACGGAACGGCACATTCGCCGTGGTATACCAGTAACTCGCCTCTCGCCGGTTATCAGATTGCAGCCGTATCACAGGAATATGATGCGTTTGTACGACATGATGTCAACGATGCCTGGACCTCGATTTTACTGCCTTATTCTGGCGCTCTTTCCGCAAATGAACATGCGTTCCAATTGATGTTCATGCACAACTCCTCCCAGCCCGCACTGCTTGACCAGGTCCAAGTAACGATGTCCAGCGGTCAACGAGTAGACACCCCATCGTTGGATCTCAACGGTGACGGAATTCTGGAATGGGGCGAACCGGATGTCCGAATCGGTTCATGGGGTTTCCAAGATCGCTTCTCAAACGGTGAAAACACAGAACGGGATTCCTTTGGATTCGTTGGTTTCGCCGAGGCAGGTGCATGGATTCCAGCATCCAATTTGAAACATTTCGCAGTTTCAGTATCCAGTGAAAACGGGAACATGACGGGTATGTCCTTGCGCGTTGCAGGTTCGACCATCATCTCAAGAACCCTGGATAACGCTACTGTGTACCGATTTGAACTCAACGAAACGGAACACACGCTCTTGCAAGCAATCTTGAGCAGCCAAAGTGCATTGTTGAACAACATGGGTCAAGGATTCGCACTCGTGAACATCGAAGTATATGGAAACGGTTTCGTTACATTTTCGAATCTAGCTGCACCGTATGCTACACAAATGGACATCACCGCCAGTGAACAATCGCCGCTTGTTATGGCAGCGAATTCAGCCTATCGGACACCTGGTTCATCTCCATCGATCACATTCCCATTCACAGGTCTTTCCAACGGAAAATTGGTCGTTGAGGTCACAAATATGGAATTCAGCGATGATGTTGCTGCAGGCATGGTTTCAATGGAAAATGCATCAAGCCCACTGACACCCTCGCAACGTTGGCTGTCGTTTACAACACGATTCAATGTCGATTCTGATCGTTCGATTTCACTGATTCGATTGGATGTACAAGGACAAAACAATCACGCCACTTGGCTCTTGCCAACGGGCGGTGGCACATCCCTAGGGCAAGGCGATAGTTCGCTCGTTGAGTTGCATCCAACTGAGGCTTTCAGTATCGCTTCGGTCTCAGCAACGATGAGCGAAATAACTGTGAAATTCCGAGTAGAACAGGGCTGGGATGATGAGGAATGGCTCACCGCATCCATGCGCCTCGTTCTTGACAACGATGTAATTTCCAGGCCTGGCCAGTACATGTGGAGCGGTATCGGTGGTGGACAAGCGTTTGAGAACGATTTGGTCATCAAGTCCGTTGAGATCAGCGATGACAATGGACCAATCGATTCTTCGACAGAATATCTCGCTGCTGGTGTAGGATTGAATTTCTCCATCGACGTTGGCTATGAAGGCGTTGAAGGAATTGATGCGTTTGCTGATGGCGATGCAGAGGTTCAACTTTGGCAAGGCAGTACGATGATTGCTAACACAACGAGCCTTGATGAAGACATGTGGAACGTTTCTGATGCCGCACCTTTCTCGTTCGGCGATCTGACATGGAGCATTCGAGTTGTCCCTCTAAACGGTGGAGACATCATCGATGAATCAGAATATACACGCACCTTCAAGATCGATCCAACCGCTCCTGCGGTCATAGGAACATCTGTTGCATGGTACGATCACCGTCTTGCATCCACCAGTCAAACCGTTCAATTCCAAATCCTCGATCCTGTGCTTCTTCCATCGGACGTTCATCTCATGCTTTGGCGTGAATGGGCTGACGATAATGACCTCAACGGATGGCCAAGCCCGGATGAATACAAACAACGGTCCCTCATTAAACCAACTGATTTGACCATTTCAACAGGACTCTATACTCTCTTATTCGATGATTCGATGGGCTCACAGGGTCAGAAAGTAGCTGGCTATTTGGTTGGAGTGGATGCATCTGGGCAGATTCTCGAAGATGCTGGAACAGGCGAAGATGGTGAGCACTTGTTCATGTATCAAATCGGTCCTGATGGACCACCTACGCTCTCATCGACTGCGATGTCATGGACGGGTGGAGCCACCCCTTGGTTGCATCCAAGTCAACCCTACACACTACGTATTGACATGAGTGAACCAAACGGAGCATCCGACCTTACCACCGTTGAAGTACAACTTGCTTCCAATATACTGACCTCACCTCTCTCATTTACATGGGACTTCCAAACAGATTCGTGTACATCAGGAAGCATTCACCTCGTCATCAATGATTGCAATATGCTATCTTTGGATGGATTCACTGCTGGCCCATACGAAAAGGAAACTCGGTTGGTGGTCGAGTTGGAATTAGCATGGACAACCCCTGATCTTGGCGACACGTTCCGCGAACCGAGTGTGAAGATTATCGATCGAGCAGGACAGGAAGTTATCCAGACTTTCCCTGCCTTACGATGGCGATTCTCACCAGCGCTATCAATACCACAAGATTCTGTTTCTTTGGTACTGACTCAGGGTACCGTCCTTGATGATGGGGCCAGACTCCCTCCAAATTCACCGTTTGAGTTGACCGGCGGATTGATGTTTGAATCGAGTGAACTTGTTCCATCGTTCAACTGCACTGTCGATGTTGCGTTCGCGGGTCAGGTCTATTCAGCTGAGACATTTAACGGAATCTGGAACGTTGAACTCCAATCGCCTTCATTCTCTGATACGATTCCTTTGACCTGGTCGGTTGGTTGTTTACCACCACAAGGCGTAGATGCCACGGAGGAAGGATCGTCTGTAAAATGGATGGTTATTGATGGGCTTGGCCCCGCGCCTCAAGAAGTTCAAACTCCGCGGCCGGGCTCTATACTTTCAGCAGAAGAACATGAAGTGACGATTGTTCTGGTCGAAGAAGGAGGAATTGACTTTGAATCACTCCGGCTTGCTTGGTGGGTTGAGGATTATGATACAGGAGAATTCATTCGAGGGGGCGACAGTCCATTCCTCCTGCAAGGAACTGACATCAGAGGTCTNAATCTCGTTGGTATAGGGACAATGGATTTGAGCGTCATCACCGATGAAATGCTCATCGACCGCTTTGTTGTTTATGTCGTTGTTGAAGGTCGGGACCTTGCAGGAAATCTTGTCTTGGGAGGCGAAGGCCAGTCTGCTGGGAATGCGGTCACATCCTGGCTCATGGAATGGAGACAGCCTAAATTTGAATTTGAGACGCCTGCAATGGAATACTCCCGACTCAATCTGCGGACCGGTGATTCGACAGCAGTCCAAATCTTTGTGAAGAACGTCGGAACACTGGAGGGTACAACTTCTGCAACCATATCCGTTGTTCGCGCTGATGGTACTTCAGAAGTCCTCCGTCAAACCGAAGTCGAAATNNNNGAAGGTGGTCTTGGTACNNTTCTTGTAGATTGGGCTCCGATACAACCAGGCTCGCAATGGATCGAAGTTGAACTCGAAAATGGTGCCAAAGGCATCGGGCCATCAGTCGAGGTCCGAGCGAAGACAGACCCTTCCTTCAGTGAGGCTGTGTTTGGGGAAGTTAATCCAATTCTTGGTTCAATAGGAGCTATTCTTGGCCTTTCAATTGTCCTAGCATTATTGCTTATGGCTCGAAATGCAACTGTACGTCGAGGTTCAAAATCAGAGTATGAATGGGACGAATATTCCGACTACCTCGATGAAGACGAGGACGACTTTGTTGACGATGATGCTGACCTTAATCTTGACCAACCGATTGTTGAATCTTCAACAGAANCGACAACCCCTGCAGTGGTAGCAGCAACTACCACAGCAACCTCTGATGATGGTTGGACTCAAGGATCCGATGGCGTTTGGTGGTGGCAGAACCAGCAAGATGGCAGTTGGTGGTACAAGGATGCGAACGGAGAGATTCTCCAATACAAGTGATGCATCACTGCTATGAAACACGAACACGTGGGATGGTCATGGGCGAGCAGGGAGCAAGCGTCATCGCTCTTCTCCAACTCAATCCAACGGTTGGAGACATCAAAGGAAACGCGAAGCGACTTGAACAATTCATTGAGACTGCCTCGTCCTACGGTGCAGTTGCTTGTGTGAGCACNGAACTTGCCATTTGCGGCTACCCTCCTCGTGACTTGTTGATGCAATCGAGTTTCGTTGAATTGGCTCAACAAGCAGCACTTTCACTCGATGTTGCAATCCCTTCACTTATTGGAACACCAACAATCCCTGATCATGAGCGCGGAAAACCAGGAAACGGAGTGGCTCTTCTTGGAAACCAGGCTCCTGTGAAAATTGTTGCTCGAAAACAATTGTTGCCAACATACGATGTCTTCGATGAGGCAAGGTACTTTGATTCAGACGACCGTCCTGGCATTGCTCGAACGTTGTCAGGACCACTCGAACTTGGAGTTACAGTTTGTGAAGATGCATGGCAAGTCGCTGGAGAGACACCGTCCGAATATGAGGCGGATCCGATTGAGCAATTGGCGGAGTGGGGTAGGCAAGGCGTCAACNTGGATGCTACTGTCAATCTTTCAGCATCTCCGTACCATTCAAACAAAATTCAGAATCGATTGCACGTTGCACGAATCGCAGCGAAGACTCTCAACCATCCATTTTTACTTTCAAATCAAGTCGGAGGAAACGACGATCTTCTTTTCGATGGACGATCGATGGCTGCTTGGCCTACGGGCGATGTAGTGGTTGCGCCTTCATGGAAGGAAGGCATTCTTCTTGTTGATATCGAGAATCCAAACGCAACAAAATGGGTTGCAATAGATGATGACGATGGAGACGTGGTCTTCTTCACACCTGATGACAACGGAGAGGAACGAAGTGACGTTTTGGAAGAGTTAGCAGATGCAGTCGTTTTGGGATTGCGTGATTATTGTCAGAAGTCTGGTATTGAACGAATTGTACTCGGTTTGAGTGGTGGCATTGACTCTGCTGTTGCTGCTTGTGTAGCAGCTGAGGCAGTTGGCGCCGAAAATGTGCTTGGTCTTTCCATGCCTTCGCGTTTCTCCTCTCAACATTCGATGGATGATGCGCATTACACCGCACATGCTCTTGGGATGGATTATGCATCAATCCCAATCGACNACCACCATTCAAGTCTGGAAGACCAAATGGCTCAGATGCTTAATCAAGGTTCACAAGTCGCCCAAGAGAACATTCAGGCACGTCTGCGTGGGATTCTTGTTATGGCTCATGCGAATGCCCAAGGTAGGATGGCGATTGCTACTGGTAACAAATCCGAATTAGCACAGGGATACTGCACACTGTATGGTGATATGGCTGGTGGCTATACACCGTTGGGAGATGTGTACAAAATGGAAGTNTACGGTCTTGCAGATGTATTCAATCGACGTGCAATTCAACGGGGGCAAGAACCACCGGTGAATGAATCAACCATGACCAAACCTCCGTCTGCTGAGCTTGCACCGAATCAACGTGATGATGACACTCTTCCGCCATACGAAATGCTCGATGAAATTCTCAAATTCCATATCGAACAAGGTCTAGGAGCAAAAGAAATCGCCAGTCAAGGGTTTGAACATTCAATGGTTGTATCCGTTTTACAGCGTCTTGAAGCCAATGAGCATAAGCGCTGGCAGATGGCTCCAGCACCTCGAGTATCTTCTCGAGCCTTCGGCCAAGGCTGGAGGCATCCATTGGCAAGTAAACACGATTGGCGTCGTTAGTCGATGAACATAAGAAGAAAAAGTCGGANGAATCACCATGCCAGAGCGTCACCTCAACATTGCAGGGTACAAATTCATTGTACTCGATGATAGGGACGCATTGCGTCAACCGTTCAAAAAACGGTGCGATGCACTCGGATTGAAAGGTACAATCCTACTCAGTCTTGAAGGAATTAACATCTTCGTTGCAGGTCCTGAAACTGCTATTGCTTCCTTCCGCGAATATCTTTCCGAGGACAGTCGATTTGCAGACATTGAGTTCAAGGAATCGTATTCAGAACATCAACCGTTTAACCGAATGAACGTTCGACTCAAGAGTGAAATCATCTCAGTAGGACTGCCCAACTTTGATCGTATTGAACCCGAAGATGGACGCATTTTACCCAAGGAACTTCATCAACGTCTTCTCGACAACGATGACATCATCATGCTTGATACTCGAAATACCTACGAAACTCGACTTGGAACTTTTCACAACGCGATTGAGCTCGATATTGATACGTTCAGATCTTTCCCAGAAGCGATTTCAATGCTTGATGATTCTTACAAAGACAAAGAAATTGTTATGTTTTGCACAGGAGGAGTTCGATGCGAAAAAGCCAGTGTGATCATGAAAGATGCCGGTTTTACCAACATCAAACAACTCGAAGGTGGCATCCTCGGCTACTTNGAACAAGTTGGTGGAGATCACTGGGATGGAGAATGCTTTGTCTTCGACAAGCGTGTTGCCCTTCTTCCTGATTTAACCGAAACAGGAACAACCGTTTGTTTTGCCTGCCGTGAACCTCTTACCCCGAAGGAACAACTCCACCCAGCATATGTGCCAGGAGAATCCTGTTCCTATTGCATCGATCGTCGTCAATCCCAAACCATCCATTGATCACGGATCGATGAACGAAGGAATTGATGCAATTCATGACCGTGAATGCCATCATCTGCAATGAACAACAAATGATTCGAAGTTGCAGTCAGGCTTCCATAGGTTCCAGCATTGGAATTGTTTCCAGTACCACTCCAAACGTCAAGCGCTAACTCTGCTGAAAAGCCGTCAATCGACCAGAGGGAATGGCCGCTATTTGTCCCAGTGAAGTCAATTCCTTGAGCAAGCACATACACGTTTGAATCAACAGATGCCAACGCTCTAGGTTGACTCGAGCTTATTCCTGGCATCAAATCGACAGTCAACGTTGTACCAGAAGCAGTCCCATCGGTTTGACAAATCTCCATCCCAGTTGTAGCAAGAACACAATCGAACCAAATCAAGTGCCCATCGCTAACCACATCAAGACTGTGTCCTGGTGCAAGAATGCTTGCGCTCAATTCTTGTACATTGCCTGTTGAAAGTGTATACCCGAACAGCGTAGCATCCGCTCCTCGATACACAACATCAAACACCAACACATCTCCAAGACGTTGAATGCCAAAGGCAGGAGCCATCACAGAAATGGGTGTAGTTGTTCCTTCCCTTGTCATCGATGTAATCCATTGATACCCACCGTCGATATCGAGATGAGCCAATTGTCGTCCTGTTCCATCGCTTGCAACAACAACAAACCCTTCATCGATTGAGATTCCTGTAGAAGGAGATGAATCTCCGAAGGGTTGCAAATCATAGGTTCGAAGTTGACCTTCAACAGTCAACAGCATCATTTCGAGACCAATTTGTGATTCTTTGGCAACAAACCAAAGCCCAGATTCATCTCCTTGGAGTACACCTTGCCCAAGAGAAGTAAGTGCTGATGATTGATTCAACAACTCTGAAGAAGCAGAACCTGAGAACCAGGGTGCTTGCCAGATCGTGGTCGTCACACTACCATTACTCCACCACATTCGATGACCTTGCTGGCCGTTTGTGGTAAATACAACACCATCTTGCCATGCGGTAATCTTTGCATTCCAGTCAATGGCATCTCCAGTTTCCATGTCACCGAGCATTGCTGTTCCAACGGCTGTTCCATCACTGACCCATAATTCACGGCCATGAATTCCATCATCAGCATCGAAGAAGAAACGTGGTCCACGCTCAGTTTCCACGGAATAAATCCCCAGTTCCTTACCAGGAATAGAATCACCTGATTGATGAATATCCATGAGAAGTGAAGGCATATTTTCCTCATCCAGAACCCACAACTCGCAGCCATTTGTTCCGTCGGTTGCCGATAGCATGTATGTGTTTGAGCCACTATTCCATTCAGACTCATCACAAGTAGATGACATCGCATCTCCTAATCCCGTGAATATATCTCCAGTTAACCCCTCAAACAATTGTTCAGAACAGATTCGTAAGGATTCTCGAATTTCATCTTCATGCAGAATGCCATCACCCGGAGTTCCATGATCTGTTCCATCATCGACGCCGAATTGCATGATTATACCTTGAGGGCAGATTGATGTTGGTGCCGCTTCTTGTTCGATGAGTGCTGAGTAGCCTTGGCTTCCGTCTACGCCTTGTTGCCCCTCAGGCCCTTCTTCTCCAAGTTGACCATCACAGACGTGAGCGTTGGTTTCGACCTCCTCTTCATCCAAGTACAGATTATGATTGCTATCGATTCCTGATTGGATTTGGACGCCTCCAAATTGGCAAGGTATCCCGGGAGATAATGCTGTGAGATTTACGAGGCTTGAGTTGCCATTTGTTCCATTATCACCGTTTGAACCCGATTGGCCTTGTGGCCCTGAAAGTCCTTGCTGACCGTGACAAACCTTGGTGCTGGAAGTGATTTCATTTGCTGAGAGCCTTCCATTACCGTCAAAATCAGTACCAAGGAAGATGTCAGCTCCTCCTTCTGGGCAATAGACATCTGCTTCTCTTCCCTCAGTCTCCACCAAGATCGTTGAATCCTCCTCAGTTATTGCTTGATCGAGTTCGATTGACTTGTTGAGGGCAACTGCCCAAATCGAGAGAAGTAGTGCGCTCAGGACAACAGTTGTTTTCAACATCTTGACGATATTTTCACGTGATAGAAAACGCGTACGTTGTTCATCACGGCGGGCTCGGGGGTTATTGTTCTCAGTTGAGGACATAAACGGCGGAGCGACGTCAACCGTATCAAAACCATCGGTTGACAACACGAGTCTTGATGAAGCACCGATGTTTGCCTTCGTACATGGAACTTCCCCAGCGTTTGGCAAAACAGCTGGACGGTAAAGAAGGCCCAACGCGACAAAAGGCGGCTCGTTTGGTTGTTGACCTTGCCCGAGTTGCAAAAGCAGCATCCTTTGTTGATGTCGATCATGCCCATGTCTCGGGTGTCTCTGTCATCACTGGAGGACATGGTCTGCGCACCTTTCTCAAAGATTTGAGCGGAGATGATCAGGGGACAGTTGTGATACCTACTACGTTGAATTCAGCGGGTTGTGACCGTGAAAAGATGGAAGAAATGGGTATTGCTTGGCCTAAATTCCTAGAACAACAATTTGAGATTGTACAAGCATACGATCGACTTGGAATTGAATCGACCTTGTCCTGTACCCCTTACGATCGAGGGATCGAAATTGAAGGTGAGACCGCTTCGTGGGCTGAATCCAATGCGGTTTGTTTTTCCAATACGTGGACTTCACTCATCACAAATCGGGAATCTGGCTTGAGTGCACTCGCTACTGCATTAACAGGATATGCTCCAGCATGGGGGCTGCACCTACAGAAAAATCGTCGGCCAAACATTCGTGTCGTCGTTGAATGCCCTCTTGAGACATTATCTGATTATTCCATTCTCGGGGATTGGGTTGGAAAGAATGCCAAGCCTGAGTGGAATCTTCCCTTCGGCCCTATGCCTTACATTTCCGGCCTCGATGCCTTCATTTCATTTGCTCGAAAGAAGGCTTTGACAGCAGCAGCTGCAAACTATGGTTCTCCAATGATGTGGGTCGAAGGTCACACAACTGCTCCACAAGATGTCGATGCTATCGAATGGGAAGGGACGCTTACCTTCACTCAACACGATCTAGACCAACGATACGAAGAGCTCAGCCCCAAGGGGCAGGTCGATTTGATTGTCATCGGTTGTCCCCAAGCAAGTTTGGAAGAAATGCGGACGACTGCTGCCGCCCTTCGTACGCACATGGAGTTTGGAGACTCTGTTCCCAATCAACGGCTTTGGGTCTTTACGAGTAAGGAGAATTACAAGTTAGCTGAGGCTGATGGGACCGTTTCGATGCTTGAGGAGGCAGGGGCGCTTGTTCTCGTCGATACATGTCCAGAAGTGACACCCTACAATCGAAACAAATACAATCACTTGCTTACGAATTCAATGAAGGCTGAGCATTATCTTACCAGCGGATTGAATCGAATTCCTACTAGTGTTGCAACCATCGAGGAATGCGTGCGTCATGCCGTTAATCCAATGCGAGCAACAGGGCCAACGCCTACACTCTCTCAGGCCGCTCACGGCGGTCAAAGCAGTGCAAAAACACACCAAGACGGTCTGCCAAAAATCTACGGCTCAGGTTTGAATTCACAGGATGATTTCTGTATTGAAGGAAGAGCGATGGTCACCGATGTTCCAATCACGTACCTCGGATATGTCAATCGAGATACAGGTGTAATCGAAGAAACAGGACATCCTCTTGATGGCCGAGCGATTGAAAACACTATTCTGATCTATCCAAAGGGCTCAGGATCTACAGTTGCCCCGTACGTTCTGATGGGTCTGTTGTATCAAAACAAGGGCCCACTTGCTGTCGTTAATCGAGACGTTTGTCCACTGACACTACCTGCTTGCTCGTTGTTGAATGTTCCGTATGGTCATGGATTTGAACAAGATCCGTGCATGGTAGTTAACGACGGAGATTTGATTCGATTCAAGCGAGAAAACGGCTCAGTCTCCATTGAAATCCTTGAACGAGTGTGAAACAATGCGGGCACTTGTCACGGGTGGCGCTGGATTTCTTGGTTCAAGTTTGGTCGAATTACTTGTGGACAAAGGTTACGATGTTATCGTTCTGGACAATTGTTGGCGAGGACAAAAAGAACATCTTCAATCGGTCATGGATCGAATCAAATTTATTGAAGCGGATGCATGTCTCGATACTTCCTATCAAAACATTGACCGTCCAGATGACATCGACATTATCTTCCATCTAGCAGCGATCAATGGGACCAAATGGTTTCATGAAGAAGCGAGAATGGTGATGGATGTGAACCTCAATTCAACTCTACGTTCTCTTGAGTTCGCTGAACTACACCACATTCGATATGTCTTTACATCGTCTCCTGAGGCATTTGGTGAATCCGAAGTCATGCCATTGGGTGGAGATGAACCATCGGTCTTTACCGGCTCTGAGCAACATCAACGACATGCATACGGTGCGAGCAAGTATTTGGGCGAAGTAGCAGTTCATCATGCAGTTCGACAAGGCCTAGATGCTCGAATCGTTCGTCCCTTCAACGGATATGGTCCCCGTCTCTTGGGTGATGCATATGGTCAAGTCGTTACTATGATGATGCAATCTGCACTGAAAGAGAATCGAATCTATGTGCATGGTGATGGCTCACAAACGCGTTCACTGACCTACGTCGATGATCTTGTTTCTGGGATTTTCAAGACAGGAATTGCCGATGGATTGGCTGGGAAGAGTATGAATTTGGGATCTGAACATGAGATTTCTATGCTTGACTTGGCTCATTCCATAGCACGCTTGGTGAGGCAAGAAACCGGCAAAACAGTTGAACTTTGTTTTGAAGGAGGTTATCCTGGTGATTCGAAACGACGATTGCCGGACCTTTCGACTACCGAATCGTGCTTGGATTGGAATGCAGAGGTCTCGCTTGAATCAGGACTTGTTCATACGCTTCGGTCAATGTTGTAATGCCATTGAGTTGGTGATGCCATGAGGCGATTAAGTCCATGCTGACAGAGTATGTTGGCGGGGAGCGTTTTGTCCATGTTATCAGGAAGAACAAGGTCGTTCAAGCGTAGGACCACCAATTTCGCTTTCGCCTCCGGTAAATCAACTTCCTCAACCATCTCTCCAACGAGGCCGAAAGCTGCCTCTTTCATGACGAGAGGATTGCTTTCCAACCCCTTTATCGAATAAGCGTCCCATTCGCTGAGTCCGTGTTCTAGAGATTGTGATGTTTGTTCGACCAAGGTTGCAGCGGATGAAGTGACAGGTAGGAAATTGAGAACCCCTACTTTTGTTTCTCGCAGATTCAAGAGTGTGTCTCTCCACCGATCATTTCGATCTGCTGAAAGAGAAACAATAGCCAAAGGTGGTGAATTTGAGACAATCGATAATGATGTATATGGTGCGATGTTGAGCGTTCCTTGATTTGATTTTGTTCCAATGAGGGCCAAGGGACGTGGACCCACGAGGTTGGTCAACCACTGCGAACGGCTTTGATGACTCAATAAATCCAAATCAATGGTACTGATTTCATGCTGGTGCAGTTCTGGTTGCTGAGATGGAAACCACCTGTCCAGTTCCCCTGCCTCAACTTCCATGAGGGCATGCGCTGTATAATCCCGATAAGCTTCCCATTTTGATATGTCATCGGTTTCTCCACGCTTATTTTTCCGTTCAATGGAAGCATCTGCATAAGCAATACAATTCTTTAGGAATGAGATGACATGTTCCTTACCCTCCATTTACTCACCTCGTGCGTCGTATTCTTCCCTTGTCATAAGAAATGTCGCTGGATTTCCTGCCCAAACTTCTCCGGCAGGAATTGGCTTTGTGAGGACAGAACCCCCGCCTAGAACTGAACGATTACCAAGATGGGCTCCAGGTAAAACAGTGCATCCGCCGCCGATGACGGCATGATCTGCAATCTCGACGGGCGACCATTTTGAAGCATCTCCGGATGGAGGATATTTGTCGTTAAGGATAGTTGAATTTGGCCCAATAAAAACATGGCTTCCAACGATTGTCCGATCTGCGATGTAGGTTGATCCTTGGATATTAACATGATTTCCGATGGTTACATTCCGTCCAATGTGGCACATGGAACCGATTGATATATTTCCTCCAATGGTTAGGTTTTGGCCGATATAACACGGTTGGTACGCGCAGGATGATGTGGACAATGGGATTCGCTCTCCTCCAATGTCCTGTTCCATATTTCCACCTCAGGATTCGATTCCTAATTCTCGTAGTAACATCCCAACGTGACCTTTGGCTCGAACGTTGTATCTGCACCATGCAATGGTACCATCGCTATCCAACACGAATGTAGATCGTACGCAACCGAGATATTCTCTGCCGTAGTTCTTTTTGATTCTCCATGTGCCAAACAATTCGTGTAGGCTTCCATCGGTATCCATGAGCAGTGGGAAATTGAGATTTTGCTTGGTGATGAATTTTTCATGACTTGATTCAGAATCTTTTGAGACACCAAGAACAACATATCCATGCTGTGTGAGTTGAGCAATGTTATCTCTGAAGTCACATGCTTGTTTAGTGCAGCCAGGGGTGGAGTCTCGTGGATAGAAATAGAGGATGACCTTTTTGCTGTCTTTCATGTACTCCTCCAGATCGTGTCGCTGACCACTTGAGTCAAGGCAATTGAAAAGTGGGCTTTGGTCTCCGGTACTAAGTTCAACAGGGGTGGTCATAAGAGGCGGTGCGACTAACCCGTCATGAATGCTTGGTTTCGGCCGTGTGGGTGTTCTATCTCCAATGATGCATCATGAATAAAAAACAATGCGTAACGAATAAAACCAAGAATTTAGGCCAATTGATTGATAAACTGCCATAGTGGAAGACTCATTATGGCGGCTCCAAGCATGACGCGACGTAGCCGCAAATACTTCAAGAAGATTCAGCGTGCAAAGTCTCGATATGACTTGCAGAGCATAGCCTCTACAATCCAAGGCGATCTCGATCGTCGGAATTTATCCTATGATGAAGCATTGAATCTCGGAAACTTCATTCAGAACCGAGCAGACCAACTCCCAGGAAATTCGATCGTTTACGCCGTGTCGGACCGTGACGCATATCGCAGAACTCTCGAATTGTATTTGCGCGATGCCCTCCTTACGCGCACTGAACAACTCCTCTTGTGGGAGGAGCGACGCAGGCTTGGGATTTCAGACGAAGAACATGACCGACTTCTGAACCAACTGTTGGAAATCTGGAAAGGGCAAGGCAAATCCGTCACAATCCAGCGATTTGAGAAAGCCGGAGGTGGAGCCGGTGTTTAAGCAGAAGATTCTACCTCTTCTCCTTGTGACCCTTCTTGTGGGTCACCTCGCTCTTCCATTTGCAGACGCATCGACAAGCGGACGTGCAGGTCCAGATTTCCAAGTTAACAACATGGTGTTCGATGGCGCAGGGTCGGTATTTACAGGTAGTGGGCTTGTTCTCGCTCCAGATACTCACACCGTTCGTATCGATGTATCAAACGCAGGCACATCATCGGGCAATGCGTTCTTGTCGTTGGTGCACAAAGGCTCTCCAAACGCAGCTGAGCAGATCGTTGATACGGTTGACCTTGGGACAATAAACGCAAATTCAGGTTCAACCACTTACCTTCTCAGTTGGACTGCTACAACCGGCCCTTCACAAACGCTCTTTGCCCGTGTTTCTGGAGCCAACGACGGTAACATTGCGAACAACGAGTATCGTCGTGATTTCGATGTGGATACGCTTCGAGAAGGCAACGTCATTGGAGATACTCTGCCGACGCCTGCTGCAGGCAACACAGACGTGGTCCTTGACCGACAAAACCACATGTTCAATACAACCGTTCGCAATGACGGCGTTATGCCGTTTTCTGCTGTTATGCAACTGGTATTAACCAACGCATCGAACATTCCACCGACCATAGAATACTGGTCAAACACGCAAACCATGGAACCGGGATCAATCTTGTCATCATCTGAAGGTGAAGTTTTAACAGGCATCTTTTCAGCATCTTCTCTTAGTGGACTCTGGAACATGTCCGTTCGTATCGTCATGAACGGTTCGACCGGACCAGAAACAATCACCTACTCAGAATTCGATATCATCTTCAGCGATTACATCTCTGAAATGGTTGGCCCATCCGACCGCACAACATCTCCTGGCGATTCAACAACGTTGTATTACATCATCAAGAACACAGGCTTGAACACCGATAGTTTCGACATTAGCGTGAACAGTAATCTTGGTTGGGCGGATCTCACCTTGGATAGCACAACAACGAGTTTCATCACGGCTGGGGCAACCACGACTCTTGCTGTAATCGTTAATGTGCCACAAAACGCTGCTTTGTCCGATATCGACATCGTAACGCTCTCTATTACATCCGCTGGAAGCGGTTACAGTTTAATCGATATAACCCGTGTTATGGCTGGCGAATATCTGGAAGTCACCGTTGACATCTCAAACGATACAACGTATGTCCTTCCCGGAAAATCCGACACGATTGCTTTCAACGTGACCAACACAGGAAATGCTCCAGCATCCTTCAACTTGGTATCGGGTCTTTCGATGAATGCCCTCAACTGGGTGCACAACATTTCAATTCAAAACACTGGAGAATTGCAAGTGGGCCAATCGGTATCAGGATTTATTGAAATCGAAGTACCTCCAATTCAACTTCCTCTTGTCCCTGCCGAACACAACCGTGCAGGGGCCAGCCTCAATGCATACATCATCGCTCAAGCAGATGTTGGAAGCATCCCTACTTCGGACACAGGTCAAATCGAAGTCAGGCCCGCAATCGTTGTCGATCCTGGCTTGCCAGTTGATACCATTGTCCTCGACGAAAATGACGTGAACAATGCAGGTTCAACAATTGGCGTAAATGAAATTCTTGCCCTTCAAGTCCAAGTACGCCACAACCTTGTTTCGGACCTTTCTGAAACCATCGATGCTAACATCACAGTCGGAAACATTTCTTTCGAAGCCCTCACATCAGGTGGATTCAATGAAGCCACACGCTGGAACGCATCCGTGACTCCAGGTCAAACCAACGGACTCTCTCTTGGAGAGACATTCGCTGCTTCTCTTGGCATCCAAAGCCGAACGGGCCAGTTGCCGCTCGCAGGAACCGTAAAAATTCCTGTAACCACAACGCCTACGCTTGGTGGCATCCATACCGCATCTGCAGTATATGCTCCGGTAATTGAACAGAACCTGTCGATTGTCATACCCAAGGTCGTCGATGGCGAAATAACTGAAACAGGCCCCCTCGATGCCGACGTTGGCGTAGATACGGACTTCATATTTGCATTTGGAAACACAGGAAACGATCGTTCATCGTACAGGCTTGAAATCGTGGAAAACTTACCATCTGGCTGGTATGCAAATCTCACGACAACAAGCCCAAACAATACGATAATCGACCTTGCGAGTGATTTTGAAGACTATCCTGCTTCGAGCGGAGCTCATCTTTCCCTCGTAACGCTGACTGTGAAAACAGACCCACTTGCTCCATCGCAATTGCTCCAACCACTTACAGTGCGATATTATGATCTTGACACTGGCGCATACATTGGGCAGCAAACAATGGACATTCGGGTCGGTGATACCGTCAATGCATCATTGACGCCAACGAATCAATCAATTGATATTTCTCCGTTTGAACAGCTTTCTGCATTCGTAAACATCGAAAACACAGGAAATGGCCCAACTACGTTTTCGCTATCTCTAGACGATGGCGGATATGATGATGTCGCATTTGAATTGGACACGTCATCGAGCATCATCATTGCCGCAGGTTACGAATCTTCAGTCCGAATCAACATTATCCCAACTCCAGATGCAAGTGCTGATGAATTTTACATGGCTATTTTGACCGTATCGATGCTCGATGAAAACGGAGATTTAATCGAGTTGAATGCGAACATAGTCGCTAACCTCTCCGAGGTCCACGATGTCGAACTCACATCACCGGACAGTCTTGCTGCGGTCCCGGGTACGATCCTTACACTCCCGTTCAGTCTTGTCAACACGGGGAACCTTGTTGAAACAGTCAACATCAACATTACAGTTGATGGTGGATGGAGTACAACTCCAACGGTTCAATCGTTCACGGTACCTATTGATGATACCTCATCCGGTTCGTTCGATATTCAAATCCCAGCACTTGACGGCACCGATAATCTCCTTGATGGTGCGATACACGAAGCCAACCTTACGGTATACAACTCTGTTACTGATGAGGTCTATGTTCTGAAGAAGGTTCAGTTACTAGTCGCCCCAGTGTTCACCTATTCCATCGAAGGATGGGAAGATGAGTACTTCTTCCATGAGGGTGACAACAGAATTTGGAAAGCCACAATCACCAACACTGGAAACAAGGATGTTACCGTTGATCTTGGATACGAAGTTCGCGCACCCGGACTAACCATACCCAGCGATGATTGGATTGTCAACTCAGACTCTCCAGACACGCTCTTCTTACCACGTAATTCTGCCATTGAATTTACAGTCAGCGTTGACAAAAATGCGGCAGGAAGTAGCAGCACTTCTCTGACCACAGCTGCAGATCTTCGAGTTACACTTGTTCCAACAGATGTTGATGTTGATGGAAGTGGAGAGCTCTTGACATCACTCAAGATGAAGCGATTGTTTGACACCGGTTATGCTGACAAGTTGCAAGCCCCAGCAAACAACGATCCTGTCACAGTACCAATCGAGTATTCTCACATTCCCTATCTCAACAATGCACCTGTAGCGTACTCAATTGAATTCTGCGGAATTCAACGCACCCTCGACATTGAAGGACTTGGGCTCAATGAAGAGGACTATGTTTGGAACATTTCTTTGACCAATCTCGAAGGTGAAGAGAGCGTCCACTACATCAATCTCTCAGCTCCTTGTGTCCCCGGTAGTGAACTCATTGAACTTCCCGAGCGACCTGCATACGTTCTCTCTCCAAACCTTATCTTCAGTGTCAAAGTACCCGATAGGCCAAACATCCTCCCAGGTGATGGATACGATATCACGATGAGACTCCATCATCCCGATCCGAGCGAACCGGTCACTGAAGAGGTCTTCCGTTTCGCTCTCAACGCCTATGCAGACCCCATGATCGACCCCACCTCACAACGAATTGTGGATGTGAATGGCAATGAGTTGGAATTAATCATGGAAGGCCAAACAGCATATCTTGAATTCGACCTCAAGAACGAGGGGACGGCACTTGCAGTAGGTATCAGTTCACAACTGGTTTGTGAAGGCTTAGTTATCGAGGATGCACCAGGGTATGTTTCATTCCTTAGAGAAGGTGATGAGTATGTTGAAACACTTCGATGGCGCGTGACCGGCGAAACTCTCGACTGGTGGGAACAAAGCCGAGGAGCAGACTGTACTGTGAGCATTGTGTCCTCATATGCCCTGAACAACATCGTCGAGAACGATCAATTGAGCTTCACCCAGCAAGTCGATTCGAATGCACCCTCCACGCTTACTTCGTTTGCTGGATTTGGTATTGCACTCATCATTACAATCGGTCTTCTTGGTTTGACGAATCAAAATGAGAAATATCGTCTTGGAGCGGTCTACTCCGGAGTCGTTATGCTCGGTTTCCTCTTCCACCTTTACGATGCTTTGTGGTGGGGGCCAGTAACCATAGCGCTTGCATCGCTATGGGTATGGCGTATGGCATGGCGAAGCAGCGAGGAATTCCGTTACATCCATGAGGATTATCAGCGTGCACGAAAAGGGATTTCAACAATTTATGCTGACCACTTCCAGGCTTTGACCGATTCACGTCGTCAACTGACCATTATTCTCAGCCTACCGTTGTTCGGGTTTGTTGGAGTTGTGCTTGGATTACCTCCGCAAATGACTCCCGACGAGGCGAATCTCATTTCCTTGGTAGGTTACATTTTCGTCTCGACAATGGTTGTTTGGTTTGTTCTCCGTCGAGCGAACAAATTGTATGGCTCCCTCTATGGAAAACTNACTGATATCGAAGTGAAAGCAACTCGAATTGAACGGGATCTTGGCGACCCTGCACGATTACTCAATGACCTTGCAATGGATGGTCTTGACTTGTCTGCTATTCTCGAGACGCCACAATCTGCCCCAAGTTCTGATGTCCAGAATGGCGGAGAATTAGAGGAGGTGATGTCAAATGGCGAAGAGCAAAACTGAGGCTGATGACTTCATCATGGACTCCGAATTGGAGGACGGCGATCTATCGGATGCCCAAGCAGCAATAGCCGCATCCAATGAAAGCGCTCAACGTTTGATGCAGGCGAGTCGTGAGCTCGAATCACTCGTCCAGAACGTTGTCAGTGATGAGGTGAATTCACTTGCAACAACCGAACTCGATCTCCTCCAAGCGAAGACGTTCCTGGAAACCCACCGATTGCGACGTGCTCGAAAAAGTGTTCGTCGAGCAGAAAAAGCCCTGAACGTTCTCGAAGAGGATGTTCTTTACCTTCGTCGGAGTATCGCAATGCTACACCGTCTCCTTCGTGAGAAAGCGCTTGCAGAGGAGGAAGTTGAAAATGTATTACGAAGACTACGCAACGCTACAGGCGCTGCTGAAATTGGGGATGTTGGATATGCTGCAACCGAAGTGGAATACCTTGTTGATGACCTCATTGGAGGCAACTCATCGACCTTGAATCCATTCCTCTTCCGTCATTTCTGGCTCTCCGTTGATACTCGATGGCCTGCAGGAGGCGAAACAGGTGTCCTCATTGTTCGCATCATTAACGACGGAGAAATCCCTCTTCCAATGATGCGCTTAGCACCTCCTGTTCCAGACGGATGGAATGCAAAACCATCATTCATTGACGTGCCCGTGATTGGCCCAGGTGGTAATTTACCTGTCCGATTTGAGATTCATGCCGATCGGCGATATGGTGCAGATGAAATCCCACTTTCACGAAAACTTTCAATTGCGACCGGGTACGAAATGAGGAACGGTAACGTGACAGTAACAGTTCGTGCACAAAACAGATCGATGGAACCTCTCGTCGATGTACTCATTCAACCATGGATGCCGCCCGGCTTTACCGCTGATAAGGTACCATTCATTAGTAGGCTTACGCCTGATGAAGTGGCTCTCATTCGAATTCCACTTCGTATTGACTTGGGTCATGGAGGTGCTCTGTGACCCGTATCCAATTCCCCCCTCGGATGAGGGAGGACGAGTAAAAAAGGTGAAAAAAATGAAAACCGAAAAAGAAACGAAGCAAGACGAACTTGCTGCAATCGGTATTGGTGCAATGATTGTATTCATTGCATTGATCTTGGTTGCGGCGGTAGCGGCAGCGGTCATCATACAGACCGCAGAAAAGCTGCAACAGAACGCACAAGCCAGTGGTGACGACACCCAAGAGCAAATGTCCACAAAGGTCATTCTGCTCTCGACCGTTATCGACGACATGACCGGAGGTGCAGAAGAACTCTTCTCCACCTTTGAGTTGGCACCCGGTTCAGAACCTATTCTAGGTACGGACCTCGCTTTCACTGTCATTTGTGATGACGGTGCAGGCAGTGCTGCATTCGATGATGGTGACTTCAGCGGAGCAACTGCTCACGATGGAAACGGCGAAACAGTCGCTGGTATCACATTGAATCCAGGAACAACCTATGTTGTTGTCATTGACGTTCCAACCTGTGGACCAACTGCAAACACAGACCACATCCTTGTGATCTCTGTTATTGGTGGCGGTTCCACTTACGAAGAACTCCAATATGGTAGCGCTCCGGCGGTAGGAGACGTTGTAGTCTGAGGTGATGAAATATGAAGAATACACAAGAAAAGAACATGAAAAACGATAACCTAGCCGCAATCGGTATTGGTGCAATGATTGTATTCATTGCATTGATTCTCGTTGCTGCTGTCGCTGCTGCGGTCATTATCCAGACTGCAGAGAAGCTTCAACAGAACGCACAATCCACTGGTGACGATACCACTGACGAAATGTCTGGTAAAGTCCAAGTCCTCAACGTCTTCGTTGCTGACGATTCCAGTTTCGAAGTCTACTTTAGACTAGCTGCTGGTTCCGATGACACATCAGACACTGACATCCTCTTCCAGATTTTCTGTGATGATGGTGCTGGAGGAATGGATCGAATTGCCGGCGATTTCGGCGATTCAGCAATTGACCCACTATCTGGCGCTGCTGCGGTTAACACCGCTGCTGCCGGTACGGGATACCGAACCACCGTTTCCGCAGATGACGGAGCCGGTGACTGTGGTCCAAACGCTCTGTTCACAAACAATGTCAAGGCTACGCTCTACCTCCACGTTGTTGGTGGTGGAACAACCTACGACGTTCTCAAGGTCAACGACGACTCTGCTGGAGCAGTGGTGGTCTGAGTCTCCCTGCGCAATGATCTGTCTCCGATAGATTAAGCGCAGGAGGTTGTCCCATGGCATGGCCATTTGGCAGTGCAGGGAACGATCGGGACGCAGACGCTGAACTCGCAGAAGAGCGCTTGAAGATCATGGCCAATGTGGCCATTGAACAAGTGCCACTCCCCGAACAAGGAGAGTTGAGTGAAGAAGATGCATGGACCATATCCCCCGGTCCGACTCGAGCACGATTGAACAGTATTGGATCCGTACCGTCTGTCGCAGCGACGTTAGCGCCTCAACCGGCTGCACCCGTCAATGCACAGGTGGATACATCTGGACTGGAACGTATGATCAGTAGCCGCCTCGACATGGTTGAGGATGTGCTTGGACTGATTTCACACAAGATGGAACAAACCAACATTGCAACTGCTGCCGAAGGCGAGGAATCTCTTGCTGGAGGCACTGTAGACCAAGTTGTTTCCGTTGATGGCGCAGAAGGNGACACAATCGTTACCGCTGATGGAGAAGTTCTCCCAGTTGGTGATGGTGTTGATCGTTTGCGACAATCCGATGAAGCACGTCTCGTAGAGTTGTACGAAGCACAGGCTCTTGCAGCGAATCCGTTCCTTGCAAAGGGTACCTATGAACAGGCAGCGAACGATGGTGTAGGTGCAGCAATGGTTGCTGCACTATTGTTGGATAATCTTTCTGGAATGGCAGCCGTGAGTTTTGCTCAGAAGGCTGTACAAAGCGGTATGTTGACAGAGGAAGAGGGACGATCAGTCCTTGCAATCGTTCAACTCGCAGCTCCAGGAGAAGCGGAATCTGCATTAAACGACCATCTTTCACATCGCAAATTGCTAACGTTCTCTGCGATTGTTGAATCCTGGCGTTCACAAACAGTGAAGTCGGAGGAATGATGAATGGGTGCTTCAGTAGGCGTTGGCGCTCTCGTNGTTGGAACCTCATTGTTGTTGGTGTTTGCGCTTGCAGTGCAAACCCTCGACAATCGATTGGATGCCAGCCTTGAGGTGATCAGCGATGCTGGAGATCCCTTGCCCTCGTTTCGAATTGATGACGCAACACTTTGGGAAGGTGCAGTGCTCGACGTTACCGTAACCAGCAATGGAAGCGGTTATGTCGACGGTACGTTGATTGCAACTGGAACCGGTAATGGATTTGCTGGTACGTTTACAGTTGATGGTTCAGGAGGAATAGAATCCGTGACAATCACCAGTCGCGGTAATTACTCGTCCCCTCCGACCATCTCTGTTGACAATTCTGGTCAATCAGGCATTACCAGTGTTGCATCATTCAACTCAGACATTGGGAACCACATTTATGCGAACCTAACGAATACGGGTTCTGTTACAATCCCTCTCCGTGAAGTTTGGGTCTTCCTCGATGGAGGAGGTTCACAAACTCCAACGAATTTGGGAACCGCCTACACTCCGGGCATCAACAGCGTACATTGGTATCCTGGCGAAACACTTGATCTTGATTGGTCTGAAGATGGTCCCACAACCTATGAGCGAATCTCGCTTACTGCAGGTGGACTTTCAGTCGCCCATGAACTCCTATGAGGTGAACAAATGGCAGACGGTGGAGCATCTTCATTTATTTTCTTGACAACAGCGTTGCTGGTGTCCGGATTGGTAAGTGTTGTCCTCATTAATCAGTGGGGCGATATGGCCCAACTGACTGCGCAAGAAACTGCAGCACTTGAGGTCCAACAGGCCACAAGTGTTGATTTCGCAGGCGACCCGATGATGGTAGATTTGAATACTACTGCATCTCCAAACGAAATCACCTTTTTCTTACAAAACACTGGAACTACGTTGTTGGATTCATCCACGTTAGTTGTGATTGTTGATGGTCAAACCGTGACCGCATCAATCGTAACCTCTCTTGTACCTGTTGCAGGTGATTGGGATGAAGACCATCTATTGCAAGTCACCGTGAGCGACAACAACTGGGCGTATCAATCCGGTGACGATGTCTCGATTACAGCTGTTGTTTCTTCAGAGATCACAAATGGTTACCGCGGATCAGATTCGATGTCAGTGGAGGTGCGATTGCATGGTTGAACGATTAACAGAAATGCCGAAGCCAGTAGAGGATGGATTCCCCTACGATGTTGAAACGGACAGTCTTGCAGACTCTCTCGGTCTTCGATTACCAAATCGCAGCCTCATTATGTTGCAGGGAGAAGTAGGTGCAGGTAAGTCACTCATCAGCCAACGATTGGTCCATGGGTTGTTACACAACGAAGTCAAGGTTCTTGTCATCACCACTGAATTAACAACACGTGGTTGGATTGAACAAATGGAATCCGTTGGTTACGGTGTTACCGACGCACTCACAAACGGAAATCTGATGATTTTCTCTCGTTTTGGGACGGTTGCTGAACCAATTCCAAATGTTGGACTTGCGGAAGTACTCGAAAGTGAGGCAATCGAAGAAGCGGATATTGTTGTCATCGATTCGGCCAGTTCATTGATGCCAGATGGCATGAATGACCAAGCCCGATTCGATATGATTCAGCGCTTGAGGAGAATTGCTTCAACGGGACGTAGTCTCATGCTGACAGTCGATCGTGATGAAATGGATGAGAAACTGCTTCACTCCTTACGAGCAAGTGCTGAAGTTGTGCTTGACCTTTCGACCAATTTGATTGGTGGAGATCTGAAGCGTTCAATCCTTGTAACCCGTTATCTTCGTGCAGCAGGTCCTGTTCAATCTTCTATTGGATGGCGTGTTGAGCCTGGAATGGGCTTTATTGTCGATATTACAGCAGTAAGCTGAGGTGCAATCATGGCAGATGAAGAACTCAAATTCCAACGAGGTGATCTTGCCTCTGTCATGGCAGCACACTCGCACGTTGCCGATTGGGTTCGGGATTTTGAGAAGCGTTACGGCTCTCGTCCGATTTACTACGGGCCTCTTGATCGTGATGCTAAGAAACAACGACCATTGAACCTGATTTACATCACAAAGGAACCGGTTTTCGTCCATATCTATGAACCACCAAGTGATGAAGAAGGTGGAGGTCAAGTCCTTTGGTTTGGATTGGAACCACAATTGAATGAAGAAGAAGAAAACATTCGTCGTGATCTCGTCGAAACGCTTCTTCAGGAAGCGCCCTCTGCTCCAACATTCACAACCGATAATGAATTTGAGACCATTCTTGGTCAAATGATTGACCGCTATACCATATCTGATACCGAGGCAAGTATTGTCTCGCGTCGAAGAGGTCGAATTTGGGAACTCGTTGGACTCGATGACAAGAGAATTGTCGTGAATGAAACCCAACGCCAACGATTGCGCTATATTATCATCCGCGACCTGATCCGAAACGGTCCACTTGAGACACTTCTTTCCGATGAGATGCTGGAAGATATTCACTCCGTTGGACTCAAACACATTCACATGGACCACAAGGTATTCGGCATGGTCACCTCAAACATTCGATTCCGAGAACGCGAAATTCTCTCTCGATACCTTCGGGCAATGTCTGAGCGTATTGGACGTCCTGTATCCGACAACAAACCGATCATTGACGGAGCCCTTCTGGACGGATCGCGTATCAACATCATCTTCTCGGATGACGTATCCATGCTAGGTCCGTCATTCACCATCCGTAAGTTCGCTGAGGAGACGATCTCCGTCATTCAACTCATCAAATGGGGTACGATGAGTGCCCAACAAGCGGCTTACATTTGGATTTGTCTTGAATATGGTATGTCCGTTCTCGTATCTGGAGAGACAGCATCCGGTAAGACCACTACACTCAACGCAATTCTCCCTTTCATCGACCATAACGTCAAGATTTATTCCGCAGAAGACACACCTGAAGTCAAAGTACGTCACAAGATTTGGCAGCGACTTGTCACCCGTGATTCAAAGAATGAGGATTCCCGTGTCGAAATGTTCGACCTGCTCAANGCAGCTCTACGTTCTCGTCCTCGTTACATCATTATTGGTGAGATTCGTGGTGTTGAAGGTGCAACAGCGTTCCAAGCAATGCAAACAGGACACCCAGTCATTGCAACATTCCACGCATCTTCGATCGTAAAAATGATTCAACGTTTCACTGGTGACCCGATNAACGTTCCAATTCGTTTCTTCGACAACCTCAACTTTGCGATTTTCCAAGAAGTTGTGGAAGCACCTGGTGGAGGTATTGCTCGACGAGTTACCGGTATCGATGAAGTCATTGGTTACAACAAACACAGTGATGGTGTGTTGACCAGAGGTATGTTTGAATGGGATCCTGTCAAAGACAAGCATTACTTCCGAGGTATGTTCCAATCGCATCTTCTCGAGAACAAAATCGCTGCAATGGCTGGTTTTGCCAACAAGAGAGACATTTACGACGAGATGCTTCGTCGTGCCGCTGCGATTGAACGAATGGCTGATCGAGATCTTACTCATTATGACGACGTCTTTGATCTGCTCAATATCTATTACAACAGCGGATGGGAATATTTCGATAGTGCTGTCGACTCCTGGGTTGGCGTCAATCATAAGTGAGGAGGAGATGAACGTTGGAACGAATGCCGATGTGGCAAATTGCCATCCGTCGGCTTGAGATGCCGATGGGGCGTTTTCTTACGCTCTATGTTGGAGGTGCGTTTGCGGGCGGTTTCTTGGCCTCACTTCTCTTGATTTTCATTACAGGCGGTTTTGCAGAAGGCGCTCTCTTTTCAGGCTTTTCTGGAATTCTCCTTCTTTTCCTCTTACCTCTTCTCGCTGCTGGAGGCGCTATGGCGTTCCCAATGCTTGAAGTCAGCCGTTCAGCAAACATGATTGAACGTGAAATGCACATGTTCATCACGCGTATGGGTATCCTATCTCTTGGAGAAGTGGGTGCNCAATCTATTTTCGATATTCTCAAACAGATGCGAGACTATGGGGAACTTGCAACAGAAGTTCAGCGAATTGAGACACTGGTCGACAAGTGGCACACCTCACTTCCCGAAGCAGCTCGTATCGTGGCACAACAGAGTCCAAGTCCACTTTGGACAGATTTTCTCGACCGAATGGCGTTCTCGATTGAAGCGGGACAACCAATTGATGAGTTCATGCGCTCCGAGCAAGAAACGGTTGCTGAACAGTACAACACACTCTACGACACCCGTCTTGAGAGTGTTGACACGATGCAAGAAATCTATGTCTCTATGGTCACTGCAGGCCTGTTTGGTTTGGTCATTGCAGGGATCCACCTCGTTCTTTTCGAGGTCGGAGGGGATAGCGACACGCCGATTGAAGTTGCTTCACGACTTCGTTATCTTCTCCTCGCTTCTATGCTTTTCATTATCATTCAAATTGGAGCGATGATGGCGTTTAGAGCTACGATACCTCGAGATCTTATTTTCGCTCGAGATGAACTTGATACACCGTTCCGAATCAACTTCAGACGCTCCATCCTCTCAGCAGGGGCAGTGTCGCTTCTCCTCCTCATTGTGACGGCTTTTGTTGTGATTTCCACATGGGAGGCAATCAGCTCTCAGTGGGATCGCTATGGCCTTATCCTCCTCGCAGCACCTCTCTCTCCAATGCTTATTCCTGCATGGCTTATTCGTCGTGAAGAAGGTGGTGTTCAACGACGAGACGGAGCGTATCCTGACTTCATTCGTGCTTTAGGAGGAACTGCACAAGCCAGAAGTGCAGAGCCATCTGCCACAATCAAAGCATTACGAGGTGTCGATTTTGGTATGCTCGACGATTCAATCGATCGTCTCGAACGACGTCTTGCAACACGAATTGATTCCGACCGAGCCTGGGACTATTTCAATGCAGATACCAATTCTGCAGTTATTTCACGATACACTCGAATCTACATTGAAGGATCCCAATCATCGGGAAAGCCTGCAGAGACTGCTGAAATGGTGTCCCGTTCAGTTGGTAACCTTCTCTCATTACGTCGTCGTCGCGCTCTCTCAGCCAATACAATGTGGGGTGTTGCACTCGGACTCCTTATTGCAAGCGTAACCTCACTTAACGTCACAATTTCCATTGTCCTGCAGTTGGGAGAAGCNATTGCTGGTGTCGCAAGTGGTCTTGCNTCAACCGATGTTGGAGCATTGCAAGACTTCGGAAGCGGTATTGCGTTACCAGTTATGGAAGATGCTTCATCAGTCGAAGACAACATACGGATGTTCAAAATCATCGTATCCATTCTTGTTCTTGGACAAATCATCGCCGTTTCAGCAATTGCTACCCGTCTTCGAGGAGGAGGGAAAACCAGTGCATTCGGACAAGCTATCCAATTGCTGTGGATTGCCGGAATCACCTCATGGATTACTGCAGTAGTCCTTGAAGGGGCATCTTCAGTCTTCGGAGTCTAGAAAAAGAGTATATGCTTGGTCGATGATGGTTGCACATGCAACCAGCAGTGCAACAACCTAGCCCGCCGTCGAACATGTATCATCCTCCCCAACAGGCGATGATGAGCGGTGGATTGTTCTCATTGCACAAATTCCTCATGATCGGGGTCATCCTTGTCCTTATTGCAGGATTAGTAAGCGTCCTACCAGACTTCTCAGGTCCTCCCTCGGTAGTTGATTACGAGAACTTGACCGGCTCTGAATTACAGGATAAAATGGATATAGAACAGGAAAAATACAATGATTTTGTGCGTTTGATGGACACATTTGCCACCATTATCGGAATGGTTGGTGTTGGTCTCATCGGTTATGCCTTCGTTCGTGAAGCCTACGATGAAGATACAACAACACCTGCTCTACGAATTACGTTACTGATTCTAGGTACCGTTATGCTTTTGCAATTACTTGGTTCTGGATTTAATCTAAGCGTTTCACTTTGATTTCTTGGATTTCGGCTTGTTCATCTTCGCCTCTTCTGCGATTCGTTTTTTTGTTGCGGCCCATGAACAGATAGGGCATTGAGACAAATCATGGTATCTTGCAGGACAGTATTCTCGACCAAAGAAGATGATTTGCAGATGCAGGTCGTTCCATGCTTCTTTTGGAAAAACTGCTTTGAGATCTTTTTCCGTCTGATCAACATTCTTCCCGTTCGACAACCCCCATCGGGCAGCAAGTCGGTGGATGTGTGTATCAATCGGGAAGGCTGGAATGCCAAATGCTTGGGCAAGAACAACTCCAGCGGTTTTGTGTCCGACTCCGGGGAGTGCTTCGAGTTCTTCGAAGCTGTTTGGAATCTCTCCTCCATGACGTTCCAGCAACAGTTCGGACAAACGGCGGATGTTTTTTGCCTTGGTAGGGGCAAGTCCAACCTCTCGAATCAACGATTGAATTGTGGAGACTTCGAGTGAAGCCATCTTCTCAGGTGTAGGGCCTTGCCTGAACAACTCAGGAGTAACCTGGTTAACTTTCAAATCGGTTGTTTGGGCGCTCATTAGTACTGCGATGAGAAGTTGGAACGGTGTTTCATGGTCGAGTGGAACAGGTGTTTCAGGATACAACTCCTCCAACATTGCTTGAATGCGCTCGGCTTTTTCCTTGCGCTTCATTCAATCACCTATTCAGCATATTCTGAGCCTGTAACCCATCCAAAGAAGAGTCCTGAGAAGATACTCGCAAGTGGGATAGCGTTGCAAACAAGCGCTTCGACGATTGGAGATTGACCATCTGAGGGTTGGCCGACGAGAATCCATAGCAACAAGCCAAGGAACAAACCAGGAATGANCATGAGAGCTCCCATTATTAGTGTCCTTGTGAGTCGCATGCATNTACCACCATTCTCTCATTCAAGAAGTGTTGCTTCAATGGCGCGACAACTGTTGGGCTAGGGATTCTGCACTCATCGAGTTGATGACATCGCCGTTCTCCAACCATCCTTTACGAGCAGTCATTACACCGTATTGAATATCAGCCAATCCGCGTACCGAATGGGCATCTGGGCTGATGGCTACCGGAACACCCATCAATTTAGCGTATTTGCAAAGGCGATAATCAATGTCAAGACGGTATGGACTCGCATTCAATTCAATGGATTTGAATCGACCATCCTCAATGTGTTCAGCCATTGCATCAATGAGTCGATGTACATCTACTTCGTATCCCTCTCGTCCTTGCAGAATTCTTCCAGTTGGATGCCCGAGTACCTTTGTAGCGGGATGATCCAAGACTTTCAGTAGTTCTTCTGTATTCTCACTTTCATCACGTCCTCTCCACTTTGTCATTGCATGGACTGAGGCGACGACATAATCGAGTTCACTCAAGACCTCATCAGGGTGGTCGAGCTTACCTCCTGCGAGGATGTCAGATTCAACGCCGTGAAACAATCTGAAATTAACGCCTTCATCCTGCCAGTTTTGGTTGTATTTTCTGATTTTTTGGCCTTGCTCAAGTAATCGGTCCGCAGGTGCTCCGTTTGCAATCTTGAGTGTTGGTGAATGATCTGCTATTCCAAGCCATGACCAACCCAATGCCTGAGCAGCATCAGCCATCTGTTCGAGTGTTGCTTCCCCGTCCGATACAACTGTGTGGTTGTGCAATGCTCCCTGAATTGAATCAAGTTCCAANAATGNAGGAAGATTACGTTCACTTCCAGATTCAATCTCTCCAGTATCTTCTCTCAATTCTGGAGGGACCCATTGAAGTTCGAGGTGCGTGTAGATTTCCTGTTCTGTCATTGCAGAGAGTGAATACTGCGCAGCCTCTATTCCTTTGAGTTCGCCTGCTTTGGCTTCCGGAATGAGTCCAAACTCGTTGAGGCGCAGTCCACGATCGATGGCTCGCTGACGCATTGCAATATTGTGTTCTTTGCTTCCCGTGAAGTAAGCGAGCGTGAATGCGAACATTTCTGGAGGGACCAAACGGACTTGTGCGTCGATGGTTCCAGCACTTTCCAATTGTTCGTAATCGTCTCCACCAATGGCTTGGAGAACGTTTGCATCAATGTGGCCAACTGAGAAACCATCCTCGAAGATACTTGCTTCAAGAATCAAACTGATTTTAGAATCTCCTGCGCCTTTGACGTCAGCGATTCCTTGCAAATCAAGGATTGCTGAACCAACCACGTCATGATTTTCCGGCTGAACGCCTACAACAATATCCAAGTCACCAATGGTTTCCTTCCGACGGCGAGCACTTCCAGCCAGTTGAACACGTTCAACTCCCGGGATTGCCTTGATCCGTTGTTCAAATGCAGCACCGTATTTGAGACCGATGTCCAAACGGCGACGAGCCCTAAATCGGGACAGTAATTCGATTCCATCGAGCATTCGCTGTTCCGATTTTTTTCCAAAACCCTTCATTGGAGCAATTTTTCCTTGTTCAGCGGCTTCTTTGAGTCCCGCCACAGAATCAACACCAAGTTCTTCATGCATCATTTTGATTCGCTTGGGCCCTAATCCTGGTATTCCAAGCATTTCAATCATGCCTTGGGGAGTGTCCTCATGCAATCGTATCCAATCCTCTGGCCACTTCCCTTCAAGAATGGCTTGGGACAAGGCAGAACCGAGTCCCTTGCCGATTCCCTTCATTTCAAACAAACGACCAGTAACGACCAATTCGTGCAAATCCTCTGTTAGGGTGCCAATCAATCTGCTTCCGTTTTGATACGATCGAACTCGGAATACATTTGCACCTTGGAGTTCGAGCAAGACTGCAACTTGATGGAGGACTGAGGCGACTTGATTGCGAGAGAAGTATGGCGCGCCACTGGGACGAGCCTTTGGAAGTATGAACGCATTGCCTGCCATGGCNGTTAGAGGAGTTCACAACTCAAAAAGGATGGCAAGTGGTTGTTTCAAAAACCCCCTCCGTTTGGTTCAATCATGGTCGAACTCGAGTTCATTTCTCTCCTCGTCCAGACCTTCTGTGGAATATCGGCAATACTGTTCATGTTTGTTGCTACGTTTTCGCGCTCAGAGAAGGCAGAACTTATCGTTCAAAACATTATTTTCACAACACTACTTCTCGCCGCAGCATCATTGTGGTGGCTCTCCCTTGCAGGTGGTTCCCTGTGGGGTTCNAATTACTTGCCGAGACCTTTGTCAATCGTTTGTATTGTCCTTGCAATAGCTGCNCGGATGAACATCAAGGGTGAGAACGTCTCGTTCGGGGCAAACCCTCACAGCATTGGAAAGAACGTNGTTGAAGAGGAGTAATCAAACGATTTCTCCGGGTCCTTCTCCCGATGATTCAGCAGCTTCCTTCTCCATTTTTTGGTTGATGAATGTACGCATATACTCTGGGAGTTCCCCATTCACGAATATGACATCGTTCACTGCATCCAATTTTTTCAGAGAATAAAAAATCTGCATTGCAGTCATTGGTGTCGAAGAGCAACCGTTGCATCCACCATCGAGTGAGAGCATNATGTTTCCATCACTCGTATCGAGGACAGTAACGACGCCATCATGTGAATCGAGGATTTCTTGGACAGGGCCAATTTCCGCAAGAATCTCCTCTGCAGTGATGGCCATGGTAANCCGAAGGTGTCCACCTCTTTCAACGATTGGATGAAGAGTGTACCGGCTTGGGCTATAGGGGATGAAAACTCGCATCCGTAGCCTGCAATTGTAGGGAATCTCTTATGAGGGGTTCTTAGGTCGGGCGAAGCACAGGTGTACACTATGATAGACAATATACCACTGATAGCAGCAGGAGCAGGAGTCGTTGGACTTTTGATTGCCTTCTATCTCTACAGCCAAGTAAAGAAAGTAAAGATCGACAACGAAGTCGTTGCAGACATTACAGACGAAATCCAGAAGGGTGCTATGGCATTCCTTTTNGCAGAATACCGTATTCTCTCGATCTTCGTCATTGTTGTAGGGGCAGTACTTGCCTATCTCAACGACATTGATACAGCAATTGCATTCTTCGCTGGTGCAATCGCATCTGTTCTCGCCGGATTCTCTGGTATGCGTGCTGCAACTTCGGCAAACGGTCGAACTGCAATGGCTGCGAAGAATGACGGTCAAGCAGGAGCACTCGCAGTTTCATACAATGGTGGAGCTGTAATGGGATTGTCCGTCGGTGGGCTCGGTCTCCTCGGTATTTCTCTGATCGCCTTTTGGCTAAATGCAGGAGAAACTGCAACTGATGGTACCATGAACCCAGTCAGTGCAGCGGCAGGGTTTGGAATGGGTGCCTCATCCATCGCTCTCTTTGCTCGTGTTGGTGGCGGAATTTACACCAAGGCTGCAGACGTCGGAGCAGATCTCGTCGGTAAGGTCGAAGCAGGTATTCCAGAAGATGACCCACGCAATCCGGGTGTTATCGCTGATAACGTCGGTGACAACGTGGGTGACGTTGCTGGAATGGGTGCCGACATCTTCGAATCCTTTGTCGGTTCAATTATCGCAGCTATGATTATTGCAAACGATTTCACTGGTTCGAACACCAGCGACTATGTTCTTCTCCCAATCCTTCTCGGATTCATCGGATACACAGCTTCAATCATTGGTGTATTCTCCATGACCTTCCTCAAGAATGGAAAAGACCCAGCGGCTGCTCTGCGAAACACCACATTTATCGCAGCAGCTTTGTTCTGGGCAGGAGGTTATCTCGCTATCCAACAAGGTCTCATCGATGTAAAGTATGGAATTATGCACTCTGTGGTTCTAGGAAGCATAATTGGAATCCTTATTGGACTTGTTACAGAATACTATACTGGGATTGAACCTGTCTTTGGAATCAAGACAAAAGCAATTCCTCACATCGGTGAAATGTCCAAGACAGGACCAGCTACAAACGCAATCGCAGGATTGTCTGTTGGTATGATGTCCACATTCATACCAGTCGTTCTTATCTCTCTCGGGATTCTTGGAGCCAATGAATTCGGCGGTTCTGAGTACGGTTTGTATTGTATTGCAATGGCTGCAATGGGTATGCTTGGAACAGTCGGTGTTACCATGACTGTTGACGCATACGGGCCCGTTGCAGACAATGCTGGTGGAATTGCTGAGATGAGCGGTCTTGGAGAGGATGTTCGTGCAATTACTGATGAGCTTGATTCAATCGGAAACACAACTGCCGCAGTCGGTAAAGGATTCGCAATCGGATCTGCTGCTCTCACTGCTCTCGCACTGTTTGCAGCATACACAGCAGCAATCGGTACAGATGCCAGTGGCAACTCCCTTCTCAATCTTGAACTCACAGAACCGATGGTCGTCATCGGCCTACTTATTGGTGGCGGGCTACCATTCGTTGTCGCTGCAATGACCATGACTTCAGTTGGAAAAGCTGCTGGCGACATGGTTGTTGAAATCCGACGCCAATTCAAGGAAATCCCCGGGCTTCTTGAAGGCAAGGAAGGCGTAAAGCCAGATTCACAAACCTGTGTTGACATCTCAACCAAGGCTGCTCTTCGTGAAATGGTTGGGCCGGGCGTTGTAGCAATTGTAGCTCCAGTCATCGTAGGATACATACTCGGCTGGAACGCTCTTGGCGGTCTTCTCGCAGGTTCTTTGGTTTCAGGTGTCCTCATGGCCCTCTTCATGGCGAATGCTGGTGGTGCTTGGGATAACGCCAAGAAAGCCATTGAGCAAGATCACATCCCTGGCGCAAAGAAGGGTGACAACGCTCACGACGCTGCTGTCATTGGTGACACCATCGGTGACCCGTTCAAGGACACCTCAGGTCCATCGCTTAACATTCTCATCAAGTTGATGTCCATCGTTGCTGTAGTACTTGCTGGAACAGGGGAGCTCTCTGCCGGTGGACTACTTGATGACCTGTTCTGATTTGGACGTTCAAGCGTTAGGCTCTTGAAGAAGGGCCGTTAGGCCACTACATGCATGCAATGCACCGTAGCCTGTTTTTGGTTGGCTTGTTGCTTTGCATGAGCCTTGCAGGTTGTACCGGTAACGTTTCATCGCCGGATGCAAATAACATGACTGAAGAGGAAAAGCAATTACCGGAATGGAATATTGGTCAAAATTGGCTCTATACGTTCATCACACCCCAATTCGGTGAGGATAGCGCTCGATTGGTCGTCGCTGAGATTGACGATGGTGAAGGGGAGTATATCCTTGGAATTTCATCTGAGCGTGAAGCTCAACGTCATGCAGTGATCAATCACAATCCCTTCCTTGGCCGTATGACCNTCGATGCACTTGCAGTCTATGAAAACGGTGAACCTCAAAGTGTCTTCTCGTTNCCTTGGACGGTTGGTGATAAGTGGTCTTTTACACTGCTTGGACAGGAATGGGATGCTGAAACTCAATCACTGAACAACGGTAACGCNCGTGTTGAAGCTGAATCTCCTGAAGGTCACGAATTGTCCTACACCTTCAGTGGAAGCAAAGGCTTCCTGGAGCGTTTGGTCTGGACAGATCCCGATGGACGGATTCAACTTCGTATGGATTTAAACATCGCTCGTTCATCTTACGACGGAGATGTGTTCTTCTATCGAGCGNGAGATCTCCTCGACAGTATGTACGAAGAAAACGATCAAGAGATATACGACTCATTCTTTGATTCTGGTCACCCTTCTGAAGGCAATTGGAATACGCTCGTATGGTATCTCGACGTTGAAATCGCCTCAGGTGCTGCTGGATCGGGTTCCCTTTCGATGAAAGATCACGCTGGAGCATCCCCACTAACTCGAGCTTGGGGCTCAGGGGCAACGGAAAAGGGTGCTATAGGAACCATTCCTTCGAATTCAGGGGATTATTCACTTACAATAACCGTACGGGGGCCATCATCGTATATTCATCTCAAGGTTGCTGGTGCACTCGTATTCCAATGGACCCTTTGAGGTGTCTCANATGCCGACGCTCATCATGATGCATGGGATGACGGGAACGGCAGAAATGATGAAGCCGTTTGCTGAAAAAATACTTCCTGAAGGTTGGACCTTACTCGTTCCAGATGCTCGCTTCAACCATCCAAGGCGCGGTAAAACATGGTGGAGGTATGAGGATGAAGATCCTGATGTCACACGTCGATTGCAACTTTCACGTCGGGAATTGATGGATGTGGACTCTTCACTTTCTCAACTTGAGAAATTGATTGCAGAAGAAGCACCATTGGGGCCACTCGTCGTTGGAGGATTCTCTCAAGGTGGTGCAATGGCGCAGGAGATGCTTCAACTTCCTCTGGCCGACCGTATCATTGGAATCGTTGCTTTAGGAACACGATTGGTTCGCCCAATGGAGCTTAGGATACGACTCGAAGAATTGGGTCCAAAACGCATGTTTTGGATGCATGGAGTGCGTGATGTTCGCGTCCCTCTAGAGGACGGATGGGCTGTCGCACATCTCTTCGAAGCAGCTGGTTGGAGTGTTGAGTTGGTTGAACACCAAAAAGGGCATATGATTCCAACTGAGCATCATGACGTGCTGANGGATTGGCTGGATGCATTTACCCATTGATTGGATATTTGCTCAATTCGTCAAATCCACCAACAAAAATCCGTTCTTCGCCTCGAATATCGAAGATGACTGGAACGGTACGATGCATTGTTGCTTGGACAACTTCGTCGCGAAGATCAGCAGGATTCTCATCGAAAGAGATCTCGACAAACGGTAGTTCTTTTTGGGTCAAGAGACGCTTAGCAGCAGTACAGTATCCACAAAACCGGCCGGTAAAGACTAGGAAGTTACCTTGATGTTGCTCAAGAAGGTCAGTGAACATAGAATTTGATTCGGAATGACCTATTTCAATTCATGGTATCNGTTTGGGAACCAACGATTGAAATACAACAGGCCGGTAGTTCATCCATGGATTCCTATGTGATGGTCCTCGCTGCATCCTCGGGTAAGAATCTCACGTTGGCGAATCAATTCTGTCAATCATTTGAACAGCNAGGCATGCCTACCAAAATGATTGATTTGACAACCCTGCATTGGCCGGTTTACACGCCAGAACTTGATGGTGATTCTGAGCGAGAACCTGCCACTTCGGTGGTCTCAGAATTGATTCTCAACTCAGAAGCATTGGTTGTTTGCGCTCCGGAATACAATGGTGTTATGCCTCCAGCTCTCAACAATACCATTGCATGGCTCTCAGTACAGTGCGATGATTTCCGTCGTTTGTTCAACAACCGAACGGTGTTGCTCGCCACTCACAGTGGAGGTGGTGGTGCTCATTGTCTCATGGCAATGCGTCATCAATTCTCGTTCTTGGGGAGTAACGTCATTGGTCGTACCATGACATTGAACAGCAAGAAATCATTTTCTCAGGAAACAATGGATGATCTTGTTCAACGGGTATTGCAATGACAAATTGATATCNNCAAGTTGTTTAAACACCACCAAGCCCTTCTCGGCTTTCAAAATGGAAGGCTAGCATAAGAGTTGGATGGCCAACGATTATGAATAAGAGGTGACAGGGCAGGTCATTGGCTCGTGTGGTGTAGCCAGGTCCATCATCGCGGGTTTTCATCCCGCTGACCCGGGTTCGAATCCCGGCACGAGCACCTGGAATTGTAAATCTTAGAACGCTCGGCGTTACGTATAGATACTTCCGCATATACCCTATCATAAAGGGTATATTCATGCTTTCACAAATGCAGTTCATCGTACAATACGAAGATGCCGTGGAATTACCAGCTGGCGAACTCGTCAACATGTGCAAAAAATTGACCTTCATCCGTGTCACCCAGATCTTGGATGGTTCACCAGTATTGCTTTTTGATGCAATCTTGTTGGACCAATTCTCAATCGACGATATTGATTCAGTACCTTCCGTTGAATTGCTCGATGTACTGAATTCTGATGGTAACCAATTCCTCTTCACAGCGAGAATGAGTGGGCCAATTGCACGTCTCATCATTAGTCAAGACGATGCTTGGCCAATTGCTCCGATTATCATAGAGAAGAAACAACTCGTTCTTTCGATGCAGGGGACCCCTGCCGGTCTTTCAGCGTTCAGGAATCAGGTGAAGTCACTTTTGGGGTCACGGTTCAAATTAACCGTCAACAAATCCTATCAAGGCGAATGGCTCACTGCACCTAGCATGTCTCCTCGACGAAAAGAAGTCCTCGAGACAGCAATCCACATGGGGTACTACAACCATCCTCGTGAATGCAAGCAACAGGACATTGCGGTGCAACTGAGTCGCAAACAAGGAACCATTGCTGAACATCTCCTTCTCGCAGAAGGAAACATCCTCAAGGCTTGGTTTGAACAATCGAGGATCTCAGATTAATTGTTGCACAATTGCCAAGAATGCAAACATGAAGATTGCTCCTGCCAAGAATCGAACCAGTACCTTGCCCTTTCGTTCATGGCGCAAGGTGTCCATCAATTTGTGTCCAGTGAGTGTCCAAACAATCATCGAGAGTAATCCGGCTGTTGTTGTGATAGCAGTGATGAGAAAGATGCCTTCAAATCCTCCTCCAAATCCATCCAAGAATTCAATCATCATAACCGAAACAAATGCCCATTCCTTCCCGTTGATAAATTGCATGAGAATTCCATGACGGAAATCTATTTTTCGAATATCTTCCTCCAAAGCAAGACGTTCAACCGGAAGACGAAGAATAATGATGCCAAGGAGAATAAAGAAAAGAACTCCAAACCATTCTAGTATTGAAAAGAACACTGAATCGCTATCAATACTGTTCACAGTGATGCCCACAATCATATGGACGATGATGAAACCAATGACCATTCCAGTGATCAATGAAATGTTGCTTCGTGCACCGTGAACCGCAGAGTGCGAAATCGCTGTGATGTTGTTTGGTCCCGGTGTGAAAAGACCAACTGCCAATATGGTGAGCAAACCAAAGAGGGCTTCGGTTTCAATTGCCATCACTTCACCGACCTACGCAATCTTGGATTCCGAAACATCCTTTTTGTTGAACCAATAAAGGGCAGCTGCGAGTATTCCAAGAAGTCCAATTGCCATGAGTAATTCATGGTCGAGTAACCATGATACTGCATCCAGCGCAACATCTCCATAGAAATAGATCAAAAGTGCCTCCAATCCAAAACGTATTCCACGTCCAAAAATTCCAGCAACGATGAACGGCTGCAACTTCATATTGCTCGCACCGGCAATCCAGCCAAATACCTTGTAGGGAAGAGGTGATACAGCAGCGATGAACATGCCCAAAGTTCCATATTTCTCAAACAAAAATTCGAGTCGCTGGCGATGATGTGGTTTTCCAAATCGGTCGAGAAGCTTGGTGCCATATTGTTTTCCAATCGTATGGCCAACTATCGCACCCAATACAGAGGCAAAGGTGACGATGAACCACAACCAAAGCAACGTGGAGGTGTTGTCTCGTTCCTCATACGCCATGGGCAAGAACATGATGTCCGGTGGAATAGGTTGGATAATGGCCTCTGTGAAGGAGAGCAATGCTAAAGCAAAAGGGCCAAATTGGTTGAAGAAATCAAGAATAAACTCCTCCCCAATCATGGTTCTAGGTAAAGATGCGGCTTCTTGAGGCTATGGGTTATCGACGTCTTCTTTACATTGATTCGACACCGTTTCTCCATGGCCGTTCTCGATACCTCTGCGTTATTGAATTGGCCAATTGAACGTTGCAGAGGAGAAATCGTTTCCATCCTTCAACAACGCGAACTAGAAACTGTTGACCAACAACGATGGCTGCTGATCGATTCACTGGAAATGGATTGGCGTACTGCAACAATAGATGAGCGACAGACAGCAATCGAGATTGCTTCCAATACTGGAGATTTGCCACGTCTTTCGGATGTCGATATCGACCTCCTTGCTCTGGCAATCGCCAACAAAACCACCCTCGTCACGGATGATTATCGAATGAAAAACGTTGCAAGAAGCGCAAATGTTCCTGTACAGGGTGTCATGACAACAGGTGGGAAGAAACAATGGAAATGGATTCTTCGATGCATTGGATGTCGTCATACAGAGGAGGTTTCATCCGAAGCTCATCGTTCAAAACATGGTGATGTCAAAACCTGCGATCGTTGCGGTTCTCCAATGAAACTCAAGCGTGGATAATCACTCTTCATCATTGAGTGATTCGAGTGCTGTGACCTTTTTCTCGAGTTCTTCAGCAGCCATGCCTGTTGGATCAATACCTACAGCCTTTGCACGGTCCATGAGGACTTGATCAGGGGTTTTACCTCCTGCCTCAAGATCAGTAATCGTTGCTGCAGTCGTTGCTTCATTCAACCCCTTGTGGAATTCACCTTTGGAACGACCGAGGGCATTCGCCATCTTTGGAAGTCGTTCAGCACCAAAGAGGATGAAGAAGATTCCAAGAAGGATGATGATTTCGAGCGGTCCCGGACTAAAGGCCATGCAGTTCCCCATGCGCCCCTATACGTTGAGGCTTTCAAGACTTGCCATCGCTAACAAGGGATTGATACGATTCAACCACCTGATACAGGTGGTAGAAGTGCGACCTCATCTCCACGTTGACAATGCACATCAACAGGGCATCGCTCACCGTTCAAGGCGACAGCTAATCCCTGGCCGAGCCAATGCCCCAACTCAAGTTCACGAACAATGTCTTCGATACTAAGATTCTCGCGCCATTCGAACTTCGAGGTTCTGGACCCAATGGCTTCAGCGATGGGTCCGAATGCAAGAACTCGTACGTATCCTTCTGTCATGGACAGAGGTCGAAGCGGTAGTTTATCAATACGCAACCGTATCGTTCTCCATGGCGTTTGCACTTCATGCCGAGGGCTTGTGGAAATTGTACGAATCTGGCGAGTCGGTCATTCAGGCAGTTCAGGATGTCTCACTCTCAATTGAATCAGGGTCAATGGTTGCGATTATGGGTCCTTCAGGTTGTGGTAAAACCACGTTACTGAATGTCCTCTCAGGAATTGATGAGCCGAATTCCGGAATGGTTTCCATCAACGGAGAAAACCTCTACGGGGCCAGCGATGATGAACGTACAAGAGTTCGTGGAAAACATATGGGTTTCATCTTCCAAGAGTTCAATCTCCTCCCTGTTATGACTGCTTTGGAAAACGTGGAGTTGCCATTGCTCATCCAAGGCAAACCTGCGAATGAGGCTCGACAAGAAGCAACCAAGGCTCTCACAGCAGTAGGTTTGGGCGATCGTTTAGAACATCGTCCTGCCGAACTTTCTGGCGGTCAACAACAACGTGTTGCCATCGCTCGGGCTGTTGTTCATCGACCTGCAATCGTACTTTGTGACGAACCAACAGGAAACCTCGATGCAGAAACTTCAGCATCAATTCTTCACTTGCTACGCACCTTGTGCAATGTTGGGAACACCACCTTTCTCATCGTAACACACGATGAATCTATTGCTAATCAATGCGATTCAATTCGGCGGATGTCGGACGGCCGTTTCATTGAGGAATCCTTACAGGAGGAGTAGGTTTGTTCCTTCTCCTGCTTCTTGCTTTTCTCCTTACAATTGGGGCGCTTGGGGCAGTACTTGGCCTACGAAATGAATGCTCAAGAGGCGAGAAGTTGGTCATCCTCCTAACCCCTGTTGCAGATGGAATCTTGACCTATGTTCTCCTAGAATGGCTTGAGTTCTCTTCATTGACTGCCTTTGTCGGTGGTCTAATGTTTGGTATTTTGAGTCTCCTCGGGGTTCAAGCAATCCTTTGTTCAAGACGACTGTTGGCGTTTCGCCTCGCCTGGCAACAATTGAACCGCAAAAAGCGCCAAGCGGCACTTCTCATGGCAGGACTAATGATTGGCTCAGCCATCATCAGTTCCTCACTTATTGTAGGTGATTCACTCGATCAAACCGTACGTGAGGAGGTTGATGCGGCTTGGGGAGACACGGACCTCCTTATTTCTGGATTCGATGCGAATGCTGGACAGGTTACAGAAATCCCGTTGTCGGTTGTCGACGATCTCCGATCATCTGGGATTCAAGACATTGATTACATTCAGTCTGGCCGTGTTCTTTCGACTTCTGTTGTCACCGCTGAAGGTAAGGCAAATCCGAGTGTCGCTTGGTTTGCCTTTGAACATCAGGACGGTGAGAGGATTGGTTCGAAGGAAAAAGGCCTCACTTGGTTCGAATTGGAAGAAGTCAATCGTTTTGCCACTACGCCTCAAGTTGTTGTCAATACGGCATTTTCTGATGAACTTGCTGTGAGGGAAGGTGAAGAAATTCAACTTGGATGGTTTGTTCGTACTCAAGATGGCATCGAACGAGTTGAAGAAAATTTCACGATTCATCAAATTGTTGCAATGAGTGGTCAAGGACAACTTGCTGGTACAACAGCTCCTGCCTTGTTCACCGATCTCGCTACAGCTCAAGAATGGCAACAATCTGAAGGTAACGTCACCTCAATTCGAATCTCTCTTGATGGTGAAACAGAGACACGCACTGCCATGAATCCGGTCATTGATGCAGTCATTGAAATCTTGAACAACAGCATTGGAGTTGACGAATCGGGATTGCAACTCATCTCCGAACAAAGCGCAGTTACTCTTGCATCAACAAATGGCCTCGGACGACTCTCGCCTCAAATCGTCACGAGTCTAGTGGAAAACCGTTCAACTCTAACACCAGAATCTACGCTTATGGAGGTCTTGCAAGTACCACTGGTCGGCCTCGAATCGCAGACCTCAAATCTGCTCACCTTAGCAGACGGTGATATTGATGACCTCCGCATTGAANACGGAACCNTATGGCATTGGGGGCCCGCAGGAATCGGTTTTGAAACGAACGACACATCGTGGGTCTGGCGTGTTCCAAGCGGCGATATCGTCAACGATGTTTCCGTTAATGACGGATACGGATTTGCAGCATATGGCGAGGGCCTCATTGTTGGAAATGTTTCTACTGAGGATACAAAGGAGGTCCTTGAGGAGCAAACAATCGTCGCAGTATCGTCAAATTCAAGCACATGGATCGCCCTTGAATCAGGGGAATCAACGTCGATATGGTTCGGTGACCTCAGCAACGATTCGGCGGAGAATGTTGAACTGACCCTTACCACACCTTCAACTGTTCTCGATTGGGAACTCGAACAGGATGAAAACTTCCTCTATCTCCGTATCGAGAGCTTGTTGAGTGAGTTGTATTACAGGCAACCATTGGAAGCAAGAGTTGATTCCTTTACTGAAATTAGTTCGTCTCAGTGGCCGTTTTCTTCACCGATTTCTCCAGATGTTTGCAATGGAGTTGGTGCTGAATTTAACGCCACTCATGCGTGGTGTGTCGAAGAAACGGGCCTTGTTCTTCGATTTGTTGGAGACGGTTCGTTTGTAGGGATGCGGCTACCCATCCTCTCTGATGCGGGTGGCTTTGGCACACTTCCCCAGATGTTCTTTGCCCTTGATGGGGATGTTTCCGACCTAAGGGTGCGTCAAGGAGATGTCCATATTGGAGAACGCTTAGAACCCCTATCATCTATTGAAAATTCCACGCTTGTAACTACTGGATTATTCCAATATGCTTTTGGCTCCGATGAATCAATCAATCTCACAATCAACGGTTCCTTCGTCGACGATGATCGTTTGTCCTCATTAACAGATTTAGATCCAGTCATTCTCGGCCTCATTAACATGAGCGATGCAGAAATCCTCGCAGTTGCAGATGAAAACGAGCGCTCAATGCTTGTTTTTGGTAACGTATCGAACCAAAATCTAACAGCGCTCGAACAACATCTTGATTCCTTGGTCGGTATGGATGACCTATCTCTCTCTGTCCGAGCCGTAAAACTTGATGCTCTTGAACAGGCAGAAGCATCATCAGGAGTCTTATCGGCAATGTTTCTTGTTTTTGGTTCCTTCACCATTGCCGCAGGAATTTTACTGATTATTACAATCGTGACGATGATGATCGATGTTCGTCAGAAAGAATATGCAACAGTACGTGCTCTTGGCATGACTCGTTCAGACCTTCGTTACACCACAATGGTTGAAGGATCAATCGCTGCAACAGTTGGATGTGGCATTGGTTCACTGATTGGTGTAGGCCTTGCATGGGTCATCGGAATCGGCTTTTCAACTGTCTTTGCCAATGCTGGAGCAGATGTGTTTTCGTTCCATGTGGACATCTCGTCGCTCTTGGCAGGCTGGTTTTGGGGATTCCATATTGCCATGATGACATTGTATGGGTCTGCATTGTGGTCATCAAGAATGATCATCGTACATGCCCTCAAGAACGTTCCACAACGAGTCCCAAAGCATGTTCCGTGGGGCCTCTACCTGTTCATAATTGGTGCATTAGCACTTGTCTTGTTCAGCACTGGCTTTTTCTTCATCGGAGGTGATCTNCTGGCGCACAGTGCGTGGATTATCCTTGGTTGTGCGGTTGTACTGTTCATATGTCCAATCCTGTTTTGGATTGTTCCTGTATTTCGAGCAAAACGGACGCCAGAGGGCTCATTGCCAACCTATCGAGAAGCGCCACGAAGAACCATCGGTTTCATCGGTGTCCTCCTTCTCGTTTGGACCGGACTTCCATCGTGGATTGATCCAGTACGTTCGGGATTAACTCCAAACGAATTTTCATTCATCATCATCGGTCTTGTTCAGGTGTTCGCAGGAGTTCTTGTTCTTGCCGCACTCGCACCACTGATGATTCGTAGTGCCCTTCGTCTTGCATCGTTCAAGAGCGGAGCTGTGGTTCCAGTAGCCCTTTCCTACCCATTGCATAAACCCCTGCGAACAGCTGTTGTCATGGGCATGTTTTCGATCACTGTCTTTTCAGTTATCGTCCTGAGTGGATACACCCTTCAATTCGAAAATTATTCAAGCAATTTTGTTGAAGAATCAGAGGGGGAGTTTGAACTAATGCTTTCATCAGCGCGTTCCCGGCCATTGCAACTTGAAAGTCCTGTGTCAGAGTGGGATTTGCAGAATACAGACGTCAATCAAATCGATGCAGTAGGTCGCGTGTACAGAGCCCAAGCCTTTATCGAAAATAATGAAGGAGAGCGTTCGCCCTANATCCTCCGAGGAGTTGATCGTGATTTCTCTGAGCATGGAGGATTGCCGTTGCACCTTTGGGATTCCTCTTTGGGTCAATCATCGGAAGAAGCTTGGTTGAACATGCAAAAACANGGAGATGTAGTCTTTGTTGATGCATCTTTCGGACTTGAATCATCACTTGATGGAACAAACGTCGGAATATTCGCTCTCAAGGTAGGTGAAAACATCACAATCATCGACTCGCAACAACCTAGTCATCGACGAGAGGTGATGGTTGGTGGTATCCTAGAACAATCATCATACCTGTTTTCTGCTGGAATTTGGATGCCCTCAGAACCCGTTCTCNAGCAATACGACGGCTCTTTGACAAGGGTCTATGTCTCCGTTTCAGATGACGCCCNACCCTCGCCAGATTTTGATACAAATGAGGTTCGTTACTTTTCAGCTGCCGGTAAAACCTCCTCTGAGCGTGAAGCGGCAACAGAATTAGCAGAACGCCTCAGACTAGATCTCGAAAAAGATGGAGTTGATGTCTCGCTTATCGCAGAGGACGTTGCGTTAATCCAAGCATTGGTGCTTTCAATTCTTGCATTGTTCGAAGGTTATCTCGCTATTGGATTGATGATTGGTATAGCCGGTATCGGTGTAGTAACGTATCGTTCCGTTTCAGAACGAAGGAAGCACATTGGTATGCTACGTGCTCTTGGATTTACACGAGGCATGGTTGCTAGGGTCCATCTCATTGAGGTAGGGTGGGTCTCCTTGCTTGGTATCATCAATGGTATCGTTGTGGGGATGATGTTTCATGTTGGCCTACATTCTGCAATTTGGGAGAGCGAGGGTGCAGATCTTGTTCTGCCTTGGACGACTGTTTTCTGGGTGTTCTTTGGAGGTGTTTTCTTGGTTTATTTGGCCACATTAATACCCGTGAGGGCGGTGTCAAAAATCCAACCCTCTGAGGCCCTGCGCTCAATGGTTTAACCTCTAAACATCAGCGCAGCCTCATCTTTTTGATGGTCCTGATATTAATATTTAATTTCAATTAAAATTGCACCCATAGTATATATATGTAGTTTGGTCTAGGGCGAGNNACCGCCCANATGGAGGATATGACATGAGGAAAATTACCCCTNTAATGCTCGTGCTNTTGATGGTCGCCAGTCTNATGGCNAACATCGATATCACTCAACTTGAAACNAANGAAGAGATTGAAGAANCAGGTGCTCGAAANGGAGCAGANGCTGAATTAATCGCAATCACTTCGCCGAAAGAAACGCAATGTAGCCCAGATTGCCGNAATGAACTTCTNGTAGGTCAANCNACGACCTTNGAGGTTTTNATCCAAAANNCNGGTAGTCAAGACATATCANNNCTTGGNTACAAAGCACAAGTTTGGATTTCTGATGGTGANGGAAANCCAATTACTCCTGCCNNNGANGNTAANGGAAANCTNTTGCTCTGGGANAACCCAGACGTCATNTGTGACGANACATCNGTGTGCNACGATCANACTCTNGCGGCTGGTGCAGTCTTCAAGGGCGGNAANACCGTNCTACAATACCTCGGNTCGGACNTTGTTTGGACNCCAGAGGCTGGCATTTACGTNATCCAAATNGANACCTACTCAGATGAGGATGTTGACCCAGGAAACGATGTCCAACAAGTGTATGTTGAGGTCGTTGATTACGTCGACATTGCAGTGGACATAGCATGGGACTCCGGTAACGTTGTGGCAACAGGAAACGGCCCTCATGGGTTTACTGTAACCGTCTCTCTCGGAGGCTCCACAGAGATTATCACACGAGATTTGACCATGCTAATCGACATTCGAGGCGACGTTAGCGCCGCCCAAGATTCAGATGGTTTTGACCTCCTAAGTGCTACTGTGGGGGAACTAAAGCATCCTGTGACCATCGGTCAGCAACAAAACGTTCTCGTCTTCCAAAATGAGACCGATCCTACGGATAACCGATCCGAGCCTCGTGCTATTTTCTCCAGCGATGTTAACAACGGAGAATTCACATACAGTGGTTCAATTTCACCTGAAACAAGTGGCGGAGATGCGATTTACAGCGTCGAAGTTTCACTCGNNGAATACTCTCTCTTCGGACAGTACCAATCGTGTATCGAAACATATGAATTCAACGTAACGGGCGAAGATGGTGAACAGACTACAGCCACCGAAACGTACGAGAATCTCTGCGAAGAGACATTCAATCAAGATGATATCACAAGCAACAACATTGGTGAAATTAACGGTGCCACAAATACATTCCATGACATCCGAATTGATACGCTAACCATCTATCAAGGCTATGCCTCAAACGGCGATGGCATCCCATCCTCATCCCTCATTGCGGGTGAACCGGGTGATCTATCTGTTGGAACCTCTTACGTTGATGTGTACGTCGANCACAGAGGTTCAGACATTACTGAATTGTACGACTGGAACGTAACATTCACCATCACGAACCTTGACACAAATGTCGTAACAACAGCCATGGAGAACTCATGCTTGCAAGGTGTTGAACCAATGTACGAGTACCAAAAGCTCGGAGCTCCAAGCCAAGGACAAATGGCCATGGAACAAGGACATGCGTGCACNATGGTGACATTTGGCGTTGGAACCTATTCAATTGAGGCAAATGTTAGCCTCGATGGAAAGACTGTCGATCAAAAAATGAGCAACAACATTGTCTCCTATGAGATAGAGGCAGTAAACAATCTGCCCGTTATTGCATCACTNGACCTTGTTACTCAAGGCGACCTTATGATTGGCATGGAGGGATTACTCGAGTTCGAGGCCTCTGCATTCGACGCTGATGACCAATTTGGAGTGGACTTGACTTACTCCTGGACAGGTGGAGCAGGAGGAACACCTCTTGCTGGCTGTGGTGGCCAAGGAGATGAATTCCAACTCTGCCAAACACGTGTACTTGAGGAGTACGTGACCAAATTCCCTGTGACTGTAACTATCACTGATGCTCACGGTGGTCAAGTAAGCGAAACAATCACTGTGGACATTTGGAACAACCAAGTCGCAGTAGGTGAAACCGAAAGTGGAATTACCATGACCTATGCGTTGACTTACTGGAGTAAGTCTGCATTTACCATCGAGAACCTAGCAGACAGCGATGAAGCTTGCTCTGGAATTCAACTTCCTGATCCGGATGCATCACTTGGCGTTCTTCTCAGCGGAACTTACGACCCAATCGCTGTAATTGACTATGAGCCTGTAACAACATACACTTCTGCTGACGTCCTTGACCAAAGTATTGAATTCATCTTTGATTCCTCTCTGGGCGCATCCTCGCTATGGTACACAACCAGCTGTGGCAATCCTGCATTGACTCAACTCATCGCAGAAGGAGCTACAAACAGCGAAGAAGACTCTACCAAGTTGGTGTTGTCCGCATCGAATCTTTTCGGTGGAGTCATGCCAATAGGGCAATTCATGCTCATTGATTCCCCACTTCTTGCAAAGGATCCACCAAGTGCATCCATCAGCGGATTTAGTGCTGAAGCAATTGCTGCAGGTGCTATCAAAATGAATTGGGATCTTGATGGAACAACTCTCTCTGGAGACAAGGTTTCCCTAAGCATCACTCATGGCGACAGCGGTGATGTGTTCGAGGTCGATCTTGACCGAACAGCAACGTCCTACACGTACAGTGGAACAAACACAATCCACGATGTATCATACGATATTGAAGTTGCAGTATGCAACAACGATGGTCTCTGCAGTACCCCTATCGGAACGGGTACAGTCGTTGCTGACAAGCAGGTTGACGATGCTGCCGCAACAGGCGTCAGTGTCGTTGAAGCAGGCGACAAGTGGACTCTTACATGGAGTGCAGATGGATCTATGGACGATGTTGCTTCTTGGAACGTCTGCTACAAAAACCGTGAAGCATTTGATGCGGCGAACATGCCAACAACTTGTGTAAACACAGGAAGTGCAGATGTCATGACTGCAGATGTCATGATGAGCACTGCTCCAGGACAATACACGGTCTACTTTGCGGTTGTACCTGTGGATGCACTGGGCAACACTGGTACTGCAGGTTCCAGCTCTGATGCTGGTGCAGACGCTGCCTTCTTCAAGGCAAACGAAGGCGGAGAAATCGACAATGATAACACAGATGGCGACGAAACATCCAGTGGCGAATTGCCAGGCTGGACATGGGGCGCTATNGGTGGAGTCGTCGTGATNGCTTTCATCGCCGGTGCGTTCATCCTCTCTCGNGGAGGAGGCGACGGCGAAGACAAAGACTGGGATTACTGAGCANTANNCTTGGTTCGACCGTCGTAATCTGTGCTCTNNAGCACNGAAGCCGCCNGNGAGGGCATTCAGGTGCCCTCTCNGGCCTTTTTTTTTTTAACTTCCTTAGGCAGANATTNTTNACNNNTGATCAGNNNNGCTNATTGTTTATTCAAANTTTGNAATTAAAATAAATGTTCATTTTACAAATNGTTTGTACTAGTTTGATANAAAAANNCGNCTCAGTATAACGATTCANTTAGGNNANGAAAAATNGAATTCAAAGNTTTTGCACCCGAACTTCTATAAATGGCGGAGNACGTGGTTGTACTTACATACAGTCCGTATGGGTGAATGANNATGTTGGGAAACAAGAATAAGAAAACGAAAACTGCAATGGGTGGAATTGGTACTGCAATCCTTCTCTGTGCTTTGATGGCATTGATGCCAATGACAAGCCTAGTGGATAACACAGCAACAACTGATGGCGTCAGCAACGCAGAATACACGGTTCAAAGCGATGTATTCGGCAAGATGCCAGCTGCCCTCGAAAAAACAACCTATGAGTACGATCCTTCACAGGAACTCCTGGGAATGAGAGATACGAACTCGAAAGGATTCCTTACCGAGGACGGTCGTATTGCTCAACTTACGAGCGATAAAGCGATCCACTATCTCGATAGCAGTGGCGCCTATGAGGAAATCGACCTCAATATCAAGGCCACTCCAACGGGTTGGGAGGTCAACGAGAATCTCTTCGTTACTTCCTTTGGTGCAGAAGTCGCTCATGGACTTGGAATCCAAGCAAACCAGTTTGTTGATCCTATCGTCACTGGGTTGAATCCTATGCTAATTACCATCGATTCAACAGGTACCTCTCCTATGGTTTTCGATGCGCCTCCAGCCATTGGTAACATTGAGGTTGGTGGGAACATGATTCGTTACCCTCTGGCAGAAGGCTTTGCAATTGACTATGCTGTTGAAACTACACATGTCAAGCAAAATCTTCTCATCCAAGAGCGTCCAACTCTCGAAATCGATGATGAATATTTCGGCTTCACTGAAGGAATGATAATGCCTATCGGATATGGTTTGTATCTCGACGGCGTTGCCCTCGGCGAAGAGATCACCATCACCCAAGGTGAGCTTGAGATTCGCAACATCGAAACTGGTGAAGTATTGGCGACCATCCCAGAGCCAACAGTATACGATAGTTCAGATTCAGAGCCATACATCGGCACATATTTCATTGAAGTATATGGCCCAACCATTGTACTAACAACAGCCGTTGAAACCAACTGGCTTGAATCAGAGGACCGAGTTTTCCCAGTCTCAGTTGATCCTACTGTCAAACTTTTCAAAGCAGGTTCAGGATACTGCCGTGTGTACTATCCTAACTGCTACAACAGCAACTATGTCGATCTCTATCGCTCGTCATGGTCCCAGACTTCACAAGAAGTTCCTTGGATGAAATACACTTTCGGCAGCAGTTCTGCCCTTCCTCAAGGTGCTACGGTTGATGAAATCAACTGGCGCGTTTACACCTCAAGGTACGGCGGTTCAGCTACTGTCACCGCAAAAATCCTCGAAGCATGCGGTACACAACCAAACTACCAGACCTCGATTAGCACTGCTACATGTTCTGGATCAATCGCTGCGAACATCATTACTGGAAGCCAAAGTTCTTTGAACGATCGAAAACTGATTTCCTCTATCGGAAACTCACCTTCCATCGGTAATATTGCATGGTCCTCGGGTTGGAAAACAGTCGAACTCTGTGATAACAACAACCCTTCAGGTACCGCCTGTTCCGCAACAACCGGCGCTCACAACTACGTCATCAATGCTCAGACGAACGGTGGTACTGTCGGATTTGGCGCTCATTCAACTAGCACGGGCTATCAATACATGAGATTCCAACAATCCGGAAGTCTGGCCAATTATGTGGAAGTAATTTACTCTGGTGGATCTGATCCAAACCCACCAGCTTCAAGCCACGTTCCATACTCAGACCTGACCACATACATCGAAGGAAAGCGCACATTCTTTACCACCCTGACCGATTTGTCCGGAATCGACACCACTTCAACAAACGGAGTGAAGTTGGTGTATCGAATTAACAACGCATCAACATGGACTTCAGTGGCGGCAACCGCAATCGGAAGCTGTTCTACAGGTGACGGTGAATGCCGTTTCAAGGGATCCACTGCTGACTTAAGCGCAGGTGATTACGTTGAATATTATTGGAAGTTCCAAGATCTCAACTCTTTGGCCAACGGCCCTAACGTTGGTTACGATCCAGCACCTCCTGCTACAGCAGCCAATCCTGCGACATGGGTTACAAGCAACGCTCACTGGTTCTTTGTAGACGATGTCGTGAACGCTGGCGATGCCATGAAATTCACATACCTGCAAACAGATGTTCACTCAGGAAGTCGAGGGGCAAGTGGTGGTTTCCACGACCGACAAATGACGTACTATGAGCACAGTGATGAGTATCTCTTTGAATACGACACATCACGCTGTGGCACCAGTTGGAGTACCTATTGTTTCTACTCCTCCTCGTCCTCGAACACAGCATATTCTAACTGGAAACTTCAGTGGACTACCACACCTGGTAGCGGTTACAACGGCATGGGCGGTACGCGCTCAGGTCTCAACAACCTGCACCAGAGCGACGATGGTTACTTGACCATTAATGCTCGGCATGGGCCACAAATGAATTTGTTGTTCCTTTACGACTCAAGCATGAATGATTGGGGAATGGTCGGTATCGGTGACTCAACTCCTGAGATTGAAACAGGTCTACTCGCTGGTGGAACTGCGGCAGCTCTATCCAGCACATACAAGAGGTACAGTTGGTCAAGTATCACAACAGAAGCATACCATGTTCCTCTCAACGGTCTTGATATCAACGGCACATTTGGAAAGTTTGAATGGAACGGAACATACGATGTATCCCGAGCCAATTGGTTCTGTGCAGGAACAAGCGGATTCTACTACTTCTACCGTTCAACCTCCTCTACAGCTCGATGCAGCTCAAGCGTAACCTACCCAAGTGTATCTTCATA
>PBMQ01000014.1:14622-39262 GCA_002722615.1 Methanobacteriota archaeon | reverse complement strand
AAGCAAGAGGCCCCTTACGACCTTCTTCCGGCTCGTGGTAATACATCACAACACCGACTCCCAAGTAGTAGAACATGGAGATGGCGCTGTTGACAACCATCAACAAGGCGAGCCACCAAACCCAGTGAGCATCACCGATGGAGGAAAGAGAACCTGTACCCGTTGCGACTTCGACGATTCCCATGATAACGAGCAACTTGGACAAGAATCCAGCCATTGGTGGAACACCAGCAAGCGAGATCATGAACAGGAACATGGCGACAGCAAGAAGTGGTTCCCGCTTGCCCAGTCCTGCAAGAGACGAGAGACGTGATGCTCCGCCTTCCATTTCGAGAACTCCAAGCACGAGGAACGCTCCAAGCTTAAAGAAGACAAGAACGAACATGTGGAAGAGAAGTGCAGCGACAACGACATCCATCGCAACACCAGCATTGTCGACCAATCCCCAGTTCCAAGCACCGATGGCAGTCAATGCTGCCAACATGTAACCTGCATGAGCAACCGACGAGTATGCGAGCATACGCTTTGGATTCTCACTACCCAAGGCAGCAATGTTCCCCCATGTCATGGTTATGGCAGCAAGCACACCGAGGAGTCCAATCCAAATGGCTGAACCATCAGTATTTGCTTCAGGAACCGTGATGATCAGAAGAACACGCATTAGACCAAGCATTCCCATGGCTTTGCTTGCAGTTGCAAGAACACCAGCGACTGGGCTGTTTGCACCGGAGTATGCATCAGGAGCAGCAAAGTGGAATGGAGCAGCGCTGATCTTGAAGGCAAATCCAACGAGAACAAATCCGAGTGCCATCATGCTGAGCGATGTTGCCCCTTGCGCTTCCCATTGGGCAGCCAACTCATGGAACTGAAGTGATCCAGCCCAGAGGTAAAGCATACTCAATCCGTACAAACCTACTGCGGAAGCAACGGAACCGACGATGAAGTACTTTGCACCACCTTCTGAACCTGCTCGTGATTCCTTGTGGAAGGCAACGAGAATGTAGGTTGAGAACGAAGCAAGTTCCAATCCAACGAACAAGACAAACATGTCTTGAGCGAGGGCGACAACGCTCATTCCGAGCGCAGAAGTCAACATCAAGATGTAGAAATCCGCTTGTCGACGATTGTTGAACAACACATCGATGTCATCGCTCTTTTGTGAGCCAATTGGTAATCGATCCAAGGATGCAATGGCTGCTAGAAGCAATGCTGCAAAGAAGATGGCTTCGAAGATTCGTGAAAACATGTTCACCTTGAAGATAAAGACTCCACTAGCCTTGATGTCCTGTCCATCTGCTGAAGTAGCATCAAGAAGATACCAAATGACTTGGAACAATGCCAAGGCCATTGTCAGTACTGCAATAAGGCCAGGGAGTCGCGGTGATGCAACCGCCTTGAATCGTGTACCGCCGAGGAACCAAGGCAATCGGATGGGTGTTCCTGGGATACGGAACGTACCGTTTCCGAGGTTTGGAACGACCATGATCAGAAGCAATCCGACAAATACGGTGAATTCTGGACCGAGTGTTTCAATCATGTCCGTATCAAATTCATTTCCGTTTGACATATCAGGCACCTCCCAAGCCAAGGAACGCCATGGCGCTTCGAGTCCACATGTCCATCATGTCGAGGAAAATCCATGGCATGATACCAAAGAGAATGGTGAAGGCTGCAAGAAGAAGCATAGCGATCTTCTCGGAGTTGTCGATGTCTGGGACTGGTTCGCCGTGGAGACTTTCTGGAGGTTGTGTTGCTTCGCCACCTTCGAAGATGGTTCGCTGCATCGACCAAAGGTAGTAGGCGGCTGTGATAGCAAGGACTAGACCCGGGAAAATGATCCACCATCCGTAGGCGTACCAGTAAGCAACCATCAGCATCAATTCAGCAACGAATCCTGCAAGCAATGGAAGACCGAGTGAAGCCATCCAACCAAACATCATGCTCGTCGCAAGCCATGGTGAATGCTTGGCCATACCTCGCATTGCTCCAATCTCCATGCTGTGGTAGTGGTGCTTGAAGGCGCCACAAACGGCGAAGAGCATAGGGCTGATGATTCCGTGAGCGAACATCATGAAGAGCGCTGCAGCCCAACCCAGTGGTTGCATGCTTGCAATACCCAACAGGATAACGCCCATGTGAGATACGGAGGAATATGCCACCATCTTCTTGAGATTGGTTTGTCCAAGACAAACGATGGCTCCCCAAACCAGTGAAACCAAACCGATCATCATGATGATAAATTGGAATTCCTCCAATGCATGAGGGAACAAGGAGATCGGTAGACGGAACATACCGTAGGCACCCATCTTCAACATGACACCTGCCAGCATCATCGATCCCCCGGTTGGTGCCTGAACGTGCGCATCAGGAAGCCACGTGTGGAACGGTGCTGCTGGAAGCTTAACGAGGAACCCAAGCATGAGCATGATGAAGAGGATTTTCTGAACTTCGAGACCAAGCCAGACACCACTTGCGTTTGCGCCGCTCGCTTGTACGGCCATCTCTTGCATTCTGAAGGTTTGCGTATCCATCAAGAAGTACATCGTCAGCAAACCGAGAAGCATGATGACGGAGGCTGTGAAGGTGTAGATGAAGAACTTCTGAGCTGCGTACTTTCGGTCCTTTCCACCCCACTTGAGAATCATGAAGAACATCGGAATGAGTGTCAACTCCCAAAAGACGTAGAACATGAACATGTCAAGAGCGACGAAGACACCAATCAGTGCACCACCGAGCATGAGCATGAGTGGGAAGTAGGTTGCGCCTGCTTTCTCGTTCCATGTTGCAATGATGGTGATTGGCATCAACAGCGTTGTCAGCCAAACCATTGGGAATGAAAGCCCGTCAACACCGACTGTCCATGTGATACCGAGTTGTTCAATCCAAACATAGGACTCTTGGAATTCAAACGTATTGAAGGCGATATCGTTCCATCCAACATCACCGATTTGACCCAAGAACATCAACGTAGCAACAGCAAACATTGCCAAAGAGATGATGAAAGCAGCCATTCGAACAGGAGCGTCAAACTTTGCACGCGCTGCTGGGTTGAGACGAGAGGTCAGAATCAACAGAAAGATGCTCGCAAGAATCGGTAGGATGACCATCATCGAAAGGTAATCAACGTTCAAATCATCACCTCCAAGAGCAAGTAGATGACAAGGACACCTAAGGCTGCCATCATGATGTAATCGCGAGCCGATCCTGTCGTTAAACGACGAACCTGAGTCGAAAGTTTCTGAGATGTCGATTCAATCGTCTTGATGGTTCCATCAACGACGTTACGGTCGAACGCTGCACTAATATTAGCAAAGCCAGCTACAAGTTTGAGCATGGCTGTATCGTACCATTTATCGAAGTACAGACGTTCCTTCAGCGCATTGGAAAGGCCTGAATTGGCCCATGCACTATTGTCGAATCCACGCTTTGCGTTGACTCGGGAGGAGAGGTTGATGATTGGTTGCATCCATGGCTTGACCTTCTCGCCATCTTCTAGCGAGCCACCATAAAGTGCCATGGCCATTCCTGGACCAACAATCGCACCAATGAAAATGGCCACATATGTCAGAACAAAGAAGAATGGATCGGAGTTGGCAAAGACGTGCTCAAACTCGTAGATGAGACCTTTGAGCATACCTTTCTTGCTGAAGAAGGCATAGCCGCCATCTGGTTCACCAGCCCAGTGCGTGAACATCATTCCAGCAAGAATGACGCTTGAAAGCGATACGAATGTGAGGGTAACGAGTGGAATTGGAATCCAGGGTGTGTGTTCGTGAACCTTTGCTGCAACCTCTGTCTTTGGCTTACCTGCAAACGTCTTGAACCACATTCGTGACATGTAGAAACCGGTCATGGCTGCTCCAAGAAGAACACAAGCAGCTGGTAGGAAGAAGCGAGGGTCGTCGAGTGCAACGCGCCATGTGTTGGCGATGATGCCTTCCTTTGACCAGAATCCACCAATCAATGGCAATCCCATGATGGATGCTGAACCGACCAACATCGCTGTTGCAGTGATTGGCATCTTTGAAGCAAGCCCGCCCATGTTTTCCATGGATTGAGCATCGAAATGGTCGTCATGATGGTCATCATGGTGGTCGTCACCGTGGTCGTCATGGTCGTCGTGATGATGCAAATCATGGTGGGCATGATGCATTTCGTGAATGACTGAACCGCTTGCCATGAACAGCATTCCCTTGGCCATAGCGTGGTTGAACAGATGGAAGAGTGCTGCGCCGAAGGCAACGACAACGATATCGTGGGCCTTGCTGTCATGATGCCAGTCAAGTGAGTTGGCAAGCCACAGGGCTGCACCAAGACCCGTGAATATGTATGCAAGTTGACTCATGGTCGAATATGCAAGGACCTTCTTCAAATCGTCCTGAACGAAGGCGATGGCTGCAGCCATGACGGCGGTAATTCCACCAATGGCGGCAATAATGAATGCTAAGTCGACCAGTTCTCCATGCATGGATTCTGCACCAAAGAATGGGAACATTCGTGCAACGAGGTAGAGACCTGCGTTGACCATGGTTGCTGCGTGAATGAGCGCTGAGACAGGGGTAGGACCTTCCATTGCATCTGGCAACCAAACGTGAAGTGGGAATTGCGCGGACTTACCGACAGCTCCAATGAACATCATTCCGAGAGCAAGTTGGAGTTGTCCTGGATCGGCATTGGCAATCAAATCCTTGTTGAAGACATCTGCATAATCCAGCGAACCGAAGAGGTTCCAGAGCATGACCAATCCGATAACGAGGAAGACGTCCCCAACGCGTGTTGTGAGGAACGCCTTCTTTGCTGCATAGGCTGCACTTGGCTTTTCGTAGTAGAATCCGATGAGAAGATAGGAACAAAGACCCATCAATTCCCAAAATATGAACAGCCAAAGGAAGGAATCAGCGAGAACCATTCCAAGCATACCAGAACAGAACAGAACGAACTCAGCGTAGAAACGGTGGTTTCGATTGTCATTGACCGGATCGGTGTTCATGTAGCCAATGCTGAAGATGTTGATGAGCATACAAAGGAAGGAAGCGACGAAGAGAAGCATCACCGTGATATGATCGATGTAAATACCGACACCGAAGGCCTTTCCTTCGATTCTGAGGCCATCAGCACTCATCCATCCAAAGGAGAGCCAGTCACCGATGTAGTGTCCTCCTGTACCCTTTCCAATGAATTCGGAAATCAGGAGCATGGAGAGCACAAAACTTGCAACCATGATTGGAAGAGCGATGAGCCCTCCTTCCTTTGCCGACTTAACCCATGTTTGGTTTCCATTGAAGATGTGTCCGAGGAAGAGAATGATTGGGAATGCAAGCATCGGCAGGAGAACGATAAAAATTGCATACTCAATGAATGTTGAGCTGATTGTTTCTGATGTACCACCCATTCTATCACCTCAGTGTTTCAAGAGATTCACATCATCGAGTGAAATCGTTTCGTGTTGGCCATACATGGCAAGGAAAATGGCCAGGCCAATGGCAACTTCTGAGGCTGCTATGGCAATGGCAAAGATAGCGTAGACCCAACCGGATGCATCTCCGTGTTGGATGGCTGCTGCAACGAACTGTAGGTTTGCAGCGTTGAGAATCAATTCAAGACACATCAAGACAACAATGGCATTCTTTCGAGTGAACGCGCCCCAAAGACCGATGGTGAACAAAATAGCGGAAAGAACGCTTACCCATGCTGGGTCAATCATGCGTCTTCACCTCGCTGCTCCCACTCGAGATTTTCACGGCGTTCATCACGGACGAGGTAAGCGGCACCGATCATAGCCATAGCCATAAGGACGCCAAGAATGAGCAATGGTAGGGCCCAAACGTCAAGCATTGTGTTGGCAAGGTCAATGGTTGTGACTTCCTTTGCCTCTTCATCCCAAATCTCTGCCGTTCCAAGCACGGTGATCATCGCTCCGGCAAGGAATATCAGGCCAATACGGGTCAATGTGGACATCAATCTCATTCAAAATCCTCCTCCTGAATTTGGCGGCGAGTCAGCATGATACCGAACAACACCACCAACCCTACACTGGCTAAGTAGACCAGAATTTGAATCGCTGCGAGGAATTCAGCACCCATGAGGATGAAGATTCCTGAAACGGCCATGAAACAGAAAATCAGTGAGAGCATCGAGTGCGCAACTCGTTGTGCATAGATGAGTCCCAATGCACCGAGAATGGTAATCGTTGCAAAAACAAAGAAAATGATGGTTTCAGTGGCCGAAGCGACGTCCATTTCAGGCATCCCCCTTATCGAGCAAATCCTTGGCTTGGTTGGCCCATTCGTCTCGCTTTACTCGACCTGGGAAAAACTCGATGGCTTCGTTGACTTGATCTTCCAACTCACTTGTCATTTTGCTGATTTGTGAAAACGTGTAGATTCCAAGAGCGTTGAGTTTCTCCTCAATGAACGGACCCACCCCTTTGATGGTTTTTAGGTCGTCTTTCTCTTCGGCGGTCGCCGTTCCTAGGACATCNAAATCAATGTTCTTTGAACGTTCCTTGATACGTTGAAGTTCAGCCTCTTTCTTCTCTTCTTTGGCCAAAGGTTTGTCATCTACTGNCTCANCNTTGACTTCGACCTTTTCTTCAACNACTGGAGCGGGTTTTGCGACTTCTACTTCGGGTTTTGCAGCCTTGGCAGCCTTCTTGGCTCGCTTGTCGCGCTCCTTTGTTGCACGCTTTGCAAGTTCACCATCGACGGCTTCTTGATGCACAGATGGCAGAACACGCGTTCTGCTTGCATCGAACCAAAGATCTTGTCGAGTGAAACCAGACATACCATCGTATTCGTTGGTCATGAAGAAGGAAGTGAAACCACAGGCCTCCATGCAGAGGCCACAGAACATACAGCGGCCAATGTCAATTCGTCCAGAGACAATTTGGTCGTCTGCTGTTCGGAGTTCGGATTGAGCAAGGACTTCTTCCTGGCCGGAATCGTTCCAGCGAACGGTTGCAGTACTTCCTGAGAGATCCAAAACTTGAGCGAAGCGCCACTCTGATGGAGGAGCGCTGTGGGCTGTAATCAAATCGAANGATTCGAGTTCNTCNGTNACNTCTTCNCNGAANTTNGCNGCATAGCCACCGACNTCGAGTTCNGCACCATAGCCNTCGTATTCNCCTTCAGCATTGTCAAGAACGTCAACNCGAAGTTCNGTNGTCATNTGNAGACAATCGTTTGGACANATGTTGACACACATNTTACANGCNGTACAGGTTTCCCANATGACNCCAATTCGNCCGTTGTAGTTNCCNGGNACGAAGAGCCANGGNTCCATNTCNTCGAGNCGTTCGTATGGATANTGNACNGTNTGNGGCTTCCANAGACTTGGNAANANATCNGANGTNACACGATCNGGNGCNAATTCTTGCTTNGAGATNTCNTTNTACTTNGCNCGANTNTTNGCTCGNTGTTCNCTNGCATCATCNANGAANTCTGGNTGNGANGTGTTGTGGTANCCCATTCCCANTCNCTTNGGGAACANNCGGCCCAAGAANCGGGAANGTTCGNAGGGCNGTNATCAAGGTNATCTTGAACGGATACCANAACANATTTCGGAAGTTNGGTTTTGCTTGAGGGTGTGTTGGCATGTTTCTTCACCTCANTCCTGNCCAGGNNNGTGNGTACCNGCGGGTTGCACCGTTTGCACGTGGTACATACGTGCAGTGCGTTCATTCTTGCCCGTATCATTGAGCAAGAGGAAGAAGATTGCAAGCCACAAGATTGTGGTCAATGCTGGTACGAGGAATGGAATACCGAAAGCGTCCCATGCTGTTCCTCCGTAAACGGTGTCCTCCATACCAGATACATCGAAGAGATAGAGGCGGTAAACAGCTGCAAGAACAACCTGCAAAACAGCGAGTGGAAGGAGCATGCGCCATCCAAACTCAAGGATTTGATCTGTTCGGATACGAGCAAGAGAGAATCGGGCCCAAACGAAGACGATGAGGAACACAAGCCACGCCTTGATGAGAACAACAAGTGCACCAGGAATCAGAAGGTATGCAGGGCCGAGGTATGGGATGCTACCAATGAGACCCTGGAATGGAAGGTGCCATCCGCCAAGGAAGAAATGCGTGAAGAGGAAACATGCTGCATAGGTCCGAATGTATTCAGCCATGAACAACATTCCGAATCGCATACCGCCGTATTCCGTCCACCATCCTTCGACCAGTTCGGCTTCTGCTTCTGGCATATCAAACGGTACACGCTCGACTTCAGCGATCATGGTGATGAGAAACAAAGCCCCACCCAACGGCATGAGGAAGATGTTCCATGCGCCTGCAGTGTGTTGGAAATGAACGCTTTCGATGATGTTGAAGGTTCCAGTTAGCATTGCTACGGCCAATAGGGTNAGAAGAAGAGGTATTTCGTACGCTGTCAGTTGAGCAGCGGAACGAATACCACCAATGAGTGTGTACTTGTTGTTGGAGGACCATCCTGCGAAGAAAACACCGATTGGAGCGATACCGAAGATAGCAATGATGTAGAGAATCGAGAGATCAGGATTGGTTGCATAGATGCCACTGGAAAGTGGGATCATACCGAGGATGAGCAGTGTTGTTGAGACGATAAGGAACGGAGACACTTCGAAAATGAGTTTATCTGCTCGACGTGGAACCATGTGTTCCTTGACGAGGAACTTCATACCNTCTGCAACATTTTGGAAGAACCCAGGGAAAATGCTTAGACCCATCCACGAGCGGTTTCCGACACGGTCGACTGTTTCGTACTCGGAAGCATTTCCGAAACGGTTGTTGAGCCACTTGTTGAGTGCTCCAATTGGGCGTCCGAGACCGAATGGAAGCATGTTCCACCAAGCNCCTGCNGTNACNCCGTTCTCTCCGACCCAAAGGGAACGAAGGGCGGTTGTTGCACCACGACGATCNTTCATACGAGCAACCGCTTTTCGCTCAATCCAAAGAATCGCAAATTGTGAAAAGAACAACAACAGGAANACGATGTTGACGACTGCAAATGTTCCTACGCCNAAGGCGATAGCNGAGGAGCTTTCCTCAAGNGGAGTTCCTTCAAGAAGAGAAGTGATGGTCTTGTGAGCAAAACTGTCCTCTCCAACAAAGAGGCTTCGTAGGTCGTACTTGTCATCCATCGTATCACCTCAACGGTCCGTCTCTCCAATACATGGGTCAAAACTACCCATAATTGCAGGGATGTCGGCTACTTTGTAACCAATCATTGTCTTTGCAACGTAAGGAATTGTGATGAACATTGGTGAACGGATTGAGAGACGATATGGATTCTTTCCACGACCATCGCCACCGCCTTGAATGTAAAATTGGGAAGCNCCTCGTGTGCATTCGTAATTGCTGAACCCAGTTGCACCTTCTGGTGCACGAGTAGGTGCCTTGGTGATGATCATCTCATCACCGTTGTTGTAGTGCGTATTCGCCCCACCTGGAATTTTCTCAAATGCGTCGAGAACCATCTTGCANGATTGGCGCATCTCTTCCATTCGAACACGGTAGCGGTCGTAGCAGTCTGCTCCTTTGANAGAGGTTGGTTTTTCAACAGCAGGCTCCCAATCAACCTGGTCGTAAACGGAGTATGGATGCGCCCAGCGAACGTCATAATTGACACCAGCAGCACGAACGTTTGGTCCTGAAACACCTGCATTGACCATGTCTTCAGCACGTGCATAGCCAACACCTTGGAGACGAACAAGCCAGATGGTCGATTCATCGAGCATCATTTCGTATTCATCGATTCGGTTCTCAAAGAGCTTGATTTTTGCACGGGCTCGGTCTGCAAATCCTACTGGTAAGTCACGCTTTACGCCACCGATACGTGGATAATTGTAGTGCATTCGAGAACCGCCGAGTTCTTGAAGAAGGTCGAGGAACATCTCACGATCNCGCATACACCATGTCATCAAGGTCAAATTGCCGATATCAGGGCCGAATGCTCCAAGCCACATGAGGTGGGATGCGAGACGTTGCAATTCAGCGGAGATAAGACGAATGAATTCTGCTCGTTCAGGAACCTCGACTTCGAGGAGATCCTCAGCAGCATAAATGTAAGAATTCGCCCACGTCATTGCGCTAACATAGCAAAGGCGGTCACAGTAAGGAGTAACTTGAGTGAAATCACGTGCCTCGGCAATCTTCTCAACACCGCGATGGATGTATCCGAGTTCAGCTTCTGTATCGACAACGGTTTCACCGTCGACTTTCACACGNAGTGTCCAAAGCCCGTGAGTCATCGGATGTTGAGGGCCCATTGTAATCCACATTTGTGCCATAACTTCACCTCACTTTACGCGGCCCTCATCCGAAGGCTTGCGCACGAATCCTTGCGCATCATCATACATTTCATTGAAATCATGATATCGAATTTGGTGTTGTTTCTGCAACGGGTGGAACCCTTCTGGGCTATCGTGGGGGTTGAGGACGCGGTGCATGTTTTCATGGCCTTCGAAACGAATTCCAACAAGATCCCAGGTCTCCTTTTCATTCCAGTCTGCACCAACCCAAATGGATTGGACACTCGGGACAACTGGAGCATCGCCCTCAGGGAGATCGATGAGAACTTCAATCTCAAGAGGAATCGAAATACCTTCGAGTTCGCTTGCCTTGAGGACATCAGCGGTGAAAGGATCCACATCACGGACGGGTTGTCGCAGGAAATGGTATGCTACTCCCCATGTTCTGTCAGCGTTCTCTGGGTAATGCGTTCCAGTGATCATTGANCAATAGTTGACACCAGCATCAAATCGCATCCACTTGGCAAGAGCGACCCAGTGTTGAGGTGGGCACGTCATACGTACAAATGCAAACTTGGCAGCATTGTTGTGATGTTCGATTGAAATGGTAACCCCGCTACCGCCAAATTGCTTTTCTGCTTGCTCTGCAAACGTAGATACGGCTGCTTCGTTTTGTTCGGAAGAGATGCTCATTCCCATGTTCAGTCCTCCCCGACAATAACTGGCTTTTCACCATCTCGTCCTGTGCTTGGTGCACCGCCAATTCGAATGATTTTCTCACGGAGGAGCCCGAACCCATCGATGAGTGCTTCGGGCCGTGGCGGACATCCAGGGACGTATACATCGACTGGAATGACCGTATCAACACCCTCGAGGATGTTGTAAGATTGGAAGTACGGGCCGCCAGAAATGGCACATTCGCCCATCGCAATACAGTATTTTGGCTCAGGCATTTGCTCCCANAGACGGACGACTTTGTCAGCNAATTTCTTGCTGATCGGTCCGTTGACGAGCAAAACGTCGGATTGACGAGGAGATGAACGGAAAAGAACACCGAATCGATCTCCATCGAAACGAGGTGTAGCAGCTGCTGCCATCTCGATGGCACAGCACTTGATTCCCAAATGGAGGGTGAACAGAGATTTACGTCCACCCCAATTGAAGAATCGTCCGGCTAGAACGGACAGAAGTTGCTTGATTTTGGTTGCTTTGAGAGCCTCATCGGTGACGTCGCCGACAACTTCGACCAACGCACGACTGTTGAATGCGGTGTAGTTTTCTCCTGATTCTGCCATTTTATTCACCTCAAATGTAGATTCGACCTCGCTTGCGGAATACGTACCAAACGCCAAGTGACATGATACCGAAGAAGGCNCCAATGATTGCAAGCCCTGCTTCGGCATTTGCGATATCACCGGTTGCATCTTTTGTCTCGTTTGCAGTTACCATGCCAGCAAGGACGAGGAACATGAATGCCACGTCGAAAACAAGGAAAACGATGGCGTACCAGTAGTATTGGAAATGGAATTGGATCATCGCATCGCCAATTGGCTCACTACCACACTCAAAGGTGGAAAGACGACGCGGGTAAAGACTGTGATCGCGCTCATACCCTTCCAGTAAGTAGGACTTGGTAATGTGTGGCCGCGACGGGTCAGTACGTGGTCGAAGTGCCCATGACATGATGAAATTTGTCAGCGGCATGAGGATCCCGACAATCGTCAAGAATACAATAGAAAGATAGGCGCTCGGAACTGAACCAGTATCGACCATTTTACATCGCCTCAAGAAAGCATCCGCTCTCTAGTTAAACCGACTTGAATACCCTCCATAAGCGTTCCCAGTCTGCCAACAGAACCCGTTGATTTGTTTTCGTATACCCTAAATATTTTAGGTCCCCCTAAACTCCGTTATCTCATGGGCGGCTTTAACGGTGAGATGACTCTGGAACTGTTGATCGATAGTACAACGACATTGAATAGGATTCCAGGGAAGGAAAGTTGCTCCGGGTGTAGTAATTCCTGTCAAAAAACGATCACCGTTGATATCGTTAAAGAAGTGAAGTTGAAGAAGAAGTGTTGTAAGAAATACAAGAAGAAGAAAAAATCTTACTGCAACAGGTGCCCAAGAAGAAGCAAAGGAGTTGCTTGAATGCCCGGAAATCTTCTAATTGGTTTTGGTACCGAAACAGGTAATTCAGAACTCCTTGCAATGGATGCACAACGAATCGCCGCCGAGCGTGGAATTGAATCAGACTGCGCATGTATGGATGAGATTGATGTTAATCGGATTAAGTTGCAGGATTATGTACTGATTATTTGTAGCACCTGGGGTGATGGTGAGCAACCTGACAACGCTCAGGATTTGTATGATTCCATGCAGGAAGTAGGAGAGACTGATTTGAACGGTTCACACTTTGCAGTTCTTGCGCTGGGTGACACTGCCTTTGACTTATTTTGTGAGGCAGGAATTCAATGGGACCAGTTACTTGAACAAAAAGGATCGACACGGCTTCATGAGCGACTCGATTGCGATACTGATTATGAGGACGATGCCGAAGAGTGGCTCAACGTCGTTTTGGATAAAATCGCATTAATGGCTAATGAGTGAAATCCGGACGTTACCCTAGTGAGGTCCCCTCAGCTTCGGCGGCTAAGGATGAACACGAGACCAACCAGAAGAAGGAAACCTCCTCCGAAGAGTGTAAGCGTAGTATCATCTGCAAATCCAAGGAGTCCCTTTTCCAGCTCTCCAGTGACTTCGAATTGTTGATTGACTCTTCCGATAACACCAATCTCTTCGGGTTGGGCTGAAATTGTGAAATCAAAGGTGTCGGTCAATTCTGCACCATAAGGTGGCTTAATCTCAACGGTGATGTTCATGACCTCACCCTTCTCGATATCGCATTTGATCGATGTAAGAGTCATGCTATCACAGGCGTCCTTTGGTCCTTCAAGTTCGATCTTCCAACCTCGAAGGTTTTCTGATGAGAAGATTTCAGTCTCGGTCTCAACGTTGCCATCATTGCGCACTTGAATCGTAAACACTTTGCTTTCGGGGTAAATCAAATCAAAGCTTGCTGTTTCGGGTTCAACGATGTTCAAATCAAAGATTTTCTGGACACTCAATGAAATGGTTGCCTGACCGGTACGGTTGGCAGCGTTGGATTTACTAGTGGCGACGATGTAAAGATTGCCGCCTTCTCCGGTACGAGTTGCTTCATTGACGTCAATTTCAACTTCAAGGTACATCTCGTAAGGGCGAACGTTGTACCCCTGACTGAGATTGAGCGTGAATAGCATTTCCTCAAGCATAGAATTCTCCGTTGTTTCGATGTATGGAGAACCAGATGCATCGAGGACGAAGGCGCTGTTGTTCTCATCCCAAATACCGTACCCGAACGGTACACTAATTTCATTGTTTGATCCAATAGGCAAACCTTTGGAGTAAACTGTTCGAGTTGCGATTCCAGTCAAACCGGTCAATTCGATAACTGCGGTATCGTCGCCGTTGCCCATGTTTCGAAGCCACAGACCGATTGTTTCTTGATCCCCTGGTGCGAGAATAACTTCTCCAGTTCTGCCATCAAGACCGCCATTTTCCAATCGGACATCCATTGCGTAATCTCTGGTTGTGAGGAAGGCGGTGAGACGGATTTCTCGTTGATTATCAGGAATTCCGTCACCATCGTCATCAATACTGTTGGAGTCACCCTTGTTGGTGATTCGAATGGTAAAGGTCGAATATTCGTCAGAATCGGTAACTGTTGCAACGAAGAAGAGTGGTTTGGTGTTTCTTGCATCGACAGCAATCTCTGTAAATCGATTTCCAGCCTCATCCTCGAAGAAGTAAGCCCAGCCTGGTGACGCTGTTTGTTGAATAACGCTCATTCTGAAACTATCCTCAACGTTTCCAGTGTTTTCAATATTGAACGGGAACTTCACTTCGTTCCCGTTCTTTCCTGTCTGTGTAAGGGCTGTTGAATCCGCCTCGAAACCGTGGACTGCCGCGACCGATACCGAGAGTGTTACATCGTCGTACGGTTGACCGCCAGAATTCGGCGCGATTGAAAGATCGATGTTGACAACCTCTGTGGCGAGTGCATCCTCGGGAAGTGTCACGGTCACATCGATGGTCTCCTTTCGATTCGGAGTGTGCTTCGAATCGAGTGTAACGAGAGATTCTTCCAATTCAACTGTCCAGCCGCTTGGGACGGAGGATGGCGTGATTCTGAAGGAGTCTACCCCGTTTCCTGTGTTTTCAACGGTTACAGAAGTGGTAGCTGATGTTCCTGGTTCAATATTGTTGAGTTGAGAAGAGGTCATGGAAATGGTTGCTCCATACGATTGACCGACGATGATTGTTAATTCAGCATTACATTTGAGATTCGTTCCATCTTTCCCTTGGATGTACACTGTTTGCTCCTCGCCTGCATTAACAGAATCGTCTGGATTCACTTTGAGATTGAAGGATTTTGTCCCTTGTCCCCCATACGGCAACAATCCACTTGAACCTCCGACAAAGGAAACCCAAGCCGCCTTTGGACCTGCAGCATCAGCACGTATTGTCCAATCCGAGTTTCCGTCGTTGGTAAAAGTCGCTGTAAGCGTATCTTCGCCACCTGGTTGTGCGGAAGATGTCGTTTTGGAGAGTGAGAGGCTGCATTCCTTGAGAACTGGGACTGTGACGTCAAATGCCTGTGTATCGCTCGTGTTTCCAGAAGGATCACCACTCACTGTTCCTGTTGCCTCCCAACAGTACTTGTCGGCTTCTTGTTCGTTTGTAATCTCGAGCGAAATAGTGACCTCTGTGCTTTCTTCTGAGTCGAGGGTAACTGAGGATTCTGAAAGTGTAGGAGAGAGGCTTCCCACATCTGAACAACCAGAGGCATCACTGTCTTCATCCAAGGCAAGATTGACCGTCGCTTGTTGCTGACCTGTATTTTCAACTATGAGCGTCCACTCAGTCGTATCTTCGCCACCCCAGGTCTTGCTGGAAGTTACCATCGACAAATCAACACCAAAAAGGGCGTTTCCAGAACCATCGCCAGCTGTGGTAGTTACGGTGGCAGTTTCTGTAGCTGGTTGGCCAGGAGGTTCTGGAGGTTCAGGAGAATCTTGGGCTGTGGCTGAAATCGTGGTGTCACAAGAGCCTTCAGCGTTTTGAGCGAGCGTGATGTTCATGGTTGCTTCTTCGTAAGAACCTGCATCGATAGCACCTGTGATTTGCGAAATGGTCGAGGTGTATGCACTGCATTCTTGTTCTTGCCCTTCAGTAGTACTCAATTGCACAGTGACAGGATTGGATCCCGAATTGTAGACTCGAACCGTGTACTCTCCTGCTTCACCCGGGTTGATGGTTTGGGCGCTTGGAGTCACGGTCACTTGGATGCTTGCATCTCTAGCGCCATCTGCTGATGCCAAAGGTGCAATAACTGGAAGCATCGAAAGAAACATCAATGAAATCAAAAAGATAGCGAGGCGCTTCTCCTGCGTTACTTCCTGCATACGTCATCCTCCCTATGCCTACGGGAGGCGCTGACCTATCAAAAGGATGTCCTTTGATGTTCACGAATCAAGCGGAAACAAACTGTTCTGAGGATGCACCACAGTTGGTGCACGATTCTACAGCAGTACATGTTGGCGAATCTGCGTGGTAGCGAGCACCGCAACCTGGGCATCCTTTCATTGGACCAACGATTGGATTTCGGCACGACCAGCAAGTTGGTGCATGTTGTTGCGGCATTGGCGATGGCACGACAGGCGCTGTCATCTGTTGACGAGCATTGTTTCTGTTTCGAAGAATCAACAGCATTGCGGCAAAGCCAAGAATCACTGCAATTCCTGCACCGATGATAATCGTATTACTTCCCGAAGATCCTGATTCTTCAAATGAGGATGTGATCTCTATGTTGATCGAAGTTGTTGATAATTGAACTTCTTGTACTCCGGAAAGTTGGAACGTCAATTGTTGAACACCGGTGGCTTTTCCGTTCACTTGAATTGTGAACTGTTGGGAATCACCCGATACGGCACTAACGATGTCATCTCCTACAACTGCAGCCTCAAGACCTGTTGATGTGTCGAGAACCAATTGGTGGGAAAGAGGTGTATTCCCGGTATTCAACACTCGAACTTGGAGGGTTCCAGTACCTGTCCCATCAAGTGCAGAGAGGCCTGTTACTTCCCACTCAACACTTCGTTGTTCGGCTACGAGCATGCTCGTTCCCTCGGTCAGGGAAACATCATCGCTCGATAGTGTGAAGGAAAACGAGGGTTGTGAACCGACCTCAAGCGTCAATGGTAGAATGATCGAACAGACAACTGGGACAACACTGTCCGATACCGTTCCTACGTCGAGGCATTCACCGAACACGCCTTGTGAAAGAGAGGTTGAGATTGAAGGATTCCAAGCAACATCAGCTTCGTTGATGAGAAGCCATGTGAAGGTCAACTCTTGTCCAGCAGGATGTGCCCCCGGCCCAAATGGATGATCGAAGGTTTGCCCATTTTCAAACTCCAATTCAGAGAAGGTGAGCGAGGGTTGAGGAAGATCAAGAACGTCAAGTTCACCACTCCAACTGAAGCGTTGAACACCAACGTCTAGGTTGAGTTGGATCGGTCCAGAAAGCGCATTTCCATTCCCTTGTATCGAAATGAGGATGTTTTTCGACTGCTCAGTCCAATCCATTACGATGGGTTGCAATGAGGTTTGAGAAACCCAACCGGTCGGTAGGGAGAGACTTGGGGTCAGATTCATGTCGACGTTACCCCTATTTTCAATAGTGAACAAGAGATTGATGAGGGCATCTGGTCTTGGAGTCCCAATATCGGACTCGAGAATTAACTCGACTTCTCGTACCTCCATGACTTCGAGAGGGATGTCGGTCTCCCATGTCCGAGATGGTTCTGTCTGTGAAATTGCAGTCAGCGTTACCATTCGTTGTGCACCTGCTGCTGTGGACACTTGTGGAGGGATGAATTGCATAGTGACATCCATCTGACCACCTTTTGCGATCAATCCTGTCGAACCCGATGTTGCACCAGGGTCGTTACTTAGATCTGTAAATCCAGCACTCCATCCCGATGGAGCTTGGAGGAAAAGATCGTACCCAATTTCGGTATTTCCGTCGTTGTACACTCGAATGGAGAGATTTGTTGGGTTCGCTGGGTGAACAGGAACAACTGTGTAATCGTATTCAACTCTGAAATCTGGAAGGCTCAGTACGTCGAGATAGAGTGAGATCGGATACGAAATCCCGTTGTCAACATCCAAACCAAGTACATCGATACGATAGAGACCTGGTTCAGGAGCCTCCGTATAAACCACAGTCAGAGAAACATCAGCAGTTGCTTTCCCTTGCAGTGAGAAATTCGATGCAGTCATGCCAAGATACCATGGAACTTCAGTACCATCTGAATCCAAAAATACACCGAGCGTATCGATTGAAGCATTTGTTTGGAGCAAGGCAGTATTCTCGAGTGTTAAATTCCAAGAAGTTGTGGTTTGGCTTGCGTACTGAACTTGACGTTCAACCATGTCTGCAGTCACTTTGACACCTGGTGCAGTTACATCAACAATTTTTGTCAGAACGTTGTTGTTCTCTTGGATTTCATCCACTGTGTCATCGGGGTCGATGATGAGTTCAAGCGTTGTTATTCCTGATTGCTGGGGGGTCCAATACCATGTAGATTGACGACTTGCACCTGGGTTGATGTCGAGAGTGATTCTGTTCAACTCCGTTCCGTCAACATTGAACGTAAGATCAACCGATTCAGCCTTGATGTTTCCCGCATTGAACACTTCAGTAGTCAACCGAACTTGATCACCTACTTGGGGAATGGTGACGTTCAATGCCATCGAATTGACAACAACTTGGGGATCGGGCCGTAAGTCATTCACACCTTGTCCTGAAACAGCGATAGCGAAGGGTTGAGAACCGCTCCCTGCATGATATGCATCCTTAACACGAACCGTCCAAATGCCTTTCATCGCCATATCGATGAGAACCACTTCAAGGTTGTTGATGTCATCCTTTGTTCCGCCTGTTGTTGAACGGCCACTCGCAAAATCGTTTCCGAGGTAGAGTGTTCCATCAGGTGACTCGACTTCCAAGTCAAGGTCGTTAACCAACGCTTTACTGGCGAAACGACTCCCTCGATAATCTGACCAAGCTAGGACGGCTTTGAGTTGTGAATTGGCGTATGTGACATTGAACACATACGATTTGGACGCCCCTGAACTTGTCAGGACAGAACGATCATCGACCCATATCCCTCTTCCTTGGGAGGGTGCTAATGTTTCTTTGAGATTGACACGACCCCATCCTTCGTCATTATTTGGAACGTCTCTAGAATTGATGTCTTGTGCTCCGAGAACTAAGAGTGCCTTGATGAGAGCGCCCTGAGGTGATGGTCGTTGTGCAATTTCCATTAGATATTCACGGATAAGAGTTGCAGCACCAGCAGCGTTGGGTGTAGCCATCGAAGTTCCGGTGTATTCGAGATACCATGTTGACTGCCAACTTGAACCTGCAATATCTTGAGCTTCTTGCGCTCGACACGATCGAACATATCCGCCGGGTGCAATGATGTCGGGCTTGATGCGGCCGTCATCCGTAGGTCCACGGGATGATCCAGACATGAGATTGTCCGGAGCCCCGTTGTATCGTGCTTGATGATTTCCAACCGTAACGACATTCTTCGCAGTCGATGGAGAACCAACCGTCCCAGCGTTTGGCCCATCATTCCCAGCAGCAAACAGTATTGTCAAACCTTCTTGTCCATTACTGACTTTATCATAATTGAACGCACGGTCATCGACTGCCTCTGCTTCTGAGGTGTACTCACCTTGTGTTGAAGTTGCTGAGGAACCCCATGAATTGGTATGGATTCGAGCACCTGCATTGTAGGCAGTATTGAGTAAATAGTTCAACGATGGTGAAACAAAATTGCCTGTGTTGTCGTTCTCCATGGCTTGGAAATACAGTTCTGCATCAGGTGCAACACCAGCATACCCTCCTTTGCTTCCATCGCCCAAAACGGTGCACGCAACGTGTGTACCGTGACCTGAGTGTTTGTCAGCAGTTGATCCATCTCCAATCACATCGTAATTTCCAACAACACGTGTTCCGAAATCACCATGGTCTTCATCCAATCCGGAATCTGCAACAGCTACGATTTGCCCAGAACCGTCAAGGTCAGTTGTGAAATAAGAACGCATCGTATTGATCATCATGTGATTCTTGGATTGGTCATTTTCAAAGACCATTTGTGGTTCAAACCGCAACCACATCACAGAAGGTTGACGAACGACATCAAGGACGCTGCTTGTTGCAAGAGTACCACGATATTGCCCCTGGTCAAGATGTTTTACATCATCCAATGCCGCCTGCGCCACCAGAGACAAGTCTTGCTCAATGGTGTTGCCTTGTTCATCTGCTATGTTGACGGTGTCGAGCTGTTGATCACTCCACCATCCTTCGAGTCGAACTTCCTCACCTTGCAGTGCTTCATTTCCACCTTCAAACAGCAATGCATCCAGCATTGAATCGTCGAGGAACATTGCAAGAGGTACATCCCACTGTGCAACAACACTTGGAACCGTTTGCGCATTTTGGAGGGCAGTTGAGGTCCCTTGAACAATCAACCCCGAAGGCCCGACAAATTCGCGGACCTCCAATCCAGAAATGTCGGACAAATCCTTGCGAACATCGAGCATGTTTCGGTCAATGTTGATGAGAAGGAGTTGTGCATCAAGACGAGGTTCGAGAACATCGTTTGACAACGGTCGATTCAGTTCAAGACCGTCAATCGAATACGTACCTAGGCGTGAATGGGCTTCAATGGTACGTTGTTCCTGAACATTCGAAGAGTCGTATGTACCGACAAAGTCTGAATATGCATCAGTACGAATCGAGAAGAACTCGACGTCTCGTTCTGCCTCAAGGCTGTCTGATTCGTCCGACCTCGGTTCCACCATCGAACTCCATGGACTCATCAACAAAAGAATGAGAATCCCAAGTGCGAGGCGGATTTGGCGCTCCATTAGTTCCTACCTCGTTTGGCTGACGCATTTATCGCTATGGGTGAATTGTTTGAACAAACGAGCATCAAAACAGTCGCGTCGTTGTTTCAACTTGGTCGACAAAGATTTCTGAGGCATACGAACCGACAACATGATTCACTTCCATGAAATTCTGAGAATTGTCAAACATTGTGTAACGAACCGAAATCCGTAATGTGTATTCGTCCCACACCGTATATCCGAGAATCATCATTTCAAGATCATCCCCTGCGAGTGAGGAATGGGCTTTCACAGCGTCTACTTCAATTTTCATTGTCTGAATCAAGACATCTTGTGAATCGAGGAATTGAACCTCNACGACAACATCTCGAATAGCCCGACTTCCGTCGTTTTGTAATTCAGTCATCACCAAATGCCCACCGCGTTGCATGTANACGGTATGAACTTCCACATCATCACGAGGAATTGCCCAATACCATCCACTGGCGACCAAACCAACCAACAACAAGAGAATCAGTCCGGCAATAGCGACCCGCACAGGGTTGATATCACGAATTCGCTCCTTGACGAATAGAGCTACTTCTTGCGCTTGACGATATGCTTCTGCTTCTTCCGGGTCGTTCAGGTCAAAGCCCATATTCATGGCGTCACGTTGCTGTGTGACTTCGAGAAGACCCATGCGTTCCGCAGCGACAATGTCGTCCTCATGAACCACTAATTCATCAGTCATCTCATCACCCAAAAATCATCGCAAAGAGCGAGGCTATTCCCGATGTAAACGGTTCCACGACCATAATATGGCGCGTCTCTACAGAATTTGCAGTCAATGTACTCACTACGGAAAGGTCAGTAACAACACCATTGATACCAATTGAAGTCGAAGTTGGNATGACACCTGTAAATTGAGCGTCAAGCAAGACACCACGTCCATCCACTTCCAGTCCTCCAAAGAGAGGAGCATAGACACCCGGTTCAATGTAGACCTCAGCACTGGAAACAAGACGTCCAGTTGTGATGTCGTCAAGAATAATGACGGGATATCCGAGTGGTCGATGGATGGTGATTGTTGCACCCTTGAGATCTTCACCAATAATTTCCAGTCGTTCGAGCACTACACCCGGTGCTGCTGGAACATTGGATTGGCGCATGTAAAGTTCCTCCACTCCGTTATCCGATGAAACAATACGAACACCCCAATCTTCTGTTGTTTCAAGTTTGAATGTCTTTGGAAGATTCTTTGCCATCATCAGCGTATCTCCTTTCGCATCGATGGCTCGACCATGTGCTTCGATGTACATATCCATTTTATCCGAGTTTGAAGCATAATCCAACGTCATCATTCCCTGGAATGATGTTTCTTCACGAATATCGTATCGAGTATCTGGTTTTGCAGACAAGAACATTTGTGACGGNATATCTCTGAAGAATGTCGTTGCAGGCCACCAAAATCCATCGACAAAGCGATGCTGTANAATCATCATCGATTCGACACTCGTCTCCCCTTTGTTCGGGTCTTGCGGAACATCAACAGTCAAGATCAGAACGTCTCCAATTGTTGCAGAGAACTCCGTTCGNTGCGGGACGGTATCGATGAATGTTTCAGCACGCACAAGGTTTTCATGATCGACAAAGACTGCATAGGCATAATCCAAACTCTGNCCAACATCGTACTCCATAGCTATGGAAAGACGAGGGACGGTGAGGTTGTCTTGGCGTGTGAAGACTGCTGAAACATACACATCTCTTGTAGCATCCGTGTCAAATCCAAAGATTTGCAATTCTGCTGTCGATTGTTCAATACCGCTCATTGTGATGTACAATCGCTCTTGAGCAGGGAGCCATTCTTCCAAATTCATCTTGAAATCATAGGTTGGGATTTCATCTTCCATTGAGAAGATGTAACTGATTTCTATTTTCCCTGAAGGAAGCTGAGGCAACCACGTCCGGAGATGCCAACTCCGACGCTTTTCGAAGGTAACACCAAGGTTCTCAAGCAGTTCAACATCCACTCCAATCAATTCTTTCTCGGTAATGATTCCATCTTCGAGGAACTCAATCAGCGGATAGGCGAAGGATAAGTTGGTTTGANAGAAGGTTGTTTTCAATTGATCTCGTTCATCAACATCGATGATGTAATCAGCGAGAATGTCATCGATAACGAGGCGACTTGATTCGGTTAGGTTCGCTAATTTTGTGAGGTTGAAATCCAAGACGGTTCGTTCTGTTGCTTGCATGTCAAGCCCGTGTTGCCATGCTGGTTCACCAACAGGAACGGATCCTTTACGCATATCAGCAACGATATCGAAACTTTCTCCTGTTGTCATATCGATTTCGTAAGCAACGTCCTCTGTTTCCCCAGTGGTGTCACCAACATTTGAAACAAGCCCATACACCAAATCGTTGACAAGTCCGCCTATTCCGACGACATCGCCAAGGAAGAAAGAGAGGGCTTCAACACCTTCACCTTGGCTGAAATCAGGTATTTCGAGGCCACTCGAATCAAGATCACTCGGCAGGAGAATCTCAAGATTTGCAGGAAGTGGTTCAAGACGCATCATTCCGTTCAGGCCAAGGAATGGGTCCTCGTAGTTGCTCACGTCCTCCATAGATATGCTGAATGGTGCTGAGACTTGTCGTTGAAGTGCGTATCGCGCACTTCCTTCAGGACCCGAGGAGTTTTCATTGATTGGAGAGAAGCGTTGGACGGATTGGACGTTGGAAATCTTCGCACTCAACGATGTCTGAGCACTATCAGTATCAACCCAAAACCGGAAATGGTCACCGTCCATGGTGAGAGGAGTCGTTGCGTTGGTCATTTGGACCATAATCGACGTTATCGGAGTATCCGCTTGGAAACCGATATTGTCGCCGAGGTTCAGTTGGAACTGGGCCGGGAGACCTTCCAATCGGATTGCATTTCGTTGTGCACCTTGCTCGCCTCCGTAGGTGATTGTACCGATGGGTTCACTGGCACTGTAGACGAGTTTTTCTGGATCTTGAACAACGCTGAGGAAAGCTGGGCGATTCGAAATCATGGCTGACTGAGCAGTGACATTTTCAAAATTGGACCCTGAATGGCGAATATGCCCAACAAGAAGACCTCCTGATTGTTGACCCTCGAGTTCCAATGAACGAACGCTTGTTACGGGGTCATAGGATTGGAACACTCGAGAAATGTTTGAAACGCGTATGCTCATCGCTACTGGGACAATAGGTTCGATAGGCCCATCTCGACCATCCACCGATTCAATTTCGGTATCCTGCGACAAGAGAATATGGTCGGAATCTGAGATGTATGGGTGATCGCTACTTCCAATGGCCATTGAAATCCTGCCTAGTCCGCTTGGACCACGTACTGCTCCATTGCTCCAAGTTTGACGAACTTGACTGAGACACAACACTTCGAGTTGCCCTCCTGAGCTACCTGCTGTTCCAACAATGAGGTCGGGAAGCGTATTGAGGATTGAACCCAAATCAAGGACAATTTCGACAAGCGTCAGCAATGCATTGTCAAGCAATTGGGCTATAGTGTTGAGATCAGGATTGTTGAAATTCACTCGAGAAAGACCCGTTGAGGAGAGTTGGAAACTTCCTTTCAGAATAAGAACCTCAGGCAAGTTCTCGACGTGGATGGAGAGGGAACTGACATCATTTTCGTATCCTCCACGCTTCATNGTTGAATCGTAGGTAAGAGAATCGATTCGTTTCGTTCCTGCGACCATAATCAGAGTTGAAGGTGGCGCTGCAGGGTTGACTGGTAACGTCAAATCGTTTTCATTCGCAGTCACATCNCCAGAGAAGTTCTTGATGGCGAGGATAAACGAAAGACGATCAGGTATATCCCCCGGAAGATTGGAACTACCTGGGGCTTCACCAATCATCGTAAAGATCGCATTAATCTCTTCTTGTGGAAGAGTTCCGGAAGGAATCCCACGAATCCACAAACGAGAATCGGTTGTATTTCCAAAAGAATTTCCTTCGAGCGTATTGCTTCGATCTTCAAAGTAATGGAGCCACAAATCAGCACCTACGTCACTGTACAATTCGACCGTGTCGAATGTGTTGTCTCCGAGATTGTCGTTTCGGAGGACCAAATCAACTTCTTCCGGTAAGACGTTCGATCCGTATGCTGGATGGAATCCAACATCAAGATACCCCATGTCGATAATTTCAGCTTGTCCTTGTTGGTCAACCTGATCAAACTGAATGAATCCAATACCTATACCATAACCGCATTTGTGATATTCACTGACCGAACTATGATCGTTGAATACATCGTAATAGCTTTCATCACATTCAGTTTGTTTNTTCTCTGAATCGGAGTTGGTGTTCCGTATTGAAATCGAATAAGGAGCAGACACTGACGTAAGAGAAAGAGCATCTGCNGGTA
>PBMQ01000014.1:0-14617 GCA_002722615.1 Methanobacteriota archaeon | reverse complement strand
CCNCCNGTNANGAAGTNGGTCAANTGNGAAAAGGCATTGCCGANNGTATTGGAGATACTGAATCGGAACTCTTGGATGCCGACCTCAACTCTGAAATTGTTTGGTGGTTGTGTCAACCGAGTATCAAGAACTAGGGCATACGATTGCGAATCCTGAATTGCCGAATCAAACGCTAGACCCTTCAGTAATGATACTTCCATGTGTGCAAGTTCGTCCCATATGGGGTCATTCTCATTGAGATAATCGACCTTCCATTGGAAGGTTGGGCGAAGCCACAACGTATCTGGAATGTTGAGAGGATTGAGTGGGTTCAATGGTGGTTCAAAACCGAACCCTTGATTGAGGGTAAACAATCCAAGGACAGTCAACGAGATTGAGACATCATCCACCGAATCGCCGTCAATATCGATGTAATTTTCGAACAGTACAAGATTGGTGTCTACGAACAGTTCTCCAGTAAACGTACCGTATTCCCACGCTTCATATTGTGGACCATTATCCCTGCTTGAGAAATTGATGTACAAGGCGTACGTGTTGATACCAACTGCAAGTGGGTCGGTGATGTCCCAAGAATCGAGCGAGAAGAGTGTTTGAACAAGATTGTTTGGCCAACCCTCTGGCTGAGTGCTCGTGTCAAGTAGGATTTCGTAGGGACGTGGATGATCTGGTTCAAATGGAGACGTATCTCTCAGCTGAGATTGGCTAAGATATTCTGTTGAGTCATTGAGTGGGTCGCCTTCTCGACTATCACGTTTTGATGCCTCTACCAATGCAAGGGATGAGGCGGACGATCCTACTGCAATAACCGTATCATCACTCGACTCCTGAAGCTCCATCAAATTCGAAAATGTCTTCATCAAATCGAAGTCATCACGTTCAACAGAAGCGTCNGCTTGGACTGGNTGAAAGATTGGTACAAGTAAGACTACAATCAAAAATATGGCCAATCGTCCTCGTTTTGGTTGATGCAACCCTGGTCGAATCAACCGAATTGCTTCCTCGACCATGATTATAGGTTAAGGAACTCATATCTGAACCCATCCCCGTCTTGAGCGAACAAGACGGGTGTATTTCATCCATCATTTAGCGTTGGAACAGTTGTTCAGATGAACACGAAGGACAAATGACAATGGCTTCCATTACTCCAATTGGCATTGGGACTTGGAACTGGAGAGAGCAATTGGAACAGGTCCCTTTCAGAAGATTAACATCATCAGGAAGTTCGGGTGAAGGCTCTTCTGTTTCCGTTGTCTGTGGTTCTGGAACAGGTACTTCGACATCCTGTTGAGGCAGTTCAATTCCTGATGCCGTTGGCTTAGAGGCTGGAGGTTCAACGGTGGATTGTGGCTCAAGAAGATCCTCGAGATCGTTGTTCACAGGCTGCGTCTTTGTTGCGACCGGTTCATCGTCAAAGAACAAAGCAGCGGCTTCATTCGCCGCTTGGCTTGATGCTTGTGAGAGTTGCATCCTAGGAGCGAATTGGGCCTGGGGAGTAACTTCTGGTTCGTTTGAAGCCCCGTAAATCGATTGTAATTCAGCTTCTTTACGGGCTTGATCTGCTTCTTTTTGAGATACAATATCATCACCAGCATTCAAACCTGCAAGTTGGGTAGCATTTGCAAACAGTGGAAGACGTTGTGTTTGCTTGACCATCGACATGTGGGCCTTTGCTTCAGCTTGAGGAAGTCCTCGATNCGTAAGGAGTTTTAACGCGATGGTGTTTTGCCAGCGCCGGTAACCGATAAGAGCAATCGACATNGTTACANTACCTGCNAAGAGAACGACAATCAAGATGGCATAATCTGNTTCGGCAACTTCTGCTTCACTGACAATGACTGAAAACGTATGACTGTCGCTNTTGTTTGAGGCATCANATACNGTAAGTACAACNGTATTTGTCCCCACGGATTCAAAAATAATATCCACACGTGAACCCAGAACATCGGGATCATCCAGTTTGTCTCCGTTTTCATCCGAGTCTACCAACGGATTCAAATCCCAATGGAACCGAAGGTCCGTCGCCGCATCATACTCGTCCGATGCAGAGATGAGGAATGAAGTAAGTTCTCCCTCCGTTGCTTGATTCTTGAATACATTAAGCAATGCTAAATCGAGGCTTGGAACCGATGAATCCGTAACCAGAATCTGTACTGAAGTGGATTGACTGTTCCCACTCGGGTCAAGAACTATCAATCCTACNTCATGCGTCCCAACATCGGACCAATTGAATGAAGCAGTCGATTGTTGGCCATAGGGCGAACCATCTACAATCCAAGAGCATGCAGCAACTTGGTGATTGTCCGTGCTTGTCGCACATGACAGCGTCAGCGTCTCACCATGCTCGATTCGCCAACCTCCTGAGATTGGAGTTGCTGATGATGTAGAGGTACCTGATATTCGAGCAACTGGTTTGGTTTCATCAACAACCGAAATGTTGCTCTGCAGTCGATCGAAACCAAGAGAGCCTGAAACGGTAAGCGTCACTGTTTTTTCCCCTGGTGTTGACCAAGAGGATGTTGCTTGAGCACCAACTGCATCGACGTCGTTGATTGCGTCACCGTCATTGTTTGAGTCAGTTGATGCATCAAAATCCCAAACGTATTGCGTGATTTGATTCAGATTGTTCGGCGAGGAAGAAGCATCAAAACTCAGATCTGTATTCAGTGCAATGGATTGATTTGAAGAAACAAACGATGCTTTCATGACTGGAATCAACTCAACCCGGATGGTCACTCTCAAGTTGGTTGATCCATCTCCTTGGCCGTCNACATCGTCAGTGTTGTCCAATACAAGTTTCAGAGGTTGGTTGGCAAAAGCAGCGGAAACAATCCAATTGAATGAAGCTGTTCCATCGACACCGAGTAACGATGCACCAGTAAGTGCAACATTGGATTGACCTGCCAAGTAGTTTGCATTCATCGACTCCGTTTGAAGATAAACATCGCCTAAGCCTTCGAGAGACCAAGCAGTGACTGATATTCCAGTTCCCTCCTCAAGACGCAATTCATCGTTTTCCAACAAGGTCACATAACCGTTCGGAATTACACCTACAAGATCATGATACGATGTCCATTGCCCATCTGAGAGTTTGGTGACTGATATGGACACTCGTCCAAGATCGCCTCCTTGATCTCCGTTTCCTTGGTCTCCATCATGAGCAAGATTGTCGACAACGATGGTCCATGATTTTTCAGAAATTGATAATGGAACTTTCCAATGGAATTCGTATGAACCGTTCGCAAATTCGGTTGAGGGAATCTGTTGGTACGCTGAACGGTACGATTGACCCAAGAGATACGGCTGGAGGCCTGCATCATCAAAGACAAGGACGTCGAGTGCGTCATCGATGATTAAGACTGTAATTTCGTAAACGTCACCAGGCGTTAACAAACCCAGTGAGAGTTCAACGCATTCACCNTCATCAACTGGAACTTGAGATGCAAAGGTTGCTGCAGATTCTGACGTGCAAGAAGGAGTTGCTCGCGCTGTAGTTCCGGTAGCGAATGGTGCAAGTGGCACGCATAGCATGATGATGAGAACTGCAACAACATATCTTGATTGCATATGCATCGCTTGATACCATAGTCTTTCAATGATGCGACAAATTGTGTTGCGTCCAACCATTCTCAGTTGATACAAGCATGGTGACACCAGCAGTTTCGTTGATTCGAATACGATCTCCGTCGTTTGCAGATGCAAGGCTTACGGATTCCCCCAGCACCTGTTTTGCTTCAGAAAGAGCCTCATCAGCATCCCTAAGTCTTGCTGAGAAGTGGGTGAGAACGAGGTGCTTTGCTCCACACTTGAGAGCTGTACGCGCTGCTCCCGATGCAGTGCTGTGAAGATGCTCACTCGCTTTGTTACTGACATCATCCAGAAAGGTCGCCTCGTGAACGAGAACTGTAATCGGGGCGATTGGATGAATCGATTGTTCGGCCGTATCGCCGGAAACCACGATACTTGTTGCTGGCTTGGAAGTTCCACGAAATTGAGAAGCGAGGAGTTTTTCACCGTTAGCCCGATCGATGTCNACGCCTTCGGAAAGTGTTTTTCGCTCATCNTGAGACAGGCCGGCTAACGTCGCTTTATCTCGATCAAATGATCCTTTTCGTTCTTTTTGANAGAGTTGCCATGCACAAGACGGAACGCTGTGTTCAGTTGGAAGAGAAACCATTTGAAACATCTTGAACGATGGTGGTTGAGGCATTGAATCGTGCCATAGCAAATTGGATGATTCGTTGGTAAATTCGACCCAACGGTCTGATTGTACATCACCGAGAAGCCATCGAATCTCATAGCCGAGATGAGACGAAACACCTCCGAGGCTGAACCACGCTCGATATTGGTTGAGGAGTTCTGCAGAGGGAGTATCTTCTGGCAGTACCGCATCGATGCCATCCGATTGGAGTACATCNAGAACCGCCGGGGAGGTTGGGCCGTAAACAATGAGAGGTTGCTGTCGCCCATCAAGAGAAAGGGTCTGCAAAAACGGCAACAGACCCCACGTGTGATCGAGGTGACCGTGAGTGAGGGCAACGGCAACGATACGATTTGGGCGAAGGAGCGACGGTTCTCCACATTGTTTCATTCGGCTACGTTGACGAGAGTATCGCGTTTGAAACCCTTCGCCTGCGTCAATAATGACAATGCCTTCTTGGCACGAAAAAATACTGCCACTAACATTTCGCGATGAAGTTGGGCGTGCAGAAGCGGTCCCTAAGATGTGCANTTCCATCATCGAAACCACCTCAGCCACGTGGAATTGGAGTTGGAGGGAACCATCGTAGTAGGACCACATCCCCAATCGAGCGAACCCATCGCCAAGGAACCGCTACATGAATGGAGCCTTCAACAAGATCCTCCGGAGTCTCCGTTACGAAGAGATGGGTGCATGACAAACTCGCATGTTCGACCACTGCATCGTGAACAACACCGAGCAGTCGCCCGTTTGGAAGGTAAACGCGAAGTCCTGACAATTGTGATAAATTGCGTTCACCCTTGTTCATGCAAAGCCCTCCTTGATTGACGCAAGAGGAACAAGGACATCAAACAAACGCTTGATTTCACTTTCCGCGGTTGAGGTTCGCTTTGAGAGAAGGACGCAACTTTTCTGCGCCCTTACCCTTGTTGAAGAGACCACGNCCACGCTTTCCAGCGGATGTCTTTCCACGGTAGGCACGGCCTCGATGGCTGTTGTTCCCGTTTGCTTGACAGAATACACCAAGTTGCTTGTCGTTNATGATAGCAGGGTGGTGTGTGTCGATCATGATGACTTCGAAGAACTTGTGCTTTCCATCTTCGCCAACCCAGTAGGAGTTGAGAACTTCGAGGTTCGGGAAGTGACGTGCAACACGCTCTTCAGCGATACGCTGTGTGTTCTTGGCCATGGTAATCTTGGAGATACCGGCCTTCGATGGCTTTCGCTTCATGTGAATTTTACCCTTGCGAAGACCACCACGTCGAACTCGAGTACGAATGAGAACGACGCCTTGCTTGGCTTTGTAACCAAGACGGCGGGCAGCATCGAGACGGGTTGGACGCTCAATCCGGCAGTTNACAGGTTCACGGCGCCATTGTGCCATGCGGGTCTGTCGGAACATGTGCGGGAGAGCCTCTTTAGGCTTCTTCCAAGTTTCGCGAACATAGTGGTGGAGTCCTTTCGCCATAGTAACACCTCAATGGGAGCAACTTGCCGACTTTGAACCCCTTTATGAGTCTGTCCATCAGAAAGGATACACGGCATGGTGCGAATTATTCGAAGGTATCCGATACTTCAAGGTGAAAAAGCAGGGCATAAATCGACCAAACGGTCATGGGTGCGAGCACGGAAAAGAAGATGAAACTCTCTGAGGCCATGAATCGCCATTGATGTCGACAGTATCGTTTCTTGTTACGCATTCTATTGGACGGTCCATATTCTATTGATTGGGGGATGCTAGGCCTTCTGCCACGAGACTTCTCCAACCTCCCCAAAGCGAGTANACATTAGAATATCCCATCCTTTGAAGAGACTCAGCGGCTAGTGCTGAACGGAAACCTCCGCCACAATACAAGACGATTCGAGCGTTGTCTGGAATTGAATGCTTTTCGATGTCTCGTTCAAGAACCCCTTTGCTGAGNTGTATCGATCCCTCAAGNCATCCTGCATCAAATTCATGCGTTTCACGAACGTCAATAACACNGAGGAGTTCACCATCGTCGAGCATTGATTTGAATTGTTCAATGTCNCACTCTTTGATGGTCGAACGTGATTGTTCAACCGCATCCAAAAATTTGGGGCTGTGCTTCTTTGCCATACNTTGATCAAAACGNTTGGGCATTTGAAAATATGCGTCTCNCGCGAACACGCCTTCAAATACNCAGGATGTGAGCGNAATCCATGGAATGCAACATTGACGCACAAGGAAAAGCGGCAAGGCTAAGGGTTGGTATTCTAGCATGCTTTGGCGGACTCATGCTCGCAGTGGCCACATTGATGGGGATTGTACCCTCGATCGCATGGTGGGCTGTAGTCGGCAGTATCGCAGGCGGATGCTTTGCAATGTGGGAAGCAAGAGCTGGATGGTGCGTCGTTCGCGCCATTGGTTTCAAGACACCTCTCTAATCTAAGTCATCATCTTCTGTTTGGCAAGATACTTGTCGAATCCAATCATCACAAGGAGTGTTGATGCGATCAATATATACAACAAAATATCCCAGGATATTTTGAAAACAAGACGCGGTAGATTCGGTGAGACCGACAAATGTATTGACAGTAAAGCAACACGTAAGGTGCAAAACCAAAATGTCAGATTGAGTGGCCAATCAATTGACTTGAACAAGTGGAAGTACAACACTGTCATCAAAACCATCGGCCCACCACCCATAAATCCGACCCAAGTGTTGCTTGGAGAGTATCGATCCCCGATGTAACCTCCCGTTAAGTAGAGATTTCCTGGATCGATGTCTCGGGGGTGGGTAAAGCCATCCAACTGACCCATTGTCGCCCACCAAGTGAACCAGGCGGCAATCGGAAGAAAAGCAACAAGAACATACCGCATAGCTTCAATGACAGAATCGTTTTGTTTTTCCATGAGGAGTTTGAATTCCCGTTGCGAGAGAAAATAAAATCCAGTGTAGAGAATCATAGTGGTAGCACCTGCGTATGCCCCCCAACTAATTGTGACCCAAGCAAATCCAACGAAGTGAATTGGTGAAATACCAATCTTCCATTTTTTGTTCACCATTCCAAGAATCCAAGCAACAACAAACATCATCAAGATCAATAAAACGACCCAATCGATTGCATTACTTTTGAACCACATTGCNACGGGTAAAAGACCGTACATAGCAGATACTGTGGTCAAGACCTTTCTCGATTCAATGTGTTCAACATATATGAGATANAGCAGTGACGAACCTACGACAAGAAGAATGGACAATGCGAGCATGGTAAGATGTTCCTCTTGTACCGTTTCGAGGTAAAATCGTGTTAATGAAAGCCCGTGAAGACGATGCTCGCTCAGGAAGAACGTTACAACACAAACAAGCACAAAGGGTAGCATGATTTTTGTTGGTAATTTCGGCGCAGTTGGGTAGAGATAAAANCGATGNAGAGGGACGTAAATGAGTATGCACATACCAAGAATTGACAGCCTTGTTTCGGGAAACATTATGGTTGCACTCAATAGACAAAAGAGAAGAAGGACATGTTTTGGAGAATATACACGGTTTTTCCATTTTTCAGATTTCATCATCAACATGCCGACCACAGCGGTGGCAACTGGAAGCAGGATTCCCACTGGGTAATACAACGTGGCTAATGAGTCTCTGTTGTATGAGAAAGCCATCGAGAGCACCGCAGTTGCCAAGAAACAAGATGTGGCAGCAACAATGAGGTTTCTCGGTTGATTCATTTGTCTTAGCACATAGATGAGAACACCTGAGATACCAACCAATGCAAATCCGCTGAGGATAAAGTCAGAGGATCGCATACCAATCTCGTCAACGTTCAAACGTTCCCACTCAATTTTGCTCGAACTCAAGCCTTCGATGTGTGGATGACCTTCCTCAATGAGCCAATCGTTGCGGGCTACGGCTGCATCCCAATTCCATTGATTCAATTGTTGGCGTTTTGCATCACTTATGTCAAATGCGTCCAACGGAATTCTTCCGTGGACGGCATGAGGCAGTGGTAACGAAAAAAGCACAGAAGGTAATGTGGCAAGATCCCGTTGTTGGACGCCTTTAACCACTACACCTTCCTTGATATTCGGACCCCACATGAATGCGGCAACGTCCCTCAGGATATCGAGATCAGAACCATGCTGTCCAGAATTTGTCAATCCGTGGTCCGAAGTGACAACTACTGTCCAATCCTCAGGAAGTTCCTGGAAGACCTCTTCTAAGTTCGAATCGAGCCACTGAAGCTTCTCTTTGTATTCATCTGAATCATCAGTTCCATAACGATGACCAACACTATCGAGTCCAGAGAGATGAGTAATAATCAGATTACGTGGAGTTGTATGTCCTTCTGGTGAAGCACCTCGAGCCCATTTCTTCAACTCTTCAAATCCTTCTTCATCACCTTTTTGATAATCAGCGTGGCCATATCTGGCTTTGTAAAATGGAACCTTTTCTCGATCGAGAAGCAGATCCTCCCATACGTAATCTCCAATGATTCCAACATGGTTGTCTGGATTTCCATCTCCGTCTCCGTCAAAGGTTGATGCTAAATTGAATCCATCAACACTTCCTGGATGTTGAGGATGAAAGTTTTGAAGGGCTTCATTTGGACGCGATGGGACCCCAGTCGCCATTTCTTTGACACACATCGCAGTCATGGTAAGGGGATTTGTGCGGACTTCGAGGTAGGCTCCGTCCTGAACGCGTCTGTTCAGATTTGGCATGTATTCTGAATCGCTCATCATATCCTTGCGTCCTCCATCTAGCACGACAAACAGGAAACCTTCTGTCAATGGATCATCGGGATAAGGAGATGGTTCAACACCTTCCATTGGAACAGGTGTATCGGAAATGATGTAGGATCCAGTGTAAATGAAAGAGGGTAAACAGAAAATGACGACCATTGCTGATGCAACTATCCATAGACGATTGAGTCGCATTCTCATTAAACTATAGAGATAACTTATGATGCTTTCACCGCCGATTTGAGGAGAACCTCCGATTCACAGTAAATTCAAACATCACCACCACCAACAGCCAATCATGGCCCATCAGGTACAAGGCTCGGAATCAATTCTTTCCATGCTCGGAGGCGAGCACGAGATTCAACTTGTTCTTGTCGACAGAGAAAAGGATACTGAACTGCTGCGCCAAGAATGTAAAAAGCAAAATATTCCAGTCGAGGAAGGTTCAACCAACGACCTCTGGAGAATGTCTGCGACTGGCCATACCGATGCTCTAGCCTTACTCGGTCGTCAACCTCATGGTACGCTCCAAGAGGTGTTTGAACGAGGTGGTTCTGTTTGGCTTCTTGACGGAGTCCAATACCCAACAAATCTCGGGTTTGGAATTCGAACCATCGAAGTGAGTGGAGCAGACGCTGTTGTCCTCAACATTTCAAGAACACATCAAGATCGTCGAACAATACGTCGCTCAAGCATGCGAGCAGACCGATTTATTCCGGTCATCTACAGCGATACATCATCAATCATCAACGAAGCGAAGAAGAACAATTTCAGAATCATCGCAGCCGAGGATGTTGGAACGGTTGAACCTTGGAATGCAGACCTGACTGGAAACGTCCTCTTTGTGGTCGGCGCTGAACGCGAGGGTGTTTCGCAAGAAGTTCTCAATGCATGCGATGAAGTTGTCAGGCTACCAATGAACGGGTTTGTTCCATCATACAACCTTCAGGTGGCCATCAGCGTACTTGCCGTAGAATCACTCCGTCAAAGGAGTAACTAGGAAAACAAGAATCAGTCGCAACAGGATTTTTCTAATGCATCCTGTGCACAGAAGCAAGTCTTTGCTGGAACAATATCGGCACGAGAACTGCGTTCATTGAACAAAGCAGTCACTTCAGCGAGTTCTTCAGGTGCGTCACCTCGTGCTTCAAGACAAAGTTTCAGTCCTAAGAGGCCCCACATGTTGTCTTTCCAGAGTTTGATGTCTGCACGGTATACTTCCTCAGCTTCTTCGATGTGTCCTTGTTCAAACAAGAGAGCACCGAGGATGTGACGAACAGGTTGCATCTGTCCCCATGGTTCGTTGTAGGCAAGGTTCAGAGAGAGATCAACACCTCGTCGCAATTCATCGAAGGCTGCTGTGAAATCATACTCGTCACCATTTGCCTTTGCGAGGAATTGGCGACGGTATTCAATCTCAGCTTCGAGAATCGCAGCATTCACGTTGAGGATTGAAGGTCCTTCGGCTGGATCTTGATACATCAAATTGTTGTGCATGAGTCGCCCAGCCAATGCTGGATTTGTTAGTGCTTCTTGGAACAGAACTTGCTCTGCTTCCGCTTCGGGAACCATTCCCTTGGATGCATAGGCTACACCACGTGCGTAGTGCTGTGTTGCAATCGTTGCTGGGAAGATATCTTTCTCCGTGTGCATTGGCTCTGCAAGAATTTCGTCCCACTTTCCAAATCGAATCATGACGTGCCACGTCATGGTCACGTAGGATTCGAGGAAAATCGCTCCCATGGGGATAATTCCAGCAAGCATGAATTGAACGCCCCCGTTTTCATCACCAGCGGGCAAGGTTGCGGCAGCTTTTCGAGCATATTTCAACGCTCTTTCATACTGACCTTCAAACATAGCACACCAGACAACAAAGTGATGATTGTGCATTCGATAGAATTTGTAGAATTGGGATTCATTGCCCGTCAACTCAACGTATCGATCGTCTGCCTCAACTGCAGCCATGTTGCATTCAATGGCTTCTTTCCACTGACCAACCCATGCATCGATGTGCGAAGGCATGTGGACCAAGTGGCCCAAACCAGGCATACGAGTACGAAGAACGTCGGCTGCAGGAAGGGCTTTCTCTGGGAATGGAGAAAGTTCGAGCGCGTGGCAATACAAGTGACAAAGCGCTGGGTGAACCTTTGCTTCTTCACTTGAAGCGAAGGCCTGTTCCATAATATCGACCAACAACAAGGTATTGTCGTCGGCTGGCGTGATTTCACCAGTTGCAGTGTTTTTGTCCCACAATTGCCATGCCTTGAGATTCATCAATGCCTCAACATAGATTGCTGTAACATCGAGGTTGCCTGCATACTTTTCGTACAATGGCGCCATTGCCTCAGCAAAAGCAACGTTCAATTCAGGGCTGTTACCCATGTTGAGGACAGATGGATCTGCACCATCACGGGCCTCTTTGCTGTGTCGAGTAGAGAGTGCAGTAATCAGGTCCTTCTCAAGTTCTGTGCAGTGATCCATGACACTGAGAGCCTGCTGGATGGCGTCATATCCAGAACCAAGTCCTGGAGCCCAATTGTAGTTTGAGGAAACGCAGTAAGCGATTCCCCACCATGCCATAGCGCAGTTTGGATCTGATTCTGTACATGACATAAAGCAAGCAATGGCTTGTTCATGGTTGTAATTGAGCATGTGGCCAAAGGCTTCAACAAACATCTTTCTTGCTTCATCATTCGCGCAGGTAATTGTTTCAGCGAAGGCGTAATTGGAAGAATCTCCATAATCATAGTCATTAGGTGCGAACATCGATTTGGCATATTTTGGGCCTCACATATAATCTCTTGGATGTATTCTGATGGGACTCTCATCTGTTGCTCTAAAATCTATATTGAGTTATGCTATGTATCAATACGTCGCATTTAGGATATGGGTGAAAGCAACGGGTTGGCATAATGCCAATCTCCGTTTCAAGAATCACGCCATCGACGCTTCTGAACGGATCGAAGGAAGACATCTTCGTACGATTCTGCTTGACCTTCCAGAGTGAAATTCTCTAGGACTCGCTTTCGACCTGCCTTTGCTTTCTTCAATCGTTGAACATGCCCATTAAGCTCATCACAAACGGCTTTTGCAAGACCAACATAATCGCCTCGGTCAAACAGTCCACCGACTGTATCGTCAATCATTTCCGTCAAAGGTTCTTGATTGACTGTAACGACTGGAGTACCTGATGCAAGTGCCTCAAGTGGAATGAGTCCTTGACCTTCGTAGTAGGAAGGGAAGACGACCAGATCTGCGCTTCGGTAGTGTTGAGCGAGATCTTCGAAGGACATAGCGCTCTTAATGAACAACGAATCTCGAACGCCCAACTCGTCTGCAACTTTGAGAAGTCTCTTCTTCATATGGCCTCGACCAACAATGATGAGTTTGGCATGTTCGTGTTCCTTGATAATAAGTGGCAGGGCACGAATGAGAGACACATACCCCTTTCGTGCTGCAAGTCGACCGACTGCTAGAATCATTGGCGTCTTGGTCTTGGGATCGTAATTGAGCGCTTCCTCATCGGCACAGCCATACTCTTTACGGAATCGTTCATGCGTAAGTTGTTCTCCCTCATTGTCCTTGTTTGGTGGTCTAAACACACGTACGTCACATCCATTGTGAACGACTTCGATATCAGAATCATCAGGGATTTTGTAGAATTCATGGAATTCTTTCTTGGTTGAGCGAGAGACTGCAATACAACATGTGGATTCAATTACACCAGCACGTTCGTATCTTGCATACCAACCTGCAGTGAGTCGAATTGCAAGATCGTTGGGGTTTCTCCATGTTGCAGACTCACGGTTCATTGAGGCGCGACGTACCCCTTCGCGTTCTCCAACCCATGATCCGTGAAGCGTGCTGACAACGGGTGCTATTTTTTGTTCAATAAATTGGAATTGTTTTCGTGTCCAAGACACCAACGGTAGGTGAGCATTGACAACGTCGATTGAACGTCTTCTATGCACCTGTTTGAGAGCTTTCAGAGCATGTTTACCGAACGAACGGGTGAACGACATGGGCAAGGGTGCCCAGCGAACTGGAATGACCTCGACGCCTGTCTGAGTCGGAGGCATTTGTTTGTGCTTTCTCGTGATTACCGTCACCTTGTGCCCTCGTTGTGCCAAGTGACCAGCGAGATGGTATACAACAGAACCCATTCCGCCCCACCGTGGAGGATATTCTCCGGAGACCATGACGATGTGCATGTACCGTCCAGTGCCGAGTGTTGTTTGAATCTAACGTGGATAAATCCATTAATCGCCTCAAAACTTACTTAACATTTATTAACTGTGAGTGTATAGGCTGTATGCAACGGAGGAAAAAACATGCCACAACAGTTGTTCTGGAGGGATTGTCATCGCTGTCAATCTCAATTCCGTTGTCTTCGGTGAACAATCGAATTTGACGCAACAGACAACTCAGTCTGTTGATTTACCATGGGGGTATGGTGTAATGGATAGCATCTGGGGCTTCGGATCTCAGGATCCCGGTTCGACTCCGGGTACCCCTGCCACATTCCATAAATACAAGGAGGAAGAAAGATGAAAAAGCACTACGAAGAACCTGAAGAAATGATTGACCATAACGGAAATCTCGATACCGTATCTGGTCTTATGTCAATATTTTTTGCATACAATCAGAAGGCTGCTGATGAAGGAACAACATGGTCAAATTGGCCAGATTGGGAACTCTGTCTCACCTCAATGAAGGATAATCTTCATTTCGAGGATGATGAAGATTCAGATGCCATCAAAGCTGAAAGAAAGCAATGGCTTGCCCTCTTCCAATTGATTCATGAGAATGAGACTGTTTCGTTTGAGGGGGATACAATAAGGATACAAGGCCAACATGGAAACACATTCTCATTTGACCTGTGTATCGAGAATGGATGTTGGGTCAACACTGGAGCGATGGTTGAGTACAACAAGAAATACGAGGAATGGAAACAAGATAAGCAACAGAAGTCTTGGCTAACGATGAGAAGTTGCTTCTATCATAGAGACGTGGTTGACCATTCCTTAGGACCATTTTGGACGTGTCCCAGTCATGTTCCCGATTATGGAGGGAAATCAACAGTCCATACACCAGATTCGTGGTACTGTTTCCATAGAGGGTTTACTGATAGCCTTCCCTCTGAATTAATTTCCCTCATTCTCTTGTGCATCGATGATTGTGAAATTTGGAGAATTCAGTTCAGAGAGGATCAGGGCAATGCAGAATACATTCAGAGAATGGAAAGAGAATGGCCTGGAGGAAGGCCGGAAGATTATGAATACCAGTGAGGTGAAAAGAATGATATGGAAACCTAACTCAAGTGCACCACTTTGGCACCTATCCAAAGGCCAAAACCACACGTCGTACTTTGACGGTTTGCAACTCGAACATTTGAGGCAGATTGGACCGTCTTGTGTAGCCACAACCTTGTGCATGGTTGCAAGAGCAACTGGTGCCGATGTTTCACCTGAATATTTCAAGGCGAGAACCAACTCTCAATCGCCGTACTCTTGGTCAGAAGCGCTGAAACCATTCGGTATGCAGCTCGCTTACTGTAATCATGACCAAAGGAGAATCGAATATATTATCGATGAACTGAAGCAACTCAATGATTTGTTTTTTGTGAGCTTCTATTCGGTTGATCCGCCTAGTGACCCTGATGAAAATGGCAAATTGTGTACAGCACACATCATCACGATGCATGGTTC
>PBMQ01000013.1 GCA_002722615.1 Methanobacteriota archaeon | reverse complement strand
TGATAAAATGCGCCTTGACCATACGGTTTCCTGAATCTTTCACGGTTTCAATGTATCCATGGATGAACGAACAGACTCTTCAACTCGATACCTTTCGGTGGCGATGAGGACCATCCATGTGGACCAAAGAAGATGAGGCATTCATGCAACACGCACTCGATGTTGCTGAACGTGGCCGAGGGCGCGTAGCGCCCAATCCTCTGGTCGGTTGTGTCCTTGTCAAGAAAGGGGAAATCATTGCTGAAGGATGGCACGATCATCTGGGCGGACTTCATGCAGAACAAATGGCAATACACGATGCTGAATCCAAAGGACGGTCCCCCAATGGCGCCACTGCTTACGTCACGCTCGAACCATGCAATCACTACGGTCGTACACCCCCGTGTACCGAAGCGTTGCTCTGGTCTGGAGTCAAACACGTAATTGTTGCTCATGCTGATCCAAATCCAACGGTTCGCGGAAAAGGATTCCAAGTCTTGAGAGATGCTGGAATATCCGTCCAATCAGGTTTGCTTGAGAAAGAAGCTGCTGAACAAATGAAACCGTTCCTCCATTGGTGCGAACATCGTCGCCCAATGGTTACGGTAAAACTTGCAATCGATGCCAACGGTTCTGTCGATGACCGTTCTGAAGAAGCACAACGATTCACCAGTGAGGCCTGCCTCGATGAAGTACATCGCCTTCGAATGGATTGCGATGCAATCCTTGTTGGTGCTGAGACAATCGAGCGGGACAACCCTTCACTCACGGTTCGTCGCCTCGAAACTGAACGTCAACCGCTACGAGTCATTCTCGATCCCAAGGAGCGAACCAACCAAGAAGCGACCGTCTATACCGATGGTTACGATACCATCCAGGTCGGTGCTGATTACAATGGCCTTCTCCCACTTCTCAACCGATTGGGAGATATGGAAAAGCAACGCCTCTTGATTGAGGGCGGTCCAAAGACGATTCATTCCTTCCTCAAAGAAGGCCTCGTCGATGAGTTTTATCTTGTTCAGAGCAGTGTTGTACATTCTGAACCTGTACCATCAGGCATCAATGAACACGCTCTTACTCAAGCAGGATTGGTACACAGGAGAACAGAGATTTGGGGCGAAGAATCCGTCCAGGTATGGATGCGGCGTACAAATTGAAACAAAGTCAACTCCAAGATGTCCTGTCCACACGTAGTGCCTAGTCCAATGATGAATCACGATGAAAAAGTGAGGTACAATGCTCGAGTGAAATCGTTATCGTCATCACCATTGTCTCCACCATAACTTACGCCATCGATTTCAAAGCCAACATCGCCTTCTGTGAACATGTATTCAATAAGCCATGCTTCTGATCCGGTCAATGTAAGGAATGTATACGAACTTGAGAAGTCTTCAATGGTCGTTACAACCCCATCTGAGTCGGTAAACCGAACGGCTCCGCCCCACGTGGAATAATCGTTGTTCGTGCCATCAAAGAATTTTATATGCCAGCAGCTGGGTCTACTTTTCGAAAATAGAAGCCCAACATGCGAGTAATCAACCTCCTCATCATCCTCATCATTGTCGTAAGAATCGTCATAGTCATGTAAGAATTCTTCGTACTCATCTCTGTCAACAAGATCATCATCACCGCTGATATCATCGAATGTTTCGGCATACATATCCAAGTTAGTTGGTTCAATTGATGCCATTTTATTAACGAATTCATCTTTATCAACAATGAAGTTCCCATTTGAATCGACTTCTTCGAATGTAGGGAACCCACACCCGAAACTAATGCATATCTCATTGTTCTGATTGACACCAATTAACTCATACGCTGTACTGTTGATTTCTTGGGTTTCATAATCATTCTCAGCATTGGTCAAATAAGCAAAGATATTTTCATACATTCCAGTACTGTAATAATCGTCTACATCATAAAGTCCGTAAATGAACTCATGCATGCCCAGCATGCCATTCCCGTTTGTATCCAGGCTCTCAAAACTTGGAATTCCACAACCAAAACCTGAACATGATGTAATATCTTCCTGTGTGCATTGGTTAAGTGTGGCTCTTGCTATATCGCCTTCGTAATCACGTTCAGAAGCAATAGTGATCTCGTCGGAACCGTCAGGACAATCTTCCTCTCCGTCATCGAGATAACTAGCGGGTATGAGATATCCATCTCCACACAAGAATGTGGAATAGGAATCTCTGTACCCCATAGTCTTCCAGTAGTTGCTGAGAGTAAACTCATCCTTGTCAAGAGTTGAGTCCATGTTATCGTCAAACGTCACAAATTTGTCCAATAGGGAATCATAATTGGATGCAGAAATTGGTTCCAAATCCATATGCCCAGCAAAGCGATTTGTTGCGTTCACTATTTCATCGATAGACAAACCACCATTGGAATCAATGTCCAACAAACAGAAGCTCACATCACTTGGACTGTCCACCAGCATGAGGTAGTACAATTCCTCAAACTCGGAATTGTTCACAAGACCATCGTTTCCTTTCACGCAGTCGTATATCGATAGGATAAGGTCTTCTTGGTATTCATCCTCAAACTGTCCCATGTAATCCCACCATAAATAATAATCATAATTCAAATCCTCTTCACTTAGTTGGCCATAATAATCTGTGCAGTGCCACTCAAATCCAAACAGATAACAATAGTACCATTCACTGTGAAATTCATCATCCGATTCGGAGAGTTTGCACTGAAATCGNGAATCGCTTCCATCCCANTCACAGTAACCGTATGGGTAATGATACCAATCATTCGGGCCAATCAGTGTATCGTCTTCATCATCTTCGTCATCTTCGTCCTCTTCGTCATCCTCATCATCCGTGGCCCCACCATCACAGTACCATGCACCTGAAAACACTTCTACACATTCTGAAAAACGCTCTCCATCATCGTCGAGCTCCCAGTCACTCAACCAACACATGTATCCATCAGAATCTGCATCGATTTCACAGAAATCCCAGTAAAATTCCATGTCATCCTCAAATTCGTTTCCAAGATATACGAAATCGTCGGATGTGATGAAACCATCACCATCTGTATCGCTAATTTCAAACAGTTGTTGATGAGAAAAGCCACGAGTATGGTCAAATATCCAAGAATATTCATTGAACGTAAAATACACAGCTCTCATGTAATCTTCATCTCCAAGATAGTGGAATTCAGCGAACTCATCAAAGGTCAAGTAACCATCATCACCGACATCAGCCAATGGTAGTGTTCCATCACGCATAGAGTCGATTATGGACTCAACGAAAAGATCGTTGTCGACAATATCTCCTGTGTAAATTTCGTATGTTTTAGTGATGAATAAAGCGACTTCATTCTGATCGATGTTTTGATCCTGATTGGTGTCAGCGTTNTCGAAAGCTTCTCGATACGACGCTTCTCGATACCCCATTCCCGGNCTCCTTGAACGTTCATAATCGAAGTACTCATCAAAGGTGAACGAGTTNGATTCTCCNCCCGCCCACCTGTGCATTGCATAATCACTNTCGTAAGGCATCAATCTTTTATCTGTGTGAACAAAAATTTCACAATAACTGAGTTCACCACTATCGTCATAATCAATAGCATTGAACAACTCTACAAGCCCACGTGCATCCCAAATATTTGATTTCAGCTCATCATCGCAATCCGCGATTAAGGTACTCCAGGGCAAACCGTGAATGTTCACCCGTTCTCTGTTATTGTCAGTATTGCCGGCCATCCCATCCGATTGAGGAGGGCCGACTTTGTCCGATTCTTCGTTCCCAGAGGATGGATTAGAACCGAGACATCCACTTAGACTTCCAAACAAGAGAATTGCACACAACAAGAAACATGTCTTCTGCATGCATTCGGTTTGTATGGGTTAATTCATGAACTTTTTCCCGACATATGTTACTCAGTAATGCGAATAGAAAGCGGGCGATGCAGGATTCGAACCCACGTCTCCGGCTCCGAAGGCCGGAAGGATATCCAGACTACCCTAATCGCCCAACCCATCCGAGTTGGCTTCCCTTTTTGAAGGAGATGGCTCAACAAAGAGTTGGAATTTCACCAGCCGCTCGCATCAAAGAGAATGATTAGGAATACGATTGGAATGAGGTACAGCGTAATTGTGACGTACCCACAGACATACCCTGTAACTGCATTTCCACGACCTACCCCGCCTAGTTGTGTAGCCCTTGAAGATCCAACATGACCAAGGATAATGCCGAGAAGTCCGAAAAACCAACCGAAGAAGCAAGTGACTCCACCAAGCATAGGACCCAGTATTGTAGCGACCAGCCCGATAATTCCTAGAATCATCGCAGTTGATGCAGTCCCGTTTGTTATGGCCTGTTGCATAACATACTGATTGTTCAGTATCGGTTGTGGTTGGCCTGACAGGCTAGGAAGAGGCGGTAACGAGGATTGCTGATTGGTTTGGATAACGACTGAGGAAGGAGGTTGTTTTAGGTCTTGAGCCATAGTCTGGGCTCAACGTCCGAGGTAATCAACATGTTCCCGTCAGATTGCATTTGGAGCGGCGTGGTTGACTGCGTCTGAAACACCCGCTGCATATCGTTCAAAGTTCTCGTTGAACATGTTGGCAAGCTTATCTGCTGTTGCATCGTATGCATCCTTGTCCTCCCATGTTGAACGTGGTTGTAGAACCTCGCTAGGAACATCTGGGCAACTTGTAGGAACTTCGAAACCAAATCGATCGTCCTTGACATACTCAACGTTGTCAAGATCACCATCAAGAGCAGCATTTAACATCGCACGTGTGTATCGAATCTTCATTCGCTTCCCTACACCGTATGGGCCACCATTCCAGCCCGTGTTGATGAGCCATGCAGTCGAACCGTGTTGTTCCATTTTTCCTGAGAGAAGGTCTGCGTAAACGCCTGGATGCATCGGCATGAACGGTTCTCCGAAACAGGCTGAGAATGTTGCTTGAGGTTCTTTGACTCCAATTTCGGTTCCTGCAACCTTGGCCGTATATCCAGAAATGAAGTGGTAAGCAGCCTGTTCTGGAGTAAGGCGAGAAATTGGAGGAAGAACGCCAAAGGCATCGCACGTTAGGAAAATCACGTTTTGTGGATGACCGCCCCGTGAATCCATTGTTCGGTTGTCAATNAATTCAATCGGATAGGAACCGCGTGTGTTCTGAGTTTTGCTAACATCGGTAAAGTCAGGTACGCCACTGCCATCGAGAACAACGTTCTCAAGAACCGTTCCACGTCGACGGGTGGTTCCAAAAATCTCAGGTTCATCTTCCTCGGATAGGTCGATGAGTTTGGCGTAGCAACCACCTTCAAAGTTGAAGACACCGTTTGCACCCCAGCCGTGCTCGTCATCTCCGATGAGGGCACGCTTTGGATCTGCGGAGAGTGTGGTCTTTCCGGTTCCAGAAAGCCCAAAGAAAATCGCTGTGTTCTCACCGTTGGTGTTGGCAGAGCAATGCATAGGTAGAATTCCTTTCTTGGGAAGAATGAGATTCATGACCGAGAAAATCGATTTCTTAATCTCACCAGCGTAGCGAGTACCGCCGATGATGACTTCTCCTGCTGCGTAGTTGACGATGACGAAACATTGCGAATTCAAGGATGGGTCGTCCGCCTCGAAATGCGGTGCATGGAAGACCGTGAATTCAGGAGTGTGTGAAGCGAGTTCTTCCACTGATGGACGAATGAACATGTTACGAGCAAAGGTACTGTGCCAAGCATTATGGGTGATGACGCGGATTGGGAGTGCTTCGCTTGGTTCTGCTCCACAAGCTAAATCTTGAACAAACAAGGCGTCCTGATTGGAGAGGAAATCGACGACCTGAGCGCGCATTCGCTCAAACGTTGCAAGGTCGGTAGATACGTTGACATCACCCCAGTTGACATCGTTGTTCGTCGATGTTTCGTCGACAATGTACTTGTCGTTTGGAGATCGGCCAGTTCGCTCACCTGTTTCGGTGACCAAAGCGCCATGAGCGCTGAGAATTCCTTCGTTTCGAGACAGTGAAATATCGATCAATACGTCGGTATTGAGGTTCCAGTGAACCTCGCCTGACTCACTGATTCCATGTGCCGATAGTGGGGTCGATGTCGGGGTGGAGGTCTCCGCCATGATTCCGGCTATCGCGGACCCTCTTTGTCCCTTTCTCTTCGNCCTTGATAAAATACGCATGATTCTTCACCAAATGGAGAAGGTTTCAAACGGGACCTTGCTAGGACATTGGTATGGAGGAGAGGGGTTCTGACCACGATAATGTGGAAGATGATGTCCTTCGACAAAAGGAATTCCGACGTGGTGGCGGAATTGACCTCGGCCAGTTCATGATTCAAGACGATGAGGAACAAGTCGAGAACGAAGTCTCTGCTCCAGCACCTGAACAAGACCAAGCCATCGGAGAAATCGCCTCCATTTTCCAAGGAGAAGATGAACAACCCGATGAACCAGGAGCCATCAAACGTGATGGAACCGTCGCTGAAGCATCCGCGACGGATAGTGTCACCGACATTGCAGTTCATGGAGAGCGTCGGCTTGGCTACGGTCTTCTCGCCGGGATGGTCTTGGTATGGTCTGTTCTTGGCTGGGTCGTCGGAACTGCACTTCCTCCAATGATTGGAGGCCCGCTTCTCATCATCATGGGTTTGTCCGGTTTGTGGGCTGGCGAGAAATGGATTCCAAATCCAGCAATGCACCTTCTTGGAGTGACATGGGTCATCATTTCGATGAAAATCCTCTATGGATTTGCATTGGATGTTCATCACTGGGGTTGGCTGGATGCGTCCCCGCTTGGAGCAGATCTTTCTCTTGGAGTCTTCTTGTTGTCTCTTATCGGTTTCAACATTCTCATCGCACAACGACACGACGATGATGCCATCGCTGCTCAAGCTACCTTGGTTCTGCTCGCACTGGGGAGTGCAACAGGTGCATTGTACGACGAAATCGGAGTCGCAGGAATGATTCTTCTGGGTACATGGTCCATGCATGGACTTGCGTTGCATCGCCAATCAGGAAACCTTGCAAGCCTTGGAATTGCAGTCTCCTATCTCTGGATAGGTCTCCATGCCTTTTCGGACGGTTGGGTCATTGCGAGCATCGAAATCGTATCCTTCGAGGATGATCTTCTGTTGTTCATGCTCATGTTTGCTGTAACAGCCACCAATGCTGTCATTGCAACACAATTCCACAAAGCAGACAATTGGTTCTCAGCAGCAGCTCAAGGTTTGGGCCTCGGCAAACCTGGACTTTGGGCAATTTCTGTCGGACTAGGAATGATCGGAGCATTACTGTCCATCGCTGCCAACCGTGATGAGACCGGATATGCTCTGGCACAATTACTTCTGTTGATGAGTGCTTTCGGCGGTTCATATCTCGCCGTTCGCGGCGTTGAATGGAAGCGTCTTGCTCCATTTATTCTCTTTCCTGCACCATTCTTGCTAATTCTAGTGATTCTTCTCAATCTCGAAGTCTTCACCATTGATGTTGCAAACCTCAGTGGATACAGCATCTATGCCATTCTCACCTCGATTTTCACCTCGATAGCCTTGCTTCGGAATCAGCAAGCAGTTTCCGACCATGTCCTTTGGATAGGCGGAATCATCATCGTGATTCTCCTTACCATCCTCATTCCAGCTGAAACCGATGGATGGCATCTCCTTGTCGCCCAAGCAGTGGTATGGCTTGGCCTTGCATGGTTGGGGGTTCAACGTCAATCGCCATCGATTTCAGGTGTTGCAGTTCTGATGCCTTGGGTTTGGTTGCTCATGTTTGCAACGGATGTTGAATCACGTATGTTCTCAAACGATTTCATTCCGGTTGTGTTGAATGAACAACACGTTGCAATGTGGATGTTGCTGTTGATTGTTCAACAACTCTACGTTAACCTCAGCCAAGGTCAAGCCACGCTAAATCTTGCTGGCAGGCTTGCAGGATTGAGCGAATTAGGAGCGAGAGCTCGTGATTCAGGTTTGCTTCAATTGTGGAATCTTTCCTTCATCCTATCTCTCATTTCCGTATGGAGTATTACCCGTGTTGGTGGACTGCCTGCATGGGGACTTGTCGGGGTTATGGCCGCAGTCCTCATCTTCCATGGAACACTCGTCGCGTTGGGACAACATCGTGGTCAACCACGAAGCATGTTGATCGCATGGAGCATCTTTGCACTCCACTTTGGTTGGAAGTTTGGTCACACATCCATGTTTGCCGCAACCATGGTTGCAGGATGTTCGTTGCTTTTGGCACACACCGACAGATTCCTCGAGGACAAGCACGAAGTAAAGAGAACCCAAACCAACAGCATCGTCACACTCCAACTTCTCGTGATGAGTGGTCTTTTGGCAGTACCAGCATTGCGTGATGAGGCCTCTCTTGAGTTGACCAATGCGGCATGGTTTCCATCGGTCACACAAGATGCCATGATGATGGGATTCATCTCACTGGGTACACTTTTCCACTATTTGCGTCGCGTCACAAAGATGGACAAACTGTTGCCACCTACTCTTGCAACTGTAACGATGGTTGGTATGATGCTGTTCACCGGTGTTTCGCTCGAAATCCAACTTCTCACAACCATGGCTCTCCTCTCTTTCGTCGGCTCTGGAGCTTATCTTGCAATTCAGGGCGAATGGCGTTCAGGCCTTCGCTCAGTCGCTCGGCGCGAAGAACGTATTCAAGAACTTGAGAGTAAACAACGCGTCCAAGTTGCATACAATCAGGTCGCAGAAGAGACCGGAGTTCAATTCATTGACCCGACCATGATTGAACTTGCTGAAAAACAGAAGAAGCGATCCAAGCGGGCGGGTTCAACAGGCGAAATGGATCTTGAGTTGGGCGACATTCAACATCGTCCAAGTATCGTTTTGTCTTTCCTTACTGTCACTATTCTTGCATCGATGTTCTTCGCTTACGCAACCGGTTCGGGACTGGTCGCATTATTGCTCACTGGTGGAATGTCGTTCCTATTCATCAGTTTGGCTCGAATGCGTGCCGATTCTCTTCAGTTGAGATTGGTTGATGTTCTCGGTGTTGAAATCCCCATCGCCATTACCATGGCTGGTTTGGTCCTCGTCCACTTGGCATCTCGAATGACGCAAGGATCTGTCTTTTTGGACGACCAATATGATCTGCTGGTCCTTCTTGTCGCCCTTGTCGTCATCGGAAGTTTCGGACTTGTTGGCAGGGATGACCTCGGCGTTCGGATTCCAAATGTTCTCGATATGATTGTCGGATTGCTTGTCCTTGACCGTATTGTTGGCGTTCTTGCTGGAGGAGAAGTACCAATTCCGACCATAACCAATCCACTCGAATTCAGTGAATGGTCGTGGAGGGTCCCCGTCATCGGAAACGAACTACTCCTCATCCTTGCTGCACTTCTTTGGAACTGGGTTGAGCGCGAGCGGCAGAAACGTGGTTTGCAAGACCACAGAGGCGCGCTTGGACGCATCGCTTATGGAGTCTCCATCCTCTTGCTATCGTTTGGTCCTGCCGCCTTGCTCGCACTTACGCTGATGTTCTTGCGCGGTTGGGAATGGAAGCAACCTGCTGTACTTATGATTGGTTTCATCGTCTTACCAGTGGCTATGAATGAGTTGGTTTGGTGGGTCGAGATTGAATTGAGCATCACATTGTTTGAATTGTGGATGTCGTGCATAGCAGTCGGTTCTGTGGGATTAATTGCAGGAGCGATTGCAACATACACCAATCAAGGCCTGTGGATCTCATCCTCGCTTTGGGTTGCTCAAGTACTGTTCATTGTAACCGGAGTTCTTTCGCCATCGCTCCTGCTTTTCGTCCTCATCATCCTAGCATTGTCAACAACCTCATGGGTCATCGGTGTGTTAACGCTGCGAAGGGGATGGCGAATCGTTGGATTCCTCAATCTCGTCCTTGCTTGGATTGTTGCAAGCGTACTCATTTACCAAGGTATGACTGCACTTGCAGGACTTGCATTGTTGCTTGCAACAGCAACATTGCTCGCTATTATCACGTATCTAACCCAGTCAAGAGACGAGTTGCTCGCATCTCAATAAGCGACTGGATTGAAGGTTCGGAGCAGGAGATTCTGAACCGATCGCATCAACAACATTGCATCAAAACCCGGTTCGGACTCCGAAAATCGAAGACTGATGCTGGTCTTTTCTTGCGTACCGCTGTTTCGAAGTCCAAAGCTTGTATCCATGCCATTGAATTGGCAACGAAGAAGCATCAGATTGGATTCACCTTCCAATCCCATTCTCTCCCAATCAACAACGCTTCCAGCGATTTCGAGGTGAGTGCGAACCATTGATTCTACAGCATCGGAGAGTTCGTTTCGGCCGTCCCACATCCAACGATTTGGATTCTTAACACTCAATCGTTTCTTCCATCCTTTTTGCATAGCATCCGTTCCAGCATTTTCAAACGCAAGCAATGCAAGAAGCAAGGTCATTGCTCCATCACCAACAAGGCTCCAATGTCTTGGTTTCTTTGGATGTGGCGATGGTAAAACGATGTGGCCTGAATCCTCAATTCCAAACAGCAACGGTTGTTGTTCCTGAGAGATGACATGTGGTATCAACGCATGAGAGAGCCATCGGTCACCGACTGCGGTTTCGAATCCTTGCATTGAAGGGTGTGTTTCGATAGATGAAAGGAGTCTCAGATTTGACTCGATGCTTGCAGCAACCTTCCAATTCATTGGACTTGCTCGCAACACTGCATCTGCCATATCGTCTCCATCAACGACCTCAACGCCAACCGCAGTTTCTCGAACCAGTAAACAACGATCTCCGTCGCCATCCAATGCGGCTCCAACGATGCTTCCTGTCTCGTTTGGAGAAAGCGATTCAATCAACAAGTGTCCGCTTGAAGCGGCCTCAGTCCACGTCCAAGATTGACCGGGGGACAATTCACCTGCTCCACATCCGTCGTTCATTGCAGGCGCATCCTCACTGACCTCAACAACATCGTAACCCAATTGTTTGAGCCATCCAGCCAACCATTGTGTTGCGTGACCCTTTGAGGAATCCAAATGCAGTGTGTTGCGAAGCGAGATATCGTTGTTGAAGAGCGGTTGAATCAAAGCAACCCTTCTCTTCAACCATTCTTGGTGTTCAACGATATGGTGGGCATCCGGTTGCTTCCAAGCCTCTCGATCGACTTCATCGATTTCTCGGTCTTCTTGAGAGAGAGAGTCAGCAGTTGAAGATACCAGCATTTCGTAATCTGGCATCGACTTACGTCCGTTTGCATCAAACACCTTGATACCTGAATCTTCAACGGGATTGTGACTTGCAGTGATCATGCAGCCAAGGCGCGATTCCGTTTCCAATACTGCATAATGGAGCATTGGTGTTGAAACACAACCAACATGAATTACCTTACAATTGGATGCATGGAAACCTAAGGTCAACCAAGCCGCTAAGGTCTCGTTATGAGGTCGGTTGTCCCATCCGATGACAACCTGACTTCCACTGCCATCCTCCGGCAGACAGCGTCCGAGTGCTTCACCAAGCAGTTTCATCAATTGGGGCGTAAGGAGGCGATCTTCGACGATGTGGGTGAGTGCTTCTTCATCATCGCAATCATCAAGGCTGACACGACCNCGAATTCCATCGGTTCCGAACAGATTGGACATCAACAACCCTCAGCGTATGACGTTCCNTTCAGAATGGTAGCCACTCACGGTGGTATTCGGATGAACCATACATGACTTNCCAAGGACAGTTCCAGGGTTGGTGACTGCATTACAGCCCAGTTGAACACCATCACCCAGTATTGCTCCAAACTTTCGTAATCCAGTTTCACGACGGGCATCGTCGAGCCAGATTCCAATGTGCTTTCCATCGTTGCGAAGATTGGATAATTTGACTCCTGCGCCGAGGTTCACGTCTGATCCGAGTATTGAATCACCAACGTAATTGAAATGCGGTGCTTTTGCACCTGGCATGAATAANGAATGTTTCGACTCGCTGGCATGTCCNAGAAGGCTTCCAGGCATCATCCACGTGTACTCACGTACGTATGCATGAGCTCGAACGGTTGCATTGGATTCGATAAGACACGGTCCAATGAGATGGACGTGGGGTTCGACGACTGCCCCTTCAGCGACATGAACAGGGCCTTTTCGCTCATCGATGGTGACATATTCAACCGACTCTGGATGTTTGGATCCGAGCGAGGCTAATGTTGTCTTGAGATGGCTCTTCAATCCAGAAGGATTGTCTGGGTTCAGTAATGCCCATGCAGGTTCGTTTCCATCCATGATCTTGATTGAAACATCGGATGAGAAAAGAGCCTCGGCCGTGACACTCTTTGGCCAGTCCATGGAGTGACGACAGCCCTCGCCACATTGAATGTTTGGTCAGGCCATGGCGTGATAGATACGCTTCCCCGTGGTTGCATCAAGCTTGAATCCAATGCTGTTCTTCATGTGTCGAGGGATAAAGTACCCAATCTTTCGCGCCGTTAATCCATGATTTCGCATCTTTCGTTCGTTCGAAAGATATGCGACAATATCAGCTGCTGAGCAACCTGGTCGATCTTCGATATACGTAGCAATTTCTGCTTTGAGTCGCTCCAATCTCGCCTCTTTCTGTGTGCCTTTTCCTTTCATTGCGGCCATCATGTATTACTTGTCTTCGGCCGTATATCAAGCATCGATGGGATGCCCATGGGCGTCCCATGTTTTTGACTGCAAAGGTTCTTGAAACGACCGTCCGACGAGCGTGCATGGGCGAAGTAAAAGCGGTCACAGATTCTGAATTCGAAGGAACACTCAACGATAACGAATGGGTTCTTGTTGATTTTTGGGCAGAATGGTGCGGGCCATGCAAGGCCATTGCACCGATTTTGAACGACCTCGCTACTGACCGTGACATCCTTGTTGCAAAGGTCGATACCGATGCAAACACCATGCACGCAGCACGACTTGGTGTTCGTGGAATTCCAGCACTATTTCTGTTCCGAAACGGAACCATCGTTGACAACAAGAGCGGTATGATGTCCAAGGCAGCATTGGCCACTTGGATCGACAATCACATGACTGCAGACGATTTCTGAATTACTCAATCCGCTCTCGACGCTCGGTTTCTGCCGAACCAACCTCACGAACGAGTCGTTCGCGAAGAGCTTCATGCAGCCACATGCCTTGTTCCAATTCAAGCAGAAGACCGTAGTCAATCAATCGCGGTGGAGGAACACCCTCCCAGTTGAGACTAGTTGCGAGTGCCTTCCAAGGAATGGGCTTCTCAGCAACAGCAAGTGTCGCCAAAAGTTCACGCTCGTCATCTGGAAGAGGTGCAAGGATTTCCTCGTCCAAAAATCGTAACCAATCTTCATGCGTTGGCTTTCCATACAACTCGAGCATCTCGATTGCAAGCGGATGGCCACCTGTTCGTTCGTGGACATCAGTTGGATTTACATCTTGAAGTTCAAGCTCATCCAACCATTGTGAAGTCTCATCCAAGGAGAGGCCGCTAAGCGGCAATTCGTCAACAATCTCGCGCGTGTGTACATCTCGTCNGTCATAGAAATCAAGCGAGGTTCGGGAAATCAGAACAAACCGTANTGGAGTCTTCTGTGATATTTGCAAGAGTGCTCCAAGGAGATTTCGCGATTCTGAAGCAATGTGATGAACGTCATCAAGGACAATCAGCCAGTACGGAGGGGGCCCGCCAGGTGCGATAGAGAATCGCTCGCGAACCGTGTATGCATCGGTGAGATACGCCAGCAATCGTCGCCGCCACGTGTCAACATCAAGGGGGGCACCTGGGCGCAAAGGGAGGGTTTCGATAAGGTTGTACGGATCGTGCTTTTCATCGATTCCAAAACGATGCAGGAGGCTGACTGCAAGACCGACTTCTCGATCCCATGGCTGGCAGGGATACCAGCAAATCGACAAATTCNGTTGTTTCTCTTGTTTACCTGACAACCATTCTGCGACCAAAGTGGATTTTCCAATCCCTGCAATTCCCGAGACCACTGCGCAGGCTGAGCGACCGTCGAACCATTTATCCAAACGAGCCATTTCAGATTCTCGCCCGCGCATTTTGCGGGTTTGTGGAGCGCTCGTGTGATAGGTTGCATGGACGCCGGCCAACGGTTGCAGACGACCCGGGGGCGGTGTTGCATCGTCTGCATCTTGTTTTTTGATGATTCCAAATCGAATATCTCCCCACGTCAACACACCTTCGTGTTGAGCATGCAAGAGAACCTGAAGCAGGGACATCTCCGATGCAAGTCGATCTGCTGCTTTCTTGGCTTCAATCTCGAGCAGTTGTCCATCTTCATCGCGAACAAGAACCATGGTTTCTCCTAGCTTGGTCAATCGAAGATTTGCCATGTCTCGGCCTTCTTCTGTCAATTGCCAGGTCTTTTGGCGGCGATCATCGTTCTGAATGGAACGAGTGTGTTCACTTACCCAACCCTTTCGGGCAAGATCTCGCATGGTTCGACTCACGTTTGGAGGATGTTGTGCACACGCCTCAGCAATACCCGGCCGGGTCAATGCGACGGTGACAATGAACCTGTCTGCGAGGTGGTCATGGTGCAAGAGGTGGAGCAAGACGCGGTCGGAGACCGCGACGTTCACTTTTGGCAACCCCTCGGCCATACTGGCCTGTAGGGCCATTCACGTTCAAGCGTTCCCCTATTCTGACCAAGATTGTGCGAACATGAACACCACAATGCCTAATAAGAGATAACATAGGCGTTACTATGGCTTCTGACTCATCGCAAGCGAGCCGGCGTGGATTGGCTCTAATTGCATTAATGATCCTCGTTGTTTTTCTTCCGCTTGCGACGAATGCTGCGGATGCTGACGGNGATGGTATCGAAGATTCTCTCGATGATTGCCCATGGGCTTATGGCACCTCAACAATCGACAGAGATGGTTGTCCTGACAGAGATAACGACGGAACCTCAGATTTCAACGATGGTTGGAGCATCGGTAACCCGAACTTTACTAATGAATACACTATTAGTTCAGGCAGTGATTACTACGACGTTGATTTCTCTCCAGACGGGACCCATGTCGTAACTGGAGCAGAGGATGGTTTTGTTCGCATCTGGAACTCGAGCACCTTCACCAACCTCCGTTCTGCAAATGCGATTTCTGGCGGCGAAGTTACAAGCGTTGACTGGTCCCCTGACGGCCTATACATCGCTGCTGGCCTCAGCGACGACACCATGCAAATTTACTACGCTTCGAACCTCTCTTCGGTTCACGGTTCTATCAGCGTTGATGTCGGAAGTGGAGATTATGTCAACGATGTTCGTTTCAATCCAGACAGTGACCTTGTAGCAGTGTCCATTGGACGGTCTGGTAACAGCGGCACAAATGGCCAAGTATTCCTCATCAAGGTCAGTGATGGAACCAATCTATACAGCCTAAATCCGAACGGTGAAGATCGCTTCTATGCATCGGTGTTCTCTCCAGATGGCGAGTTCATTGCTTTGGCTGGAAACAGCGACTTCTTCATCGTGAACGTATCCTCTCAAATTACCGTTGCAAGTGTTACCAGCCCACCCGCTGCCGTCAACGATATTGCATGGTCGCCCGATGGAAACTACATAGGAATGTGCGGAGGTTGGGAAGGAAGTTCTGCAAGCTTGGATCTGTACCAATTCTCCGGATCCACTTGGAGTGTGGCATGGGGCGCTCAGACAACTACTTCGTGCGCCTCCATTGAATTCAGCCCAGACAGCAGTCAAGTCGCTGCAGGCCTCTATTGGTATGGTGCGGACGGGGCCACAGCCTATATCGGTGAAACAGATACAGGTCTCGAGATCGACAAAGTCACTGGACCACGCCCTGGAGGATGTTCTTCTGGCAATAACAACAATTGCGGAACCGTCTATGGCATATCATGGAGCCCCGACAGTAGCCATTTCGTTACTGCTCACGGACGGAACGACGAGGGNGTATACTTTTGGTTTGCAGATATCGATGAAGACAATGATGGATACAACACAACCGATCAAGGTGATGGAATCGTTGACGCATTCCCGACAGATGGTACTCAATGGGTAGATACAGATGGGGACGGTTACGGTGACAATCCTGCTCCGGCTTTCCAACCTGATGANTGCCCATCCGTCTTTGGAAACAGCACAGAAGACCGATTTGGTTGTCTCGATGNCGATGGCGATGGATGGTCTGACATTGGCGACTGGGCTCCTGCCAACAAGGAGCAATGGGTTGATGCCGATAATGATGGCTATGGTGACAATTACTTGTACGACCTCGCAACAAATCAACTTCACATCAACCAGCGAGGAGATGCCTTTCCTAATGATGCCACACAATGGAACGACACCGATGGAGACGGTTACGGTGACAACTATGAGGATGTCTCATGGGATCAATATCGAGGCTCGGAATGGCCAGGTGAAATTGTCGTCGGCGCTCAGAACATCGACGTATTTCCACTCGACAGAACACAGTGGAGAGATACGGACGGAGATTGGGTTGGCGACGAGCAAATGAGCGATCGTCCCGATGGATGTCCAACCATTTGGGGCAACTCAATCTATGATAGACTTGGTTGCGTTGATTCCGATGGAGACGGTTGGTCTGATCCAGATGCGAATTGGCCAGCCACGACAGATTGCTATGGAGCAGACGCCTTCCCGAACGATGCTTCGCAATGGTGCGANGAAGACAATGATGGCTTTGGTAGCAATGCAGAAGGAAACAACTCGGACGATTGCCCCAACCAAGCAGGTCCTTCGACTGAAGATCGCTACGGTTGCCCTGATCGGGATGGAGATGGGTACTCAAACACAGGCGATCCATTCCCTGACGATGTTACACAGTGGGAAGATTCTGATGGCGACAACTACGGAGACAATCCGAACGGAAACAATCCTGACTTCTTCCCAGACGATCCATCACAATGGCGCGATTCCGATGGCGACGGCTATGGAGACAATCCCGGTGGAACCCAAGGTGATCGTTTCCCAACCGACCCAACCCAATGGTTTGATACTGACAACGATGGGTATGGAGATAACTTTGTCGACGTAGATGGAGATGGAGTTTCTGAAGGTAACTCTGACGTATGTCCACAGACGTATGGAGAATCCAACTCAGCAGTTTCACGAGGATGTCCTGATTCCGATGGAGATGGATTTACCGACCCTGAAGATGCATTTCCTGACCAGCCTTTGCAATGGGCTGACCAAGACGGTGATGGATTCGGTGACAACGTCCTATTCACGGATGGAGACGAGTGCGTTGACGTCTATGGAAAGAGTACGGAGAACGGTTTCCAAGGATGTCCTGATTCCGATGGCGACGGTCATGCAGATCCATTCGGCGACTTCGTTGCAAAGCCCGATTGTACCGGTGCCGATGCATTCCCGAACGATCCACTTCAATGGTGTGACAAAGACGGTGATGGCATTGGTGACAATTATCAAGTAACCAATAAGACGGTCATCGATGAAGAAAACCCAGGTTTGATGATCGACTTGTGCGAACACATCGGGGATGCATTCCCGAACGATGTAACCCAATACTCCGACATCGATTGCGATGGCCGTGGTGACAACAGCACAGGTATTGCACCGGACGCATTCCCACTTCGCAAGACACAGCAGGATGACAACGATGGCGATGGNTATGGAAACAACTTCACCAATGGAGCTTACCAGCCTGACGAATGCCGAAACGAATTCGGAACATCAACAACAGACCGCTTTGGTTGCCCAGACAGTGACAGTGACGGTACATCGGANCTGAACGACCCGTGCGTTTGGGATCCTGCAATTACCTCCGGTATCCGTGGAACCGTTGTATGTGCAATCACGGAAGATCCAAACAAGGCCGACGAAGGTGAAACAGGCACTGAGGTCGAATCAAAATCTTCGAACACAATGATCTATGCCATGGGTGGTGTCATCGCCTTCATGCTTGCATCCATCCTCGTCGCAATGCTCGCTCGCCAAGCAAGCCGGAAGAGATTGATGCGAGAACGAGCCATCGAGCGCAANGCTGAGGAACAACTCATGGATGAAGAAGAGCGTCGCGAGCAGTGGATCAGTTACTACGTCGCCAACGGTGAACTCGATAAGGCTCGAGAACTGGGTTGGACCGACCCTGCATCGCTTCCTGCGTGGAAACAGCATGAGATTCAACAGCATGAAGCATTGCAGGCCTCAATCCCGACAATGCTTGACCTGGATTGATTTACATACGGTTTGTACCGTTGCCCTTTAAATCAATGATGACCATGGAAAATTATGGGAGAGGGGCGTACGCGTCGTATCGTTGCATCAGGAATGATGCTCATGCTCTTACTCCTCGTTCCTGCAAGTGCTGAGTCGTCTGGCGAGGTGCTACTTGAAATTTCATTGACAGATGGAAATGAGAAGCCATGGTACGCAGAAGGCGAGAACGTCACATTCGATGCAGTTCTCGTTAACCATGGCTCATCAACATCAATCACAGAAGACCCGTCATGTGGCGCAGTGATCATTGTATCAAACAGCGTTGATGAAACAATTCTCGATGAGAGCCAAGCCTGTCGTGGCCAAAGTCGTGGACTGGATGTTCCATCTGGAACCTCTGCTCTTGATGCATTGCAATGGNATCTGACTGATCAAACAGGGAATCTCGTTCCTCCCGGAACGTACACAATACTCGTTGAACTCGCAGGTTCCGGGTTGTCATCAACCGTTGATGTTATGGTCCAACAGCATTCCAATCTTCCGCTTGAATTAGAATTCAGCACATCGATTACTCACCGAACAGATACGTTGGAAGTTGGACAACCTCTCGTCCTGACCTATGAACTCTACAACCCAACATCCCAACCAATTGATGTTTCAACTCTTGATGATTGCCACCTGCTTATTGAATTTGAATCCTCTATCCTTGGCCCTTCGTGCAATGCAGGAGTTGACCTCATAGAACCATACGGCGTGTTACCTCTGGGGCATTCTTTATTCCAACCAAGCATTATCGGTGATGCGGTTCTTACAGTTTCGACACCAGATGGTAACCTCGTTACCCAAAACGAGATTCATATCCATGAAGCAGACTTGTTGGAAAATTCTCTTCAACTCACGATTTCAACGCCGTATGATGTGTACCCTCAGGGGGCACTGCTCGAAGGCTCCTTAAGTCTGCACAATACTGGAGATGAGGGCGAGCTCCTCCGTTTCACCAACACGTGTCGAGGTTCGTTTTGGGTTGTGGATGAAAGTGGTGCTGTAGTGTTTGATTCATTGCAAAAAGCATCCTGTCGAAATACTGGGTTGGACGTTGTTGTCGGAGCAAACTCACAGACTACATTCTCACTTCCATCATGGTCTTTTGTTGATGAAGCGGGATGTTCATTGACGACCGGAGACTATGTTATTGTCGGTGAAATTACTGAATTTGGCTATGCAACCTCAACCACCGTCAACCATATTCGGGATGTTTTCTCAAGGTGTGGAGTTATGAATGCCCCTCAAACCGCCCTCCTACTTGATGCCACAGAAGGTGACCTTGGATTTGAATTACAACTCACAGGAAATGATGAACCTGTTAACATTGAATGGCACGGACGTTGTAAAGCATTCTTACACTTATGGGATTTAGATACGGATCAAAAAGTCTACGAAACGAAAGCACTCTGCAATGATGAAATTCGAGAAAGTTACACCATTCGAATCGATTCAGATGATACGGTGATTTTCCAAGGTAATGAACTCGAGAATCTATCGTTGTCTGAAAGCAATTACCGCTTACAACTCGACCTTATCACCGAACAAGAAATCCTTGCTGAACAAACATTTAGTTGGCCGATTGTGAGCCAGACAGCAGACGAACAAGATGTTGATCCAGGTGAAGTTCCTGTAGCCCAAACACCAAGCGTATTGATCAATGGAGTTTGGAGAGGAGTACTCACCGCCGATGGAACNTGTTGGATGCTTGAGGATGAAGATGGTACCATCNACATGCTCGCTGAATCTGCAATAACCAATTGGTTGCCAGAACGTGGAACAAACGGCGTGTATGAAGCCCAACAAACCGTTCCAAACGATGCTTGTTCACGATTTACTGCGGAGAGTTACACCCTGACNAGCATACTTCTCGAAACACCTCTCGTCGAAGAGGAAATTGTTGTTGAGGAAACGAACATCGTCCAAACAGAAGAAATCGAGTCCCAAGCAGTCCCTGATTGGGCTCCTCAAGCCGTTACCGTTCTGACTGTAAGCGCCATTCTCTCTATGCTTGGCTTCGCAGCCTTCAACAACGAGGCGATTCGAATCTCAACAACACTCACGGGATTGTGGTTGCTTGGATTAATCGGCAAAACCTCGGAAACCAGTGATGGACGATTCCAGCGTGGACGTTTGTTGGGATATCTGACTGCGAACCCTGGTTGTCATTTCCGAGCTCTCCTTTCCGCATTGGAAATGAGCAATGGACAACTTTCACACCACCTCCGTGTTCTCGAACAAGAGGAAAGCATCTGGCGAAGAAAAGATGGACGTTTAGTTCGCTACTACCCTCTTACCAATACTCTCCACCCTCTCCTTGAAGATGATGCTCTTCCAGTTCCAATCCTTGCACCTGACCCTCTTTCCTTGCAAGGAAAGATTCTGGTTCTGCTCGATCATGACAGCCAAATGGGTGACTTCCCTACTCAAGCCGAGCTTGCAAAACGGCTCGACAAATCCCAACAATTGATTTCTCACCATCTGCGAACACTGGAGAAATACGGCCTCATTGAAGGTCGACGAATGGGTATGCGCAANCGGTACAAACTCACCAAAGAAGCGATGTTCTTGCTCGAGACGAGCGAAGCCTACGTACAGAACGAGATGAGCCTCTGAATTCAATTCGCTGAGGTGGATTGAAGAAGGAAAGCATGGAGGCGTGTTTACCGTAGGATGTGGCGACATGTCGGATGATTTGAAGACAACGGATGAACTTGCTTGGCAACGAGCATGGGATGATGCGAGCATTTTCGCCTCTTCCAACGATACATCCAAACCCAAATTCTACTGTTTGGAAATGTATCCTTACCCTTCGGGAAAGATGCATATGGGTCACGTTCGGAACTACTCTATCGGAGATGCAGTTGCTCGATTCAAACGTATGAAAGGGTTCAATGTTCTCTATCCAATGGGCTTTGACTCGTTTGGAATGCCTGCTGAAAATGCAGCTATTGCGGAAGGAGGTCACCCTCACGATATTACTGAGAAGAACATGGCCTCCATCACTGAACAAATCAAGCGTATGGGATTCTCCTACGATTGGAGTCGTTTGGTCAAAAGCCACGATCCGAATTACTACAAGTGGAACCAACTGTTCTTCACACGCTTCTTCAAGTCAGGTCTCGCATATCGTGAATTNGCTCCTGTCAACTGGTGTGAATCGTGTTCAACCGTTCTTGCCAATGAGCAGGTCAAGGCTGGACGATGTTGGCGTTGTAACGGACCTGTTCGACAGAAGGATATGAGTCAATGGTTCATTGATATCACCAAATACGCTCAACAATTGCTCGATGGTTTGGATACTATTGAATTCCCAGAGAGCGTTCGATTGATGCAAGAAGACTGGCTTGGACGATCAGAAGGTGCAGAGATTGAATTCAAAATCGAAGACAGTGATGAGGTGATTCGTGTCTTCACAACTCGACCAGATACATTGTTTGGTGTCACGTTTGTCACACTTGCACCAGAGCATCCACTTGCTGAACAACTGGTCAAGGGAACGGCCTACGAGTCCGATTGGAAAGCCATGCACAATGTCTACGCCAACATGAGTGAATTCGATCGAATCAAGAATCTGAACAAGAAGGAAGGTGTACCATTAGGGCGCAATGCAATCCACCCATTGACGGGTGAAAAGATTCCAATTTGGGCAGGAAACTTCGTTCTTGCAACCTACGGTACAGGTGCTGTCATGGCCGTACCAGGTCATGATGAACGTGACTTTGATTTCGCCAAAACCTACAACCTTCCAATACAGCGTGTTCTGACAGAAAACGATGGTGATGATGNCACTGAAGAGTTGAAAACTGCCTTCACTGGTGACGGTTATATGGTCAACTCGGGACTCGAAGAATTCGACGGTCACTTTGGTGACGATGCTCGATCTGCGGTCATTGATGCACTGGAAGCCAAGAAGAAAGGTGATCGTCGAATCAACTGGAAGATACGCCCATGGCTCATCAGCCGACAACGCTACTGGGGAACACCAATTCCAATCATCCATTGTGAGGGCTGTGGTGCTGTACCGGTTCCAGAAGATCAACTTCCTGTTGAACTACCAAGAGATGTGGTCTTTGATGGGAAAGGAAATCCACTTGAAAGGTCCGAATCCTTCCTCAAGGTTGACTGTCCAGAATGCGGTAAACCTGCGCGAAGAGAAACCGATACAATGGATACATTCGTCGATTCATCGTGGTACTTCTTGCGTTATACTGATGCCAACAACCATGAACAATGGTACAATTCAGACATTGCTGACTACTGGATGAACGTTGATTTCTATTGTGGTGGTATTGAACATGCACAAATGCATTTGATTTATGCTCGATTCTACACCAAGGCTCTACGCGACCTTGGATTCCATACCATCGATGAACCGTTCAATGAACTCCTCTGTCAAGGCATGGTCAACAAGAGTGCCCCGTTCTGTGANACATGTGCAGTCACCCTCTCAGTCGATCATTCTGGATCTCCATGTCCTCATTGTGATTCACCTTTGGGAGAGCGTTCTGCAAAGATGAGTAAATCGCTCGGAAATACCGTTTCTCCGGAACAAATGATTGAACAATTCGGAGCAGATACTGTTCGCTTGTTCATTCTCTTCGCAGCTAACCCAACAGCAGGCATGGACTGGTCCGACTCCGCTGTTGAGGCCAATCATCGAGTAATGCAGCAATTGCAAACGATGCCTGAACTGCTTCTAGGATGGGGNAAGGCTTCGCAACCCATCGATTCTTGGATGCTTGCTCGACTACGACAGCGACTTATCCAATGGTCTGATGCAATGGAACGATACGACCTACGTCGTGCTGTCGAATGTTCCCATTATGACATGGTCAAAGACATCAACTGGTACGTCCGCCGTGGCGGGGGCAATGCTGCGGTCGGACGAGAACTACTTCACGCATGGACTCACATGATCGGAGTTGCAACGCCTCACCTTGCTGAAGATTGGTGGGCTGATCTTGGCGGTGAAGGCCTCCTTGCAGCACATATCATGGATGATATCGAACCTCTCACCGATGAAGACCAGGCTCTTCTTGATGGAGAAGCACTTGTCCGTGACCTCTTGGAACAGGCACGAAAAGTCCGAAGCGTTGCTGAACGACACATCGACGGAGAAGCAACGGCCCTCACCATCGTCACCTCTGCACCTTGGCGAAATGAAATGGCTGAAATGGCGTTGGCTCACCTTGGTGAAGGGAATAATATCAAGTCGTTCATGAGCATATTGACTCAATCTGATCTTGCACAGGGAGAAACACGTGGTGAGCGTCTCGGATTTTGGAGCAAGAGAATGCTCCCTCAAGTATTCAAGTGGGATGATGAAAAGAAACGGATTCTTTGTTCACCACTGAATGAAACAACTGTCTATGCGGATGCATCTTCCTTCATCTCAGAAGAGCTTGGTCTTGAATTTGTACAGATTGTTCGTGGAGAAAGTCAAGAGGATGAAACTGGAAAGGCTGGCGTTGCAATGCCTCTTTCACCCGCATTCATCTATGCTTGATGGTCTTCTTCAACAAGTTCGGATTCTTCCGATACTTCTTCCTGAACTGCTTCAGGTTCCGTATCAAGTGTTGGAACAGTCTTCTCTTGAGANGTCTGCGATGGCGCCTCAACAGGTTTGAATCTCATATAGGCCGCAACTCCTACAAGAATGAGNGTGAAGATTATCAAGAGTTGATTGAGTCCGAAAGAGGATTCAGGTTCTTCTGCCTTAGGTTCTGCCTCAATGACAGTACATCCTTGTTCGTCCACAATCTCACCTAAAGCCGTGGACGGACACAAATCATTCTTGTTGAAGATTCCATCTGAGTCTGTATCAGCTTGCTGGGGTGAACATCCCGAACCATCGACGNTGGTCGTATCTAGTGGCGTCCGAGGACATATGTCCGCCTCATTCAGTACACCATCTGCATCATTGTCAATGTCTTCGACATCATCCACACACCCGTCCGTATCAAAATCTTGTGAGGGCAACACCGGCCCAACAAGACCACTTGGGCATAGATCGGAGATATCCTCGAAGCCNTCTCCATCATTATCGTCATCTTCAAGTTCATCATGGCAGCCGTCTTGGTCGAGATCGAGTGATATGTTTGAAGAATCCCAATTTCGATACCCCTTGGGGCACATGTCGAGTTGGAGTGAGCCCAGCATATCGAGCATCCCATCGTTGTCATCGTCAGCATCATTGACGCTATCATGACAACCATCTCTGTCCCAATCATTGCTTTCGCTTGAATCCCAGAGACCTAAATCTCGCGGACATTTATCTTCAGCATCGAGGATGCCATCGCCATCCTGGTCAGAATCACAAANGTCACCGAATGAATCCCCGTCCAAATCTTCTTGTCCACTATTCTCAATATTCGGGCAATTGTCCAACTGATCAACGAACCCATCCTCGTCAACGTCGTAATCCGAGCAACCATCTCTTTCTACATCATTTTCTTCGGTTGAAACCCAACCGAGTGGGCCTCTTACACATGCGTCGAGGTGGTCGAGAATTGTGTCGTTATCATCATCAAAGTCTTCATCATAATCTCTACATCCGTCCTGATCATAATCCGTTGATGTGGTGCTAGTCCAGCCTAATGCACCTTTTTCGCAAGCGTCTACAGAATCGATAATTCCATCATTATCATCGTCATCATCACAAGCATCACCAAAAACGTCCAAATCAAAGTTTTCTTGTTCTACGTTGGGTACCCGGGGACAATTGTCAATTCCATCCAACAAACCATCTCCGTCAATATCTGTCTCATAGTGCCAGATGCCTCCGTCTTGACGGCCAATCTCTTGGATGGAATGATTACCAAAAACTCCTGTACCTTCATAGGTGAAGGTCGCCAATGTACCGCCAGAATTGGATGGTGTAATCTCATACACGAGGTCTCGACCCAAACTTCCTGCCATGATAGCCCAATCCCAACTCCCGGTTAGATTTTGCTCGGCAAGGAAAATATCGGTTCCAAAATAAGTGTCATCATCATCATACTCTTCGAGAATCTCATTTCCAAGTGTGAAACCCTTCGTGGTGATACCAGCGTAAATCGTAGAGCCGGACGGTGTTCGGTAGGCATCACTGAACATCTCGTACCCAATTCCTCCTTCCGTATTCACCGCCTTCCAGGTACCATCGGTTGAAATGGTCGCTTGAACACCATCCAACCATTGGGATGTTTCTGTATAGTATTGACCGAAAGTGGCATTGCCTTCAAAGCCACCAAAAATCACAATGTCATTTTCATGACCAGCAACGCAACCAGTTGTCATATCGTTTCCAGTTCCTCCACCTTGTTGCATCCAAACCCATCCACTCTCGTTGTATTTGATAACAACGATATCCGTTCCACCTTTGGATTCAAGGGTCAAATTCTCAAATAATAAACTACCAAAAAACGTGAACGTAATGAACGTATCACCGTCCGAGTTCTGACAAAAACCTCCGAATGGTTCTGAGCCACTATCGGATTCTGTAGAATAATTTAGTTTTGAAATCCCGCTTTCATTGAAGACAAGAATCCCATAACTCGGCGCAATCCCGCCAATTAATACATCTTGATCTTTCGTGATTATCTCTTGAAACATAACCGCTGTATGAATCAAATCATTTTCATCGATATAGAGATCGGNCATGCGAACAGTATTTCGATTACCAATGCTTTCAGCCCATTGCCATCCTGTCAAGAAATCGTACCGGGCAATGAAAGCATTTCCTTCGTGAGAATCCTCTTCCTTTTCCAAGGCAGGAAGGGAACCGAGTTGCATAGTGCATTCATTTTCGAGACTTCCGAGGCAATAATTTCCCGAAACAATGAGGTCTCCGTCACTCAACAGACCGAGATTTGTGACAGAATCGACACCAATACTTCCAAATGATAAACTGAAATTCCATTCATTGGTTTCATTGAGTATAGCAATAAATGCATCCATATCATCGAATGTTGTCTGACTTGATTCATGACCCTCGTCGCCAATCAGAATTCCAGATGTGAAGGTTCCACCAACAACGGTAGAGTTGTTGCTTAATGGTACATGAGAGGTGATAACATCGTCAAGGAATCCCCCTATTGGTGAAACCCATCCAAGTGCTTCGACTTCTCCAGAGGTTGAAACAGGTGATTGTTCAGAGAGATGAGATTCGAATTGAGCATGTGAAATTGTTGATGCGAGGAGAAGCAAAACAATGCCAACCGCTCGAATCATGCTTGGATGACGTACTGCCACTTCATGAAGGTGTTGCGTTGTTGGCAGACAATCAATTTGTGACGATTGGTTCAAAGACGGTCGGCGNTGAGGCGTAGATATGTCCCAAGGTCGACGAACCAACAAAGGTGGCCAAAGGGGAAATCGGAACCGCCGAAGATACGGTGGTCCAAGAAAGGAAAACGTGATTGAACAGTCTAAGAAAGAACTGAACGAATACAATAGCCGGGCAAATGACCGATTCGATTATTCGAAAACAGGTGTTCAGCCCGTTGGTCTCCCGGATGATCCAGGAGATGTCAAGTCGTTTTCATTTGAATGGAAGTGTAATCCTGTACCTCTTTCTGATGAGGAAAAGATGGCAGCATTTGTTGTCCGAAAAGGCGAGTTCGGATGGCTTAGTGATGATCGCGTCGATGAGATCGCGGACTATGCCGAACCGCTCTCAATTTCGGCAGACCAGGCTCTCTCCCTACGTTCAGCCCTGCTTCAGCAGAAAACAGTATACGGCCATCAGGCAATGCGAAATCGTGGACGACAAATCCATCGTGATTACAAGCAAGGTATGTCCGTTGTTGAACTGTCGAAGAAATATGATTTCCCTCCGATGAATATATTTCGTCAAATCCTTGCTGAAAAGGGGTGGTCCAAATCCAAAATCAAGGAATCCGTTCGTGCCCCTTCAAGGTTTTCTGAGCGCGAACGAAAGGAGTTTGAGGAAGCGGAAGAAGCCGATCGGGTATCCAATGTAGACCAGAGTGAGACCCACCTTCGTGCAGACGTGTTTGAACATATTCTTGCCGATTGGTTCGAAGCCCAAGGTGTGCGACTTCGAAGACAACCTGAGCTTGTCAAGGAACAGTCAAGTGATTTGGGTCGCCCAACGGTCACGCCAGATATCTTGTTCTTGGATCATGTCGAAATCAATGGACAACCGGTCGCTTGGATTGATGCTAAGCATTTCTACGGAGCAGATGTTGGTTTCCAGAGAAAGAAAATGCTCAAACAGATGATGCGTTACATCAACGAATGGGGAAGTGGAGCAATCGTGTTTCGGCATGGATTCTCAGAGAACTTGTACATGGCAGGCGTTACCATGCTNGATGCAAGTCCACTCGATCTTACAGAATTGGTAGATCGGCCCTAGACAATGCGTTGAGGAGCGATACTCGTTAGTATCGAATCCAATTTCATGGATTCTAAACGATTTGATATCTGTTTCAAATCTTCTTCATCCAATGGTTGATTTGCCTTTGAGGGAAGGAGTACACACGATGTCCCAAGCATGCACAACCTTGCTCGAGTGGTTGCCTGCAACTTTAGTTCATAAAGAACAGATTGTACGTCCGCAAGCATCGATTGACGCGAAGGCTCCTCCAACATTTTGGATACGCGTCCGAAAGTCTGCGATTCTTGTAACAAAGCATTCCAAGAAGTCGTATCCCACTTCTTCGATGACAATCGATCGACAGCTGAATCTCCTGCCCGAGTTATGTTCATCTTCCATTCAGGATGGTCGATGTACTCTGATGTATGCTTCGCTTCATCGGATCGCCAAATCAGCAAGACCGGCGATTCGAGAGCAAAACTGCACGCAACACCCGGTGACGGGGGAGAGCCGGGGTGAGTGCGGAGTTCAACTCCACCAACGAATAAGCCCAAGACATCACCTAACCCACCTGAGTAGCGACGCTCAATATGATGAGCGACTCTGAAGTATTGTGGAATCGAGCCTTGCTTCGTCATCTCATAGCAAGCAAGGGCGAGGGCTGACAATCCAGCAGCAGACATTCCAAACCCTTGGCTCAAGGGCAATTCGATATCAACTTCAATGGAATAATTTGTATCAAACGGAAGCAGACGTGCTTGTCGTAATTCATCAATC
>PBMQ01000012.1 GCA_002722615.1 Methanobacteriota archaeon | reverse complement strand
TGGGATGGGGACACTGGAGAAATAACCTATCTCGATGATGATGATTAAACCGCTCATCGATAAATGAATAGGATAAGTTCACAAGGGGTTATCCCGAATACCCTTTCACACAATATGTATACTCACAAGGGATTGCGGTGGGCCATATTGAACGCTAGCGTTGTGTATGTATCTGCGTACAAGGGGCCCTTGTGTTTACACAACCTTCGGAGGGTGCCCTCTGAGAAGGCTTCCATTGAACCATTGAGTCAAACCTTTCACGAATTAAATCCGTAATAGTTTGATTGAATTACATCGTCCAATGATTGCCTTGGGAGAAGAACAGTGCGTACTGCCCAGAGATCGGTAAAGATACGATAAGTAGCTGTCTTATCAAGATAATCGACTCCACTTGAACCACCTGTTCCCATTCTTCGACCGATCATTCGCTCGACCATTCGTGCGTGTGCGTGACGGAACAAGAGCATTGATTGCTCAAGTTGGACGATGGTATCAATCAAACGACGAGGCCAAGACAGGAGTGGTAATTCAGGATAGGATTCGATGAATAATAGACCTGCTCGAGCTCGATTGGTGGCTCCATCAGGTTTCAGGAAGTCACGTGCAGATGCAAGGTTCGCATCCATGCGAGGTTTAAGTGCTTCAGCGCTACCGTGGCCAATGGAAACCATGTGTTCAATCACTTGGTCTGCATGTGATGCCATGGTTGAAAGGTGGGCTTCAACATAAGCATCAATGGTTTCTTGATCGCCAGTATCAGAGGGAACCGAACCGTTAATCGGTGTTCTCAAAAGCCATTGTGAAATCAGCTGTTCAAGCGACGGTTCTATAGAAATCATTTGGAGTGTTTCGAATCCTTCATCGTTTATTTTTCCTTCTGCATGGAGCTTCTTCATATGTGCCATAGGATCCATATCAGATACTCTTGATTCCTGTTTGAGACCCAATCGCATTTCCATAGCCCTCATCTGCCAAGATTCGAAACCAGATGATGTCCCCAATCGATCTCGGAATGCAAGGAAGCCTTGTGGGCTCAGTGTTTCCATGACCTTCCATTGATTGGCAAGTAGGCGAAAGATTTCGATAACACGTTCCAAATGGTGGACCATCTGGGGCAAATGCTTCTCATCCACTGATTCTTGAGAAAGGTAACCATGTACGATATCCAATTCTGCACGGACCTGTTTGAACCATAACTCAAATGCTTGATGCGTGATAATAAAATGCATTTCATCGTTTGAAGGAGTCGGTTGGTGGCCTTCCGGACCTGCTTGTAACTGAAGCAATTCGTCGAGTCGAAGATAACCTGAATAGGTCATCCGATTCGCTGGGGAACCTGAACCTGCCATGAACCTTGATGGAGATTCAGCACTTGAACTCTTCACCTAAAATGGGTAAATCGAGCCTACCTATTGAGAAGCCAAGGATAACAGTCATAGAGTGCATACGAAACCCCTCGACATGGGCGTAGACCACTCCACACTCCTCTCATGGCTCGCGGACTACGATAAGGACAACATCACAATCGGTGTTGTTGCATCACATTCATCACTCCAAATCCTGCATGGTGCACGGATGGAGGGCTTTCGTACCCTTGGAATCGCAGTTGGTGAAAATCGACGACGTTTCTACAAAGCCTTCCCAGGTGCAGAGCCTGATGAATGGTTGATGCTCGAAGATTATCGCGAAATGCTCGATTATGCCGAATGGTTTCGAGAAAAGAACGTGATTATTGTCCCGCATGGATCACTTGTTGAATACCTAGGCAGCGAAAATTTCAGGAACCTCGAAGTTCCAACATTTGGTAACCGAGGCATCCTTCGATGGGAAAGCAGCCGTGCAAAACAGCGTGAATGGTTGATGGCAGGGGGTTGTACAATGCCAAAGGTCCTCGAAGACCCACATGACATTGACGGCCCCGTCATCGTTAAGTATGCAGGAGCAAAGGGTGGTCGTGGCTACTTCATTGCAAGAGATTATCGAGACTTCCGACGAAACGTCGACATTGAGGAGGAATTTACAATCCAAGAATATGTCCTTGGATGCCGATATTACCTCCACTTCTTCTTTGACCCACTCGCAACCGATGGCTATCAAGTCCAAGGACGTGGAAAGTTTGCAGGAAAGAACCTCGGACGACTCGAATTGTTGTCAATGGATCGTCGAGACGAAGCAAATGTTGACGAGTTCTACAAACTAGGTTCTCTTCGTGACCTACGTGAAGCTGGAATGGAACCATCCTTCGTAGTTACTGGAAACCAGCCTGTAGTCATTCGAGAATCGTTGCTTCCAAGAGCATTTGAAATGGCTGAAGGTACAGTTGCAGCCTCCTTTGAACTTGAAGATGAATCACGAGGAATGATCGGGCCGTTCTGTTTGGAAACTATTGTTACAGATTCCTTGGAGTTCAAGGTGTTTGAAATCAGTGCACGGATTGTGGCTGGTTCGAACCCATTCGTTGGCGGTTCACCATACTCTGATATTAACGAAACAAGGATGTCAACTGGTCGACGCATTGCTCGAAGCGTTCGCAATGCATTGAACAATGAACGTCTGGATGATATCCTATCCTGAAGATCAACTTAAGTCAGGGGCTGGAGGAACGCCGGAGCCATCATCTTCTGGTTCTCCTCCAAACTCGTTCTCGATTTCGTCAACAAGTTCACCAAATTCAACTTGCTTTGGTGTTGCTTCGTCTATGAGAATTTGGTCCGCTCCAACTTCTCCGCTTTCTGCACGTCGAAGTTGTTCTTCCAACTGACGTTTGATTTCTGCTCGCTCTTCCATGGATGGGACGTTGAAGGAACATACGAGTTTAATTTCTTCACCGTGGGTTAATTCGCCTGTGTATTCCATCAAATCGCCGTATGCGTTGGCGATAACTTGGAATTTTGTTGGATCTTTTGAACGTCGCTTCTTGTGTTTCTTGTAGTAATGAACGAACACTTGGTAGGTTCCTGCAGGTGCTTGCCCTTCTGGCCAAACAACATTTTCGACCGGTTTTCGGGAATCAGGTCGAACGTTTGCATCCACATCGAGTTCGCCACCGCAAGCAGATTTACGGTTCCCGCCGTGGATTCGCTCACCTGAAGGACAGACAACGTGAAGATCAAGGTCATTGTAATTGTTCCACATGAGAGAAACTTGGACGTCTGAGGACCGTGCCCCTTCACGTTCAAGACGGGCTCGGAGTTCTTGCAATGCACGGGATGCTGCTTCTCGGCGCTGTAGTGCTTCTTGCTCTTGCGCTGCTCTAATTTCGGCGAGGCGCTGTTCTTCCGCAGCCGCAAGTTCTGCCTGTCGAGCAGCCTCTTCAGCATCTCGTTCGGCTTGTGCCGCAGCATCTCGTTCGGCGTTTGCTCGTGCTTCTTCTGCAGCCTTTTCGGCTTCGATTCGATCACGCTCAGCCTGTTCTTCTTGTTCCTTCTTGAGACGTTCCTGCTGTTCAGCGAGGGCTGCTTCTTCTTCTTCAAGGCGGCGACGCTCTTCTTCCTCTCCTCGGCGAGACCATTCCTCATCCCGTAGCCGACGACGCTCGAGCATTTCCTCTTCAGTCTCCTCGCCGTCTTCGACTTCAACGACTCCCTCTTGAACTGCAACAGGAGGTTGTGGTTCCTCCCAGAATGGCTCAGAAGGTTGTTGCTCCTGTTGAATCAACGTAATTCCGCCACCAGAAAGGTTGCGTTTACGTCGTTCAGATTCGATCATCATGAGTTTTCGCTCGAACTCAGAACGGGCACTTGAGAAACTGGAACTCTGTACGGGTGCTCGCAATCCATCAGCAACCATACCCTGGCGCACCTCAAGAGCAGCATCTCGTCGAATGAGAATGAACCAGACGCCAAGAACAAACCCGCCTCCGAGAATGCTCAAAACAAGTATAGAGCCCGTGTCCATGTACAGCGGAAAGCGTACTGTGTCTTTTATCATTTGCTTGATTGATTTCATTGTTGAATGGATGCAAAGCATTGAATGTATCGAGTATGTGGAACAACCATGAACAAAGCCGAACGGCTTGAGAAACTCTTGCCTAACGGCAGAGGTGTCTGGATTCCCATCGATCACGGAATGTCAGATTATCCAACTCAAGGACTCGAAGATACAGAGGGCCTTATCCGAGATCTCGTCTCAGCCGGTGTCAACGCAATTGTTGCACAAAAAGGAGTTGTAACTCATTACAGCCACCTCTGCAAAGGAACAAATACAAACATGGTGATTCACTTTTCTGCATCGACAAGACACGGCGGAGCAGATGCTTCACGGAAAGTTTCGGTCGGTAAAGCATCAGAGGTGGAATCAAGAGGAGGCATTGCTGCCTCAGCTCAAGTGAACATGGGTTCGGATGGTGAAGCAGGGATGCTACAAGACATGGGAGAATTAACTATGGATTGCCATCACATTGGACTACCTGTTCTTGGAATGGTCTATGCCCGCGGGCCTAATCTTACTATTGATGAAGACGACAAAACAAATGGTGTAGCACAAGCAGCCCGAGTAGCGTTTGAGATTGGATGTGATGTTGGAAAAACCACATGGACAGGAGATGATGAATCGTTCTCTCGAGTGACATCGGCTGTTCCAATTCCTTTGCTGGTCGCCGGTGGTGCGAAAAATAGCACTCATGATATGTTGAGCATGGTCGAGAGAGCAATGAAAAATGGTGGTTCAGGCGTTTGCATGGGACGACAAGTCTTCGCTCATGAATCACCACGATTGGTTGCTCGAGCGTTGATGATGATCGTTCACGAAGATGCATCAGCAGAAGATGCGATTAAGGCGACAGGCCTCTGAGGGATATCCATGGAAGTTTGGCTCGATACATTGGGCGGTTCCGGCCATGATGGTGTCGACGCAATTTTTGCTAAGGATGGCACAAGCGGAATTTACGTGAACGATGGAATTCTCTATCAGGATGGTTCAATGATTGGGGGCCATGTTCATATCCATTCGGAGGAAACACAAGCAAAGGCAAGAAGCCTTGCAGGAAGTGTCGAATGGATTTTACTCACCTTTGAGGATTGGTCAATGATTCCCATCGAAAACATCCTCGCTGCGACTGAGGCAACACCCACTAAAGTAGCCGCACAAATCAACCAACCAATTCAGGCACAAGGTGCAGGTTTTGCCCTTGATATCGGTGTTGATGCNTTNTTGTGCTCTGATGACTGCCTCGAAGCATCGCTTATCGTTAAATCACTTCGACTCGAACAAATGGAGGAATCTAGCCCTCCNAATCCTGCACNNTCGGAGGNAATTAAACTCACGTCGATGACAATTACTGAGATTCAAGAAGGCCATNCTGGAGATAGGGCGTGTATCGATTTGCTATCGATGCTCGATAAAGGCGAAGGTATGCTGGTTGGATCGACTGCTCGCTCTTTTGTCTTNGTCCATGGAGAAACCATTGACTCAAAGTATGTGCCAACACGACCGTTTCGAGTCAATGCTGGAAGTGTCGACGCATACGCATACCTTGCAAATGGTACAACCAAATATCTCTGTGAGTTAACGTCGGGTGATGAAATCCTTGTCGTTGGGAGCGATGGTACGTCAAGATCTGCAACAGTAGGTCGAATGAAAATTGAATCAAGACCACTCATTCTATTGAGATTTAAGGATGAAAATACTAATGAAGGTCATGTGTTCATTCAGCAAGCAGAGACGGTTCGCATGGTTTCAGTAAGTGGAAAGGTCTGCTCAGTTACAGACCTCTCAGTAGGCGATGGCATTTTGGGTTGCACATTCCCTTCTACCCGCCACGTTGGACAGAGCATCTCAGCACCATCTGAGGAGCGTTGACAAATGGCAGTCTTAGGTCAAGGAAGGGCGCATGGTGCATGCAGTCTACTTCATGCCGCTGGAACTGGTTATGGCGCGAGTATGGCCATTGACCTACCTATTCTCGTTCGTGTCCTCGATAAAAAAAGCAAGCGTGATGTCCATGATGATGATGGTTTGCTCCCTCATGTTGTTGCATCATGGGACGCAGCAGGTCATGAGTTGCCTCTCGACAAGGGTGATTTGCATTGGGCAGTGCAATCGAAAATACCTGCTCGTGAAGGTCTGAAATCATCCTCCGCACTATGTGTAGCTGCAGTTCGGGCTCTCTGTGACGCTACGGATACATCACTTGAGTTGCATCAAATTGTTGCAATTGCAGTCGATGCTCAACTTCGTGCAGGAATCACATTGACTGGCAGTATTGACGACACATGGGCATGTGCATCTGGTGGATGGAAACTCATCAACGCAAACGAACCTGATGTTGCTCAAGGCGTGTTGCTCGAAGGAGATGGGCCAAATAGGGACGAATGGAAACTGTTAATCGTTTCAAGAGGCGCTCGAGAATCACGTCCTGAACTGGAAGATTTTCTCCCACACCAGCAACACTTCATTCAAGCACTCAACGCCATCCAAGAAGGGAACGAATTGGTAGCATTGACTCTGAACGGGCGTGGTGTCGTGGGGGTAACCAAAGATCATCGCGCTCGTATTATTGCCAACGATGCATTGGTTAACGGTGCACGTGCAGCAGGACCAACAGGATCTGGAACTGCAGTTGTAATCGTCATTCCAATTCAATTGGAAGGAGTCTATCAACGCCTCATCTCCTGGTTTTCCAGTAAACACCCAGAAGCTACACTCATCGAGACACGATTCATCAATCCTGAGGAAAGTGAGTCAGAGGAGTAAGGCTCAAGTTCTTGAAGATGAATTGGTTGGGAGAACTGAGTCCAATGAAGATGCGCCTAGGGGAAACCCTGTCTGTGACCCTGTTTGGAGAGAGTCATGGAACGTTGGTTGGGGCCCTTGTCGAAGGTGTTCCAGCAGGTCTTGCAATCGATGAGGACCGAATTGCTCAACGCATGTTAACTCGTCGACCAGGGGGTCACTTTGCAAGCAAACGCAAGGAGGATGACATTGTTGAACTTCAAACTGGTGTTCATAATGGATATGCAACAGGACAACCTATTCTCATCCAAATTCGAAACAAGGACGCTAGAGAAAGCGATTACAGTTTCATCCCTAATCATCCTCGACCAGGTCACCAAGACCTACCCATGCATCTGAGGAGTGGGGGATTTGCAGATTTGCGAGGTGGAGGTTCATCCTCTGCACGCCTTACAGCTGGCATTGTTGCAGCAGCAACCCTCGTTGAACCGATTCTCGGCGACATTCACATTGATGCCCACGTCGGAGCCATCGGTTCAATCCAATCCGCACCGATTGATGAATGTCCAGAGGAATGGGCAAACGAACTATGCCAGCAACTCCGGTGTAGGGATCCTGCTGCCACTGTTGCCATGAAAGAATGTATTGAAACCGTTCGTAGGGAACGTAATTCGATAGGAAGTCGAGTAGATGTCCGTATTTCGAATCTACCTCATGGTTTGGGTGAACCTTGGTTTGATGGACTTGAACCTGCACTTGGACGGGCTTATCTTTCAATACCTGCAGCGAGAGCGATTTCTTTTGGAAGAGGCTTTGATGTCGTTGAAATGACAGGATTGGAACACAACAACCCATGGGGAGGTACTTCCAATCGTCCTCTTCAGGAGGGACATCGTCCAGACGGAAGCATTGCAGGACTCTCCTCGGGTTCAGATCTTTACGCAAAAATCGCATTCAAACCTCCATCAAGCATTGCTCATGAACAAACCACTTTGGATTTGCAAGAAGGTACACAAAAGCCGTTGGTGGTCAAAGGACGGCATGATCCCGTGCTGGGCCCTCGAGCAGTAAGTGTCGCTCAAGCAATGACTACATTGGTTCTATGTGACCTCATTCTGAGAAAGCGTGATGCGTTATGACCAGGAAAATCATTCACAAATTCGGAGGTTCCTGCCTTCGTGAACCGGATGATATCGACAAAATTGCTGAAGTCATTCAAGGAGATGATCAAGCCATTCTTGTTGTTTCGGCACTGTGGGGTACAACGGATCGATTGTATCGTGCTGCCAAAGATCCGCGATATGCCAGCAGATTGGTACAGGATTTGTTGAAACAACATCTTCGTTTCGCCCCAGGTCTTGATTCATCAAAGAATGCACATTTGTTCTCAATGGTGTTGCACAACCTCAAGGATGCATTGGGATCATTAGCACAACGTCCTGATGATCAATCCTCATTGAACAATCTTCTCGCATCAGGAGAACGCCTTAGCGCATTGGTGGTTGCCCATCGATTGCAAGAATATGGCTTTGAGGCATATCCATTGGGAGCGGAAGATATTGGAATCACTCTTGATGGGAACTTTCAGGCCAATCATGTTGATTTGCAAGCTTCGAGTACGAAATTGGAACGTGATACTCTCCACGGAACTCCGGTCATTACAGGTTGGTTTGGTGAAGGTCAGAACAAAGAGATTGCAGTTCTCAGTCGTGGAGGCTCTGATCATTCAGCAACTGCCATTGCAAACATAATCGAAGCAGATCGCGTAATTCTTTGGAAAGACGTACCCGGAATATTTACACTCAATCCACGTTGGGGAATCCGGACGGAAACAATACCGTATTTGGATTATCAAGAAGCCATTGAATTATCACTCATGGATACACCGGTTTTACACCCATCAACAATTGAACCGTTAATTGAACCTGGNATACCNCTTGAAGTGCGCCATCTCTATTACAACAACAGTGAACAGAAGACTATCATTGGGCCGAAACTTCCTGAAAAACAACTCAAAGCAGTGGGATGTTTGCCAAATGTTGCAAGTCTTGGATTCTCTCACCATCATGTCGATTCTCATCAACGGCAACTCGTCCAAGTTCTAGGAGAATTAGCCCAAAATGAAGTGCATTGGTGGGGGCTGGAATCAAGATTAGGTGATTCACGACTCATTGTTTCGCAACATGATATGCATCGTGCCTCCACCATTTTTGAACGGTTTGAAATTCACCCTCACCACCATCAGCACTTGGGATTAGTTTCCCTTATCGGGTGCAAGGAAGAGGATGTTGAGGCAATAAGTACCTTATTTCGAACAACAGATTTTGAGATTACCTGGCTCAATCGAACAACATCAGCAGCGCGTGCAGCAATCGATGGTGAAGACTTGAGTCAAGCGTTGCACCTGTTACACGATTACATCTTGACAAGAGGTCAAGCAACTCTCAAGCAATCTTGAAATCACTCATCGTTGCCTTCTCGACGCTTTTGAATGTACGTTGGAAGGTCTAGAGCAAACAGTCCGCCAACAACAAGGAAGACGAAGAGGGTGCCAAGAGCAACACCATACACAGACCCAAGTTCAACAGACTCGCGTAGGCGAGTTGCAGTATCCTCCGACAAGAGTCCAACGATCCATGGTAGAATCGTGTTTGCTGAAAGGACAAGGGTCGCAAGGATTGTTGCAACAATCGGGTTGATGATGAGTGAACGGTGATACTTTCCAACAATCTTCTTTGGGTTCATAACATAAACTTCGTTGGTTCGGATACTGGTGTCAAGCATTGAATAGCGTAGAACACCGTTCGAGAGTTCGAAGTACATAATGAGAAGAACGGAATAAATTACCACCATAGAGGCAAGAATGGTTGGACTATCGGCTAGCCCAAACAAGTCGTTGACACTTGTTTTTGAGGAAGCAAATCGCATGATTGCAAGAATAAACAGGAGGTACGATCCCAGCATGTATCGTGCATCTCGTTGATAAGCACCCCAGAAACCAAGTCCTGTTGCACCAATAATAATCCCAATTTGGAACAACAAAGCAAGATCTGCACTACCAAGAAGCATGAACCAAATGGTTCCTTCTGGTGGAGAAATGATGTAAGTCAAAAGAGCAAGACCAACAAGGATGACGTAGACACCAAGTTGCATGTTCTGAACGAACTTATCTGGCGGTAGGAACTTCATCTTGGGAACGATTGGCCCACCGATGAGACTCTCAATGAAGGATGGCATTTCCAATTCTGGGATTGCATCTTTTGGTATTTCAGAACCAATACCCATCTGTCCTGCAGCCTTTTTTCGGCTCGGAGCGGATGAACGTACGACCTTCCCATCGTACAGGTGGCTCGTATCTGCTGATGCTTTTCTCATTGTCACGATTTCACCTCAGAATCCTCGAGCACCTGCTAGTGCGGTTGAAAGGAGCATATCGGGCTCCCAATCCATGATGTTGACGCCAAGTCCACGCAATTCACCGATCAGGACGTCTCGCTCAGTCTTCATGACTTCGTAACCTGTGCGGTCGAGCCGCTTTGCATCGAACTCAAATTCAAGAGAAGAGGGAGACAACACGGTAACATCAAAGTCACGAGCGCGGAAGTCACGCAGNGCATTGACGATGGTTGGGTCATCTTCGAGGTTGGAAAGGAAGATGATTGGGCTCCCCTTGTTGATGTGGGGTAAGATACGGTTGACAACAACCTGCAATGGAATGTTACCTCGGGCAACAGCGCCGGCAAGTTTGGTCAAAATCACGTACAACTGTTTCTTACCAGTATCGCGATCAACACTGACGACTTCATCGCCATAAACCACTACACCGACTGAGTCACGTCGTCCAAGGAAATACTTGGCCAATGAGGCTGCAGCACGAGTCGAGTACACCAAAGCGTTCCTGCTGACAGGGCCAGTTTCGCTTACTGCTCGAGAATCAATGATGATGATGACGTCAGATACAGCGTCTCGCTCTCGTTCGTTAACCATCAGTTTGCCTGAGCGTGCATAAGCACTCCAGTTGATAGCTCGGAACGAGTCACCTTCGAAATACTCACGGAGCGAGTAAAACTCTGAACCTGGACCTGGTTGGCGTATGTTGACAGCACCGGTGAAAATCTTCGGGACGCGGGACTTAACGAAGGTCTCTTTGAGATCCTCCATCTTCGGGAACACAAGGAAATCGTTGTAGACATGCATTTCCTTTTCCTTGTGGAACAATCCGAATGGGTCCTGTACACGAACTGCAACTGGACCAATGCTGTAGAACCCACGTAGTGGACACTCAAGTGTGTATTCGATGTAGGTCTCACGACGTGGCCCAAGTTCCATCAAAATGTAGTTTGAGCCTTCCTTAATTCGCATGACTTCAGGTACTCGATCTCGAACTTCGAGAATCTTTGCTAGCCCTGAATTATTCTGCATACGTAACGTTACTGTTAGTTCTCCATCTTCGAAGATTCTCGCACCCGAGAGTTTTCGCATGGCGAGAACGCTGCCTAGTGCTACGCCCTCTTCACCCGTCCACTCTTCAGCACGGCGACCGCTGGATGCAACGTCAGCATGACCTCCAAACAAGGCAGCCCACGTGAGGAATACAAAGATCACAACAGCAATTGTGACCAATTGAGAATTCCTAAGCGTTAGGCCAAGAAGGTACATGGCAACGGCCATGCTTCCTAGCATTGCTGATTTGCGACTCCACATCCGAGAACACCTTCTTCCAAGTAAGATTCAATGGTTTCAAACGGTAGGTACAGGTACTTCTCGTAGGATGCTTTGCATAACTTCGCCAGCCTCGAGACCTTTAATTTGGTGTTCAGGCTTGAGGATCATTCTGTGCGCAATTGCAAGTTCTGCAATCGACTTGACGTCATCAGGTGTTACGAAATCACGGCCACGCATAGCAGCGGCAGCACGAGAGGTCTTGAGCAGTGCTTGAGAACCACGAGGGGAAGAACCAACGAGTACACGAGGATCTTCACGGGTTCGAGCAACGACTTCGACCATGTACATTCGGATGGCTGGGTCGACGTAAATGTCTTCACAAGCCTGTTGCATAGCGATAACACGCTGAGGGTCGGTGATAACATCGACATCGACAGCGTCCTTACCACGAGTAATACGTCGGGCAAGAATCTCGTCTTCATCAGCACGGTCTGGGTAACCGACACTCATCTTGAACATGAAACGGTCAAGTTGAGCTTCAGGTAGTGGGTATGTACCCTCTTGCTCGACAGGGTTCTGGGTTGCCATAACAATGAACGGAGCAGGGAGTTTGTGAGTGACAGTACCAATGGTAACTTGCTTCTCTTGCATAGCCTCGAGCAATGCTGCTTGAGTCTTTGGAGGAGCACGGTTAATCTCGTCAGCAAGGAGAAGATTACAGAACAATGGTCCTGGCTTAAATGTAAATTCACCCTTCTTTGCGTCGTAGATGTTGGTACCGGTGATGTCAGCTGGGAGCAAGTCAGGCGTGAATTGAACACGCTTGAAGTCACAACCGAGAGCGTCAGCGAAGGTGTTGGTCATCAACGTCTTAGCCAATCCAGGGTAATCTTCGAAGAGAAGGTTACCGTTTGATAGGATGTTGATGAGTACGTTATCGATAACGTGGCTCTTACCGATAATGACCTTCTGAACCTCAGCGGCAATCGCTTGTGCGATGGCGCCTACGGCGGAGAGTCGTTCACGGACTTCTGGGGTGCTTTGGTGCTTCGGCTGGGCCGGAGCGGCCGGTGCTGCAGGGGCGGCGGGCGCTACTGGAGCTGCAGGTGCGGCTGGTGCCGCTGGTGCTGCAGGTGCAGGTGGCGCTGGTGCCGCTGGCGCTGCTGGCGCTGGCGCGGGCGGGGCTGCTGGTGGTGCGGGGGGTTGCATGTCATTTTCCTCCTTATTTCTTCAGTTTCCCCAACGACGAATGATTGGGATGATTTCCCTCAGTTCTTCGTTGGAATAGGATCTCGCTGAACTAACCAGTTCAACAAGGCGTGGGTCACGGATCATCTGCATAATCTCTGCAGGTGTCTTTCGGGCAAACTCATCCCGGGTGAGATCATTAAATTGCCGCACTTTCGAAAGGAATGCCTCTCGGACGCGGACTTGATAGAGCGAAGAATCAACCTTTGTGGGTCGTTCTCTAAATCGGGTTAGATCGAAGACATGTCGCCAGTTTTCTTTTTCTGGTACGACCATGATGGCGATGGCGAGAAGAGCGAATAAGTTCAGGATGATGAGCCACTTAAGGTAGGCATCACTTGTGAGCAAAACGACCGCTCCAATGGCTTCAGTGAATGGTTGAGTTACGATACTCGATACGTGACGGCTTTCATCGAATACAATGTTGAACTCGTCAGTGTTTCGCGTGATCTGAAGAGAAAGCTCATCGTTGTCAAATTCCATCATGTCACGAATCAGTGCACGGAAGTAAAGTTGATTCCCTTGCCAAGCAGTGTTTCCTTGAGAGGATTGGAGACCTTCTGGATCAGTATCCCAGCAGGAATGAGCTGGTTCTATTTGATAGAAATCCGACCCACATTGCTGCTTACCTGTTAAGTCAGCATCTCCAGCATCCCAAAGGTGGTTAGCGAATACAGAGTGATCGGAAACAAAGACGATGCTGCCAGTAACGGATACCTCGCCATTGTCACCGTCAGACTTTGTATCGTAAGCTTCAATATTTGGATAATCGATTCGTACGATCAAATCCGTCTTACCGGTTTTTGGGTTTGCTGCGTTGTTGATGTCAAAACCGGAACGGGCTACGAAAGCTTGGTCACTTGCAGATGCAAGCACATTCACATCTCGATTATCATCCTCGATATCAAGGACTTGAATTGCCGTAGGGGAATGGAACAAAATTGGCATCCGGCAGTTGTCCGTTGTGCCGGCGGAAACCAGTGCTTCTGTGCACGGGGAGCGAAGTGCTGCTTCATCCATTACATCAAGATCTTCGCTTACTGAAGCAACAGACCATAGGCGAGTGTGCTGTATTGGCATTCGGTTATCGGTTGCATCTGAGACTTCGTAGAACCACTTCTTATCCGCTACGGGGGCATCAAAGAACAGTACTCCGAATTCTTCAGCGACACGCTTAGCATTTGTTGAATTGGCTGCAAGAATGACTTTGCCTCCCTTTTCGGTAACGAAGTCGTGGATTGCTTGTGCCTCTGCAGCATCAAACGGCTTCTCAGGAGCAGCAATGATGAGCATTGTTCGATGAGGATCTTGCCAGTCGTTGACGAGCATTGGGGTTGACATTGTGTTGTAGATGGAATACTTCTCTCCAGACTTCCCGTCATCACTTTCTCCGAGAGTATCTCTCATTTTCGAAAGTTGTTGGTATTGGTAATCTCCATCTGCGTTCCGCACATAGGGCGAGAACACAGTTTCTTTGGAAGAGGAAGCAAGTACTATGAGCGTGGTTGAAAGAAGAATTGAGACAACAAGCCCAACCATGAGTTTCTTTTCGACTGAGAGTTTTATTTTCTCTGTCTCAGCCATATTTTCACCTCATTTTGCGACAAGCGCAGTATGTTCTTTTCTTCGCAATCACGATACACACATAATGATTCTCCCTTGACGTTTAGAGAGGTTTTTATGACATCAGGCCACTAGAAGAGAGCCGTAATCAGTGTACATCGAGGCGGTTCCTGCGCACAAAGGCAACGATTCCCAACAAAACAATCACCGTTTGTAGACCGAGTGAAGGTAAGGCCGAAGAACCACTCGAATCTGAGCCTGAATTTGATGCGCTCGAGCCCGTATCACCCGTGTTAGAATTTTGACTTCCTCCAGACTCATCGACGTCGACTGAGAACGTTGTGCTTCTCTCCAATCCATTACCTTCTGATGTGACGATAATTGTCACTTCACAGGTCTTCGTTGGATGAGCCGTTGAAGGTGCGATTCGGAAACGTACCTCTGCTGGTGGATTGTCATCAATTCCTGTTGGCTGAATTTGTGACCCTTCCCCTGACTCAAGTTCTTCAATATCTAA
>PBMQ01000011.1 GCA_002722615.1 Methanobacteriota archaeon | reverse complement strand
CAGGAGACTATCCTGGAATAGCAATAGCACCCAATTTTCATGAGGTAGACATCTCGAAACCTCAAGCAGTGCTTCAAATTGCACGAAAGATAAGTCCCGACGGGATCTTGACTACAGCGACCGATGTCTGTTTGGAAAGTATCGGTTTGGTTGTCGATGAATTGAATCTTCCAGGATCGGGTTATGAAACAAGTTCTTCATGTCTGAGTAAGGTGCTCATGAAGCGAAAATTACTGCAATCAGGTGTGCCTACTGCTCAATATCGGGTCATTCGTGATGTGAATAGTGCAATTGATTTTTTCAATGGCCAAAATGGACCATGCGTAATCAAACCTGCTGATTCTTCAGGTTCGCGTGGTGTTAACAAGATTTCTGAGGAAGCAGATGTTTTGCAAGCATTTCAATCTGCCTTAAAATTCAGTAAAAGCGGCACTGTGTTGATCGAAGAGTGGCTTGAGGGCGAGGAATTTGGTGCTCAAGCAGTTGTTGAGGGCGAACAATGCAAACTTCTCATACTCCACAGCGATATTACCACTGCGCCTCCTCGTCGTATTCCTGTCGGACACGGGTGCCCACATCAAAATGAAGCAGAATTGGTTGAAGTTGTTCGCAGTATAGTCGACGATGCGATCGCATCCCTTGACATCAAAAACACCATCTCAAATATTGATTTTATACTAACAGAAAACGGTCCAAAGATTATAGAATTGACATGTAGAATGGGCGGTACAAGGTTGCCAGAGGTCTGTGGCACGTTTTGGGGGATTGACTTTTACGCGTTAGCGATTCATTTGGCACTCGGTCAAAGAACACAATTATCTCCAACCCCGCTGGGTAAACCAAATGCGGTACATAATTTGATTTTAGATCGAGAGGGAACAGTGATGAGCATGGGTCAAATAAGCGAGGAATATAACCATGAAATTTACTTCAGAAAAGGCGACTGCATACGTTTAAATTCTGCACAACAGGCAGAAATAGGGTATATTCAATTGATTAGAGAAGGTTCATTATCCGTGATTGAAGAGTTGGTTAACGAAGTAAATCGATTTACAGACAGCGTTCAACTCATGGAGGATTAGTATGACCATTGTGGCAATCTCTCAATCGAATTACCTTCCTTGGAAAGGATATTTCCAACTCATTTCAAGTGCGGACATCTTCGTATTCTACGACACAGTCGATTTCACTAAGCGTGATTGGCGTAGCAGGAACAAAATCATCGGTCCAAAAGGATTCCAATGGATGACGATTCCTGTTGGATCAAATCGTGGAAAATCCATTGATGAGGTTCAACTACCTGAAGGAGAATGGCGCAACAATCATTTAGAAACAATAAGAAGGAATTACGCAAAGGCTCCATTCATAAACGATGTATTGAACATAATTACTCCAGTTTATCTGGATCATTCCATCAAAACACTCTCGGATTTCAACCAATCACTCATAAAACGTATATCTGAATACCTTGGTATTAAGACCGTATTTCGAAATTCTTCTGATTTTCATCTAAAGGATGATCGAGTGGATAGATTGATTTCGATTTGTGAACAACTTGACGCAAAAATCTACCTGAGTGCGCCTGCAGCAAAAGATTACATTACAAATGAATTTGATTATATCGATATCGGACTCCAATGGATGGAATACGGCCCATATGAGCCATATAAACAGAACGTAGAATCTTTTTCCGATTATGTTTCAATCATTGACACGATTGCAGCCTTGGGGCCAAGAACCCGGCAAAATATTCTATTCTGAATCTTTACTTTCGAAGGTTGAATCTTGAATAATATAGTTAGGCACTCCACGTGATTCAATATAGATTCGACCGATATATTCTCCAAGAATTCCAAGGAAAAGCAGGTTCAATCCTCCGAAGAAAGAGGTTACAAACACAATTGAGGTCCATCCTGGAGCAACTCGATCCTCGAGTATATAATTCACGATAGAATATCCAGCAATGGCCATGGAAAAAAGCCCAAACATGATTCCGAGAATAATGGCAAGACGAATTGGTTTGATGGAGTATGTCATTATTCTATCGCTGGCAAGTTTGAGGGACTTTTTGAATGTGTATCCTGTAGTCCCTGCTGTCCTTGCCTCACGTTCTAGATCAACTGCACTATATGGTACTCGTAGAGAATATAGCATTGAAAATGGTGTCCCGGTATGTTCTTTCACATCGCAAATCTGCTTGACGACACCCTGCCTCATTACCCTGAATGCTCCGAGATGAGGATCGACTTTGAATGGAACGAGAAGATTGGATGTAGCAGCAAACATCCGACTAAACAGTCGTTTCCTTAAACTATCAGCACGTCGGGTTCGTCGAGCGATTGCCAATGATGTTCCATCCTCCAACATTCGCTCCACGAGAAGGGGGATGTGCTCTGGGCGATCCTGGAGATCTGAATCCATCACGGCGACAAGATCTGCGCTCGTTGAGCGCAGTCCAGCTAGAATTGCCCGATGCTGGCCAAAATTTCCTGCGAGTTTGATTACCTCTATTCCATTATTCGCTTCTCTCATGCGCAATGCAAGGTTGTAGGATTCGTCCACTGATCCATCATCAATCAAAATTAATCGGACGGCCTCGAACGTATTTTCTAAGCTGCTGAAAACCGTTTTACATAGCGTTTCTACAACCTCTTCATCGTTGTATAGTGGAACCACGATATCCAGTTTTAACATACTCTTCTTCGTCATTCATACCACTCCATATTACGAAATTGTTGTTTTAAATTCTTTTGTTCACTCGTTTTCGTATCTGTTCGCTGTTAGTAAGTCCGATTGAATAAATACACCCGGGACCCCAGAGAGAATTACTGACATAGAAAGGGCTAACCCAGAAATTAAGCAGACGCTCTCATCGAGATTTAGGAGCGCCCCAGTTCCGACATAACTGGCTTCGCGCAACCCGATTCCCCCGACTGAAATAGGCAGAGTAGAGAACAAAGCAATCGCAGGTGTGATCAAAGCGATCATAAAAGCAGCATCCAATCCAGCAAGATCGTAAGCTACCATGACAGGCACGGATAAGGATACGATTTGAAACAAAACAGATAATCCAAACGCTCCCATGAGCATCTTGGAGTTGGCATACGTGCGAATATAGGTAAGTGTTCTATTGAATAATGCATTTTCATCCGTTGAATTAAGAACGAATTTCGAAAGCAAAAAGAGAATACAACCGCTGACGAAGACAGCAGTTAACCAATGCCAAGGTAAGGAAAAGGGTACGTCGAAAATGAAGAGACAAGCGGTTAAGAAAACAAGGCTGAAGAGTCCTAAAACCCTCTCTGTTGCAGCAACAAGAAACGATTCTGCTCGACTTGTTCCTGTTACATTTTTCATGTGTTCAATTCTGAGTAAATCTCCTCCGACAGCAGAGGGTAGGAAAATTGAGCCATATGCAGACAAGACGTATCCTTTCGTGGCATCAACAAGAGAAAGATTTGCAATAGGCCTGAAAGCAAGACTAGATCTCAGACCTCCAAACAGTGGGCGTAGGGTTGATACGATTCCTATGGCTAAAAACGTCCCTATGCTTAGAGATGATGTTACGTAGATTAAATCTGATATATCGAGGAAATAGAGCAATGCAACAAATGAAAGGAGTGGAAGTACCAAGACAATCGCAGTCCTGTTTCTCGCTTTCTCTAAATTAAACACAGTTCTCATTTGACCGACGGGCATTGACTATATTTGTTTTTTTAGGGCTCCCTAACATTCATATCTAATCGTTGTTTGGCTCGCCCCATGAAGAAGAGTAGAAACTTTGGAAATGCATACAAAGCAATTGCTATGGTAACATTCATGTTGATGTTTTCCTTTTCCGGTTGTATCGGAGAGGGTTCGGACAAAAACGATAACCTAATCGATGTAAACGATCAAGGACAAATTGACTCGTTAGTTGTCGCATTTGAGGTCAAAGACACCTACACGAATATCGATGACAACCCGCAGAAATTCGCAGATTATCTTGAGGACAAGCTAAACGCCCCAGTTACCCTCTACCCTGTCGACGGCGAAGGAGCAGCAATTGAAGCATTGCGATTTGGACATGCCGACCTTGCATTCATGGACGGAGGCTCTGCATGGATTGGCTGGCAACAGTACGGTTTGGAAGTACTCGCCTCAGAAACCAAACCGGACGGACGCCATTGGTACGGCGCTCGCGCTGTTGTTCGAGCTGGAAGCGATATCGCAGAAGCTCACCTCGACAATGATAACTATACCGACCCATTTGCAACTTTCCAAGGCAAGACACCTTGTCATACAGGATGGTTGAAATCTGCAGGAATGCTGTTGCCTATGGGTTACCTCATCGGTAACGGGTATGCCAACGTCATTGGTGATCCTAACACTGTAGAATCAATGCGCAATACGATTTACGCATTCTTCAACGAAGATGCATCGATTCCAGAAGTAGGAGACACATACTACAGCTACAAGGGTGCGCTTCGTTGTCTTTCAGAAGAGCGCGGAGACATTGCATTTGTAGCAGACACTACGGTCGATTACTACTGTGTCGATCGAGTTGACAGCAATTCATGGTGTTTGGATGAGTCCGAATACGTCGAACTACCTCTCTTTGGTCGTGCACCTGGCCACCCTGTTATGTACAACCCGATTACCATGAGTGAGGAAAAAGCTAGTATTGTGAAGAAAGTTCTTCTTGAAATGGAAGACGATGATGTCGGCGAAGAAATCCTTGACGACATCATCAACTCGCCTCGAGGTATTGTTGATGTGGGTACTACTGAAGACCACCTCGGAACATACTCCTCCGCTATCCGAAACATCCCAGGTATCCAGGCATACTATGGTGGAAAGTATGATATCAACACCTCGGTGTCACCGACAAAGAATCCAATTATTATAGCGTATGAAGTTCGAGACACCTACGAAAACATCGATGCGAACCCACAACTTCTCGCAGATCGACTCGCTAAGAAACTCAACGTAACTGTTGAACTGTACGATGTTTCCTCTGAAGGAGCGATTATCGAAGCACTCCGCTTCGGCCACGCTGATATCGGTTTCATGGACGGCGGTGCTGCGTGGGTTGGATGGAAAGAATACGGTTTGCAAGCACTTGCTGCGGATCTGAAGCCAGACGGACGTTCTTGGTACGGTGCGCAAGCATACGTTCGAGCTGACAGCGATATGGCACAAGCCTTCCTTGACGACGATGAAACGACAGATCCGTTCGCATTGTTTGAAGGTAAAACATCGTGTCACACAGGCTGGTTGAAGTCGGCAGGCATGTTGTTGCCGATGGGTTACCTCATCGGTAATGGATATGCAGAGGTTGTTGGTGATCCAGATGATGTAGCATCACTACGATCGACCATTTACAACTTCTTTAACGAGGATGCATCAATTCCTGAATCAGGTGATTTCTATTACAGTTACGAGGGCGCACTACGATGTCTTTCTGAAGAACGTGGAGATATTGCCTTCATTGCAGATACCACCTACGATTACAACTGCGTTCAGAAGCAACGCAACTGGTGTCTAGAAAATGAAGACGGCTCTTCAGGATACGTTGCACTTCCGTTGTTCGGAAAAGCTCCAAGTCATCCAGTCATGTACAACCCAGATACAATGGATATGTACACCAGGGCTGCGATTCTTACTGCACTCATGGACATGAACGGTGAAGAATGGATCGATGAAGGCTCTGGTTATTGCTACAACTCACTCACTCGTGACGTTGACAGCGAGATTTCACCAAACATGTGCGGTGACTCAATTCTCGATGAAGTTCTCAACACAGGTGGGCTTATTGCAGTCAATACGCAAGAGCACATGGGCAGCTACTCCGATTCCATCTCAAACGTTCCAGGAATCGCAGCATACTACGAAGGAAAGTACGATATCTGATATCGTACGCATCCAAACAGGTGGGAGCCCTGAATGGGCTTAGGGTGGTTCATGTGGATGAATATGATGCTGTTGTTGGAGGCTATGACCTTTCAATAGGGTATGAACGCGACAATGTCTTACTTAGCGACATCAATTTGTCATTAAAACCCGGTGAAATCGTTGCAATCAATGGAGCTTCTGGGATTGGTAAAACTACTCTCTTGCGAACCTTTGCGGGTCTTCTGAACCCACTTGAAGGCACAGTGAATATTTTTGGAAAAATAAAGGCAGACCGCGGAGAAATAGGCTACATACCGCAACGTTTGGGATTGATCCGACATGCGAGCGTCCATCATAACGTCATGATGGGTGCTAAAGCAGGCCACACATCTGCTTGGTTCCCGTTTTCGAGAGTATGCAAGACTCATACGCTTGAAGCCATCGAATCTGTTGGGTTAATGCACAAACTCCGGACTCCAATTCGAAAACTTTCTGGTGGACAGCAACGCCGTGTCGCTGTTGCGAGAACACTCGCCCAAAAACCTCGATTGATTTTAGCGGATGAATTCTTAGCTGAACTTGATGAAGAGACGTTGAACATGGTGATGCAGAAGGTTTTGGATTATGTCAAAGAAAGCAATGCAATTATGATACTCGTCGAACACGATTTCGAACGAGCAATGCAAATGGCAGATCGTCTGTTCACGGCTGTTGGGGACAAACTGGTTGAAATCATTGCAAGTGAGGAGTGATACATTGTCAAAATTACCCGAAGGTGCTGAGTTGGAGAAGAAAACCAACCATCTGCTCAATGCATGGTTCCAATGGCGTTACCCCATGATTTTCTTCACGTTGTTAGTACTTGCAATAGGGGTCACAAACTCAATTATCGAAGGGAATTGGCAGAAATTGTTCGAGAGTCCAGGGAATATTCGAACCTTCTTTTACGAATCATTGTGGCCGCCCGACTGGTCCGTTATCGAGCCTCAGGCCTACCCCGTTTGCGAGGAACCAAAACACCTTGATTTTACTTGCTCTACGGCGTGGATTGGAGTCCTTGAAACACTGAAAATAGCCTTTGTTGCAACGGTATTCGGGATGGTCATATCGTATCCTATCGCGATACTTGCTGCTGAAAACCTAAGCCCGGGTTGGATTTCCTACCCTGCACGAACCTTGCTTGCAGCTTCTCGAAGTCTTCCGAGTATCCTATGGGCGATATTGTTTGTAATCATGGTCGGTTTAGGTCCAATGGCGGGGATTTTGGCTATGACCCTGTACACCGTTGGTTACCTTGGGAAATTGCAATATGAGGCAATCGAAGGTGTTGCAAAACCACAACTTGACGCATCCCGTGCCATGGGGCATGGTTGGTTTGAGCGCTCGTTTGGCGTTGTCCTTCCAGAATCCGCGAACAATCTTATTTCGCAAGCTATTTTTATGTTTGAATATAATTTCAGACATGGAACAGTCATTGGGATTGTAGGCGCAGGAGGAATTGGATACTACATCAATTTGTACCTGAAATTCTTGCAGTATGACAAGGTCTTTGCCTATGTAATCATAATATTCATTGTTGTAATACTTCTTGATCAATTGTCGAAGCTTGTACGTTCGTTTTTCAAAGACGACAAGCAACCAAACCGGCCCCCATGGTGGAGCGGTCTATTTTTACCGGCTGGATGGACGAGAAATTTACTGAAAAAGAAGGATTAGTCTGCAGCGATGTGTAGTGCACCGTTCTTGTAAAAGACCTGAATGCGTTGAGGAACTTTTCGAGTAAGAGCAGCAATTGCTTCGTAGATTGCTTCCTCTTCAACGTAGAATTGTTTTGCCGCTTTTTTGGTCGACCATGGCTCAGCATGGAAGTTATTTTCACACAACCATTCCAAAAGTCCAGCCTCGAAATCGGTTAATTCCATGGATTTGTCTTCTGCCATGTTCGGAGGATATTGTCCCACCATATGAGGAAATCGGACTTAACCCAAGAGAACCATGCGGCGACAACACTCTTCAGCTTCAATATCTCCATCGAGTAAGGTATTGAGTGCCTTTGTAAACGGGATGTTGATTCCTTGATCGATTGCACGGTCTCTAAACATTCGAGCAGCACGTACACCTTCGGCGACCATGGTCATCTCGTCAAGTGCCTCTTCAAGCGATTTACCAGTTCCAAGTTTCTCACCCATGGACCTGTTTCGTCCGAAAGGAGAGGTTGAAGTCACGTAGAGATCTCCCAGCCCTGCTGGTCCAAACGCAACTTCTGCTCGTGCTCCAAGCAATGGTAGGAGAATACATCCTTCTTTGAATCCGGCACTGAATATCGCAGCCTTTAGATTGTCTCCACCAAGCGTTCCGATTGTCTTCAATCCATCAACAAGCCCACATGCAAGGGCAACGACATTCTTGAATGCACCCCATAATTCAGCACCTTCGGGATCAGAAGCAGCGTGGAGCAACAACGTTGGCGTCGATAGGGTATCTGCGAGCCGTTCAGCAACCGAGAGGTCTTCTGAAGCAACCAATGCAGTTGTCATCACACCACCTGCGGCTTCTGGAGCGATGGTTGGACCAGTAAGAACTGCCAATGGGTTGGAACAACCTGCTTTTCGAAGGGATTCGTGTATGGCTTGAGAGATCAATCTCTTCCCTGGAGCGAGTCCCTTTGCGAGATCAAGAAGAACGTGTCCTGGACGTAAGAACGGTACGATATCATCGACAACATTGAGAATGACAGAGGAAGGAATGGCGAGTACAACAATTTCAACACCATCAAGCGCTTCTTCAAGATGCATCGTTGCTTCAAGACCTTCAACAGATTGGCTAGGTAAATACTTCTTGTTGATGCCATCCATGGTGACAGATTCGTACACCTCTTGCTCAATAGTCCAACCCTTCACATGATGGCCTTCGAGTAGCCACAGACGGGCGATAGCAGTTCCCCAATTCCCAAGTCCTAAGACTGCGATATGTGCCATGAGTAATGACTTCGAACTCTTTGTCCTTATGTGCATTCCCTTCTGTGAGAGGGGAAATCTACAATTTTGAGGGGAACTTGAATCACCGACTCAGAACAAATCGTCATCGTCTTCTTCTTCAAAGGAAAAGACATCCTCTTCTGCTTCCTTTTTCTTGGTTGCAGTCTTCTTAGGTTTCTTTTCTTCTTTTACAGGTTCAGGTTTCGGCTCAGGTTTCGGTTCTTCTGCGACTTCTTCCTGAGGCCCTTGTGTACGAAGTTTTGCCATTTCTTCCTCACGGCGTTGAATGTCTTCGACAGATGTTCCAGTTTGTGCTGCAAGCGCACGACGTCGGTCTTCTCGGGCCTTTCGTTCGAGTTGCTTGTGCTTTGCTTTGTCGATATTCTGCAACATGTACATTGCATCGTGTTCCAACAAGGGTGAATCTGAAATGAGGGTGATGTCCAACCAGCCACCGTCTTCAACGATGAATTCTGCGAGAGGTTCGAAGTTCAAATCGGATTTCTTGATCTGGGTGTAGTGCATTGCATTGCCCGTTCTATGCTCGACTCCGGAGAAGTGGCAATAGAACTCTTTCGTACCGATTGATTCTCGAACCATATCAAACAGTTCACCGTAATCTTCTGAGGTTTTCATTCGTCCATGGCCACGTGCGTGAATGTGGGCAATGTTGAGGACGGGAATCGTTCCTTCGACATGGTTGACGACTTCGATGACCTCTTCGAGACTACCCCACAACTCTTGACGCCCTGATGTTTCAACACCGATTTTGGAAGGAGTTCCATTCTTGATCCAAGGGAAGACAGGGAATTCATCTTCATCATCATGCCAAATGTCGTGAACACGGTCGACGATGCTTGAGAAAATATTCGCCGCTTGCTCATTAGCAGCAGTTCCTCGTCCAAATTCTCCGTAATGTCCAGTGTGAAGAGTGACGTGCCTTGCATTGATGGTTCGAGCCGCTTGGAGGGTCGATTCAACCTTAGCGAGTGAGCGTCCACGTGCCATTCGATTTCCTAGGAGTTCGGTGTAGTATGGACCATGGATGTTCATCTCAAATTCAGCCTTGTTAGCAAGAACACCAGCTTGCCAATATTGCTCAAAGTGCTGTGGTTGAATTAATCGAACCGTTTGAGCTTCCATCGTCTCAAGACCGAGAGCGATAATATCATCCATTCCTTCGACGATTGTTCGTCCCTTACAGGACAAAGGTACGCCAGCAGGTCCTAGTTTTACACCCATCATTCCACCCCCGCGAATCCAAGCCAAGCCGTTCCCTACATTAACCCCTTTCCGTCACTCGTTTGCCGGATATCTGTACATATCGTACAATACGACGGTTCATGAAGGTGAAGCGAAACGACGACATATGTCGGAAATTGTCGACGCAGCAATCGCCGCCTTCCGTCAGGGAAACCCTGTCTGCTTGTTCGATTCAGACAAGCGAGAAGGTGAAACCGATCTGTTGTTCCCAGCTTCGTTCGCTCTTCCAGTAACGATGCGACAACTACGCCAAGATTGTGGAGGTCTTCTGTTTCTCGCAATCGGTCATGATGTCGGGGAATCGTTTGGATTGCCATTTCTCCAAGATTTGCATACCCATGATGCGCTCACTACAGAATATCCAATTCTTGCCGAATTAAAGACCAACGATTTACGGTACGATTCCCGTTCGGCTTTCACGCTTTCACTCAACCACCGAGAGACATATACAGGTATCACTGACCATGACAGAGCACTGACAACACGACGTTTTGCAGAACTCACGCAAACTGTATTTGATGAAGGTCTGGATGAGGCAGAAGCACAGCGTCGAATGGGTGCAGAATTTCGTACGCCTGGACACATCCCTGTTTGCCGTGAATCCGAAGGAGGCCTTTTGACTCGTCAAGGCCATACTGAACTCGCAGTCGGAATTGCAAGACTCGCTGACCTTGTTCCTGTCGTCATTGGAGCAGAAATGTTGCAACCTGACGGAGACGGTGCGCTGTCCGTTGAGGATGCACGTGCTTGGGCTGGTGAACGAGGAATACCGTTCCTCGAAGGGGCAGAAGTCATTGCAGCCTTGCATGGACAATCTCAAAAACAAGACTCCTCTGCTTGACTTGGGTGAGCACGATGAAGAAGGTCATGGCTGTTGGCGTTTTTGACCTTCTGCATGCGGGTCATCTCCATTATCTTGAACAAGCGAAAGCCTTGGGTGATCATCTCACAGTTGTTGTTGCTCATGACGATACTGTGCGTAAGCGAAAGCATGAACCAGTCACAAGTCAAGACTTGCGCCGACGTATGGTTGAGGGTCTCAAACCGGTTGATGTAGCTTGTATAGGAAATCCTCCAGAGGTTCCAATTTTCGATATTCTACCTGATATTGAACCTTCAATCATTGCACTAGGTTATGATCAAGAACACGCAGAAGACCGAATTCGCACAGCACTTGAAGAACGTGGTTTTTCCTCGATTGAAGTGGTTCGTGTCGAAGGTTTGAGTGATGATTTGGACGGGACGAGAAAAATCATTGCAAGAATTGTAGAACGCTCGAAGGGAGGTGAATTCTGATGTTCACTGGAATCGTTCAAGGCCGAGGAGAAATCGTTTCTATAGAATCTGGAAACGAAATTACAAAACTTCAGATTCGAGTTCCATCTACCGAAAAATTGGCCATTGGCGCAAGTATTTCTATCGATGGAGTCTGCTTGACAGCAACAGAATTTGGAGAAGGAATTGTCTCCTTTGATGTCATTCCCGAAACGCTTGAAAAAACCACACTCGGAGAATTGGAAGTGGGTTGTTTTGTGAATGTTGAGCGTTCGTTACGTTACGGTGACGAAGTTGGAGGACATCTTCTCTCCGGCCATATCATCGGACGAGGTATCATTAGCAAGGCTGATGCTGTGGGCGATGGTGCACAGTACACCATCATGTCTCCCCCAGATGTTCGGAAATACATTACAAGTAAGGGATACGTCGGCATCGATGGAATCTCTCTTACCATCGGGGATGTACACGACGATGGATTTGATCTTCACCTCATTCCCGAAACTCTCCGCCTCACTACAATAGGAGAAAAGCAAGTCGGCGATGCCGTCAATCTTGAAATCGACTCCACGACAATGATGATTGTCGAAACTGTTGAACGTATGATGAAAGAGGAATAACCATGACAAACATTGCTGCCGTATGTGCGACCTACCATCTTGAAGAAATCGAACGAATGCTGACCATTGCCACCTCACAGGCTGAGGATTTGGGGTATGATATTACCGAGGTGATACGAGTGCCCGGTTGCATGGAAATTCCACTTGCAATCGATCGGATTCTTGCAGATGAGACCATCGATGGCGCTTTTTGTCTCGGAATCATTGAGAAGGGTCAGACTGACCACGGCCTTGTTATGGGCCAAGGTGTTGTGAAAACAATCCTTGAATTGCAATTGGTCCACAACAAGCCAATCGGTCTTGGAATCATTGGCCCAGGGGCGCTTCCGGAACACGTTGGTCCTCGAATTGGTCCACATGCAACAGCCGCCGTTGATGCACTACGACCGTTTTTCGATGAATGAGTGCTTACGTTTTTTGTAGAAGACGTAGGACCAAATTGCAATAATAATCGCTAGGTTGCTGAACCATATCCACGGCGTACTCCATCGATAACCATCGAATCTGATGTCACTAAAAGGGGCAAGGAACGGTGTTGGGAAGAATTGCGCTGTGTGTGTAGGAATGTCATTGACAATGTGGATGAACCAAGGAAGCCACATCCATATGGCGGCATCACGAGCAGAGAGTGTATTGTTGGTAAACAAGCGTTGAGACACGCCTCGTTTCTCAAAGAAAATCCATGTGAAGAGAAAGCCAATTGTCGCCCACACAAAACTGTGGGTTACTTGGTATGCTTCCCAAGCATACCATCCAAAATCAGCTGTAACGGTGTTTGCATTAATCTCGGGGCGTTCATCCAAAAAGAAGGAATTTGGAATGAAAACAAGCAAGTCCGGAAGAACGCCCATGGTTCCAGCGACCCAAAATTTCGTGCGCCCATTTGTCGCACCAGACCCCATCAACCAGTGCGAGGCGACATCCATGTCTCAAGCGGTGGGCGTTGAGAATTAAATTTTAGCATGATACGAAAGATGCCCCATGTGTCACTTATTTGCGATGTACCCACTGTTGGGTTGATGGATCTCTGTAGAACCATTGTTGGCTTCCAGATGGGTATTCAATCCATTCACGTCCTTCTCTCATCGCTCCACGTGTTGCATAATCCGGATACTCAATTGAAGGATTATCGGTAATTAAATCGGATGATCTCCTCCTCATCACCAGTAACACTGCTAGAACGAGTATAATCAACCCTGCAATAGCAAGTATTCTATCCGAGCCAAGGGATTCATCACCAGTACTTGCACGAATGAGTTCATTCTGTTCATTGGAACAACCTTTTGAATTTGCAATCTGGTCTGGTTTTGTCTTCGCACATTCATCATTTGCATCATTCACGCCGTCACCATCAGCATCTGCTTGCCACGTCGAACATCCATTTGGTCCTACAGAATCATCCAGAGTGTCAGGACATTGGTCAAATTTATTGAAAATTCCATCGCCATCATCATCTCTTTGATTCCAAGAACATCCATTTTCATCAACCGTTTCGTTTGCCCCAGTGTTTGGACATGTGTCAATTGAGGTACAGTTTGAAGGACCATATGATACAGAACCGCGGTTGCAAATGGAATCTGAATCTGAATCGACTTGAAGATCTGAACAACCCGCATCATCAGTAATGTCTCCATCTAGCGTGAATTCACAATCGTCCCAGTAATCCTTCACTGAATCCAAATCTGAATCTCGTTGTTTCCGGTCGCATCCATTTTCATCCGCATCACCGGCTATTTCCGTGTCTTCGCACTGGTCATCTACATTCACGATGCCATCGCCATCACTGTCTTGTTGAGCCCAACCACAACCGTTGGAGTCGATAACAATTCCAGATAAACTGCCAGGACATTGGTCCCTACCTGAACAATTTGACGGACCTTTGCTTGGAGCGTCTTGATTACAGACGCCGTCGAAATCTTCGTCCACCTGTTGATCTGTACAACCGTTCTCATCGGTTGCAATTCCATCAGGGGAATCAGGACACAAATCCTCGAAGTTGGCCAACCCATCATTATCATCATCGAGTTGAACTCCGCCACATCCACGTTGATTGACTTCAACATTGAGGTTGGTGCCGGGACATTCGTCGATCGAATCAATCAGCCCATCTCCATCAGAATCTCTATTCCAAAGAGTAAATCCATCGACCGAATTGATGCGTACAATCGCCATTGTTTCATCTGGTGATATCGATGCGACCATCCATCTTGATTCGTTCACAGAACTTGAATTCGTGAGGAATTGAAGATCATTCGAGTCTGTAATCATGTACGTGTGCAAAGAAACATTTCTGAATGTCTCTTCTGAAGTATAGCGTGATTCGTAAATCGATGCATAGATGAGATTTCCATTCCGAGAAAGAGACAAGCCATCCAGCGATGTGTAAGAGTCTTCAGCGGTTGTTCTCTCCAATGAAAGAGCGTCTTTGAAAATGAGCGTATTGAACGAGTAAAGCTTGATTTCCCAATCGGTCGATACGATGAGCCAATCCCCATCTGGTGATTGGTGAAACGTCTTTATTGAATCGAGGTTTTTACTTCTCAACAGATAGCCATCGGTGGTATCCCACATAAGAATCGAGCCAGATGAGGATCCGATGAGTGTGGTACCATCATGGGAATACTCCATCTGTTGGGGAAAATAATCCTCATTCTCAAACACCTGGATTCCAGTGCTAAGATCGACGGTAATCAATTTACCAGAGTAGTCATAATACGAAAAAATGGACACTGCAAGTTCGTCACCAGAAGGGTTGATTGCATAGGATCGAAGATAATCACAGTTTGTGCTTATTGTGTTATGAGTCGGATTTTCGATGTCTGAGAGAAGGTACATGGAGTATCCACAACTGGAGTCAAGGTAGGTGGAATTCGACCACAAGAGAAGAATCGAATTTCCGTCGGGAAGCCACAAGATGTCAGAGTAATACGTGTCCATCAGTTGGTTGATGATTTCGTATTTCAGCGTAAAATCAGTATCAAGGATATGGACCGTGTTTGCATTTTCAATTGTTGCGAAGTAGTCACTGTTTGAGGACCAGACTGGCGTTCCGTAGTCGTCCGTATCCTCTACAGGTTCAATATTAGGTTCCCATGTAATGACGTTTGGACACTCTACAACATCGTGCAGCGGGCACGTATCAATCAAATCTGAGAAACCATCGCCATCGACGTCCCTTTGACTCGAACTGCACCCATGGATGTTTCCGTATTCGTCAAGAGGTGTGTTTGGGCATTGGTCGTCAGAATCCGACACGCCATCCTCGTCAGAATCCAACAATTGAGCCTCTGAACATCCAGTTGTGTCAACAGAAGAAGGGACCGGTGTTTTGGGACATATATCATCTCGATCGTTTACACCATCTTCATCCGTATCTTTTTGGCTCGGAGCACAGCCATGGATGTCAGAATTTTCTTCTTCTGGCGTACCACTACATAGATCTGCATCGTCAACGACACCATCCTCATCGGAATCCGGTTTGATGCCGGTTAGCGAAAAATCACCATAATACCGACCATCGGTAAACGTAATGATTTCATCATCATTCGACGAGAGTGAATGTGATTGATAATACCGACTCCCTGGGCTTTCGTTTATTTCACTGGTTTTTGACCACCACTGCGAGGAATAGATTTGATAACCTGAATATGTTTGAAACAACAAGTGTGTATTCGAGGAAGAAAAAACAGGGAAAAGCCCATCAGTAGTGAGTTCAACATCGAATGATGAAGTCGAGAAAACGACAATTGAATCATAACTTGTATGAACCGCAACCCATTCTCCATCGGAGCTAATTGTCATTAGTCCTGTTTGATTATATAGAGCATTGTAATTTTGAACTTGAACCCAACTCTTCCCAACAAGGGGGACATCTTGCAATTCATATTCACTGATAGCGCCTTCTCGAGTCATGTACCACAGTGTGTCCTCTGTAGGATGGTGGGCTACATAGTAACCGTTTGATGTGGTACCAGTGACCTCGGTCCAATCTGGCCCTTCATACATTTTCCCACCGTTGTTGCCATTTGAAATGACCAACCGTTCACCGTCGCCTGACCATGAAACATCGTATGCTGGATAATAACTTCCGTCGGTTTCGTACATGTCTCCGGAAAACACTTGTGTCCAGTCCGATGTTCTGAAGATCTCTATGTTGGCTTCAAGAGCTAAAAAATACTTGCCGTTTGGTGAAAATTGGAAGAAGATAAGATTGTCGAAATTCGTTTCAATTGTATGAATAATTGTACTCCAGTCAGAATTTTGTCGAATCGTTATGTCAATTGTATATTGATTATAATCTGAGCATTCGGGTATAGCAATGAAATCATTTTCGTTATCGTAGGCAAAGCCGTGTTCGCAATATGTCTTCACAGGCGTTTGCTTGTATGCTGCCCATTCACCTTCATGAACTGCATTTCGCGAATCGGTTGGGGTGATGAGGTCAGGCTCCTCGAGGGTTTCAAAATGCCACAAAGGATGAGATGCGCCTAACAAGAACAAGAAAGAAACAAGGCAAGAAAACAATGCCAACCGCCTGCTCATGAGGAAAACAATTTCAACGTGATACATAGGTGTTTAGCCGACACCTAGGCTGAGAAAACAGAGGGATAATGTTCAAGTCCATCGGGGTGTTGGTAAAGGAGTGAGTGATATGTCAGAGATTCATAACGTCATCATTATCGGTTCAGGTCCTGCTGGATATACTGCTGGTTTGTACACCGCCCGAGCAATGCTTGAACCCCTCATGTTTGCTGGATACATGTCCGGTGGCCAGCTGATGTTGACCAGCGATATCGAGAATTTCCCGGGTTATCCTGAGGGTATTGGTGGACCCGAGATGATGATGCAACTACGTGAACAAGCAGAGCGATTTGGTTTGAACGTTCAAGACAAAAATGTCGAATCCGTTGATACATCGTCCCGCCCATTCAAAGTCACCGTCGAAGGTGAAGATTTCTTTGCTCATTCGCTCATTGTGAGTACCGGCGCAGAATCCATTTGGTTGGATGCTCCTGGTGAAGCAGAGCAGAAAGGACGAGGAATTTCGACCTGTGCAACATGCGATGGAGCGTTCTTCAAAGAAGAAGAGGTCTTGGTTATCGGTGGAGGCGATTCTGCCTGTGAAGAGGCGACCTTCTTGACACGTTTCGCATCGAAGGTCACCTTGATTCATCGCCGTGACGTATTCCGTGCGTCCACGATNATGTACGAACGTGCCGCAAACCATCCAAAGATTGAGATCAAAACNTTCCGTCANGTCAAACAATGGCTGAGCGATGAGAAAGGACTCACTGGAGCAGTTCTTGANGATCCTCGCGATGGTTCAACAGAAGAAATCGCAGCAACAGGAGCCTTCATCGCNATTGGACACAAACCGATAACAAACTTCCTTGGCGGCCAAGTTGAGACCGATGAGAATGGATACATCATTCACAAGCATCACACCATGACCTCTGTCGATGGAATCTTCGCAGCAGGTGATGTTGTTGATACCCGCTACAAGCAAGCCATTACCGCAGCAGGCATGGGTTGCCAGGCTGCGATGGATGCTGAAAAGTGGCTTGAAGAGAACGTTCATTGAGCAACGATGTCTATTTGATTGAGCATCAATACGCATCGACATGGTCGACATGCAACGGCATGCCCGTCACCTTGTCCTTCCTCAGGTCGGTCTTGAAGGGCAAAAGAAGTTGGCAGAGGCCAAAGTGTTCGTTGTCGGTGCAGGTGGACTGGGCAGCCCAGTTCTGCTTTATCTTGCTGCGGCAGGGATTGGGACAATCGGAATCATCGATGATGACCGTGTCGACATTTCAAATCTTCAGCGTCAAGTTCTCCATCGAACTGAAGATGTTGGGCGCTTCAAAGTTGAATCTGCAAAAGAGCAACTTCTTGCGCTTGATCCAAACCTGACCATCGTTGAACATGAGGAACGGCTCAATCCAGAGAACGTGATTGATCTGTTCACTGGTTGGGACATCGTTGTCGATGGAACGGACAACATCCCTACTCGGTATCTTATCGATGACGCATGTCATCTTCTTTCGATACCCTGGGTCTACGGTTCGATTCATCGATTCGAGGGACAAGTGTCGTTTTTCTCGACAAAAGAGAACCGTAGGTATCGGGATCTCTTCCCAGAAGCACCTCCAGCATCAGCCCTACAAAATTGCGCAGAGGCAGGGGTCTTTGGCGTCCTTCCAGGAGTGATTGGAAGTATCCAAGCAACTGAAGTCATCAAGTATATTGTTGGAATGGAGTCAAGCCTCATCGGTCGTTTGTTGTTGTACGATGCAGAGTCGATGACGATGCAATCGCTTCGTTTTGATGCGCTTGATACCGCTCCGGACATCACTGATTTATCCACCGTTCAACGCTTGTTCGATGATCCAACATACTGCATTCCACGACTTCAGCAAGTTGAAAAGCATGAAGTTTCAGCGGAAACTATGATGCAATCAATCACTGTACCTGAGTTGAAATCCAAACAACAAGGTGGATGGAACCCCTTCATTATCGACGTTCGCAGCGACCAAGAACTTGAACAAGTGCGCCTCTCAATATTTGACTTGCATGTCATCCATGACGTGGCGAATACAGCATCTGATGATATTCCACAAGATAGAGATGTTGTTGTCATGTGTCGCAGTGGAATGCGTTCCCAAATGGCTATCATGTTGCTTGATCAATCAGGAATAGATTCAACACGTTTGTTTAATCTTACAGGCGGTATCATGGCTTGGGCTCAAATTGCTCCAGAAGACATTGTCCATGGTTGAATTGAGGGTGAGGTTCAAAGAGCCGAAGCCCTCGTTTCATCACGGTCATCATGGGAAAAGTCATCGTTGCTGACGAGAATCAGGGTCGTCGAACCCTTCTCGCATCAACGCTCGAACGTGAAGGATTCGATGTCACTCGCGCAGGAACGCTACGTCAAGCAGAAGGCACTGCTCTCGCCGTTATGCCCGAAGTTGTGCTCTTGGATGGTGAATGGAAATCAGGTGATGCAATTGATGCATCACAACGCCTGATGGGTGATCCAGAGTTTGCATTCAAGTGTCGAATTGTCCTTCTGTCGCGTTCGACATCACCCGAGTTCATGCTGATGGCTGCAAAAGCAGGAATTCACGAGGTTATTGGAAAACCAGTCGACATGAAGAAACTCGTCGATCAGTTGTGGAAACACAGTCGCAAACAGTTTGTTCCTCCTCCTGCTGATGTGTCCCTCGACTCAAGGGGTGGTTCGTTTGATGTCGCTGTGATGGCTGGTGGAGGAGGTTGGGCTCTTCCAATGCTCAAAGGATTGGTAGGACCGGATCGAATCAATGAGTCATTCATCAATGAGATCCTTGTGCAAATGGGCGAAGAAGGTATGGATGTTGATCTAGATTTGGAAGCAACCGACCTCTCCAATCTCTTACGCTTGGCTCTAAATCGTCTTGTTCAAGACGGAGAGGAAGGTGGTGACGCGAAAGGACCATCCTTTGAGGATCTAAAGAAAAAGAAATCACTGGGTGATCTCAATACCCAGCCAACACCAATCTCCTCTGGAGGAATGGAATCTATTCTTGAGCAACAGGCTGCGAACATTGCTACAGAAATAGAATCCAAGATGGATGGCATTCTCGACGAAGTACCTGAACAGATTGCATTGTTACCAGAAGATAAAATGGATCGGATTGACCCTCAAATTCTTCGAATGACACGATTGACTACAGAAATGGTCCACGAGCTGATGTGGGATCTTGGACGTCCTGGAGCAGTTGCTGATCTCACATTGATGACTCGAATCGAAGATGCTACGGAAATGCTTGGTGATGTTCTCTCATCGTTACCTACATCCGAAGAGGAGTGAGTTGGTTGAAGAAACTCCCTCGACCGTCGGTCTCACAATTACCACGGCCATCGGAACTTCATCTCATTGACGGACGCCAGAATCTTCAAAGTATGAAACAACAGACAGTCCAAGTCTATCGATGGCGAGCGCTGTTTGGGCTCCTTGCCCTCGTGTTGTGTGGTGTTGCTGGCTACTTTTTGTTTCAAGACGCTGTGGACATCATCGATTGGTTCAAAGGATTTGGAATATGGTCTCCAGTATTGTTCACAATTGCACTTTCATTGGCGATTGTCCTCCTTCTCCCTACTCCATTCGTGAAAGTTGGAGCAGGTGCTATTTTCCCGTTCTGGATTGCGGTTGCGGTCAATTTTGTTGCTTCCATGATTGGTGGACTAATTGCCTTTGTTTTGGGCAGGTGGTTGTTTCGGGAACCGATACAGGAAGCGATCAAGAACGATCGGCGTATGGTCAACATCGAATCTGCTCTTGGTGAAGATGCAATGCGTATATCCATCTTAGTACGTCTTTCACCAATTCTACCGGATGAATGGTTGAACTACATTATGTCAGCGACACCCGTATCGTTGAGGGTCTTCTTTGTTTCAAACACATCGAGTTTGGTCTACTGCCTCATCTATGCGTACTACGGTCACGCACTTGGTTCGATAGCACTCAGCCGTTCAGGTATGGCTGGATTAACTCAATCGACAGGTGGCTTAGCGATGTTACTTCTGGGAATTATAGCGACAGTTATTGCTACGGTTATCGTCACGCGAACATCAATTCGTGTACTCAAAGATGCGATTGGCGAAGAAGAGTGAACAATTTTCTCATCCGTTCGAATCCATAGCCTTGAAACAAGGTGTTCCTTCCCAAGCACGGGGCGGGGTCATGACGCAAGGTGCACAACCAGTGATTCACGGTGCTGAATGGACACCAAGCGGAGCGCTTACCTTCTCGCAACCGCTTCTTGTTGATGCTGCACGGGCAGAAGTGATGCGTTTCTTTACTGAGCGTCATGAAGGCCATGTTTTCTTGGCTGCAAACGTCTGGGATCATCTCCACGTCGACGGTCAACATTCCTTTGATGGTGAATCTTGGAATGCGTTCAGCGGACGATTTATTGATGCGTTCCGAAGAGGATTCGAAGCCCAGAACTCGCATAAGATTTCTTCAATACTCGCCCAAGAAGTCATGCCACGTCGAAGTATTGAAGAACATCTTCAACGAAGGATTACCCATCTGATCATCGATCTTCGATTGTGTTTACGTCGACTTGCTCACTACATGTCGACTACGATGGAACAACGGATGGAATGGCAACGCATGATGACGAGAACACGTGCCATGGATGCTCATCTCAAAGAAGTCTTCTTTTCGGGCATGGAAACGCCGGACGGTTCCCGATTTGGCGGTAAAGGATTCCGCTCAACTTGGCAAGAAGGGGTGGTTGCTGTTGCTACTGCACTGAAGCGAGCAGAGGCTCCGGACAAATCACATACACCAGGTGATGGGTATGACGGTGACTTGGTCGCTCCAATGATTCGAGACGTTGGTTTGGCGTTAGCGATGGGTGATACTGTGGTTGATGTTATGGCTGCTCAAATGGGTAAAGCCGGCTCGAACCAGAACGGTGGTCATGAAGGGGCAGGTGGACGAGATTTGCACATCGGCGCATGGCACGTGGGAGTACTTCCTCCAACCGCTCCTCTTCCCATTGCAAGCGCCACCATGACAGGGCTTGCCTTTGCTGGTTGGAAGCAATCTCTTGGCCGATTCCACATTGCTTGTATTGGTGAAGGAGCTTCCTCTTCGGGTGAATATTGGGAAGCGCTCAACCTTGCCGGTGCTCGAGGTTTGCCAATCTGTTATATTCTACAGAACAACCAAATCGCTCTCGATACACCTCCTGCTCATCAATCAGGTGTTGAATTGTGGGCTGACAAAGCTGATGCTATGGGATTCCCTGGTTGGACCATCGACGGTTCGGACCCAGCCGCATGGCATGCAAGTGTAGCAACGGCGCGAGAATTTGGTCTTGAAGGAGGAGGTCCAACCATGATTCATGTCGAAACAATGCGTGGATGTGGCCATGCACATCACCATGATGATCTCTATCTTGGCTCAGAGACGGGTACTCCACCCGGCTATGTTGATCGTGAATTGCTCGAATATTGGGCCGACAAAGACCCAATACCTTCACATCGAGAATTGTTGTTGACACTTGGTGTTGATGAAAGTGAACTTTTGGCAATGGAATCCGAGGAACAAGGTCACGTTGATGAAGCCCGACAAACTGTTGAGGAGATGGACTGGCCTGAACCCGAATCGGTCACCAAAGGAGTTACTACGTTGCATGATGCTCGGACACACTCCGATCGGCTTGAAGCAATAGGGGGGGACTCAAGTGAGCAACCATCTGCTGCACACCAGCCACTGAACTACACTGAATCCGGTGGTTGGACCTATGCTCGAGCTATTCAGCAAGCCATGGTTGATATTGCCGACACATTTGGTGATGATTGCGTCTTCATTGGCGAAGATATGGAAGTAGCAGGTGCCTTTGGCATGAACATGGCCCTGAAGAACGCAGGGCACCAAGAAAAATTGGTGGACATGCCTCTCTGTGAGGCAATCATTGTCCATTCAGGTGTTGGGGCTGCTTTATCAGGAATGCGACCGATGGTCGAAATTCAATTTGGAGGATTTGCTGCACTTGGTTTCAATGCGCTTGTCAACAATGCGGCAATGTTACGATGGCGATGGGGTGCTGATTGCCCAATGACTATTCGTGTTCCACTTGGAGCCCGTACACGCTCTGGACCGTTCCATGCAAACATGATTGAATCTTGGTTCGCCAATGATCCTGGTTTGGTTGTTCTAGCACCAGGAACGCCGCAGGATGCGTACGATTTGTTGATTGAAGCGGCTCATCTGGACGACCCTGTTCTTTTCCTTGAGCACATTGGATTGTATGGCTTGCGAGGCGGAAAAACCGGCTGGGGTAAGAACATCAATCAAACGGTCGACACACAATCAGTCCACGCCTCTTTAGAAAAGGGAGAACGTCATTCAATTGGAAAAGCATCTAAGATTCGAGAGGGTGATGATGTCACACTTGTAACGTGGGGTGCGATGGTCCACATTGCCGCTGAAGCAGCAGAGGAACTTTCTGGGAAAGGAATCGAAGTGGAAATAATCGATCTAAGAACGCTTTTGCCTTTCGACGCAGAATCTTGCATTGCATCTGTACAAAAGACGGGACGTCTTGTTGTTTTACAAGAAGGGCAGTGGCATGGTGGCCTTGGTCACACCGTCCAATCAAGAATCTTGGAATCAACGTTTTACCAACTCGAAGCACAACCGGTTGTTATTGGCGCAATAGACACACCAGTCCCATTCTCGCCTCCACTGGAAAATCATACAATTCCTTCTTCCGAACACGTTACAAGCGTCATTCAGAAACTGTTTGAATGATGCGCTCGACCCGCACTGCCAACAACGCTCCAATTGTTGTGCTTACGAAATAGACAGGAATCAATGCCCCATCGCCAGAGATGAGATTCGGTCCAAAGGTTCGTGCAGGATTCATACTAGCTCCGGTATATGCTCCGAACAAAAATGCAAGAACTGCGACGCTGGAACCTACCACGATTGCAATTGGTATCCACCGGTCTGTTTTGCGGATGATAAGGAGAATCGATGCCATCAATGCAAAGGTAATGAAAATTTCAATGCCAATCAAATTTATCCAGGATGTGTTGCGTACTGTTGGACCTGCTCCAGCAAGAGCAAAACCTGCTAATAGCCCCCCAAAAAGTTGGCCAATTACATGGGCAACTGTGTCTTGTGATGAGAGATCTCCTCTATAGTAAAATGCAATCGAAACAGCAGGATTAATGTGAGCTCCACTCCAGCGGCCAATTACGATGATAACGAGGGCTACAATCGTTCCAAAAGCAAGTGAAATTTTCAGTGGTGAGTGTTCCAATGCAACGCTACCACAGCCAACAAAAACCATAGCAAAGGTCCCCATTGCCTCAATGCTTCCACGCTTCCACATCGGTTGAACGAATGTTGCAAAGAACATCATCTTTACGTCCATAGAAGGAAGGAAGCATCAATACCCATAACTCATGGGAAGACTATGGAGCAGAAGGATGAGTTGATGGGTATTCCCCAACTTATCCATTTCAATGCCATGCTCATTACCGGTGCACTGTTCCTTGCAATCGTCTTGATGAAGTATCTTGGTACATCGAATTCCATGTGGGTTGTAAGTTGTATTCTCTTGCTTTCACTGGGTTTATTGATCACGAGTGCAGACTTCTTTATCGAAGGTGCAAAAGGTCTTGCTCGAAGAGCGGGTATTGCTGAAATTGTCATCGGATTAACGATTGTATCGATTGGTACATCTCTCCCTGAGATTCTCGTATCGGGAAGTGCAGCCTATGAAGCAAGTCAAGGGAAGGCAGGGGCATCCGACTTTGCTATTGGTAGCATCCTCGGTTCTGTTTTGGTTCAAATTACGCTTATTCTCGGTATCGTGGTCATGACTCGTTCTGTAAAAGTACGCCCATCTTGGCTCAATCGAGATGGTGTCATCATGCTACTTGCAGTCATGCTGTTGTTGTTCTTTGTGTGGACTGGTGATGTCCTTGAACGCTGGGAAGGTGCAATTCTTGCTTCATTGTACGTCGTATACATTGTTTGGCTTCTGATGAAACGGGAAGCAATTCGTCAAGAAGAAGTTGAAGATGCAGGAGAATACGAAATACGCGGTTCAAATTGGAGTTCTGCTGCCTATATGATCATGATTTTCTTAGGGCTTGCCTTTGCAGTCTACGCTGCAAATATCTTGGTTGAGCAAGCCTATGATCTGGCAATTCACCTCGAAGTTCCGCATTCCGTAGTTGGAACAACAGTATCTGGAATTGGAACATCCCTGCCTGAGCTCACGATTGCTCTCATGGCAGCAAAACGAAGCAAAGGAGTTGCAATTGGAACACTCATTGGTTCGAACATTACCGATCCTCTTCTTTCAATAGGAATTGCATCGATGATAAATCCACTTGAACTCTCCAGCAACGATAACGGTTTGACCATGGAGGTCATCGCACCTGCAACTGTTCTTGGCGTGCTCCTTGCCTTGTTCTTCATGCGTAGGACCTATCGTTTCGAGCGTTGGGAAGGGTTCTGTTTGGTTTTCTTTTACATCATATTCTTGGTCGTCCTCCAACTCAATCGTTGAGTTGTTTGAAAATCAAGGCTTATGTCCGACCTCCGTGTGGGCACATCATGGTCGACTTCCAGTTGGACGAAATGCAAGAGATGTTGCGAGAACTTGCTCGTGAATTTGCTCAAGATGAAATCCGTCCACATGCAGAACATTGGGATGAAGAATCCATCTATCCAAAAGAGACCATCCAACTTGCTCATGAAATGGGCCTATTGAATCTCCACATACCAGAAGCATACGGAGGTCCAGGGCTTGGTTGTATGGAAGAAGTCCTTGTCAATGAAGAACTTGCTTGGGGTGATCCAGGATTCGCAACCGCAGCATATGCAACAGCTCTCGCATGTGCTCCAATTATCACTGGCGCAACCGAGGATCAAAAGAACATCTGGCTTCGTAAGGTAGCAGAAGAGGGTGCACTTGCATCGTACGCAGTTACTGAACCAGGAGCAGGATCTGATGTGGCTGCCATTCAAACGACCGCAGTACGAGACGGTGATGATTACGTTATCAACGGCTCAAAGATGTGGATTACTGGAGCAGGGTATGCTGATTTCTTCTTCGTTCTTGCCAAAACCGATTCAGATGCTGGATACAAGGGCATGTCAGGATTCATTGTCGAATCAAATGCAGACGGACTTACACTAGATAAGAAAGAAACCAATATGGGACAACGCTGTAGTGATACACGAAGCATTACCTTCAACAATGTCCGAGTACCTGCAAATCAACTGGTTGGTGAGAGTGAATCCGGGGGATGGATGAATGCTATGAATGCATTTGACCTCAGTCGGCCAAACATTGCAGCACATGCTACAGGCCTTTCCCGAGCAGCATACGAGCACGCACTTCAGTACAGTAATGAGCGACAGACCTTCGGCAAACCACTTCACCGACATCAAGCCATTCAATTCATGCTTGCTGATATGAAGACCAATATCGAAGCGAGTCGAATGTTGACCTGGAAATCAGCAGCAGATGCAGATGCTGGCATCAAGAATACTGAATCAGCAGCTCATGCTAAGCGATTTGCTGCAGACACTGCGATGCAAGTCTCAACAGATGCAGTACAGGTTTACGGGGGTTATGGTTATTCAGAAGAATACCCGGTTGCGCGTCTCATGCGTGGGGCAAAAGTCATGCAAATTTACGAAGGAAGCAGTCAGGTTCAACGGATGATTATTGGAAGAGAGATTACCAAGGATCTTTGATTAGTCCGATAATCGATCGTAGTGTCTCATAATATCCTCTTCGATATCTTGAACCCACGTGTTTTGAGTCGGTTCGAGGTTTAGAGGCTCATCATCGTTCTCGAGATGCCAGAAATTCGGTAGAAAATCGATGAATTCAAACTCCTCATCTTCATCACCAACCGATTCAATCAAATCATTGCTGGAGAATTGCTGCTCATACATCTCCTCAGTGACGATCAATTCTTCTTGAAAGGTATGAATCTCGTTAAGATCGTTCCTTGGGCAGACGATGAATTGAGCCACAAGAGCAATGTCCATGGCGAGTCTGATATCATTATGGAGGCTTAGCGCTAGGGATGCAAGGCGGTCTCCGATTGGAAGATGTTGCTTATCTTCGTGAATCTCAAGACACAATTTTGCTGTGTATGGCCGTGATTGTTTTGAGGTCAAATCTTTTTTCCATGCAGCCCCGATGACTCTCGTTTCCCAAGCACCCTCATTGTACAACCCTATCGGGTTTGAAGCGACAATTTCGTAATGACGTCCTGAACGTCCGTGTACTCGAAGAGTAATATCGTAAACTGATCTTGAAGGAATTAATTCAATCCCATCAATGCTACAGACTCCGTTAAGGAAATCAATTGATTTTAGATGCGGTGAATCCATCGATCCTGTGAACATTGTCTATGTTGCTCTCCACGGTTTATGAACCGAAATCATCAACATTGAATCACTCATGGTCTGGATATGGTTGCCCTCGAAGTCATCATCTTGGCCGCAGGGCGCTCGACACGGCTTGGCCAACCGAAAGCCCTTGTTGATGCAGGCGGAGAAACGTTGATTGCTCGGATGGTTTCTCGTATCCAGCATGTCGAGAATGCCTTTGTTACCGCGGTTACGAACGACGATTTACTTGCCGATATCATTCTTGCTTGTCCATCGATACAAGTCGTCTTGAATCCTGAACCTGAACAGGGAAGAACTGGGTCCATACAACGAGGCTTAGCAAGTATCCTCGAAAGGAATGGCCGTCTACCTCAACGTCTTCTCATCGTACCAGTCGACCGACCGGGTTGGAGCATAGAGGTCCTCAATACTCTCCTCAAATCGGATGTTAGCAGTTATCCAGTTTGGAACAATCAGGGGGGTCATCCACTTCTTTTGGTAGGGGATGACATCAAGACAGTCTATCTTTCAGAAGGCGATGTTCCGCTTTCATCCCTCGTTTCTCGAACACAAATTCCCGTTGAATTCCCATATCTGCATCTAAACATCGATACTGTTGACGACCTAGAACAACTCAATCTTGCCGCTAAGGAAGAATGGTTCTAGCGCAAATCGTATGTGTAGGGTCATCGAGGCACCAACATGACGGCAAGGGTTCTGGCATGGGTGTTGGAACAATTGCAACACAATTCACCTGTGGTCCTTGCCACCGTTGCATCAACCAAGGGAAGTGTTCCTGGCAAAACCGGTGCTCGATTGGCAATGAATAGAACACACGATTGGGTTGGAACTGTTGGTGGTGCTGGGTTGGAGCATAAAATTCTCAATCGTTGTAAGGAGTTACTCCAACAATCCAAAGCGCATTCTGAAATCCATACTTTCGGCCTCAACAAAGGGGCGAAGGGCTATGAAGTGCAACCACTGGACTCACTTTGTGGTGGGCAAGTCACCATTTCGTTGGAGTTGATGTTACCGATGCCACATGTTTTGCTTATGGGGGGTGGTCATTGTTCAGAAGCGATCTCCAAACTGCTGCCAAAAAAAGGCTGGAATTACTCCGTCCAAGACACCCGTGAAGCGTTTACAACCACTGAACTTTATCCGGAAGCGATTGAACTCTCTTTTTCAACCGTTGAAGCATACTTTTCCAAGGAAACTGCAGCATCATTCTCTCGATTNTCGGATGTGCTTTTGCTCGGTCATGATTATTCCGAAGACCTTGACAGGCTTCAGAGGTTGCTGCAACTTTCAGAAGAAGCGGACGTCTCACCCGATGGCAAAGCGTTCCCTCGGATTGGAGCGATTGGCAGCCGTTCCAAATGGAAATCCTTCACAGATTCGTGCATCGAAGTTGGAATCCAGCCTGCATCCCTCGACAGAGTGCGATGTCCAATTGGATTGAACATTGGTGCCGAATCGCCTGAAGAGATAGCTATTGCTGTTATCGCGGAAATTCTGTCTATGCACAAAGATGCCGACGTTCATGCTCCAAATTGGCGAGATCAGTGAGGCCATCCTATGCCTTCGATGGACGAGTATTGGGAGATGCGAAACGGTTTGGTGATTCCGAATCGAAGCGTTCTTGCAGCGATGACCAACAAGCAGAGTCATGCTAATGGAACGCTTTCTCACGAAGAGGTGCGATTTTTACAACGTCGTGCTGAAGGTGGTTTTGGGCTGATCACAACAGCAGCATCTCATGTGCAAGAATCAGGTCAAGGTTGGGTAGGTGAGTTCGGGGTATGGGGCGATCACCATCTTCCAGGATTGACTTTACTTGCGACTCAATTGAAACAACACGCTTCGAAATCGTTTGTTCAGATTTTCCATGGAGGCATGCGCGCACCTTCTTCGATTACGGGTCAACAAGCCTCCTCTGCAAGCGTGAATTTCATTTCCGAAAGCGAGGGTTCTTCCCGAAGTCTCTCTACAAGCGAAGTTGAAGAGACGATTTCGTGCTTCATCAAGGCAGCACAACGCTGTGAAGCAGCAGGTTTTGATGGCGTTGAACTGCATGGAGCACATGGTTACCTTATCGCTCAGTTTCTTGGTTCAAACACCAATCGACGTGGCGATGCGTTTGGGGGAGACGTGGAACAGCGCTGCACCTTCCTTTTGCGTATCATCCGGGGCATTCGAGAGGTTGTCAACGATGAATTCGCCATCATGGTCCGTCTTTCGCCAGTTTCTGATGAAATAGGAATCACAATGGACGACACGAAGCAGGTCATTGAGTTGCTCATTAAGGAAAAGATCGATGCACTTCACATCTCATGCTGGGATGTGTTTGAGAAACAGGAAAATAATCAAACCATCACGAAGGAACTTTGTTCAATCTATTCCAAATCCATTCCTATTGTATCTACGGGTTCGGTTTGGAGTGCAGAGGATGCTCAGTTTGTCCTCGATCAGGGGGCACAAGCAGTCGGCGTTGCCCGAGTTGCACTACCGCATCCCGATTGGGCTTCATTGGTCAAAGATTTGACCTACAATCCGAAGGCAGCCCCATTTACACCGCAAGAACTTCTTTCTGCAGATCTAAGTCCAACATTCGTTGATTACATGCGCCGATGGAGAGGATTTGTTACGGACGGTCGGTGAAGATAAGTTTGCGAAAGTGAACCAATTCGTATACAGACTCGCGGATATCATCGAGGGCGAGGTGCGCACCTTTCTTCTCGAATTTTGGCAGACCTGGATACCAACGTCGTGCAAGTTCCTTGATGGTCGAAACATCAACCATTCTGTAATGCAAGTAATTCGCAACACTTGGCATTTCTTTGACAAGAAATTGACGGTCGTTCCATACCGAATTACCACAGAGTGGTGCGGTTCTCTTGGGTACGTATTCTTTGATGAACTCAAGTGTTAGACGCTCAGCCTCTTCCAAACTGACGGAATCGTTACGAACTCGATCGACTAATCCACTTCCAAAATGGTGTCGAGTATTCCACTCATCCATTCCTGCAATGAGTTCTTCAGAAACAGAGATAGCAAGATTCGGCCCTTCAGCAATGATGTTGAGTTGAGAATCGGTGATGATGGTTGCGATTTCAATGATGCTTTCGCGTTCCAAATCCAAACCAGTCATTTCGAGGTCAATCCATACCATACGCTTGTTGGGGTCGTCCATGGTTTCCCGAGGAGAATTCGGTTCTTGAAGTCGGCGTAGGCTTCTTGATGGTGATGTTACAGGCGTAGGCATGAGCGTCGCAGGCAATGCTGCTGGTGCACTCGCTGAGGAAATTATTGATACGTGGCTGAATTGGCGCTGGTGGCGAAGTTGGATAGTTGTCATTCTTCTTATCCTTGCTGGGTCTTGGGTGTATTGGGCAGTAACTCTTGATGTAGGGGATGAAACCCAAAGCAGAACTGGAGAAGCGAATTCGGACACGGATTGGAGGCATTACTCCGTCGTAGCACCTGTGGATACGGGTATAAACGTCTATCACGATCATTTCCGAACCGACGAAGTCTATCCAAACTGGTTGCTTGAATCGTTTGGTGTCACCAAAACGTGTTACATCACCTTCGATGGTTCATGGGAAGAACGCTATCAAGCCGACAAAGAATATTGTTGGGATAATATCACGACATCGGATATTGTGTACTTTTACGGGACAAAAATCATCGGAACATCACCCGATGGACAAACGGATATTCACATTCTTGACGACCCTTCAGATGGACACGGAACGGCAGTTACGGGTGCAGTCTTAGACGCAAATCCAGACGCAGTCATTTTCTTCGTTGAAGGCTTCTCGACAGAAGCTGTTCTTGCTGCTTCAAATCAACCGCTTGTTGACATCATTTCCACATCGTTTGGAGCCATTGGTTCACTTCCAGTGCCAGGTATTGAGACTGGAACCTACGAAGCAGTCGTTGGAAACAACAAGATTCACACCGGAGCAGCTGACAACACTCCTTCGCCTGCAGTTCAAGATGCAACTGCAGGTCCTCCATGGTCGATTGGTATCGCGGGATACGCTGAGGAAGGCGATGATCAGAAGGAGACTATGAGTGGTTCCTATCCTGATATTGCAGCCGATTGGACCCAGGTTTTACCAAATCACGACGATACAGATGGCTATCATGAGACGTCAGGTACGTCCTTTGCAACGCCTCGAACCGCTGGTATTCTCTCCTTTATTCTTCAAGAACTTCGAGAAGAATTCAATGATGTTGGCTCCGGTGCTTCGACAGAACGAGAAGGGTATCTCGTTGATGGAACGACGAGTGATGGTGAGTCCTTCACCATCCGAAATTCAGAGGTTCGTAATGCATTGAATTTGTCTGCATGGTATCCTTCGTTCACGACATGGGATCCATTATCAGGGACGACCCCTGTGTCACCTGTTGCTCCATGTACTCAAGTCGGCTGGGGTGTTGTTAACATGTCAAACATTGATCCAATGCTCAAGCATCTCAATGGAAGTCAAACGATGGACAGTCGAGCCGGAGATGTTGTTCTCTGCATGAGCATCAATCAAGAGGCAAGAGAAGCATACTGGGGTGTTTACCCATCCGCTCCTGACCAAGGGCTTGTTTCCGACCGTAGTGCAATCTTCAGAGAAGAATAATCACAGTGGCTCAAAGTCGAGGACAATTTGTCCAAGCATGTTGACACGAACCACTGGTTTGAATCCTTCATGAGGAGTCATTGCAATGGTTCGAGTGATTTGTTCAATCGACTCCTTTGGCAGACGGACATCGAATCCTTCCATGGTTTCGATGTAGCCGATGTTTTCGGTTGTTGCACCAGGCAAGGGTGTAGCAATTTCTTCTAACTCGTCTTCGAGTGCCTCACCCAAATTGAGGATTTCATCCTCTTCAANGTTGACGCTGTCTTCATCTTCAACGACTACTTCAACAACATCCTCTGATTGTTCTGGAACCGGTTCGCGCCGAACCTTNGGAACAACATTACCNAAGACTTGTGGGATTGTTACATCCTGTANATCATACGTTGAGCGTCGTTGCATGTAGAGGAATCCGTAGCCAAGGGCAAGGAGCCCAATAATCACGAGTGTGAGATACTTGAAAAGCACATCATCTGGTTCATCGAGACGCAGGAAGAGTAGGAAGAGTGTGAACACTGAACCAAAGACTCCAAGGCCACGGCGCCAACGTACTTGTGCCTGCACTTCATCAAATCCTGTTATTGCTAATGCCGTTAGGATTGCAGCTGTTAGGAAGAATGCAAGATTTGTTTGGTCATTTCCAAATGCATAGATGACACCCGCTAATGCTGCAACAACACCGGAGAAGCCCATGTATTCAATGAAATTGAAGAACTCGTCATCATTCTTCCAGTTAAAGATCTTTGAATCGTAGATTCTGTCTGTCTTGGAGGAAAGATAGATCATCACTGCACCTTCGAGGAAGAAAACACCTCCAATGAGGTAATGTTGCATGGTTTCGGAACCAACNNCAAACTGATGAATGAGGTTGGCAGCAGTCAGTCCATCAATGAGTGGGAGGAACAAGATTGAAACCTTGTCTCCTTTTTGGATGGCTTCATAGGTGGCCCATCCACTTCCACCAAGCATTCCAAGTCCGTTGAAGACATCGAACGAGAGTAACAATGTGGCAATGGCTAGGAACCGAAGTTGTGTGTCCAGAGAATAAGGCATCATTGTTTCCATACGTTCTTTATCAACCACATTCATTTCCAAAATTCCCTTTGAATTTGCTAACCACAATACGTAGATGATCACACCAGAGAAGAGCATCGACATTCCAAAGATTTCACCTGTGAGGAAGCCACCGTCACTAAATCCGAGGAGGAACGAGAAGATGACACCCACAGCTAAGANGGGAATGAGGTTGATGTCGCCTCGAACCCANGCGTTNAGGATTCCAAACAAACAAGCGATCAAAGGCAACCAGGATGCTGTTGGAAGNACNGCCCATGCGGCGAACAAGAACCAAATCATTGGGATAAACCACGGGAATGGATTTTGCACGGATTCACTATCTTGAACATCTCGAATGCTCCAGGCGATTGGCATCAACATATGTGTGGCTACAAGCATGCCTGTTACTGGTGTAAACCAGAGTGGATCCATGGTTTGGATATTGTCGACAATTGGTTCGAGGAAAGAGTAAGCAAGACCATGGTCTCCTAACCAATAGGTCGAAATTGTTGCCAGAGGTGCCAACAATGTGACTCCATGATGTCGGTATTGAACTGCAACCAATGCCGCCAATCCATACATGCTGAGGAACAACAAACCACCCGATTGGTCGAGCATTCCAATGACAAGAAGCACACACAGCATAATTTGGTCTGCAGTTCGGTTCAAATGATCACGGTCAAGACCACGTTTGTTGATNAGNACAAAGGCNGCTATTGGTGATGAAAGGAAGATAATGTCAAACACAATACCTGCCTTGAACAATTCATCATCGACAGTGTTGACCTCTGACATTAGTGGCATCGAAGAAAGGGCAACAATCAGGAGCATAAATGCGCCAATCATTCGACTTTGAGAGGAAAGAACGTCCATCGAGTTGATTTCCCAGAAGAGAATTCCAATCGGAATCAGATACAATCCTACGAGGTAGAACGAATCGCCTTCCAAGATAGAGGCATCAAGAGTGCTGATTCCTATCGTAATTGCAAGTAATGAGAATGCAAGAGAGATACGACCGATTGAACCAAATGAGTTGTCAGTAATTGCTTCAACACCTCCCGTATCTTTCAGGTACCACGCATTCGTCTCGGAATCGTATGCGTAGGCCCCGCCAGCCTTCATCTCGAGAAGCGACAGCAGTTGTCCAATGTCGACTTCAACATCGCGGACAGTATTGAACAATCCATAGACGATAAGTCCCAAGAGAAGATACTCAAGCGATAGACCTTCAAGGGCTGAGATTTGATAGGCTCCAGGAATCTCAAGTTTCTCAAACAGCAGCAATCCGGTACTGACGACCAATGCAGTGATGAGAGCGAAGGTTGCGTTGCGACGAAGAAGTTCGTCCCCTCCTCGGGCACGAAGCATTGATTCGTAGACCATTCCGAGCAAATAGACGACGAAAATCCAAGTAACAAACCAATATGGTGAGTCGAGAATTGTGCTGCTTAAAGCAATGAAGGATACGGTTTGAACACTGCTCCATATTGAAATTTTATCCAAACGTCGGGCCGTTTCTGCAATAACTGCAATACCGATGGCAATGGCTACGTTGATCTCAACCTGGTCAACTCCGTAGCCAATCGTATCGCTGAAGAGATAGGAGAAGGAAAGAGCCGAGATGGTCAGATTAGCGACCCACTTCCGTGTTGCTTGAGCAAAGAAAAGCATGTAAGTGATCATAATCATCGAGAGAACCCAAGGAATGATTGCCTCGTCTCCATTGAGAGCCCACAAGGAGAAGGCAAGTCCAATTGGCATAGCAGGGACTCGATTCCTGTGGACAGCAGGGAAGTAAGCACAGAGTACGGTAATCCATAGAGCGACTGGTAAAGTTAACATCTCTGCCATGCCACTATTNCCAANTTCAGCAGGTTTGAANGGNCCCAAGATGAGNTTCAAATCCTCTAAACTTGCGATGAGCATGGCAACGATGACGCCACCGATNAAGAAGAACGAAATNTTCTCNGCTAGGCTTTGTTTGAGGCGTTCATTTCCNGCAAGGAATCCTTGAATNATGATAATGAAGACAAGCAANGANAGTGCTCCACCTTCGCCTCCNGGCTCAGCGTTCTCATTGAGAATCTCATAGATAAGGGGGATAATTCCTGATGCAACACTTACAACTGCGAAGTTGATGGATTTATTTGACATNAAGGCACTGTACATGGCGAGGCCACACAACCCAACAATCGAAATTCCAAGCGGATAACTTACTTCATAATCCGCCCATTCAATCCACGTCCCGACTCCTACGAGTAGAAGCCCGAGAGGGATATAACTTGCAACTGCCCAGCCAAAGGAAGTGTCTCCTTTGTACCTCGTTAGGATTCGTTGATGAGCAAACCACATCCCAAGTGCGCCCAAGGCTTGAACATAGATCATGTTTGGACTTGCCTCGAATTCACCAAGACCATTGACAGTGCCCAGCATAGTGATTGGGTCGCCATTGAACTGAAATTCTTGCAGTGTGATGTATCCGCCAAGGAATCGAAGTCCCCAGAGTGTACCTACTGCCATGAAGAAAAACGAAAGGCCAAGGAGGTAATTTTGTGAAATCATGAGTTGGAAATCATTCTTTTTGGCTTGCAATTCCACCATGAAGAGGGCAACTGCGGATGAGATCAGCCCACCTGCAAATAAGATCATGAATTTCTCTTCACCAACACCCTCTGCGAATGCAATTCCGAAAAGCCCAGTCCAAATGGTGAGCATGGCCACACCAAACATGATGATTTCAGTGAATCGTTCAAGCGAATCACCGTTGGTTTGACCAGGTGCACGGACGATGACGGGCTTGACTGGGATTTCAACCTCGTTTGCGAAAATCGCATCGTTTGCTATCGAGACCATCTGTTTGGGTTTCCTCTGTGGTGCGGGCATTTGACTCAATTTCTGATATTTTGATTACGATATAAAGTAGCACCCAGCATTTCGAGGTTGAGTATCAATTCGCAATGAATTTGTTACACTCAAATTGAAAGAGTTCAAACAATAGTATTTGCTGGGTGAAGCATGAGCGGTCTCAAGAATCCTCGTTTCATTCTGACATTACTTTGCCTTGCCATGTTTATGTTGCCAACCGTACTTGCGACGGTTCCTGTTGAATCAACCCCTGATTCGAGTGAAGAAGGATGGTGGGTGGAAACGACCGTCGACCGTGACGGGAATGGGATCGGAGACATGATTGAACTCCACCAAAAGAACCCTCTTTTCCTTGATGAAGCCAAGACACTCCCTCTCATCATTGATTTCTCCTTCACTCCAGGCGAAGCCGAGATTCAAATGCTCGAGGAGCATGTAGATTATCAACACCAATGGACCCTCAAAGGCATCGATGCCTTGGCCGGACGTATTCCTGTTGGATACGTCCTTGAGACCTCGCAACTTCCAGGGGTTGTTATGCTTGAACTCGACGGGATATTAGAGGTCTCAAATGGCGATGCAGCTGTCCTTCACGGTGTTGATACTGCTTGGGTAGAGACAGGATACGACGGTAGCGGCACAACCGTTGCTATTATCGATACAGGAATCGATGGAAACCACTCAAGTCTTGACGATCAAGATGATGACCCGTCAACCAACGATCCGAAAGTCATTGGTTTCTATGACCCTGTGAACAATCCAAGTCTCACAAACGGAACCGAAGTATTCCCGTATGACGATCAAGGACACGGGTCTCACTGCGCAGGAACTACTGCTGGTACCGGTGCTCCAAACTATGACCATCCAGGCATGGCTCCTCAAGCCTCTTTGGTTGGGGTCAAAGTTCTCGATTCTGGGGGGAGTGGGTCATTTGCAACGGTCATGGCTGGAATGGAATGGACNGTNGAGAAGCGCTATGAATTCAACATTCGTGCNGCATCGATGAGTCTTGGTGGCCCAGGAGCCATCGAATGGACCTCATCTGAGGAGGACAGTGTCAACCGATATGCAAACGAAATGGTACGTGCCGGTATTGCATTGTTCATTGCAGCAGGAAACAATGCAGTTTCAGCACAGATTGGTACGCCGGGTAGTGCGGAAGATGCGATAACGGTCGGCGCATTGGACAAAGATTCAAGCATTGCAATCTACAGTAGCCAGGGTCCAACCGAAGAGGGACGAATCAAACCGAACATCGCATATGTAGGNTCTGATGTTATGTCAGTTGCGCACAACACTGGCGATGGATATGTTGCATTCAGTGGTACGAGCATGGCTACGCCAGGTGCCGCTGGAGTTGCTGCTTTAATGCTTCAAGCAAATCCCGATCTATCTCCGTTCGACATCCGAAACATCATGCAGGAAACGGCAACCTACAGACAATGTCATTACATGGCTTCCAACGAACCATGTGCTGAAGATTTAATTCCAAAGAATCGCCAAAACAACGTCTATGGCCACGGGGAAGTCCGTGCGCTTGATGCGCTGCTCGAAGCAGCAGAACAAGACTATGTCTTCAATTCCAACATCAGTGTCATGGTATCAACACCAACCACACTTGACAACCGCATCCATCTCGAACGAGGTGACAGTATCTCGTTCGACGTCACTGAAAACATGGAAACTGTTCAATGGAGAAGCAACCATTTGCGAGATGATTGGTCAAACATTCACACTTACGAGTCTGGAGAAACATCTGGTAAATTGTCAATCATTGACATCATCCATCAACTTGAGCATCTTCCCGGTATCACCATCATGGGCAACCACACCATCTCCCTCCGTGGAGTTCAATACGAAGACGGGGCATCATCTGCATCGCCTCTTGTCACTGCTGAAATCATGGTCATGGATGACAAAACAAACCATGTATCCTCTACCGAAGGAGATGGCTTGTCTACAAGTGCCCTGATAGGATTTTCCATTGGAGGCATCGTCATCTTCCTCATTGCGCTTTTGCTCATATCAACGATTTCGAATCGCGAAGAAGGAACGTTATCTGGCAAAGATCTCAGGACCTTCCTTGATGCACAAGTAGCTGATGCAGTTGATGCTGATTTAATTGAAAATCCATTCTGGGACGAAAAGGAACAAGCGAAGGGATGAAGTGAAACCTTACATTCATAGACGGAGTTCGCAAGGTCAAGTTAGGTGAGTCATATGGTCGGTAAAGAACATGTAACAATGATTCCATCAGCGCCGAAGACGATTTGGTCAGCAACTGTAAATGGACAGGAGATCCAAGCCATTGCTCCTTCGAACGCTATTCTTCTCGATGTTTTGAGAGATGAAGTAGGCATGCTTGGGGTCAAGCGAGGATGTGACTTGGGCACTTGTGGTTGCTGTGCAGTCCTGATCGATGGCGAACCTCGTCTTTCCTGCCTATGTTTGGCAGGCCAAGTTGAAGGCCAAGCCATTGTCACTGTAGAGGGTCTTGCGGAGGGGGCGCATCTTGCTCCAATTCAAACATGCTTTGCAACTCATGGAGGTTCTCAATGCGGATTCTGCACGCCGGGATTCCTGATGAGTGCAGAGGCTTTACTCAACGAAAACACTTCTCCTTCTCGTGAAGAGATTGCATGTGCAATCGAAGGAAATCTATGCCGNTGCACGGGATATCAACAGATTGTAGATTCTATAGAAGCNGCNGCTGAGATAAAGCGTGGCGATGCNCCTGCCCCTGCGCCTGCAAGTGATCCACATCCGAATCCACATCCAGAAGGACCCGAAGAGCCATCAATGCCACCAGGTCATGCGAGGTGATTACATGGCGGGCGGCTATCGACAACAACCAGGTGCTTCCTCAGGAGGGGTTCGCAAGGATGGAAAACGTGTTGCTGGAAAACAGAAGTTCCCTCCTCCGGGTTCAGGTGGTTCACGTCCTGATATGGCTCCACGAGATCTCGATTTTATTCCAGAATCCGTAGGTGGTAAGGAATCTCAGCCGGCCGGATCACACATTCATGACCGTTATCGCACAGGTACAGAGGTGGGAAAGTCTCGTGCATTGGTTGATTCACATGCAAAGGTAACAGGTCAAGCTTGGTACGGTGACGACGTTCGCCTTCAAAACGAAATCATTGGTAAAATCCTCCGTTCACCGCATCATTATGCGAAAATCAAATCGATTGATACCTCCAAAGTCGAAGCACTTCCAGGGGTTCTTGCTGTTGCAACGGGTGCAGATGCAACAAACACATTCGGCGTCCTACCAGTGACCAAGGATGAACATGCTATGGCAGTCGAGAAAGTCCGACACGTTGGCGACCTTGTTGCTTGCGTTGCAGCTGTTGACGAGGCAACTGCCATGGAAGCCCTCAATCTCTTTGAAATTGAATGGGAAGTACTCGAGCCAGTTTTTGACCCAAGAAAGGGACTCGAAGATCAAGATGAGCCAATCCATTGGCGTGGTAAGTATCACGTTGGAACCACCAACGTTCAGAAGCGAGTCTTCCAAGAATTTGGAGACCGAAGTCTCGTTGATGACCCAACCGCATCCTCCCATGGAAAGTGGAGAATGGAAGGGGTACACCACGGATTTACTGAGCCTCACGCAGTTGTTGCTCATTGGGATCCCAACGGCCGTCTTCAGTTGTACACGCCTCAACAAGTTCCTCATTATGCACACCGAGCACTTTCCACAGTTCTCGAAGTTCCTATGCATCAAATCAACGTCATTCGTACATTTGTGGGTGGTGGATTCGGTGGCAAGTCCGATCCATTCCCGCATGAAATGTGCGCTGCAATTCTCGCTCGCAAAGCAGGTCGCCCTGTTCGAATCAATTTCACCCGTGAAGAAGTCTACTGGATTAACCGAGGTCGCCACCCCAGTTACATCGAAGTCAAAATGACTGCTGATGAAGAAGCACGAATTTCAGGATTTGATATTGATGCCCTCATTGATGGGGGCGGCTTTGCCTCCTTTGGCCACGTTACGTCCTATTACAACGGCGTTCTTGCCACTGCTCCATACGAACTCGGTTCGTTCCATTATACAGGTGCTCGGGTTTGGACCAACAAACCAGCCAGTGGTGCCATGCGTGGACACGGTGCAGTGAATACTCGCTGTGCAGTTGAAGTCGGACTCGATGAGATGGCTGAACAGATGCAAGTCGACCCAATCGATTTAAGATTAGCAAATCTTCTTCCTCCTCACAGCCGAACTATTTCTGGCTTCAGAATTACATCGAACGGCATGCGTGAGGCTCTTGAACGAGTTCGTGAAGGTTCGGATTGGGATACGAAATTCCGACAAATGCCTCTCGGAAAAGGCATCGGTATTGGCTGTGGATTCTTCATTTCAGGATCAGGACTACCAATTCATTGGGATCCAAATCGCTTCCCTCATGCCACTGTACACATGCAAATCGACATGGATGGGGGGGTGACTGTACACACTGGGGCTGCAGATATCGGACAAGGTTCTACCACGGCAGTTGCTCAAGTTGTTTCTGAGGTTCTCGCTCTTCCGATCGAAATGATTCACGTGCGATCACACGAGAGCGACACAAGTCCTGTCGACCTTGGATCATACTCAAGCAGAGTGACTTTCATGAACGCAAATGCTGCNATTCGNGCAGCNCTTGATATCCGTGAAAAACTCCTCAACGCNGCTTGGGAAATGTTGGGATATCACCCCGATGTCTTGGTCCTCAACGATCGTCGTATCTACTACAAGCATGACCCTGCAGTCGGTGTTTCCTATCTTGAGGCACTTCACAAGGCGCAGGAGGACAAAGGTTCCTTGATTTCGAGTGGTGCATATCGCTCTCCTCCTATGGGTGGAGTCCACAAAGGTGCTGCCGCAGGATTGGCTCCAGCGTACTCGTTCTCTGCATATGTTGCTGAAGTTGATGTCGATGTCGAAACTGGTTTGGTTTCTTGCACGAACGTATGGGCGGCACACGACTGTGGAAAAGCCTTGAATCCACTTGCTGTTGAAGGGCAAATCATTGGTTCTTGCCACATGGGTCTTGGCCAAGTACTCTCTGAAAAGATGGTTTATGGGCGGACTGGTCATCTGCAAAATCCAAACTTGTTGGAATACAAGATTCCATCCGTTCATGAAATGCCACATGTAACTCCGATTATTGTAGAATCCTCTGATCCAGAGGGGCCATTCGGTGCGAAAGAAGCAGGTGAAGGCCCACTTTTGCCAATTCTACCTGCAGTTGTAAATGCTGTTTACGATGCGATTGGAGTGAGGATTCGCGATCTACCTCTCACCCCTGATGTGGTTTGGAAGGCTATCTCGTCCAAAAGAAGGGCGATGGGCGGAATCGATGAAACAGAACTTCCTACACCAAGACTTGAGCACAGTAACTTGCAAGCAACGTTGGTAGAACGTGCTGCGGAACACAAGGAACGAGACCGGCGCCGTCAACGAAGCGAAGATACAGGAGCATATGTCAACGGTGTATTGTTTGGCTTCGATCCAGAACGGCCGCTTGAAGACCAGGTACAAGGCTGGAAATCTGCAGTTGAACCCGTTCCAGAGCAACTCGCAGAACTAGGCCTCGCTGGCAAGGCCTGGCTGAAAAAGGAACAACGACAGATGGAAGGTGACCAATGATGTTGATGCCACCGTTTAATGTCCACCATCCACAAACGATTGAGGAAGCTTGCGAATTGGCTTCGAGATTCCTATCCAACAAGGAATCATTTGATTGGGTTGCTGGCGGTACGGACTTGTTACCGAATTACAAATGGCACATCAATGTCAAAACACACGTCATTTCTCTTGCAAAGATTGTAGGTCTCGATACAATTTCAATGCATGAAATTGGGGCAATGGCGCGATTAGGTGCCATCACAGCCTCTGAAGAAGTTCACCCGCTCATTGCATCCGCTGCAAGCAAGGTTGCCTCCTCGCTAATCCGCAATAATGCAACACTTGGAGGAAACATTTGCCTTGATACGCGATGTTTCTGGTTCAACCAAAGTGAAGATTGGCGTAGATCCATCGATTGGTGTCACAAGGAAGATTGCGGAACAGGTTCCGATTGCCGGGTTATTCCAAACCAAAACACTCTCTGTGTAGCGACATATCAAGGCGATCTCGCACCTTCGTTAATGGTTCTTGAAGGAGTCATTCACATCATTGGCCCCAACGGGCCTCGAGAAGTTTCTGCTGATTCTTTCTTTGAACTCGACGGAATTACCCGAAATGTGCTGAAAGAAGGAGAGTTTGTCCTCAAGGTAACCTTCCCCGAAGGTGTTGAACATCGAGTTGGAGCATACAAGAAACTCCGTGTCCGTGAGTCGTGGGATTTCCCTGAAGCTGGCGTAGCAGCATCTTGGTTTGCAGGCGATGCTTCCTCTCTTCGAATGGCTTCGACTGCATTGGAATCGATTCCACGCTCCCATCAAGCAGAAATTAACGCACTGGAATCTGAATTATCAAACGAACAGATTCTTCCACTTTCTGAGGCAATTATGAAATCGATCAAACCAGTGAACAACACCGCACTTCCGCCTCGGTATCGAAGATCAATGGTTCGAGTACTCGCAAAACGATGCCTTCGAGAAATTCTTGGTGATTGAAGATGAAGCGTATTGGATTGTTTCTGCTCAGCATTCTTTTCCTAGTGATGTTACCATCAAGCGCAGGACAGTTCAACAACGAATGGGAGTTTGGCTGGGATTCTGAAGTCGAACCAAGTTACGAACTTTCCCTCGATGGAGAAAAGTGGCGTATAGAAGATACTCTGGTATTCTATGTCGATAATCCGCGCATTAATGATTTGAGCCTAACAATTACTGTTGAATTTGAAGACGATGTTGATTTTATCGAGGCTTCCTTCGAGGAATCCATCACTGTCAGCTCTCAATCAAATGAATCATTCTCGATTGAACTCACCACTTCTGATGCTGATGAGGTCCGTGCACATGCTCCTACGGAAAAAATAGTCATTGTCGTAACGGCTGAGGAGAGCGCCGCAGGTGCGCCTGTGTCTCCCAAAGAAATCAATGCCGATCTCAAAGTTCCACGCTATCATGAACTCGTTCCAGAAGTAACGCTTGTAGCAAGTTCAGTCGATGCGGGAACGTGGGTAGAAGAGATCCTTTTCCTTAACAACATGGGTAACAGTGTTGATGCCGCTACCAAGATTGAGGCTGATATCCGGGGTTGCCCTCTCTTAGATATTGAAGAACTTGAGTCAGGGGAAGGGTCACAAATTCAGCCAACAGGAATTGATGACAATCCACCAGCAGAGGTACGTTTCCGAATCGCACCTTCAACGGCTCATCCAACGAAGACCTGTGAAGTGACAATTATCGTCACATCAGAAGGTAATGGATTGGAGAGAAGCACAACGTTCTCAGTCGACGTCGATGAGTCTGGAGGAAGTCAAAATTCTAACACGGGTGATACGGGCTCGAGCGCATCAAATTCAGGCTCAGATTCGAGTGGTTCTTCGGCCTTACCTTCACTCGGTCTACAAACGGTGATTGTTTTGTTGGGAATCGTTGCCTTTGTGCGCAGGAACCGCCTCGATGTACACTGATTACGGCTCTCTTCTAGTGGCCTGATGTCATAAAAACCTCTCTAAACGTCAAGGGAGAATCATTATGTGTGTATCGTGATTGCGAAGAAAAGAACATACTGCGCTTGTCGCAAAATGAGGTGAAAATATGGCTGAGACAGAGAAAATAAAACTCTCAGTCGAAAAGAAACTCATGGTTGGGCTTGTTGTCTCAATTCTTCTTTCAACCACGCTCATAGTACTTGCTTCCTCTTCCAAAGAAACTGTGTTCTCGCCCTATGTGCGGAACGCAGATGGAGATTACCAATACCAACAACTTTCGAAAATGAGAGATACTCTCGGAGAAAGTGATGACGGGAAGTCTGGAGAGAAGTATTCCATCTACAACACAATGTCAACCCCAATGCTCGTCAACGACTGGCAAGATCCTCATCGAACAATGCTCATCATTGCTGCTCCTGAGAAGCCGTTTGATGCTGCAGAGGCACAAGCAATCCACGACTTCGTTACCGAAAAGGGAGGCAAAGTCATTCTTGCAGCCAATTCAACAAATGCTAAGCGTGTCGCTGAAGAATTCGGAGTACTGTTCTTTGATGCCCCCGTAGCGGATAAGAAGTGGTTCTACGAAGTCTCAGATGCAACCGATAACCGAATGCCAATACAGCACACTCGCCTATGGTCTGTTGCTTCAGTAAGCGAAGATCTTGATGTAATGGATGAAGCAGCACTTCGCTCCCCGTGCACAGAAGCACTGGTTTCCGCCGGCACAACGGACAACTGCCGGATGCCAATTTTGTTCCATTCCCCTACGGCAATTCAAGTCCTTGATATCGAGGATGATAATCGAGATGTGAATGTGCTTGCATCTGCAAGTGACCAAGCTTTCGTAGCCCGTTCCGGTTTTGACATCAACAACGCAGCAAACCCAAAAACCGGTAAGACGGATTTGATCGTACGAATCGATTATCCAAATATTGAAGCTTACGATACAAAGTCTGACGGTGACAATGGCGAGGTATCCGTTACTGGCAGCATCGTCTTTGTTTCCGATCACTCTGTATTCGCTAACCACCTTTGGGATGCTGGAGATGCTGACTTAACAGGTAAGCAGCAATGTGGGTCGGATTTCTATCAAATAGAACCAGCTCATTCCTGCTGGGATACTGATCCAGAAGGTCTCCAATCCTCTCAAGGAAACACTGCTTGGCAAGGGAATCAACTTTACTTCCGTGCACTGATTCGTGACATGATGGAATTTGACAACGACGAGCTTTCTCTTCAGATCACGCGAAACACTGACGAGTTCAACATTGTATTCGATGAAAGCCGTCACGTATCGAGTATCGTAACTCAACCATTCACTGAAGCCATTGGAGCGGTCGTTTTGCTCACAAGTGATGCCTACCTTAAGTGGCTCATCATCCTGAACTTATTCGCTCTTCTCGCCATCGCCATCATGGTCGTACCAGAAAAAGAAAACTGGCGACATGTCTTCGATCTAACCCGATTTAGAGAACGACCCACAAAGGTTGATTCTTCGCTCTATCAAGTCCGCGTCCGAGAGGCATTCCTTTCGAAAGTGCGGCAATTTAATGATCTCACCCGGGATGAGTTTGCCCGAAAGACACCTGCAGAGATTATGCAGATGATCCGTGACCCACGCCTTGTTGAACTGGTTAGTTCAGCGAGATCCTATTCCAACGAAGAACTGAGGGAAATCATCCCAATCATTCGTCGTTGGGGAAACTGAAGAAATAAGGAGGAAAATGACATGCAACCCCCCGCACCACCAGCAGCCCCGCCCGCGCCAGCGCCAGCAGCGCCAGCGGCACCAGCGCCACCTGCACCTGCAGCACCA